>JAFRYZ010000040.1 GCA_017442825.1 Prevotella sp. | reverse complement strand
TCATGGCGACGTGTTTGGCATCTGGTGGGATCGTCGTAACGCAGACCTCCGCTTCGTGCTGACTCCGTGGCAGCATGACAAGTATGTAGCACTGAACCACTTCTATCGCCCCGTGGCTTGGAAGGCTGGTGGATGGACATTCGCAGTGTACACTCACTATGGCAGAGGCCATTTCTATAATGCACATCCGAAGGTGTTCATGAGCTACCGTGGTGGTCATAACAGAGTTCATGGCTCACACTATGCCCACATGCACAAGCCCGCACCTGCTCCAGCTGTGCATCGTCACGCTCCAGCTCCGGCTCCGCATCACGGCAAGCATGGTGTAGCACACAACGATCGTCATGGTGCAGACCGCCACATTACGATGAATAACCGTGGTGGTAAGCACGGACACTTCAACTAATCGCTAAGATTGTTTACTTGCCTCTATCATATGCCTCGAAAGAGGACTCTCGGGAATCTCAGTAATGAGGTTCCCTTTTTCTTAAGTATTAATCCTATTATAGATTTTTGATGACCTTGCATGGGTTTCCTACGGCAATAATATTTGGCGGAATATCACCTACTACTACAGAACCTGCTCCGATGGTGACATTATCACCGATAGTTACTCCTGGAAGGATGGTTACACTACCTCCAATCCATACGTTATGGCCGATAGAAACAGGCTTTGCCCATTCCTGACGGGAGTTGCGCTCTACAGGGTCTGTACTATGACAGGCCGTATAGATGCTGACATTAGGGCCGATGAAACAATCATCACCAATAGTAACACGGGCTTCATCGAGAACCGTGAAATTGAAGTTGGCAAAGAACCGTTTGCCGATGCTTATCTGCTTGCCATAGTCGCAGCGGAACGGCTGGTTGATGAGAAACTTGTCATCTGCCACATAACCAAGCAAGCCCTTCAGGATTTCCTTCATCCGCCGGGTTTCAGACGGATGCAGGGAGTTGTATTCGTAGAGCATCTCTCTTGTCACCATCAACTCTTCTAACAGTTCAGGGTCAACGGCAGAATAAACCTCGCCTGACAGCATCTTCTCTTTCTCAGTCATTTCTATCGTATTATCTTTGTCTTACCAATTCTATTGCCTCCTTGCCTGTTAAATGCTCAATGTCGAAACGAATCATCAACATACGGGAAAGGCCGCTTTCTATTTCCTTTTGCAGGCTTTCATCATTGTTCGGATTGTAGCGGTTGCCCAGCATACGGGCCATTGCCAACTTTTCCGTTTCATCCTCGATGATATGGATTCTGCCGAAAGCAATCACGCTACGGAAGAAGGTCGTGTATTTCTCTGGCTGAACATCGTCTTTGTCGATGACACAGAAAGAAGCCTTGTCGCAGTTCCTGATGGCATCAACTTTGTGGCCAGCCAATGCGCTGTGGAAATACAGCTTTCGCTCATGATAGACATAGCTGATAGGAACGGCATACTGATAATCATTATCACCCAGCAGTGCCAAAGTACCAGCTGTTGCCTTCTGCAAAATACCAATACTCTCATCATCTGAAAGCAGTTGGCGTTTGCGCCTCATTTCTCTAAATTCACTCATCCTATTCCTAACAGTTCTATTTCAAAGATAAGCGCTGAACCGCCAGGCCACTCTTTGTTTGCCTGAATATATGCTCGCTTACTCATAAACTATCATAAATATGGCTGCAAATATACGAAAAAATGGGGAATAATGAGTACCTTTGCAAATAAAAAACAGTAAAATGATGAAGTTAATAGCAATTCCGACACGTGATGGCATGGTTGATGACCACTTCGGTCACTGTGCCTATTATACCGTAGTAACACTCGACGAACAGAATCAGGTTATAAAGCAAGAGCGTCTGGATTCTCCTGAAGGATGCGGATGCAAGTCGAACATCGCATCAGTCATGCAGGAGATGGGCATCACCCTAATGCTGGCTGGCAACATGGGTATGGGAGCCTACAACAAGCTTTCAGCTCACGGCATCGCGGTCATCAGAGGCTGTCACGGAAAGGTTGAAGACGTACTAAAGGTCTATCAGAATGGCGAGTTGAAAGACTCTCTTGAATCCTGCAATCATCACGACTGTGAGAACCATCAAGAGAAACCTGTGTATTTCGTATCATCATTCGGCAAGTAAATATGGAATACATCAGAGTAACGAAAGAGAATCTGGAGCAGGAGCATATCTGCTGCGCGATTTCCAACAACAAGGATGTTCAGGTGTCATCAAAGAAAGCATGGCTGGCGGAACGTTTCGATGAGGGCTTGGTGTTCCTAAAAAGTGTCGAACGAGGAAAATGTTTTATCGAGTACATCCCAGCAGAGAATGTCTGGAACCCGATTGTGGCAGACAAT
>JAFRYZ010000039.1 GCA_017442825.1 Prevotella sp. | reverse complement strand
CTTTTAGGCGAAAGTCGAACACCGACCTTCCAACTACTATGAGTTTGCAAGCCAACTACTATGTAGTTGCGTTCCAAACTCATAGTAGTTGGAACGCAAACACATAACAGTTGCAGGAAAGGGACTAAATGTTTGTTTTTTCAACTTTTGGGGGCGGTGTACGACTTGCGCTCGATTGGTGTATACCTACACCCGTGCCTCTGTCACGTAAACTGCTGATCCTGAGCAGTCTACGAAACATGGTGTCGTATGTACAATTTTTATTTAAATTCTCCCTGTGTAGTGTACTGAATAAGTTGAACTCTAATTTTGTCAACTTATTCAGTACACTACGGGGGCATTATTCCTCAAATACATACCCAAATCCTGTGCGACTGACAATGTTTTGAGCGTACGGTCCCAGTTTTTTTCGCAGACGGGTGATGTTGACATTGACCGTGCGGTCGGTGACGACGACGCCATCCCATACCGTCTCCATCAGGTGTTGGCGAGAGAGTACTTTGCCGCGGTTGGCAAGGAGCTGATGAAGGAGTGAGTACTCAGTGCGGGTGAGTTTTATGGCATTGCCATCGACGGTCACCGTCTTTTTGTCTAGGTTCAGACTTAAAGTATTATAGTTGAGCAGATGTTTACCTAAGCGGGCTTCTACAATATTGATCGTGTAGTCGCCAATCTTTTCACAATCGGTCACGATGTCGTTGTAGAGCGTTCCGAGTTCGTAAGTATATTGATGCGAATTGACGTTCATCATGGTTTCATCCCTGAGTCGGTTGCGCAATTCATTGATATCGTTCTCGATAGATAGTGAGTCGGTGAGTGACAGGTCTTTTCGGCGACCGCTCACCACAACAATCATTTGCACTATAGCCTCATTAACCAGTCGCAGCATGTCACGCAACCTGCTGTATTGCTCGTTAGTAAAGTCCTCTTTGTTTCCACGCAGATGACTGATCGTTCGTGCAATCTTGTAACATCCATCGCCGATAGATTCCAATTCGCCAATCTGACGTAGCATTACTCGCGTTTTATCTTTCGTTTCGTCCGACAGATGTTCATTACCCACTTTCTCCAGGTAATTAGCAATCTCTATTTCCATATTGTCAGCGATGGTCTCGTAGTGTTCGATACGTGCATACTGACTGGCGAACTCCTTTTTGTTCTTCTCGTCGATAAGAGAACACACCATGCCGAACATACGATGCATGCGTTCGGCAAAATGAACAGTTTCTTTCTGCGCCTGAAGGATGGCTATTTCTGGCGTCTCTATCACACCGCTGCTGATGAAATGTAGCGTGGTAGGTGGCTTAACCTTGGTTGGCTTGTCAGGCAAAAGCCTGCAAACGAGTCGTTCTATTTGGGGTATAAACCCAATGAGCAGGGCTGTATTGAGGATGTTGAAACAAGTATGGAACATCGCCAGTACAACGGGAATCCGCTCTGCCTGTCCAGACAAGGAAGGTGTATAGCCAACAAGTCCGCAGACCATGTTGACAAAAGGATAGAACACCGCGAGCACCCAAATGACACCAAAAACATTGAATAACAAGTGAGCTAATGCAGCCCGTCGCGCCTCATTTCCTGCGCCCAGGGCAGCCAAGTTTGCGGTAGCCGTGGTGCCGATATTCTCGCCCATGACCAAGGCAATACCCATATAGATGGGCAATACTCCCGTAGAACATAGGAGTATGGTGATGGCCATGACTGCCGCCGACGACTGCACTATACAGGTGATTACGGTGCCGGCAGCCAGGAAAATGAGGATGGTGAGATAGCTACTCGTATCAAAAGAGGCAAAGAAACTGACTACATCGGCATTGTGCGACAGGTCCATATCGCGTCCCACGCTACTCAGCATGACCAATGACCAGAAAAGGAAAGCCAGTCCGAAGAGAAAATCGCCAGCCACGCGATGCCGTTTCTTGTAGATGAGTACCATACCCACCAAAAAAGCTGGAAATACAACGTTGGTCAGATCGAGATTATAGCCTAATGACATGATCCATGCCGTGAGTGTCGTGCCGATATTGGCACCCATGATGACCGAGATAGCTTGCGCCAGCGTGAGCAGACCTGCCGATACAAACGATACCGTCATCACCGTCGTAGCTGATGAGGATTGGACGGCACAGGTCACCATTGTTCCTGTCAACATACCGCTTAGTCGATTTCCTGTCATACGACCTAAGACGTGTCTTAAACTTGGTCCCGCCATTTTCTGTAAGGCGTCACTCATCGTCTTCATGCCATAAATGAGTAATGCCAGTGAGCCAAGTAACCTGAAAAACAAATCAATCGTCATTTTCTATATAGTTTTTAATTTTGCCACAAAGATATGAAAACAAACGTAAAAAGACGAGATTCAGTGATTACAATTCGGTTACATTTTTACGAAACACAAATGTATTCGTTAAAAAACTGTGAAATTGGTGTAATCTGTGGTTAAAAGTTTCGGAATGTCGTGGGAAAGCAGTAATTTTGCACGCAATAAATTTTAAATCATTATGTCTTCATTTGTTGCAGATAAAATCATGATGGATGGTCTGACCTTCGACGACGTCCTGCTTGTTCCCGCTTATTCCGAAGTGCTGCCGAAAACGGTGGAGTTGAAAACCCGCTTCTCTCGTAACATCGAGCTGAATGTGCCGTTTGTTACGGCAGCGATGGACACGGTCACGGAATCATCTATGGCAATAGCCATTGCCCGTGAAGGTGGAATCGGTGTAATTCACAAGAACATGTCTATAGAAGCTCAGGCACGTGAAGTAGCCATTGTGAAACGTGCCGAGAATGGTATGATTTACGATCCGGTGACGATTCGCAAAGGTTGTACCGTTCAGGATGCGCTGAACATTATGGCAGAATATCATATTGGTGGTATTCCCGTTGTTGATGAGGAGAACCATTTGGTGGGTATCGTCACGAACAGAGACCTGCGCTTTGAACGTCGCTTGGATAAGAAGATAGACGAGGTGATGACGTCAGAGAATCTTGTGACGACTCATCAGCAGACAAATCTGATTGATGCAGCTCTGATTCTGCAGGAGAACAAAATTGAGAAACTGCCCGTTGTGGATAAGGACAACCGCTTGGTTGGTTTGATTACCTATAAGGATATCACCAAGGCAAAGGACAAGCCAATGGCTTGCAAGGACGAGAAAGGCCGTCTGCGCGTAGCTGCTGGTGTCGGTGTTACTTTAGATACGTTGGAGCGTATGCAGGCATTGGTAGATGCCGGAGCCGATGCTATTGTTATTGATACAGCCCATGGTCATTCTAAGGGCGTGATTGAGAAGTTGATTGAAGCCAAGCGCTCTTTCCCCAATATTGATATCGTGGTAGGTAATGTGGCAACTGGTGAGGCAGCTAAAATGCTTGTGGAGAATGGTGCCGACGCTATCAAGGTGGGCATCGGTCCAGGCAGCATCTGCACGACACGTGTCGTTGCCGGTGTCGGCGTACCCCAGTTGAGTGCTGTATATGATGTCTATAGTGCACTACAAGGTACGAATGTTCCTTTGATTGCTGACGGCGGTCTGCGTTACTCCGGTGATATTGTCAAGGCATTGGCAGCCGGAGGCAGTAGCGTCATGATAGGTTCGTTGGTAGCAGGCACGGAAGAGAGCCCCGGCGACACCATCATCTTTAACGGACGTAAGTTCAAGAGCTATCGTGGCATGGGCTCGTTGGAGGCCATGGAACAGAAGCATGGTTCGAAAGACCGTTATTTCCAAGGTGACACGAAAGAAGTCAAGAAACTTGTCCCGGAAGGAATTGCTGGTCGTGTGCCATATAAGGGAACCGTTCAGGAAGTCATTTATCAGTTGATTGGCGGTCTGCGTGCCGGCATGGGCTATTGTGGCGCAAACTCTATCAACCGCCTGCACGATGCTAAGTTTGTACGCATCACCAATGCCGGTGTCATGGAGAGTCATCCGCACGACATCACGATTACAAGTGAAGCACCCAACTATTCGCGTCCAGAATAACAATTCAACATTTACAATATACGATTTACAAATTACAACTCGAGACGATGAAATCAAGAATATTATTTGCAATCATGCTGTTTGTCGCTTCTGTAGCACAAGCACAAGACGATCCAACGATTATGACCATCAACGGACAACCTGTCAGTCGTTCGGAGTTCGAATATTCCTATAACAAGAACAATTCAGAAGGAGTCATTGACAAGAAGAGCATTGACGAGTATGTTGACCTATTCGTCAATTATAAGTTGAAGGTTCAGGCAGCTCTCGATGCCCACCTCGATACCCTTTCTTCGTTTAAGAAGGAGTTCCTGACCTATCGCGACCAGCAGATTCGTCCGTCATTTGTTTCCGATGCCGATGTGGAGAAGGAGGCGAAGGATTATTATGACAATTTGGTCAAGCAGATTGGTCCTCGTGGCTTGTTCAAAGCTTCACATATCCTGTTGAGGCTCAACCAGAAAGCTTCGCAGGCAGAACAAGATGCCGTGAAGATGCGCATCGACTCCGTATATAATGCATTAGTTCAGGGAACCGACTTTGCTGCTTTGGCACAGAAGGTGTCTCAGGATCCAGGTTCTGCACGTAACGGTGGTCAGTTGCCTATGATGGGGCCTGGCCAGACAGTGAAAGAGTTTGAAGATGCCGCCTATGCACTGAAGACAGGGGAAATGAGTAAACCTTTCCTTACTCCTTACGGCTATCATATCATCAAGATGAATGAGCGTTCGCAGGTTCCTCCTTATGATAGCCTGCACACCAATATTGTGCGCTATCTCGAGGCACGTGGCGTAAGAGACAAGATTGTCGATGACAAGCTGAAGGCTCAGGTAGAAGCCAGCAAGGGTACTCTGACGACAGAGACTATTCTTGATAAGAGGGCTGAAGAGATGCAGGCTCAGGATGCAGACTTGAAAAACCTGATACGTGAATACCACGACGGTTTGCTGCTGTTTGAAGTCAGCAACCGCGAAGTATGGGACAAAGCCGCAAAGGACGATGCCGGACTGGCACAGTATTTCAAGAAGAACAAGAAGAAGTACAAGTGGGATGCACCGCGCTTCAAAGGAATTGCCTATCATGTGAAAGACCAAAAGGATGTGAAGGCAGTCCGCAATTGCGTGAAAAGTCTGCCGTTCGACCAATGGGCAGAGCAACTTCGTAAAACCTTCAACAACGATTCCACCATCCGCATCCGTGTAGAGAAAGGAATCTTCAAACAAGGCGATAACAAACTGATTGACCGTGAGATTTTCAAACAGAATGTTGAGGTGCCCGAGACAAAGGGCTATCCTATTGATGCCACTTTCGGTAAGAAACTGACGGCTCCGAAAGAGTTTGAGGATGTTCGCGGACTAGTGACAGCCGACTATCAGGATGCCTTGGAGAAAGAATGGGTAGCCCAGCTGCGCAAAAAATATTCAGTCGTTGTCAATAAAGATGTGTTGGCAACAGTCAATAAGCATTAGGAACACAGACATCTATGAAGTATAGAATCTATCAGACAGGTGGTGCGTTGGCGGTCCTTGCTATTATGGCAATGGGCATGAATGCTCGTAGCGGTATGGCAACGGGCAGGATGTTGGCAGCCGACGACTCTACAGCTGTCGATACGGCACAGAGTATACGACAGGAAAGTCGTACGACAGGTACGGTGGCTGACAAAAATCCCGCCAGTGTCATTGATGAGGTGGTATGGGTTGTCGGCGATGAAGCCATATTGAAGTCGGATGTTGAAGTGAGTCGCATGTCCATGGAGATGGAAGGCAAGACCTTGACAGCAGAAGACTATTGCCGTATTCCAGAACAGATAGCCATCCAGAAACTGTTTCTGCATCAGGCAGCCATTGACAGTATCGAGGTGAAAGAGGCAGAGATTGTGCAAGGTGTGGAGCAGCGCATTAACTATTGGATACAAGACCCACGTATCGGTTCGAAAGAGCGGTTAGAGCAGTTGCAAAGGAAATCTATTTCACAGTTGCGTAAGGACCTGCACGACGACTACAAGAACCAGTTGCTGACACAGCGCATGCAACAGAAACTGGTTGAAGACCTGACCGTTTCGCCGGCAGAGGTGCGTGCCTATTTCAATCGCCTGCCAGCCGACAGCATTCCGATGATACCTACCCAGGTGGAAGTCCAGATCCTGACGCTGACTCCGAGGATACCAGCCGAAGAAGTCAATAGGGTAAAAGACCAGTTGCGCGAATATACTGATCGCGTTACTAAGGGTGAGACCACCTTTGCCACCCTTGCTCGTCTCTATTCAGAAGACCCAGGAACGGCACGTCAGGGTGGTGAACTGGGATTGACCGGTCGTGGCATGCTCGATCCCGCTTTTGCGGCAGTAGCTTTCAACCTGACCGATCCGCGTAAGATTTCCAAAATCGTAGAAACAGAGTTTGGCTACCATATCATTCAGTTGATAGAGCGTCGTGGAGAGAAAGTCAACTGTCGTCATATCCTGTTGAAACCACGTATCTCAGCAGAAGAAACGGAGCAGGCGAAAATTCGATTAGACTCCGTGGCAAACGAAGTACGTTCTGGTAAATATGCCTTTGAAACGGCTGTTGCCTATCTTTCCGATGACAAAGACACCCGTAATAACAATGGTTTGATGGTAAATTCATCCGAAAGTTCACGAACATCACGTTTCCGTATGCAAGATCTGCCCACCGAGGTGGCGCGTGTCGTTGAGAAAATGCAGGTCGGTGACTTGTCAGATGCTTTCGTGATGACCAATTCACGCGGAAAAACAGTGTGTGCTCTGGTGAAACTGAAGAACCGGATTGATGCCCATCGCGCCTCCATTACAGAAGATTTCCAGGCGATGAAGGATATCGTCATGGCTCATCTACGGGAAGAGAGAATCAAGAAATGGGTGGCTGACAAAATCAAAGACACCTACGTGCGGATGAGTCCGGAATATCAGAATTGTAATTTTGAATACGAAGGTTGGATGAAATGATATTGAGAAACGGCGATTCGCATACCAATGGCAACGGGCATAGAATCATCATGGTGATGCTTCTGTGCCTGTTTGGACTTTATCTGTCCGTGCCTGCCCATGCGCAGAAAGGACGTAAGGCAAAGGACGAGAAGGTGTACCTCGACCATGCTGACAAACTCCGCTACGACCAATTTCTCAAACCTGGTGTGCAGATTGTGAAAGGGCACGTCCGCTTTCGCTATCAGGACACCCGACTGAGTTGCGACAGTGCTTATTATAATCAAGATCAAAACACGTTTCAGGCTTTTGGTCATGTGCACATGCAGAAAAGCGGTAACATCACCTTGGTTTGTGACCGTGCCTCCTACGACAGCAGTTCGGAATTGTTTCAGGCTCGTCAGCATGTTGTGCTGACACAACCCGGCCGCTCCCTTCATTGCGACAGCCTCGACTACAACAGCGGCACGGAATATGCCAACTTCTTTGGAGGCAATGGCGGCAGGCTGACAGCTGGAAAGACCACCGTCACTTCGTTGTCGGGCGAGTATTACATCGACCGTCATGAGGCAAACTTCTACGAGAACGTGGTGATGAAGAGTCCGAAATACACCATCAACACTGAACATTTGAACTACAACACCGAAACGGAGCAGGCTCATGTCATTGGACCGTCGGTGATCAAGGGTAACAAGGGTGAGGTTGTCCATACAGAAGACGGATATTATTACAGCAAGACCGACCGCATGGAACTGAACGGCCGTTCCACTATCACATCGAAAGAACGCGATGTGGAGGGCGATAACCTGAAATATAACAATACCACGGGTGAGAGTGAGGGACACGGGCAGGTGAAAATTGTCGATAAAGTCAACAACCGAGTTGTTACGGGCGACCACCTTTTCTACAACGAGAAGAAACGCGTGGGCAGAGGTACAGGCAATGTGGTCTATACCGATTACAAGAACAAGAACGCCCTGTTGGCAGACAGTGTCAACTATACCGACTCTTCAGCCATCGCTTTCGGTCATGCGCTGGTCAAGGAATTCTCCAGGAAAGATACCTTGTATATGCATGCCGACACCTTGCGCATGAAAGCGTTCCATCTGGATACTGACTCCGTCTATCGCGAGGTGTATTGCTATCCGCATGTCAGGGCATATCGCAAGGACATACAGGCGGTATGCAACCTTTTGGTGTTCAATTCCAAAGACTCCTGCATGACGATGCGACAGAATCCTGTCGTATGGAGCGACAACCGCCAGTTGATGGGCGACTCCATCAAAGCGTTCATGAACGACTCCACGGTTCGTGAGATGCATGTATTAGGGAATGCGTTCTCGGCAGAGCAAGTCCGCGACAAGGAACATTTCAACCAGATATCTTCCAAGGAGATGCATGCCTATTTTGAGAAAGGCGAAATGAAATACAACGAGGCCGTTGGTAACGTGCTGACCATCTATTTCCCTGAAGAAGAGAAAGACAGTTCGTTGATAGGCCTGAACTATCTGGAGACCGATACCTTGCGCATGTTTATGGCTGAAAAACGAAAGCTCGACCATATCTGGACTTCTAAGTTTACGGCAACCTTGTATCCGATGACGCAACTGCCACCAGGCAAAGAACAGCTGCCGCAGTTTGCATGGTACGAAGAAATTCGTCCGCGCAGCAAGGACGACCTCTACCGTTGGGTAGAGGTGCCAGCGCGTAAGGACCAGAAAATGTTTGTTGCACCGCCACGTCAGGTGCTGGACATGAAGAATAGAAGAAACCGATGAGTGATATTATACAGTTGTTACCCGATTCCGTCGCCAACCAGATTGCTGCTGGTGAGGTGATACAGCGACCGGCTTCCGTCATCAAGGAGTTGGTGGAGAATGCTGTGGATGCCGATGCCACCCATATCGACGTACTGATTATCGATGCCGGCAGGACTTCCATTCAGGTGATAGACGATGGTAAAGGAATGTCGGAGACCGATGCCCGTCTGGCTTTTGAGCGCCATGCCACATCGAAAATCCGTCAGGCCGACGATTTGTTTGCCTTGCATACGATGGGTTTCCGCGGTGAAGCGCTGGCTTCCATCGCCGCGGTAGCCCAGATTGAACTCAAGACACGCCTGCGTGGTAATGCTATCGGTACCCATCTCTCTATCTCTGGCAGCCGGTTTGTCGGACAAGAGCCCTGTTCTTGTCCAGAGGGTAGCAACTTCATGATAGAGAACCTCTTCTTCAACGTGCCGGCAAGACGTAAGTTCCTGAAGTCGAATACCACGGAATTGAACAATATCCTGACAGCTTTTGAACGCATTGCGCTGGTCTATCCGCAAATCTCCTTCACGTTGCAGAGCAACGATGTGGAGTTGTATCATCTGAAAGCATCGAACTTGCGACAGCGAATCGTGGATATTTTCGGCAAGAAAATCAGCCAAGACCTGTTGCCGGTGGACGTAGAGACGACGATGTGCACCATACACGGCTTCGTAGGAAAACCCGAAGCTGCCCGCAAGAAAGGTGCCAAACAGTATTTCTTCGCCAACGGGCGCTACATGCGGCATCCGTATTTCAGCAAGGCGGTCATGAATGCCTACGAGCGTTTGTTGCCTGTAGGCGTGCAGATTCCCTATTTCCTGTATTTCGATGTGCCTGCAGCCGATATCGATGTGAATATCCATCCTACGAAGACGGAAATCAAGTTTGAGAATGAACAAGCCATCTGGCAGATTCTCTCTGCTGCTGTCAAGGAGGCTGTCGGACGTTTCAATGAGATTCCGAAGATTGACTTTGACACCGAAGGTCGCCCCGACATTCCCGTATTCGATGCTCATCGGGAGGTCGCTGCTCCACAGGTGAAGCTCAACCCGCAATACAATCCGTTCAAAGAAACACCCGTTCCTGCCTATACCCGGCCTTCGGTACCCAAGGAATGGGAACAACTCTATGAGGGGATAGAGACAAAACCGCAGCAGACATTCTTTGACCAACAGTCGTCCGACGAGCTCATGGAAGAGAAATCTCCCGTTCACTACCAGTATAAAGGACAGTATATCATGACTGCCGTGAAGTCTGGACTGATGGTCATCGACCAGCATCGCGCGCACGTACGTATATTATATGAGCAGTACCTCAGTCACCAAAAAGAACATAAGGTGGAAGCACAGAAGGTTCTCTTTCCCGAAGTAGTCCAACTGTCGGCTACGGAGGGCGTCCTTTTGGAAAAAATGATGCCGGAGATGGCAGATATGGGGTTCGAACTGACCAACCTCGGTGGTGGCAGTTATGCCGTCAATGCCGTTCCGGCAGGTCTCGATGGGGTTCCTGTAGTATCGCTTATCACCGATATGGTTGTCGATGCATCGGAGAAAGGAGTAAGCCTGCGCGATGAAATCAGCCGTTCGCTCGCCTTGAGTCTGGCACATAGTGCCGCCATCCCCTATGGACAGGTGCTGAGCAATGATGAGATGGAAGGGCTGGTCAACGACCTCTTTGCATGCAGTAATGTAAATTATTCTCCTGACGGGAAATCCATATTGGGCATCCTTTCGCAACAGGAAATCAGTCGTTTGTTGGATTAAAAGTTCATAAAACCCCAAATTGTTGCTTGGAGATGGCATTTTTTTTGCTGAAAACGTGCTTTTTTTTATAAAAAAGTAATGCTAATTGAAATAATTTGCTAACTTTGCACCGCATTTTGCAGATTGATTTAGCTAAATAAGGTATTATTTTTTTGATTTATTAATAAAAAGGTTATGAAAAAATTATTGATTGTATTGGCTTTTGCCGGTGTTTCTGTTGCATCTTTTGCACAGGAAAGTAAGCACAGCGTAGCAACCAATTCATTCTTCAGCAACTGGTTCGTACAGGCTGGTTTCGACTGGAATGCATGGTACGCAGCTACAGAACATGGTGCAGGTCTGCCTCGCAGCCCGTTCAAGAAGTTCCGTTCAAGCCCAGGTGCAGCTATTGCCATTGGTAAGTGGTTTGCTCCTGAGGTCGGTGTTCGTTTGAAGGCTCAGGGTATCTGGGGTAAGTCTGTTTATCCTGGTGTTGACAAGATTGGTGGTAACTTCAACAAGTACTGGGTGTTGAACGGTCAGATTATGCTGAACGCCAGCAACATCATCTGTGGTTACAATGAGAACCGTTTCCTGAACATCGTTCCGTTCTTTGGCGCTGGTCTTGGTCGCACAATGACTCACGACCTCTATGCTATGGACCTGAGCCTTGGTGTACAGGCACAGTTCAGAATCACTAAGAAGGTAGGTGCTTTCCTCGAAGTAGGATGGAACCGTTTCGAGGGTGACATCGATGGACCTGAGTACGGCGGTGGCCGTCGTGGATGGGATTCTCACGATAACAACATGTACGCTGAAGTCGGTCTGACCTACAACATTGGCAGAACAGGTTGGAACAAGGTGCCCGATGTTGACGCTATCAACGCTGCTCACCAGGCTGCTATCGACGCTCTCAACGCTAAGCTGCGTGATGCTGAGGCTGAGAACGCTCGTTTGCGCAAGCTCCTCGACCAGCCGAAGGTTGTTGAGAAGGTATCTGAGTCTGTTAAGGAATTCATCACCACTCCGGTTTCTGTATTCTTCAACCTCGCAAAGGTTGACGTTGCAAACCCGAAGGACCTCGTAAACGTTCGCGCTCTTGCTAAGTATGCTAAGGACAACGACGCAAGCGTCCTCGTAACTGGTTATGCTGACAGCTCTACCGGTTCTCCCGCCACCAACGAGAAACTCTCTCAGAAGCGTGCTGAGACCGTTAAGAACGAACTCATCGGCATGGGTGTTTCTGCAAGCAAGATCTCTACCGCTGCTAAGGGTGGTGTGAACATCCTCGGTGTTGACCTGCCGAAGGACTTCGACCGTCGTGCAACTGTTCAGATTACAGAAGTTCCTGAGCACAAGTAATCCAACAATTACCATACAAAAAAGTGTCTCCCGTTTACGGAGACACTTTTTTTATTTCCCTCATCCCTCATCTCTCATCTCTCATCTCTCATCTCTCAACTCTAGTCTCTAGTCTCTAGACTCTCAACTCTAGTCTCTCATCTCTCAACTCTAGTCTCTAGACTTTATAAAAAACGTTAAGGCAAGGAAGAAATTATGAATTATGAATTGTGAATTGTGAATTATTTCCTACCTTTGCACCCGCAAACAACGAGCAAGGGCGCTTAGCTCAGTTGGTTTAGAGCATCTGCCTTACAAGCAGAGGGTCGGGGGTTCGACTCCCTCAGCGCCCACTGGGGTGTTTCCTCGTAGTTCCTTCGGGAGCTGCGGGGATTTTTTATGCCCGTACTCTTGATCGCTTGTTAATTCTTGACTTTGCTGTACGCAGTGCTCCTTCCGTCATGCTCATGATGTAGGCTACCGCAGTGTCGTCGTATCCCATTTCGTATAGTGACAAAATTGTTTTGTTAGAAGGGGGCAGCGACTTGAAGTCTTGTTCTAAGTGTATGACGAAAGGGAAATTAACAGTTCGGTAATACTCCATAAAATCATTTAAGTCCGCTTTATGCCATGTAGCGGTATTACCTCCGTTCACAATTTCTTCATAGCGCACCTTCCCTTTAGCCAATATGGTTGTCTGTTGGTTGCGCAGTGCTTCAATCTTCTTGTTTAACTCATTTACTTCCTTAGATTGTTCCTTTCCTTTTTTCTTTAATTCTTCGTGCGCTTGGATATAGTTAGATAAGAGCAGTTGGTTTTCTGCCATTTGTTTCTTGGTGCGTTGAGATTTGATGTAGAAGATCATCCAGACAATGATGACAAACAGCAACATGAAGGCAACACTGTAGGTTAACCTTTCTATTCTCTGCTGGTATAACATCCTTGCCACTTGTCTGTCGTATGCTGTCTGCCTTCCCATGATAGCTTCTGCCTGTTGTTGCTGTGCCAGACTGTCTTTCAATGCAGGAACTTTCATTGCCGTTTCCCATGCTTCTTTGAGCCGCCCTTGTTTGTATAACCATTCAGAATAGGGGTATAACGTATTTACTTTTGTCTGAATGTCTTTAGTATGTAGTACTTGTTTCCATAAACTGTCTGCTTCCTTCAATTTGTTTTGTTCTGTAAATAACTTCGCTAAAAGACCATATGTTTGTTCCATTGGATATATGGAAAGTGACATCTTCAGATAATCTTCCGCCCGATGAACATTTCCTTTCCTCCAAAACACAGCAGCTTGGTTATTGATGAGGTATGGTTGTTCTATACGAGGAAGATATTTTGTGTACGGTATGCTTTTTTCTATATAGTAATTGCTACTATCTGGTATATTCATTGAAGAATATACACTGCCGATGTGATCCAAACAATAACCTATCCATCGTTTATTATTAATGCTTTTGGCTATATGTAATGCTTTTAAAATATACTCTAAAGACTTCCTTTGATTACCAGTCCGTCCATTAACGTAGGAAAGATAAACATTAGTTTTAATATTCAGATCAGCATTGTTTAGTTCTGTTGCTAACGTTTCTGCCTGTTTCAAACTATTGATGGCTTCTTCCATTTTATCTAATGTTGTCATAATGGCACCATGATATAGGTAGGAAACAGCAAGTTTATCTTTTTCTTTTGTTTTCGTATAATAATGTACACACTCCTTGATTATTGAATCATTGGGGATAGGAACATAACATTTGAATTGCGCAATGCTCAGCAGTAAGTTTCTGAACATGTACTGGTCTTTATTTAGTTCAGACGTATTCATCTGTGAAAGCATGCTTAATGCAGAATCATTTTGCTCTTTCTTTAATAACGAGTCCACTTTTTCTAATGTTTCCCTTCCCATATTATTATGGCAAGAGGAGAATAATGTGGTTAGCAAAAACAGATATATGTATATAACGTTTCTCATATCGCGTCTTTTTCACATCCACAAAGTTACGATTATTTTGCATGAAGTAAAAATTATTTCTGATTGTTTTTTGAGAAAGATTCGTGATTATCCTCAGAACAAGAGCCTGGATTTGTTACAGTTTTCTTGCTGTAAATAATAAAATAGTCTATCTAACATCTTGATTTGTAGGAGTTTGTGTAATTATTGCAAATGTAACATGCTGTAAAAGTTTTCTGGAAAATAATAGTAGGGTTATAATTCCAAATCTAATTTTGCATTCGGAATTCCAACAAACGACTTGAGTCCAAAACAAATTAAAAACAAAACATCAGATTTAAAATGAGAAAAATATCAATAGCGATTAGTTTGCTTTGCAGTCTAACATGCATGGCACAGGGGAATAATACAAGTATTCATTTTCCGCGTATTATTATGTCGAACGGAACTGTGGTGAGTCCGAAGTATTGTAAAGCAACAAAAGCCTTGAAAGTGGAAGTACAGGAGAATAACGATGAAGTGGAAATCCTTGCTGTGTCTAATGGGCATGTTGTGGATAGCGAGACTAGCATCTTTGATGATGATAATATCCAGCTGGATCTCTCCAGCAAGAGCAATCAACCACTCGACATCTATGTACGTACACGTAAAGAGGTGCAGTATATGGGAACTGTGGAAACAAAAGAGTAAAAAGACCTATAATTAAAACAAATTACTAATATGGAAATGAAAAGAAAAAGTTTATTGCTACTTGTTTTATGCCTGCTTTCGATAACTCTTCAGGCACAAAACCGCGTCATGAGAAAAACCCGAGCAAACGTAAAAACCGAGGAAGTCAGTAAATACGTCCCTCTTAATGACACTCAGAAATCAGCCATACAGAAAGCGTATGAACAATTCCTGACATTGTCAGATTCAGCATCATACAAGGTGGTTAATCCCGAAGCCGCAGCCCAATTGCGGTATGATGCAGGAAAAGCCTACCATAAGGCATTGATGAGTATTCTGACAGAAGCTCAAAAGACTCAATATATCAGATTAACCAGTGCTCCCGAAGTTAAGGCGAAGACAGCATACAGGGTTTCCCTATTGAGAGAAGGTGGCAATTATTCTGAAGCGGAACTGGAGGATATGTCAAAGGAAATCTATGATTATTTGATGTTAGAGAAAATCGTATATGTCAAGGATAAATATGACTTTGCCACACAGAAGAACAACATCAGTCGACTGAAGCAAGTTCAACCAAAGTCGCTCAAGGAGAGTCTGAATATTGAAAAGCAGAAAGGACTTGGGAAAGTACGTTCAGGAAGTGTTATGTGGAACTAATTAAACGTTAGCAAAATGAAAAAGAAGATCTTGATTATGCTATTTCTTTCGCTGTTAGTCGGGATGTCCGTACAGGCACAGAATGATAGCATACAGCAACTGTCAACAGCACAATTGTTGAAATTAGCCAAACAATATAGATTTGGAATTGTTCGGGATGTTGACTTAAACAAGGCTGTTGCCATTTATAAACATTTGAGCTGGGAAGGAAATACCCGGGCAATGAACGAACTGGGACGAATGTATCTGACGGGTGACGGAGTGAAGAAGAATCCCCATGCCGCTTTTAACCTGTTCAAGAAGGCAGCAGAAGAGGGCAGCAAAAAGGCCATGTGCAACCTTGCTCTGATATATCAGAAAGGTATCGGAAGACCAGTCAATTTTCAAAAGGCTTTTGCATGGTATCAGAAAGCGGCAGAGGCTGGTTCTGCACAGGGATATTATGGAACAGGCTACTTCTTGTATAAAGGTCTTGGAACTGAACAAAACTATGACCAAGCCATCTATTACTTGAAGAAAGGAGCAGAGAAGAACCACGCAGGTTGTGCTTTCCTCTTAGGGTCGTTCTATGCCAATGGCTTTGGAGACAAACAGGATTTGGCAAAGGCGAAGGAATACTTCGACCTGGCATCAAAAAATGGGCATGACTGGACGATAGATGTCACTAAAAACGGACTTCTGGATTCCATCAACGTGCGTCGTAACAAAGCCAAACGTATGGCGCGTGCCAACATGCCTACGTCTGGTTTCTCAACCACATCCTTCGATAATGTCAGAATGGAAGACCTTGTAGGCAAGTGGGAAGGAGTTGCATACACCTACGACTGGTCAAACACCAAGTTGGTCAACAGTGAGCCCGTTTCATGCAGATTTGAACACATGGGCGACAGCGTAGCGATGTATTATTACAAGAACGACTCGCTAATCACCATCTATACGCCTTTTGCAAAAGACGACTATTACATAGAAAATCGGCTGAAAGACTATCAGAAGGGTTTTAAGTGGGTAATCACCAAAAGTCAGTTTGAACGAAAAGACAACCAGCTGACAGCCAAGTTACGGAGCCTTAACCTGAAAACCCGCAACTATCGCCGCCCAATCGTGCTGTCCATGCACCGTGTAGACGATGAAGGCTATGATGGCGGTACGACGGCAATCAGTCAAATTGCCTATAACGGTGGCTCACTGTACCTGAATGGCGTAGATGTTGCCGACAATGCCGTTATACGTATCTATTCTGTTGGTGGTGTAATGGTTAAGCAGTTTAATGCATCTGACTTGCATCATGGTGAGAATGCTTTCCGTTGCGACCATCTGAATCTGAATGCCGGAACCTACATCGTTGAGGTACAGACCAACAGCGGGACGCAGTCGCATAAGTTTATCGTTAAATAGATTGAAAAATGGATAGAATAAAACTTATAATGCTTATTTTTGCATTGTCATTATGCACTGCAAACAGCTATGCCTGTTACGATGACGACGATGATGACTGGTATTCATATGATAACTTCTACGACGATGACGACGATGATAGCGGAACTAATGACGACGACGACTCATTCGAAATCTATTTGTCTTCGAATAGTGAGTATTGGAGATCTGAAGAATTGGATGAGGTTGTTGTCGTTGGATCTGCATCAAACAATGACGATGATGATGATTGGTGGAGGCGTTATGATAATAACGACAATGGCGATGAAGACGATGGATACGGATACGATGATGGCGATGATACTATAGACCATAGTGATAGGGACAATAACCCAGATAAGTCTGATGGCTATGTAATACCTGAACAGTTAAAAAAAGCATTTGAGAAGCTGCCAGAAAAAATCCAAAATATATTGAAGGAAAATCATATAAAAATAAGTTACAATCCTACTTATAGAAGTCCTCATGGTGGTTATTCATCATACGATTCAGAAAAGAAATCTATAATTACTTCATCGTTAGAAAGCTATATGTTATTGCGAGAAGCTATTCATGCAGTTCAAGATATAACAGGAGCACTTGATACTAAGTCTATGTCCGCTGAAGAGTTTCAAGAACACGCATTAGGGGATTTATATGCTTATTATAAAAGTCATTTTGATGGAGGAGATGGATTCAGTTTTACGCTTGAAGGTTTTGACCATGAAGGCAATTATGGCTGGGAAAAGTTTATTGAAAGTTGTTTTGATAAAGATGGAAACTTTGATAGAAAGACTTTTACAAATAAAATCATGGAGTATTTTGATGCATTCCAAGCAGGTCACGAGAACAATCCCAACTACAGTAATTTGTTGGAAAACAATTATAATTGGAACTGGGATTACTTTTTTGATATATTAGATATAAATGTTTCTAATAGGAAAGAATAATGCTAACATTATATTTGCGTTATGTGTTATTCCGTTAAGAAAGAGTAAATAAATTTATATATTTAAGTATGAAAATGAAGTGTTACATAATTGCTTTGATAATGTCCTGTACAGGATGTTTAACTTTATGCAGTCAAACCTGCAATGGAACTGAACAGGAGAATTGTAGTTTGGCACAAGCAGACAGTGTGGTGCGTGAGAATTCTGTGAATACATTTGCTGAAATATATGTCAAACACAAAAATGATGATAGCTTACTCAATTTGAAATGGATTAAAGATTATTGGGGATTTAACGAATATATGTCGAAACAGAAAGGCATTTTAAAGCAAATGGCTAATAAAATCATAGAGCAAATTCCTGTCCAGTCGTTGAATGAGTTCTTAAGATATAAGTTTAATCCTATTATTTGCAAGTTAGTAATAACACCGCATGAAGGTGTCATTAAGAAAGTCACCTTCATGATGAATCCTACAGTTTCATCCCATTTTACAGATAACGATATAAGGGTGTTTGAGAATATTATCCTGAACACACGGCTTACTTCCGATGATTCTTTGGATGGTGATATAGCCACATGGAACTGGGTTGTTAGCCGTAACCAAATCAGGGAATTCCTTCAATCACAACAAAATAAATTAACAGAATAGGAGATGAGGCTGAGAATAAAAATAATAAGTATTTTGTCATTTCTTGCATGTTTGCAAAGCCTGCAAGCACAAGAGTATCAGATGAAGGATTTACTCTCAAAGCAATGGAAATTAGGAGATGAAGGTTGCTATTGTGATTTCTCTGAGGCGGTATGGACAACCTGGTTGCTGATGAGAAATGGAGAAACGTCTAAGTTCTTGGAAATGCCTTATTATCTGTCAGTAACAAAAGACACCGTTTTCGATGCTCAGAAAGTTGGCAAGCAGAAAAAGGGCAAGTATATCATTGCTTATGCAGAACTGACTCGTGAAGGAAAGAAAATACCTGAAGTGGTAGCGTATGAGATAAAGGAGTTGACCGAAACGTCCCTTGTCTTAGTAAATGGAACAAACGAACTTGCTCTTTACAATTTGCCAATCGATAAAATCAGGCTATTAAGAGCACAAAAGAAGTGTAATGTTGCATCATTGAAACAGAATATTCCGAAAAAGAATCAATCAGTATCTCCAAATTCTGAAGAGGTTGAGCGAGAATTGTTGAAAAAATACAGAGGAAACTAACAACTTTCCTCCGATGACTCGATGAATGGAGATATTGCAAGATGGACAATGGCTATAAGCCGTAATCATATTAGGGAATACCTTCATTTAAATCATAAGCTATTACAAGATTAAATTAAGAGGTGAAAAAGAGAATTGAGATCATAACTGTACTAATACTTCTTGTAGGCTTGCAAAGCCTGCAGGCGCAAGAGTATCAGATGAAGGATTTGCTCTCTAAGCAATGGAGGTTGGATTTTAATCCCAGTGTTTATTATACCTTTACAACGGATTCTGTGACTTTCCATGTGGAGGGGCGTGATAATAGAACGCTTGACATCCCGCTTCTTTATTGCTTGTCAGCTACCAATGACAGTGTCTACGAAAAAGCAAAAGTGGGTAAAATCCGAAGCGGAAAGTATATCAAAACTTTTCAAGAAGTTTGCCCCAAAGGAAAGAAAGAGGTTTTTATTACGGTTTATACCATCAAGGAACTGACTGATACGAAATTAGTCTTGGTAAATGGAAGCGAGGAACGTACATATTATAACCTTCCGATAGACCAGGTTCCAAAAGTAGATAGGCCTCACTCTTCTCCAAAGAAAATAGCAGCTAACCCGAAAACGGTTCTCTCTCCAAAGTCTCAAGAAGAAAGGGAAAAAGAGCTAATCAGGCGAGTTGAGGAACAGCTAACGGGAAAGAAGTAACATATCTCCGAAACTTAACAACTCCCCGAAACGTACATGGCGTTTCGGGGAGGTGTTTTTTATACCCTCACTCCAATACATTGATTTATCAAATGTATTTCTTTCATAAAGTAAAACATTACTTTTTACTGAGTAAAACATTACTTTTTACTAAGTAAAACATTATATTTTACCAAGTAAAACATTACTTTTTACTTTTAGAAACATCACTTTTTATCATAATAGTATTGTATATTCGAAGAATAAATACTATCTTTGTGCCTGAAAAGCAAAGTAAAATAAAGGATAAGATTATGGCATTACGTATCAGACTTGTAGAATTGAAGCGTAAAGGATTGGTGAACCGCTGGTTTGGAAAGGTGGTTTCACGAGGTGAGGTACATACAGACGACTTGGCTCGCAGCATCTGTCATGCTACGTCGTTGACGGAGTCGGATGTGAAGCATGCTGTCGATGCGCTGGTGGCAGAGATGACGAACAGGCTGCAGGATGGCAGTACGGTGGTGCTCGACGGTTTCGGCCGCTTCCACCTGACCATTCAGAGCGATATGGTGGAGAAACCTGAGGACTACAACCTGAAGAAGCATGTGAAGCGTATCCTCTGTAAGTTTACACCTGCCGGCAAGCGCAACCAGTTTGACCGCCACCTTGAGCGCCCCTTTATCGACGGAGTGGACCTCGTGAGGGGTTAAGACCCTATGTTATGGATATGCTCCAAGAGGAAATGAGGTTTCGGGTAGGGTGACGTAAAAATGGCACATCCCCGATTCACCGCAAGGAGGTGTCTCGGGGATGTAGCGCGACTAACCAATTCGTATTTGTCGGGAGTCACCGACTTGTCCTGTTTTTGCTTTTGTTATAGCAGATTAGAAACAGCCATGGAATTTACTTTCTGAAATACTGCAAGCTGACAGTACCGCCGTTATCCGATTCTTTGTCATTGTTCGGTACATCATAATAGAGGTTGTCATCTGATGAACCGCCGGTCGTACCCCTCAGCTGCGTACCTGGGTGTGTTTACCGTGTCGGTTCCGGAGAAAATACGTCATCGTCTGTAGAACAAGAAGTCATCACTGTTGCTGAAACCCATGCCATCAAGGCAAACATATACATCTTTTTCATTGTTCTCTGTTCGGTTGACCTGTACACCGTAAGGTCCTAGATGAGTAAATTTGTCGGGTACAAAGGTAAGGCACCTTTTCCAAACACTATGTTAACGTTACGTTATCTTTATGTTATCTTTACGTTAAGAATTCACCAATGGGAAAGAGGCAGTAGAAGTTGGTAGTCATGTGCATCGCAACACTTGCCCATACCGACGAGGTCCTATAGAAGACATATCCAAACAGCAACCCATTCAGGCTAATTGCAATAGCCCGCACCATCTGTATATCATAACTGCCCTGCGCAGCAACATCAAAGTGGAGGATACCGAACAACATACCCGTAAAGGCTATCGCTATCCAAGGGTGGTATCGTGACAGCAGCCCGTTAAGGAAGACTCCTCTGAAGATGAACTCTTCCGCAACAGGTCCTATAAAAACAGCAAGAAGGGCATAAGAGACGGTTAGGTTCTCCTGTACCATAGCGTAAGAGGAGCCAAGTTCAGGAAAAAGGAAGTTCTGACCTATGGCGAAGACATAGGCAATGCCTGCATACATGAATACCGTCGGTAGAGGTACGCCTTTCAACCAACTCCGTCCTGCTTCCTTTTTCCTATTCATATAAAGGGCAATGCCCACACCTGGTACCATCATTGCTATCGCCATTGCAATCATCATGAAGCCTGGCGGAAACAAAGCGGTAACAGGAACAGAAATCACCAATGTTACAACGAGTAACAAGAGGCATTGCCAGATTCTGCTGGGGAATATGTAATCTCTCATACGATAACTATTGACAAAAGAAGGTGAGAAATAAGAGAATTCGTATAACTGATTATTCATAAAAAGAATAGTCATAGAATTCTCTTATTACCATTGAATACTTCTTTTATTTACCTACTTTAACCCACTTGCCGGTTTGACCAGTAATACCATTCCAAACCCCTGCAATAAAATTATGGGTACTTTGGATAATCAAGGAAAATGAATTGTTGGTTACAGACTGATACCAATAGTCCATTCCCCCATTAATGGTCTTAACTTCATCCTTTGTCAATTCTCTAAGATTCTTTTTCATTTTCTTTAAACTTTAATTGTTAGACATTTATTAAGTAGTTCCAGAACTTTCGGGTGCAAAGGTAAGGCACCTTTTCTAAACACTATGTTAACGTAATGTTATCTTTACGTTATTTTTACGTTAAGATTTCACATAAAAGTTGTACCTTTGCCATCAATATGAGGTTCTACAACAAAACAGATTCTTACAAAGCATTTAGCATCATTGCGATTGTAGCTGTTGCCGTATTGCAAGTAATATGGTTGGTAAATGCATATATATATACATGCTCAAATATATCCAACGACCTCTATAAAATCTTAGAATCTTCTCTTTTCGAGGAATCAGATAATCGTATGAAACTTGTACCTGATAGTGTTCCTATCATAGCATCAACAGAAGATTCCCACGAACCCAATTTTGCTGTTTTAAATGAAGATCTCATAAAGAAAACAAGTAAGGACCTATCAATGAGGGATCTCTGTAAGATTGTACATAAGAATCTTCTTTCCCATCAGATTAAAGAAGATTTCATCTTGTACAAAGAGGAGAAAGATACCGTTATAGAACAAACACAAAAGGATACTTATAATATATTTGGAAGGATAAACACAATTCCTATTTTTGTTCGCCAGAGTACTCCTATTACGATAAGACTTTCTTTAACAAATCCTTATCAGATTCTTGCAAAGAAACTGGGCATTACAATTATTGCCAGTTTTGTAGTAGCATTATTAATTCTCATCAGTATCTTTCAACAAATCCGTATTATCAGGCTGCAGAAACGGATAGCACGGGAGCGGCGGGATTACACCTATGCGATGATTCACGACATGAAGCAGCCGCTGACCTCCATCATCCTCGGTGTCAAGGCACTGATGAGCAGTAAGATAGAGGAGAAGCCGGAGGATAAGGTGAAGTTCCTGGGTATCATGGAGCAGGAGTCGTACCGCCTGCTGGCACAGACGGAGAAGGTACTGACAATTGCGAAATTAGAGAATCCGTCAGTGGAAATCTACAAGACGACGGTGCCGTTGGAGCCGATGATCAGGGAGGTGACGGATGCCTATACGCTGAAAGCTAAAAAGCCCGTGACGTTCCACCTTCAAATTGATGCGCAGGACGCATACGTGGAGGAGGACTACTTCAAGGAGGTGATGAACAACCTTATCGACAATGCCGTCAAATACTCGAAAGAGACGGTGGAGGTCCGCATCTCGGCAGAGGAGCAGGGCAACAATACCGTCATCAGGATATGGGACAACGGCATCGGCATCTCTGAGAAGGACCAGCGGCTCATCTTTGAGAAGTTCGAACGTGCCGATGCCGTGCGCAAGAGCAAGAACAGGATTGCAGGCTTCGGCTTGGGACTTGCCTACGTGCGAAGCGTCATCCACGCACACGGCGGCAAGGTCACCGTCAGAAGCAAACTGAAAAAGTTCACGGAGTTTACCATCACCATACCGAAAGAGTCATCATGGAAAAGGATTATATCAAACTGCTGATAGCTGAAGACGACGAGAACCTTGCCTACATGGAGAAGATGACGTTGGAAGACATCATCGGAGGCTACGAGGTACACATCGCTAATAACGGTAAAAAGGGATTGGAGGCTTGGAAGACATTCAATCCACATGTCATTGTGGCTGACATCGAGATGCCGGAGATGGACGGTATGGAGATGGTGAGAAGGATTCGTGAGGTGGACCACGACACGATTATCCTCATGGCAACAGGCGTGAAGTCGGCAAACAGTCTGTTGGAAGGTTATGCCATCGGTATTGACAATTATGTGAAGAAGCCGTTTATTCCGCAGGAGTTGGACGCACATATCCGTAGTCTGCTACGCATGCGGAGGAAGGAAGACAGTCGGAATGAGGTTTCATTATACCGTTTCGGCAAGTTTGTACTGGATACAGGCAAATGTACGCTCCTCCATCAAGAGACGGGAAAGACGCAGACGCTAACCAAAAGGGAAGCAGGTATCTTGCAGCTGTTGATAGAAAACCAGAATGAGGTGGTACGCCGCGAGGTCTTCCTTAGCCGTTTCTGGCAGATAGAAGGCAAAGACTTCTTCTCTTCGCGCAGCTTGGATGTCTTTGTTGCCAAGTTGAGAAAATATATGGAAGAAGATGAATCCCTTGAATTGAAAACAGTAAGGGGTATTGGACTTTCCCTAATGATTCCCACCACAAAGGGATGATAATGTAAAAAACGTTAACGCGCGGAAGAAATTATGAATTATGAATTGTGAATTGTGAATTATTGCCTACCTTTGCATCCGCTTACGCGAAGCGAAGTCTGGCGGCACCTCAGCAAAAATAACTTTTTGCATTCGGTTTGCACAGACATTGCATCCGCTTACAACGAGCAGGGCGCTTAGCTCAGTTGGTTTAGAGCATCTGCCTTACAAGCAGAGGGTCGGGGGTTCGACTCCCTCAGCGCCCACAAGGAAGAGACCTGTAACACTCGTGTTGCCGGTCTCTTTTTTTTCATGATGACAGGGGAGTAGGCTTCGCCTATGGTATCATCGGAAAAGGGAAGAACACCTGTAGGCTTCGTCTATGGCACAGAAAACACTTTAAAAGAATAACGATATGGACAACAACCAGAACAAGCAGGGACAGCTGCAGATTGACCTGCCACAGGACGTGGTACAGGGTGTGTATAGTAACTTTGCGATTATCTCGCACTCCAGTTCGGAGTTCGTAGTAGATTTTGCTTCATTGCTGCCAGGTGTGCCGAAGGCACAGGTGCGCAGCCGCGTCTTGCTGGCTCCGGAGCATGCCAAGCGTCTGCTGGCAGCCCTCCAGGAGAACGTGATGAAGTATGAGAACGAGTTCGGCAAGATAAAGATGCCCAACCAGGCTTCGCGCACCATAGCTCCTTTCGGACCGAACCGCGGAGAGGCATAGAAGGCATACGGAAACCTCTGGAAATCCTGGAATTTCTGGAATCTCCGGATAACCTATTCAAAAAAGAGGGTATGCTTCGAAGCATACCCTCTTGGTTTTTATGCGGCTTTCGCACACAAAGATTATTCTTCTTTGAACTTCGGAGACTCACCATACTGGTTAGGCTGAGGATCGCCGTCCTTGATAACCATAAACAGCGGGATGAGGTAGCCGATACCGCAGATGAGGGTGAGCCACAACAGGTGACCACTCTTGCCGATGTCGTGCAGACGACGTGCGTGAGCTGCCAACAGAGGAATAGTAGTAACAATGAGCAGAACTACCATTGCGATGATGTAGAACGTCAGGTACTTGCTGTCCAGAGCCTCAGCCTCAGCCATCTTGGCACTCAGGTTGTCGAGGGTGATGTTGTCTTTGAAAGCCTCAGCGGCAGCGGTGTGGAAGTGGCGGATGCATCCCATGACAATCCAGTTTACGATTGATGAAAACAGGTAGAACCACCAGAATTCAGAACGGCGTGCACGACCGCTGAATGTGAAGTACTTTGCATAGCAGGCTTTGATAGCCTCCATGAATGACATTGATTTTGTTGCTGTCATAATTGTTTGGTTTTAAGGGTTAATACTATAGTGAATGAAATTTGTAATTATCAATTATCAATTATCAATTGTCCATTGTCCATTGACTACGGTCTTACCTCACGCCGCCGCCGGAGCCGCCGCCGCTGAAGCCGCCGCCACCACCGAAGGACGTGGAGCCGCCGGAGCCGTTGGCACGGGCTATGGCTTGTGAAACGAGGGTGGGTGCTGCAGCGCTGGTGATGAGGAGGTTGTTGAAGAGTATACCTTCTTCAGTACCGTTCATCATGGCGTTGGCAACGTTGTCCATCTCCATGTATTCCGGACACATCTTTGCCATGTCCTTGCGCACCTGGTCGCCGATGCCAAAGAGGGTGGCGAAGACAAGGTATTCTTTCCATAGCCCAACCTCTTCTACGTGGCGCTCGTTGGTGAGCGTGAACTCTTTGAGGAATTTCTTCATGCCTACCACACGCTGTGCGTCAGTCGGAACGATGTTCTTTGACGGCACCTTGGTCTTCAGGAGGTTGAGGAGATCTTCCAAATCCGTGGCATTCTCCTTGATATAGCGTTTCAGTTCCTTGGGTTGCAGGATGTGGTCGCTGCCAGCAGCATCGTAGAGCAGCTGGTGGATGTCCTTGCGCAGCTTGTCGTCTTGCGAATGGTATTGCCAGCTTGTCGTAGCAGGGTCTTTCACGGAGAGCATCTTCCTCAGCTCGTTGTTCCTGCCGTAGGGGGCCATTGTGATGGTAATGGCTTTCTGGTAGATGAGTCGTAGAATCTCTGCACTCATCAGATTGCCTGTACTTTCGGAACCACCGTATAGTGCCTTCATGATGCCGTTGGCTTGGAGCAGGTCGCCGTTGACGGGTGTATCGCGATACCACGGCAACAGTTTCTCGTCGCCGAGCAGTCGTTTGCGCAGCTTCTTGCGCTGGTAGGCGCTGAGACCGTAGGCTCCACCAATTAAAGCACCGGCAATACCGAGTCCGAGAAGCCAATCGTCGTCCTCTTCCTCCTCCTGAGTGCTGTAGTCGCTGCCTTCCTTGGCACGCTCTATAACCGTATCGAACGACTCATCGACCGTTACGGCTGGTTGGAAGATGCCTTTGTTGAAGCGTGCGAGGACTATCAGCGCTGACTCGTCATTGAAAGGTTGGATGGTTTCATCGACAATACAGCCATTGACGAAGTTGATTTCACCGTAATGGCGGAATCCCCAAATGTCGGCGATGCTGTCGTTGATTTCCGTTCCGGGCTTGCTGATGGTGACTTTGACATGCTGTGGCAGCGGCTTGATCTTTTCTGCCACGAACATGAAGTTGAAGCCATCGCCATCGGTGTAAGCCTTGACAAGGTTGGTGATGTTGTATGCTACTTGGTAGATGTGTTTTCCGCTTGTGCCAACACCCCAGCACAACTCGTAGCCGTTGTTGGTGGTGTGGATGCCACAGCGGTTGGCTTTTTCCGAACGAGAACGGTCAACATTCCAGTCGCCGTCTTCGGTAACGTAAGTCGTTCCCGTCTCGTCGCTCACCTGCAGACTTGTAATGCGGCTGTTGTTGAGGTTTCCGATGACGATATAGCATTCTGTTCCCTCATCGCCGATGGTCATCTGTCTAGTCTCTGTGATGGTTGCATCACCGTTGTCTGCCAGTTCCACTTGGATGTCAAGGTCGCACAATTCATGCTGTGCCGCCATAGTCAGCGCCACCCCCAGCATGATGGATGTCAACATCAGTTTCCTCATGTGTTCAGCTTTTATGAAATGAAACAGGATAAAAAGACCTTAGTTCTGCGGGAACAGGTCGGGCATCTCTTGCTTCTCTTCCTTGTCGGTCTTCAGGTATTCTTTCTCAGTGAAGTGGAGCATGCCGGCAACGATGGATGACGGCCACATACGTACGGCACGGTTCATCTTGGTTGCCGTGTCGTTATAGACCATACGGCTCAAGCGTACGTTCTCTTCGTAGGAGTTGACGCTGTCCATCGTCTTCAGGAACAGGTCGTTGGCTTTCAGGTCGGGATAAGCCTCGCCGATAGCCATCAGTCGGCCCATGACCTGTGTGAGTTCACCCTGCTGCTCGTTGACCGCTTCGGCAGTCGTTGCCGGTGCCTGGCGGCGTGCGTTGATGACGTTGATAAGCGTCTCACTCTCGTGCTTGGCATACTGCGAAGCTGTCTTTGCCAAAGCCAACAATGCGTCCCAACGGGAGTTCAGCTGTACCTGAATCTGGCTGAGTGCGTTCTTACAGTTCTCGTCCAATTGTACGAGAGAGCGTTGTGTCGATACGAACCAAAGTCCGACGATTGCGATAATCGCAATGATAATAATTCCTGCTGTCATGATGTTTATAGTTTTTATTATTATATTTAATAAGGTGTAAATCATTGTATATATGGTGCAAAGATAAGTTAATATTTTTAATTGACAAACAAAATTGTAGGAAAAAAGTGCTTTTTGACTATGAAATGCCTTCAAAAGCAGCCATTATATGCCTTTTTGTTAATTCTCAGATCAGACGTTTGGTTATTGTTGGATGGATTCTAAACCGGTTAAAAGGTAGAATAGAGCAGTAATAATCTTGTTAATGAAGGTTATTTATTCTTAAATCATTGTTTTTTGAAGCATTTTCTATATTTAATAATGTTTCAGTTCGGATAAATGTTTGTACCTTTGCAGCCCGAAACGCCTTATTGTGCCCGTATGTGAACAAGAGTGTGGTGTGAGCGTTCGTAAATGGTTGATTACAAGTAAAATAACAATAATAAATTTAAAAAGTAAAATTATGCCTACAATTTCACAATTGGTAAGAAAAGGCAGAAAGGTGGCTACAGACAAGAGCAAGTCGCCCGCGTTGGACTCATGTCCTCAGCGTCGTGGCGTTTGTGTCCGTGTCTATACAACGACACCTAAGAAGCCTAATTCGGCAATGCGTAAAGTTGCCCGTGTTCGTTTGACAAACCAGAAGGAAGTGAACTCCTACATCCCAGGAGAAGGACACAACCTTCAGGAGCACAGTATCGTATTGGTACGTGGCGGTCGTGTTAAGGACCTCCCCGGTGTACGTTATCACATCGTTCGTGGTACTTTGGATACCGCTGGTGTTGCTAACCGTACACAGCGCCGTTCCAAGTATGGTGCCAAGCGTCCGAAGGCTAAGAAGTAAAAAGCCGAAACGCACTACAGTCGCAAGCTCACAGTCGGTGAAGGCTGGGAGCTTGGGACTCTTCAAAAAGAAAATTCAAAACGTTTTGCTGGAGAAAGTTACAAAAGGTTGAGTAAATGTCCGGGAGCGGACGTTGAAGACAAGAAAGGACAGCCTCCGCAGACAAAAAATTAAAATCAAAATGAGAAAAGCAAAACCAAAGAAGCGTCTGGTATTGCCAGACCCAAAGTTCGGAGATACGAAAGTATCCAAGTTCGTTAACCACTTGATGTTCGACGGGAAGAAGAGTATCTCTTACAACATCTTCTATACCGCTCTTGACATCGTGGGTGAAAAGATGAAAGACAATGAGAAGTCTGCATTGGAAATCTGGAAGCAGGCTCTCGACAACATTACTCCTCAGGTGGAAGTAAAGAGCCGTCGTATCGGTGGTGCTACTTTCCAGGTTCCTACAGAAATCCGTCCCGACCGCAAAGAGAGCGTGTCCATGAAGAACATGATTGCGTTTGCACGCAAGCGTGGCGGTAAGGGTATGTCTGAGAAACTCGCTGCAGAGATTATGGATGCCTTCAACAACCAGGGTGGTGCTTTCAAGCGTAAGGAAGACATGCACCGCATGGCAGAGGCTAACCGCGCATTTGCTCATTTCCGTTTCTAATTGTCATGGGGATTCGCTTTAGCGCTTTTACAAAGTGATAGAAAGGTAAGAAAGTAAAAGGATAAAAAGGAAAAAGAAATGGCAAACCGCGATTTGAAATTAACTCGTAATATCGGTATCATGGCACACATCGATGCCGGTAAGACAACGACATCAGAGCGTATCTTGTTCTACACAGGTAAGACCCACAAAATCGGTGAGGTACACGATGGTGCTGCAACGATGGACTGGATGGCTCAGGAGCAGGAGCGTGGTATCACGATTACTTCTGCTGCTACGACCTGTAACTGGAACTATGACGGCAAACAGTATAAGATTAACTTGATTGACACTCCGGGACACGTGGACTTCACCGCTGAGGTGGAGCGTTCGCTGCGTGTTCTCGACGGTGCCATCGCTACCTATTCTGCTGCTGACGGTGTACAGCCGCAGTCTGAGACCGTATGGCGTCAGGCTGACAAGTACAACGTTCCGCGTATCGGTTATGTGAACAAGATGGACCGTTCTGGTGCAGACTTCTTCGAGACCGTACAGCAGATGAAGGATATCCTGGGTGCCAACCCGTGTCCTATTCAGATTCCTATCGGTGCAGAGGAGAACTTCAAAGGTCTCGTTGACCTCATCAAGATGAAGGCTATCCTGTGGCACGATGAGACCATGGGCGCTGAGTATGATGTTGAGGAAATCCCCGCCGACCTGCTGGCTGAGGCTGAGGAGTGGCGCGACAAGATGATTGAGAGCGCTTCCAACTACGACGACGAAGTCATGGAGATGTATCTCGACGGTCAGGAGATTCCTGAGGAGAAACTGATTGCAGCTATTCGTAAGGGTACCCTCTCTATGGATCTTACCCCGATGCTGCTCGGCTCTTCTTATAAGAACAAGGGTGTGCAGCCGCTGCTCGACTATACTTGTGCCTTCCTGCCCTCACCGCTCGACGTTGAGGCTATTCCGGGTGTCAACCCGAATACCGATGCAGAGGAGACACGTAAGCCGTCAGAGACAGAGCCTACATCGGCTCTTGCCTTCAAGATTGCTACCGACCCGTATATGGGACGTCTGGTCTTCTTCCGCGTCTATTCAGGTAAGGTCGAGGCTGGATCATACGTCTATAACCCACGTTCGGGTAAGAAAGAGCGCATCAGCCGTCTGTTCCAGATGAACTCTAACAAGGAAATTCCGATGGAGTCCATCGATGCAGGCGATATTGGTGCTGGTGTAGGTTTCAAGGATATCCGTACGGGTGATACCCTCTGTGCAGAGGATGCTCCTATCGTATTGGAGTCTATGACCTTCCCCGACACCGTGATCTCTATCGCCGTAGAGCCGAAGAGCCAGGCTGACGTTGCCAAGCTCGACAATGGTCTTGCTAAGTTGGCTGAGGAAGACCCCACCTTCACCGTACGTACCGATGAGCAGAGTGGTCAGACCATCATCTCTGGTATGGGTGAGCTTCACCTCGATATCATCATCGACCGTCTGAAGCGTGAGTTCAAGGTTGAGTGTAACCAAGGAAAACCGCAGGTGAACTACAAAGAGGCTATCACACAGCCTGTTGAACTGCGTGAGGTTTACAAGAAGCAGTCTGGTGGTCGTGGTAAGTTCGCAGATATCATCTGTACCATCGGTCCGAAGGACGAAGACTACACAGAGGGCGACTTGCAGTTCATCAATGAGGTCAAGGGGGGTAACATTCCTAAGGAGTTCATTCCGTCTGTTCAGAAAGGTTTCGAAGACTGTCTGAAGAACGGTGTGCTCGGTGGCTTCCCGATGACAGGATTGAAGGTAACCCTTACCGACGGTAGCTTCCACCCGGTTGACTCAGACCAGTTGTCGTTCGAACTTGCTGCCCACAACGCTTTCAAGAATGCTTGCCCGAAGGCTAAGCCTGTGCTCATGGAGCCCATCATGAAGGTTGAGGTGGTAACACCGGAAGAGAACATGGGTGACGTCATCGGCGACCTGAACAAGCGTCGCGGTATGGTTCAGGGCATGGACGAGGCCCGCAGCGGCGCTCGCATCGTGAAGGCTATGGTTCCGCTGGCAGAAATGTTCGGCTATGTAACAGCCCTGCGTACCATCACCTCTGGACGCGCTACCAGTTCTATGGAATACGATCACCACGCTCCGCTCAGCAGCTCTATCGCTAAGACCGTGCTGGAAGAGTGTAAAGGTCGTGTAGATCTCGTATAACGTACAAATCAAGAATTGCCGCTGAGCAAATGACTCTTTAGCGGCAGTTCTATTACAAAATAGTTCAATAATTGTAAATCTTTAAATTGTAAATTCAATGGCGAGTCAGAAAATTAGAATCAAGCTGAAGAGCTACGACCATAAGTTGGTTGACAAGTCAGCAGAGAAGATTGTCAAGGCAGTAAAGGCTACCGGTGCCAGCGTTAGCGGTCCTATCCCCCTGCCCACACACAAGCGTATCTTTACCGTAAACCGCAGTACATTCGTCAACAAGAAGGCACGTGAGCAGTTCCAGCTGTCAGACTACAAGCGTCTGATCGACATCTACAGCTCAACGGCAAAAACCGTTGATGCCCTGATGAAGCTCGAACTCCCCAGCGGTGTTGAGGTAGAAATCAAGGTATAACACACCTCTGAGCAATATGCCGACGGCGCAACCATCCCCCTGATGGCTGCGCCGTTGCTGTCTATACAGCCCTTCGTTTTACTATATTTTTTGTCTTTTTGCTGTAGTTTTTGCTACAGTTTCGCTTTTTTTGCCCTGTTTTTTTGGCAGTTTTGTTATTTGTTTCCTACCTTTGTAGCCGATGTATTGCCGCGAATGGAGTCATTCCCCAAGCATAAAAACTCAAACATATATAATAATTCAAGTACAATGAAGATTTCTACCAAATCATTCAGCAGGTCATTGCTGCTTATTGCAATGCTCGCTCAATTCGGACTGGGGGGGGTAAAAGCGACTGTTGTTACAGGAACTAACGGAGCCAACGGTCCTGTCGGCACCCTCCCGTCAGGCATCTCCAACTTGCAGTACGAAGACTATTCGCTCTTCGTAGGAACCAAGAACATTACTATTTCCTGGTCAGGCAGCGCCGACGGCTACCTGGTCTATTACCTCGCCGAGGAGGGCGAGCCCTCATGGTACCAGCAGCGCGTGTATTGGTACACCAAGAACTATGCATACTCTGAGTACGATTCATATGAAAACGGTATTAAAGACTACTTCCGCCGCATCGTACACCTCGACCAAGGACCCACAGCCAAGGAGGGTAACACCTACAACACATTCTATGACAATGGTCCCGACCAGAATGACCTGAGCACCGACCCCACGGAGTCGGATATGGGTATTGGCTGGGTGCCCTCGATGAACCCGTTCCTTGTGGGGCGCAGTGTGAAGTGGGATGACCCTACCTGCTGGGACAACGACGAGAATAAACCCGTTATACAGCGGGTGCCGCTGAGCCAGGGAAGTCTTACTATACCGGATGTCAGCAAGAGCACTATTGTGTTCTTCAACTTCGTGGATGCGGCAGGCAACTACTATGCCGGTCCCGACAAACTCACCAACAGTCAGGCGGCTGCCAACCGACACTCGCCGCTGAGCCTGCTGCCGTGGAACCAGTGCTATATCTCCGCCCACCTGAATGTGCCCATGCCGCTGAAGATTTTGTGGAGCACCGAGGAAAACGGCACCTACACTGAGGTGTCGGCAGGCACGGATGTCACCTTCCCTACAACTGCATACGTTAAGTTCCAGTGGAATGACGATTTTATTACTGCCGTGCAAAGTTCTCAGAGCGATTTCCTCAGCAGCGGCACTTCCAACTACGACGTCTACTATACCACCACCTCGCTACTGCCGTTGAAGCAAAGGCCAGGTACGAAACAATTCGAAGCCGATTACGAGGGGACAGAAAGCTATGACCCCGACCGTCTGGAGGCTGTGAAATATGATGTGTCTCAAGACACCGCTATTGTCGTCTCTGCCAACACGGTGCTGCGCTTCGCCATCTATCCGAGTGGCTCTACTACTATGTATCTCGGACAGGATGACAACGGAGGCAACATCAATGATGTGCTGGATGAGACAGGAGAAAATCTCCAAAATGAAGGCAACCAATTGCTGAAATACTACGAACAGAACAAATACAGCAACGACTACGGAGTCAATACTTATAATGCCGTGAGCCTCTATGGTGCCTCCGACTCTTGGGATCAGGGTGAGCAGCTGGGACCAATTCCGCCCATCAACACCTTCCTGCGCAACAACTACCTGTGGGGCATCACGTTCATCAAGCAGGCTACGGCAAACAATCCCAAGGCCGTAACCTTCAGCCGCCCCATACCCTATACCTCGTGGAGCGAGAACGTGGGTGGCCGCTACGGTCTGGGCAGCGGCACCTACAGCTACCAGACGTGGGTTTCGGACGGTGACTACCTCGTGCCGTCATCGCTCGAAGGCATCTGCGACTTCTTCATTGTCGTGCAGCCGGAAACATACTGGGATCAATCTGTTGGCGTCAGGGATAACGGCATCTACCTGAGCCGCATCAACTGGATACCGAAGAACATGCCGGTCATCGTGCGCTACCGCAACTACTCCACGCCCAAACCACTGCCTTCCGCCGTGCAGACCGCCATCGACAACAACAACGCAGCAGCGGAGGCAGAACTGGCAAACGGTCTCTACTTCCACGGCGGCGGCAACTGTGCTAACTATGCGGATGATGAAGGCAATAACAGCTTTTACGATGCCCATTACAACTCAAAAGTGCTCAAGCCGGTGTATAGCGGCGACTACGATGGCAGCAACTACAGCGGTCTGCCGGAGTATATGACGTACTATCCTGTCAGCGATCTTCCCAGTACCTGGCAGTTCGATGAGTATGGACACTATAATAATGGAACTTTCCGTTGGAGCGACCCCATAACGGATGGCAGTAATCCGCTCTATCTCTATACGGAGCCTGACGGTTATGGAGGCTATAGTGTGCGGTATAAGCTGTATGACAAGACAGACAATACCGATGGAAGCGAGATATCCTCTCCAGAGGATTATCTTCCCCTGTACTTCGTATGGAACAGTACGGAAGGAGTGCCCTGTACCCAGAAGACCAGTGACGGCAATGAATTGCTCTATCACAAGGTGGATGCCGCAGGCAACAAGCTCTATTATAGTTATTATGCAACCGACGGTAATGACAATCCGCTGTACTATTACTATGACAACGGGAACCTCGCCTATCAAGAAGTGGACGGCAGTGGCAACCGCCTGTACATAATGGACGGCATCGTTAGTGATGGTAATGGTAATTACCAGAAGATGGATACTGCTGGAAACCTGTTGTATTACGTCTATCAGTATCGTGGTTCATGGACACAGCTTTATGTTGTGAAGGGTGAGAAAACAGATGGTAGTGTTGTTCAAATTACATCTCACGTAGATTCATCAACAGCTGATGGGGTAGTGAGTTCTAATAAAGGTTTTCAAGGTTACACAAATAATGTCTGGAAAGAACCGATGGAAGGTACACTATCAGACTTGCAAAGTCTGAATACATCTCTCCCAGAAGGAGAGACGATTCCACAATATCCTGTATGGACAACAGAAATGCCTACGACCACTGTTCCCAATGAACATCCCTACCTGACAACAGCAAACACCGACTATCCGGCTTACACTACCGAGGATACCGGTACGCGTGCCCTCTCGGACGTGGCAACGGATGACTATGTGGAAACGACCACCGTAACCAACTTCCCTGTTGAGACAACATACAGAGACAATAAAAATGACTACGAATATGAGGAAGGCTATGTCTATACGAAGTGCGACCCACTCATCGACGAGGGGCAAACCAATGGCGACGAGCCACATGCCTATACGTTGACCAACACGGGGCATCCTGCTTACACGTTGGAGCAAACCAGCGGAAGTTACGACCTTCAAAATGGCGATGGCAGCAGCTATTTAGATCCTTACTACAACAGGGATTGGCTTGCGGCCAGTATGTGGAAGACCACTGAGGCTTCGCACGAAGACGACAGCAGCGGAGAGAGAGTCTACCATGCCCCCCTCTACGACTCCTCCAGTGGAGCAGAGGCGAAGGTGTGGGACTTCGGCGGCAACTACTTCACCAACATTCGCGAGCTGAGCAACACGATGCTCACCGGCAGCAGTTCAGCCAACTACGACTTCAACTTCGAGGACCATACCTTCTACCTCTATGCGGGCGACCCGACGCACTGCCAGTATAACAAGGACTGGATGATGTACCACCTCTCCACGCGCCAGAACCGCGACGAGGCCAACTTCATCAATGTGCTGCAGTTCTCCGATACGCCAATCAGTGTCGATGGCTCTTCCACCTACTATGGCTTCAGTATTGACCATAAGAACGAGTTCCATCCTGCCAACACCTCGGCGTGGGCTACAGAATATAGCAATGGTTCCCTGGATTCCTCCAAAGACTACATCTTCAGTGCTGGTGCCGACCAATATAATGGTAGCGGTGCTCTGAACGTGTCGCTGCAGTCCTATTCATTCATGCAGCGGTATAACTCTCTTTGTGAAAGTACCGATGCCAATGGATCGTCAGTTTTCTATCAGCCCGTGGTTGACAATTGGCTGGTGTTTGCGCCTAACGGCGGTGATGCCAACACGGAACTGACCAACAGGACATATTACTATACGATGCCCTATTACTATGGCTACGGTCCTACCGACCTGATGCGTAAGCAGACTACGATAGGTAGTGGCGAAATGGATACTCCCTATGATGAGGTGAGTGACAGCTATAAGGAATCCGACAGCTTCGGCGGCTGGACCTCGGCGGCATGGAAACGTGTCAGCTCAGGCACGATAGCTGCCCGCCGTCCCTACCTGCAGCTGTATAATGGCAGTACTTTCTATGACCCTGATAAGGTGCCCGACCGTAATGGGTCGTTGAATCAGGAAAATAGTGCCAAGTACAATATCTTTGCCGGCGGTGGACTGTCACTGCGGGAAGCCTTCATAGAAGACGATGGCACCACGACGGGTCTGAAGTACCAACCAGCAGCTGCTACTGCCGACGGTGCCGTCTATGACCTGCAAGGTCGCCGCATCGCTGACAACCCGTCGGCATTGTCGTCGGGCAGCATTGCCAAGGGCGTGTATATCGTGAACGGAAAGAAACAGGTGGTACGCTAAAGGGAAGGAGGACAGACAGATGAAAAGACAATATATCAAGCCGGAAGTGGATCTTACGGTTGTCCAATTTGAAAGCCCTTTGGCTGACTCACCCACCCGCACCCCGGCCTACGGTGCATGGTTGCCCGACGACTATTTCCCAGAAAGCGGCGGCTCCACCGGCGGCAGCGGCAACGTGGGCTGGCGCGACGACGAGGAGATAGACGGTGAAGACATGTTTGCCCGCCGCTCCTTCGGCAGCTTATGGGAATAAGATGAAGATTATCCAGACATTCTGGTCGAAACCGTTCCGCGAGGCGGAACGAAGAAAAGGGTTGCAGCAGGCTTGTGGCTGGTGCAACCCTCTGTACTATTACATGAGCCACGCCCTGTCGTGCCTGTCGCTGCGTCAGTACTACGACGAGGTGGAGCTATACACCGACCCTTGGGGCAGGCAGTTGCTCATCGACGAGTTGCGGCTGCCTTACACGGCGGTACACCTGCTGCCGGAGGAACTGGACAGTTGCCCGTCGGAGCTATGGGCCATAGGGAAGATTTATGCATATAGAGACCAGACGGAGCCGTTCCTGCATGTGGATAACGACGTGTTCGTCTGGCAACGCTTCCCCGACACCATCGTGCAAGCTCCGTTGGTGGCACAGAACTACGAACGCGGCATCGCCTTCAACCGTGCCAACGTGATGAATGTGATGATGATAGCCAACGACATTCCGCCGTATATGCAGCGGATGAGGAGCACCGACGAAGCCAATGTGGGTATCTTCGGCGGTACCGACACCGCCTTTATCCGCCGCTATGCGGACGAGGCACTGCGTTTCGCCACAGCCAATGTGAACAAACTCACGAAGCTGCAATACCACTACTACTTCAATACGGTGTTCGAGCAGTATCTGCTCACCTGCCTTGCTGCCAGCGAAGGGCGGGAGATTACCTACGCCTTCGACGATGTCGATGACCATTTTTCGCAGATGGTACGCTTCAACCGGGTGCCGTCGCCGCAGTGGTACATACACCCTTGCGGACCGTGGAAATGGGCATGGTGGGTAGGTGAGGCGGTGGCTTCCTGCCTGCACGACCGCTTCCCGGAGGCCTACCGGCAGACGATGGACTGGTATGGTCAGCAGACGGCGGCACGGGTGGCAGCGGCAACACCACAGGGGCAACGCCCTGAGGGACGGGGCACCACGGGGAATGTTCCGCGTCTGTCGGTCGTCATACCGGCATACAACATGGAAACGCTGGTGGGACACTGCTTGCAGACGGTGCTGACGCAGACCTACAAGGACATGGAGGTCATCGTGGTCGATGACGGCAGTACCGACACGACGGTACAGCGCATAGCGGAACTGGCGGCGGTGGACGGGCGTGTGCGGCTGCTGCGGCAGACGCACCGTGGCGTGGCGGCAGCCCGCAACAAAGGTCTTGTCGAGGCACGCGGCGAGTTGATAGCCTTTGTCGATGCCGACGACTACATACATCCGCAGTATTTAGAGTTGATGGTGCAGGCTTTGGACAGCCACCCTGAGGCGGATATGGCGATGACGAACTCCATCCGGACGAAAAAGCTCACCGACGAGGCACTGTCTCGCCATTATGATGATGAGACGGCTGCAGTGGGGGAAGGAGCCATCGTGCGAAGGGCGCTTTTCATGGGCTACAGGAAGTTGTCGTTTGAGCAGTTCCACACCTGCCACGGCAAACTGTTCCGCCGTCGCCTGTTAGAGGGACTGTCGTTTCCAGAAGAATACACCATGTATGAAGATGCGGTGATGATGAACCGTGTGTATCAGCGCGTGAGTAAGTGTGTGCAGGTGGGGCACCGCCTGTATTTCTGGCTGAACCATCCTTCCTCAGCCCTCGCCACCTCGGCAGCCGGACGGCTGCAAGGGGCGGCAGCCTACCGGCAGTGTTTCAGTGACACACCGCAAGGGGACGGCATGGTGCGAGCTGCCTGTCTGCAGCGCATCTTCCTGCATAGTGCATGGATACGCTCGCTGATGGACGGCGGACAGTATGCGGACCTGAGCAGGCGGGAGCGGCGCGCAGCCCTTCACATTCCGCTCCCCTTGCGCATGGAGTACTGGCTTTCGCGCCACATTACGGCAAAGAAGAAGTGGCAGACATGGTGCTTCCTGCACAGCAAACGGGCACGCAAAGGGCTGCAGACATAGGGACGGTTCTTTTGACACAGAGACACAGAGACGCTTCGCTAACGAAGAGTGAATAGTGAATAGTGAATAGTCACCTATACAGAGACTTTTTAAATTTATAATCGAACATGCGACGCAGGTTCTGTAGACCGCTCTGTTAGAGCGGTTTACGGGACGGAGGTCGCAGAAAGTTCTACGCTAATCGAGCGCAAAACGAGCGCAGGTCTGTTTCTTTGACCTTTGCCCCACAAGCCCTTTCTCATTCCGACGGGATGATTTCCCGCATTAGCCGTGTTCGTTAATAATCCATGCAACCGTTTCAATTGCCCAAAGGGCTTGTCGGTCTAAGGAGAAAAGAAGGCGATGATAGGGGTTGATGAGCATCCCGTCGGGATGTTTTCGCCTCCCTTTCTCTGTCGCCAAGTGTGGGAAATGCGGAAAAAGGCATTATCGTACACTGCCACTTTCTTAACGGATTTTAAGGAATGAAGGCTCCCAGAGCGAGCAATTAGTCCCTGTCCTGCAAGGACATAGTGGTTGGAGTGCAAACACATAGTAGTTGCAGCCCAAAGTGCGGCACTTTGGCGGGCAAGGAGGTACTCCTTGGAGGGTGGTGCGCTCGATTTTCGCTCGAAAGCGTAGGAATCAGTGAGACCTCACCTTTGTAAGTCGCTATGGCATAGCGACTTACAGAACTTGCGTCGCATGTTCGATTTAAAGTTTTTATTTCCCCTGTAGGGGACAACATGCAGCGTAGGATTGAGGACAAAACCTGCAATCCTACACCTGTTCTTACACTGAACTCATGTCAGGTGGGGTGTTAAATAATTATAAAAGTGCAGTAAAGCCATAAATAATGTTTGTGTGGTTGGTGGTTTGTTTGTACCTTTGCAGCCGCTATTGTGCGTATTGCGCTGGCTCGAATGCTATCAATACACTGACAAAGAGCGACTTAACCTTCAGTTTGGAAGAAGTGAGCGTTTCTTTTTTAAGTGTTTTTGTGGCGCGAAAAAGCGAATGGCACTTAAAGAAGAAACAGAGAATATACAATCATTATTAAATTTTAAACTGAAATGCCAGGATTATTAGGAAAGAAAATCGGAATGACATCCGTTTTCAGTGCCGACGGTAAGAATGTACCGTGCACTGTTATCGAAGCCGGTCCTTGTGTCGTTACTCAGGTGAAAACTGTTGAGAAAGACGGTTACAAGGCTATTCAGTTGGGTTTTGGCGAAGCGAAGGAGAAGAATACAACCAAGCCTATGCTCGGTATCTTCAAGAAAGCTGGAACAACACCCAAGAAGCACTTGGCCGAGTTCAAGTTTGACGAGGAATACAACCTCGGCGATACCATTACCGTTGAATTGTTTAACGGAACGGACTTCGTTGATGTTGTAGGCACCTCTAAGGGTAAAGGTTTCCAAGGCGTTGTGAAGCGTCATGGATTCGGTGGTGTCGGTCAGGCTACTCATGGTCAGGACGACCGCGCCCGCAAGCCGGGATCTATCGGTGCTTGTTCTTATCCTGCCAAAGTGTTCAAGGGAATGCGCATGGCTGGACAGATGGGAGGCGACAGAGTGACTACTCAGAACCTCAGAGTGTTAAAGGTAATTCCAGAGCACAACCTTCTCCTTGTGAAAGGATCTGTAGCTGGATGTAATGGTTCAACCGTAATAATTAATAAGTAATGGATATTAACGTATTAGATATCAAAGGTCAGGAGACCGGAAGAAAGGTTACGTTAAACGAATCTATCTTCGGAATTGAGCCTAACGATCATGTCCTCTATCTTGACGTGAAGCAGTATCTCGCTAACCAGCGTCAGGGTACAGCCAAGGCTAAGGAAAGAAGTGAGCATGCTGGTTCTACACGTAAGCTGGGACGCCAGAAAGGTGGCGGCGGCGCACGTCATGGTGACATCAACTCTCCGTTGTTGAAGGGTGGTGGTCGCGTATTCGGTCCGAAACCCCGTGATTACAGTTTCAAACTGAATAAGAAGGTAAAGGTTCTTGCCCGTAAGTCAGCTTTGTCTTACAAGGCACAGGAGAATGCCATCATTGTTGTTGAAGACTTCAACTTTGAAGCTCCAAAGACAAAAGAATTCGTAAACTTTGCAAAAAATATCAAAGTTGACGGAAAGAAGGTTCTTCTACTTTTGCCAGAAGTGAATAAAAACGTATATTTGTCGGCTCGTAATCTTCAGAAGACTGAAGTGATGACTGCATCGGCACTCAATGCCTACAAAGTATTGAATGCAGATGTGCTTGTTGTGACTGAAAATTCTCTGCAGCTGATCGACAACACCTTAATTAAATAATAGGGAGACAGAAGTATGGCATTTATCATAAAACCTTTGGTCACTGAGAAGATGACCAAGATTACAGACAAGTCTTCTGAAGACAGAACCTACAAGGTGAAGTCAAAGAAGGGCGAGGAGCGTACCAAGGTTGCGACTCCGAAATATGGTTTCATTGTGAAGCCGGAAGCCAACAAACTTGAGATTAAGAAAGAGGTTGAAGAACTGTACAATGTGACAGTGATAGGCGTGAACACTCTTCGCTATGCCGGAAAACGCTCTAGTCGTTATACCCGCGCCGGTCTCGTCAGAGGCAAGAAGAATGCGTTCAAGAAGGCCATCGTTACTCTGAAAGAGGGCGATACCATAGATTTTTACAGCAATATTTAAATAAGAAATGGCAGTACGTAAATTAAAGCCGGTTACTCCCGGTCAAAGACACAAGGTTATTGGCACGTTCGAGGATATTACTGCATCCGTGCCAGAGAAGTCTCTCGTTTACGGTAAACGCTCAACCGGTGGACGAAACAACACTGGTAAGATGACTGTTCGCTATATGGGTGGCGGTCACAAGAGGAAGTATCGTATCATCGACTTCAAACGAGAGAAAGATGGTGTTCCAGCTGTAGTGAAGACAATAGAATACGATCCGAACCGTTCGGCTCGTATCGCATTGCTGTTCTACGCTGATGGTGAAAAACGTTACATTATTGCTCCTAACGGGCTTCAGGTGGGTACGACACTGATGTCTGGTGCACAGGCTGCACCGGAGGTAGGTAATGCACTCCCCTTGGAAAACATTCCTGTTGGTACGGTGATTCACAACATTGAATTGCGTCCAGGTCAGGGTGCTTTGCTCGTCCGTTCGGCTGGTAACTTTGCTCAGCTTACTTCTCGTGAAGGCAGTTACTGCGTGATTAAGCTCCCCTCTGGTGAGACGCGCAAGATTCTCTCTGCTTGTAAAGCTACTGTAGGTAGTGTCGGAAACTCTGACCACGCTCTTGAGCAGTCTGGTAAGGCTGGACGCTCTCGCTGGTTGGGACGTCGTCCGCACAACCGTGGTGTTGTTATGAACCCGCACGATCACCCGATGGGTGGTGGTGAAGGCCGTCAGTCTGGTGGGCATCCACGTTCACGTAAGGGCTTGTACGCTAAGGGCCTCAAGACTCGTGCACCGAAGAAACTTTCAAACAAGTACATTATTGAAAGAGCCAACAAGAAGTAATCCAGTTAATTAGAGTAAATTATGAGTCGTTCATTAAAAAAAGGTCCATACATCAACGTGTCACTCGAGAAGAAGATTCTCGCAATGAATGAGAGTGGCAAGAAGACTGTCGTCAAGACATGGGCCAGAGCTTCAATGATTTCCCCGGACTTCGTGGGACACACCGTTGCAGTTCATAACGGAAATAAATTTATCCCTGTCTATATTACCGAGAATATGGTAGGTCACAAACTCGGTGAGTTCAGTCCGACACGTCGCTTCGGCGGTCATGCAGGCAACCGTAAATAAGACAGGCTTAACCATTTAGATTAAAAAGGAAAATAATAATGGGAGCAAGAAAACATATTAAGGCTGAAGAAAGAAAAGAGGCCCTGAAGAGCTTATATTTTGCTAAGCTCAACAACTGCCCTTCTTCCCCACGTAAAATGCGCTACGTAGTAGACATGATCCGTGGCATGGAGGTCAACCGTGCTCTTGGTATCCTTCGCTTCTCTAAGAAGGCAGCAGCTCAGAATGTAGAGAAACTTCTCCGTTCTGCCATTGCCAACTGGGAGGTAAAGAATGACCGTAAGGCAGAGGACGGAGAACTTTATATCTCTAAGGTCTTCGTTGATGAAGGCGTTACAATGAAGCGCATGCGTCCTGCACCTCAGGGCCGTGGCTACAGAATCCGCAAACGTTCTAACCACGTCACACTCTTTGTTGACACAAAGGTTGCTGACGCTAATAATGATTAATAAGAAGCAGAATGGGACAGAAAGTTAATCCAATCAGCAACCGCTTAGGTATTATCCGCGGTTGGGACTCCAATTGGTTCGGTGGCAAGGACTTCGGTGATAACATCGTTGAAGATAGAAAAATCCGCAAGTACCTGAATGAGCGTCTTGCTAAGGCAAGTGTCTCGAAGATTGTCATTGAACGTACACTGAAGCTGGTTACCATCACCATCTGCACAGCCCGTCCGGGTATCGTCATTGGTAAAGGTGGTCAGGATGTTGACAAACTGAAGGAAGAATTGAAGAAACTCTACAAGAAAGAGATTCAAATCAATATCTTCGAAGTAAAGAAACCAGATCTTGATGCTACTATTGTAGGTACGAACATCGCTCGCCAGGTGGAAGGTAAGATTGCTTATCGTCGTGCCATTAAAATGGCTATTGCAAATACGATGCGTGCAGGAGCCGAAGGTGTCAAGATTCAGATTACTGGTCGTCTGAACGGTGCCGAAATGGCACGTAAGGAGATGTTCAAAGAGGGTCGTACCCCGTTGCACACCTTCCGTGCAGACATTGATTACTGCCAGACGGAAGCACTCACCAAGGTGGGATTGCTCGGTATTAAGGTTTGGATTTGCCGTGGGGAAGTCTATGACAAAGTTGACCTTGCACCGAACTTTGCTCAAGAGAAGAACTCTGGTCGTCCCAATGGACCGCGTTCCGGCAGAGGTAATCGTAAGAGAAACAATAACCGTTAAAAGTAGAAGCTATCATGTTACAGCCAAAAAGAGTAAGATATAGAAGACCTCAAGACGGGCGCGGCAATAAAGGCAACGCTCAGAGAGGTACACAGTTGGCTTTCGGCTCCTTCGGTATCAAGACGCTTGATGCTAAATGGATCGACAGCCGACAGATTGAGGCCGCTCGTGTAGCTATCAACCGCTACATGAACCGTGAAGGTCAGGTCTGGATTCGAATCTTCCCGGACAAGCCCATCACTCGCAAACCTGCCGATGTCCGAATGGGTAAAGGTAAAGGTGATCCCGCAGGATGGGTAGCACCAGTTACACCGGGTCGTATTCTCTTTGAAGTAGAAGGCGTCAGCTTCGATGTTGCTAAAGAGGCTCTCCGCCTCGGTGCCCAGAAGTTGCCGGTGAAGACTAAGTTTGTTGTTAGACGTGATTACGATAAAAATGCCTAAGTTATGAAGATGTCAGAAGTAAAGGAACTCGCCGACAAGGACTTGCGCGAGAAGATCGAGAATGCGGAACGCGCTCTTCATCAGATGAAGTTGAACCATGCTGTTACCCCGCTTGAGAATCCATCACAGATTAAGGCTGCTCGTCGTGATATAGCACGTATGAAGACAGAACTTCAAATGAGAGAACTTAACAAATAACAATGGTTCAGATGGAAACAAGAAATTTAAGAAAAACAAGACAGGGTGTCGTTATCAGCAACAAAATGGATAAAACCATTGTTATTGCAGCTAAGTTCAAAGAGAAGCACCCGATTTATGGTAAGTTTGTGCAGAAGACAAAGAAGTACCATGCACATGACGAAAAGAATGAGGCTAACATCGGTGATACCGTACTCATTATGGAGACCCGTCCGCTGTCTAAGACAAAGAGATGGAGATTAGTTAACATTGTTGAAAAAGCTAAGTAATTATGATACAGGCAGAATCAAGACTTACAGTATGCGATAACAGTGGTGCACGTGAAGCTCTTTGCATCCGTGTGCTGGGCGGTACTCGCCGTCGTTACGCAAGTGTTGGTGACGTGATTGTCGTTGCTGTCAAGAACGTCATCCCATCAAGTGATTTGAAAAAGGGTGCAGTATCAAAGGCTTTGATTGTTCGCACAAAGAAAGAGATTCGTCGTGCCGATGGTTCTTATATCCGCTTCGACGATAATGCTTGTGTTTTGCTGAACAATGCCGGTGAGCTTCGCGGTAGCCGTATCTTCGGCCCGGTGGCTCGTGAGCTTCGTGCAGTGAATATGAAAGTCGTTTCTTTGGCACCTGAAGTTCTTTAATCATTAAAAGGAAAAAGTAATGGGTAAATTACATATTAAGAAAGGTGACATGGTTCTCGTTCTTGCCGGAAAAGACAAGGATGTAAAGAACTCTAATGGCAAATATCCTGCACCTCACAAGGTACTCAAGGTGATTGTTGAGAAGGAGCGTGCTATCGTCGAGGGTGTCAATATCGTATCGAAGAGCACGAAACCTTCTGCAAAGAATCCTCAAGGAGGAATTGTCAAGCAGGAGGCTCCAATTCACATGTCTAATTTGAGTTTGGTTGATCCCAAGAGCGGTGAACCTACTCGTATCGCAATTAAGCGTGAGGGCAAGAAGGTTACTCGTATCGCTAAAAAATCAGGAGAGGAGATCAAGTAATGGATACAGCACAGTTAAAGAAAGTATATAAGGAGCAGATAGCTCCAGCACTTCAGAAGCAGTTCAACTACTCTTCTGCTATGCAGATTCCTGTTCTGAAGAAGATCGTCGTTAACCAAGGTTTGGGTGATGCCACTCAGGACAAGAAGATTATCGATGTAGCAATCAACGAAATTTCGGCTATTACCGGTCAGAAGGCAGTTGCTACTTATTCAAGAAAAGACATCGCAAACTTCAAACTGCGTAAGAAGATGCCTATTGGTGTCATGGTTACGTTGCGTCGTGAGCGTATGTATGAGTTCTTGGAGAAACTCGTTCGTATTGCCCTGCCTCGTATTCGCGACTTCAAGGGTATTGAGACGAAGTTCGATGGTCGTGGAAACTACACACTGGGTATCCAGGAGCAGATTATCTTCCCGGAAATCAATATCGATATGATTGACCGCATTCAGGGTATGAACATCACCTTCGTGACATCGGCTACAACCGATGAAGAGGGTTTTGCTCTGCTCAAGGCATTCGGTCTTCCGTTCAAAAACGCTAAAAACGATTAAGAGATATGGCAAAAGAATCAATGAAAGCCCGCGAGGTGAAGCGTGCTAAACTGGTTGCCCGCTATGCTGAGAAGCGTGCGGCTCTGAAGAAGATTATTGCAACTTCTGGTGATGTTGCAGAGGCGTATGAGGCAGCTCGCAAGCTGCAGGCTATTCCCAAGAATGCCAATCCTATCCGCCTGCACAACCGTTGCAAGATTACCGGTCGTCCGAAGGGTTACATGCGTCAGTTCGGTCTCTCTCGTATCCAGTTCAGAGAGATGGCTTCAGCAGGTCTGATTCCGGGCGTGAAGAAAGCAAGTTGGTAAGACTTATTTTTTTAATATTGTCGGGGGAGTCCCGATTAATTAAACTTTATATTTATGACAGATCCAATAGCAGATTATCTGACAAGACTCAGAAATGCCATCATGGCACACCATCGTGTCGTTGAGGTTCCTGCGTCTAACTTGAAGAAGGAAATCACGAAGATCCTCTTCGAGAAGGGATACATCCTGAACTACAAGTTCATTGAGGATGGTCCTCAGGGTACTATCAAGGTTGCCTTGAAGTACAATCCCGTAACCAAGCAGAATGCCATTAAGTGTCTGAAGCGAGTATCTACACCAGGTCTTCGCCAGTACACCGGTTACAAAGACATGCCGAGAGTAATTAACGGACTGGGTATTGCTATCTTATCCACGTCTAAGGGTGTAATGACAAACAAAGAAGCTGCCGAACAGAAGATCGGCGGTGAGGTTCTTTGCTATGTATATTAATTGGAGGATTCGATTATGTCAAGAATAGGAAAATTACCAATTAGTATCCCTGCTGGTGTTACAGTTGACCAGAAGGATAATGTCGTTACCGTAAAAGGTCCTAAGGGCGAACTCTCGCAGTATGTTGATCCGTCCATCAAAATGAAGATGGAAGATGGACATATCACGTTTGAAATAGACGAGAACAGTCCTGTTAATCTCAAGCAGAAGCAGGCGTTCCACGGTTTGTATCGCTCACTGGTCAACAATATGGTTGTCGGTGTAAGCCAAGGTTATACCAAGACTTTGGAATTGGTAGGTGTTGGTTACCGCGTGTCTAACCAGGGTAACTTGGTCGAGTTTGCGCTCGGTTACACTCACCCCATCTTTATCCAGCTTCCTAAGGAAGTTAAGGTAGAGACAAAGAGTGAGAGAAACCAAAACCCGATTATCACTCTCGAATCATGTGACAAGCAGTTGCTTGGTCTCATCTGTGCTAAAATCCGTTCTTTCCGTATGCCAGAGCCTTACAAGGGCAAGGGTATCTTGTTCCAGGGTGAGGTCATCCGCAGGAAGTCTGGTAAGACCGCTGCAGCTAAGTAACTTTAATAATTTACGATTATGACTACAAAGAAAGAACAAAGAAGAATCAAGATAAAGTTCCGCATTCGCAAGAGTGTGAACGGTACTGCAGAGCGTCCTCGTCTGAGTGTTTTCCGCAGTAACAAGCAGATTTATGCACAGGTGATTAACGACCTGACGGGAACTACACTCGTTTCTGCTTCTTCTCTCGGTCTTGAGAAGATGGCAAAGATCGAGCAGGCTCAGAAGGTTGGTACACTCCTTGCAGAGAAAGCCAAGGCTGCTGGTGTAGAAAAAGTTGTTTTCGACCGTAACGGTTATCTGTATCATGGCCGCGTAAAGGCACTTGCTGATGCAGCTCGTGAAGGTGGACTTAATTTTTAAACGATTATGGCAATGAATAGAGTTAAAGTAAATAGTGACGTAGAGTTAAAGGACCGTTTGGTTGCTATTAACCGTGTTACCAAGGTAACAAAGGGAGGTCGCACCTTCACATTCGCTGCTATCGTCGTTGTTGGTGACGGTAAGGGCGTTATCGGCTGGGGCCTCGGAAAGGCTGGAGAAGTAACAGCTGCTATCCAGAAGGGTACAGATTCAGCTAAGAAGAACCTCGTGAAAGTCCCTGTCCTGAAAGGTACTGTTCCTCATGAGGTAGAGACGCGTTTCGGCGGTGCCCAGGTACTGCTCAAGCCGGCTGCTGCCGGTACCGGTCTGAAGGCTGGTGGTGCTATGCGTGCTGTTCTTGAGAGCGCAGGTATCGTTGATGTCATCGCTAAGTCAAAGGGCTCTTCCAACCCTCACAATCTGGTGAAGGCTACCATCAAGGCTCTTAGCGAGATGCGTGATGCCTACACCGTTGCTGGCGAGCGTGGTATCAGTATGGACAAAGTGTTTAACGGATAAATGGAGGTTCTATCATGGCAACAATAAAAATCAAGCAAATTCGCAGTAAGATCGGTTACCCGATAGACCAGAAGCGTACACTTCAAGCATTAGGACTCCACAAGATTTCTCAGGTAGTCGAGGTGGAAGACACTCCGACTATTCGTGGTATGATCAGAAAAGTCCATCATCTGGTAACTGTAGTTGAATAATTCATCTTATTAAATAGGAAACGATTATGAAATTAAATATTTTGAAGCCTGCTGCAGGCTCAACACATTCACACCGCCGCATCGGTCGTGGACCTGGTTCAGGTCTCGGTGGAACTTCTACTCGTGGACATAAGGGTGCCAAGTCACGTTCCGGTTACTCAAAGAAAGTCGGTTTCGAAGGTGGTCAGATGCCTTTGCAGCGCCGTGTTCCGAAGGCTGGATTCAAGAACATTAACCACAAAGAGTATTTCGCTGTCAACCTTTCTACTCTCCAGAAATTGGCAGAAAAGAAGAACCTCACCAAGATTGGTATTGCTGAATTAAAGGCAGCAGGTCTTACCAATGGAAAGGAACTTGTTAAGATTCTTGGTAACGGAGAGTTGAAAGCAAAATTGGAAGTTGAAGCAAATGCATTCTCAAAGACTGCTGAAGAGGCTATCAAGGCAGTTGGCGGTAATGTAACTATTATCTAAGTAAATGAAAAAGTTTATAGAGACACTGAAGAACTGTTGGAAGATAGAGGATTTGCGCCAGCGCATCCTCATCACCCTTCTGTTCGTGGCAATTTACCGTTTTGGCTCGTTTGTGGTGCTTCCTGGCATCAATCCGGGCATGTTGGAAAAACTGCAGTCGCAGACAGCAGGCGGTCTGATGTCGCTGTTGGACATGTTCTCCGGTGGTGCGTTTTCCAATGCGTCTATCTTCGCATTAGGAATCATGCCGTACATCTCTGCTTCCATCGTCATGCAGCTCCTTGCCGTTGCTGTTCCTTATTTCCAGAAGATGCAGCGCGAGGGTGAGAGCGGTCGTAAGAAGATTAACTGGTACACACGTATCCTGACAGTGGCTATTCTGCTCTTCCAGGCTCCGTCATACCTGATCAACCTGAAGATGCAGGCTTCTGCTGCTTTGGCAACAGGTATCAGTTGGACCGTCTTCATGATTCCTGCAACTATCATCCTTGCAGCAGGCAGTATGTTTATCCTCTGGTTGGGTGAGCGCATCACGGACAAGGGTATTGGCAATGGTATCTCGCTGATTATTATGATTGGTATTATCGCCCGTCTTCCGCAGGCTTTCTTCCAGGAAGTCAGCAGCCGTTTCACGGCTATCACGAGTGGTGGTTTGGTCATGTTCATCGCCGAGATTATCATCCTCTATGCTGTCGTCTGTGCATCTATTCTCCTTACTCAGGGAGTACGCAAGGTGCCTGTACAGTATGCCAAGCGTCTTGTCGGTAACCAACAGTATGGTGGTGCTCGTCAGTATATCCCATTGAAGCTGTTTGCTGCCAATGTGATGCCTATCATCTTTGCCCAGGCATTGATGTTCATCCCGCTGGCTATCGTTCAGTATTCAACGGATAATGCGAGCTCAGTATTGCAGCAGCTTTTGGATAATAGAAGTCTGTTGTATAATGTAGTCTATGTCATCCTCGTGATCGCATTTACCTACTTCTACACAGCCATCACGCTGAACCCGACTCAGATGGCCGAAGACATGAAGCGCAACAATGGCTTTATCCCTGGTGTTAAACCAGGAAAGCCGACAGCCGACTATATCGACACCGTGATGTCGCGCATCACGCTGCCTGGTTCGCTGTTCATCGCCTTCATCGCCATTATGCCGGCACTTGCAAGTTTGCTCAATGTTCAGCAGTCGTTCAGCCAGTTCTTTGGCGGTACATCACTTTTGATTCTCGTTGGCGTGGTCATCGATACACTCCAGCAGATAGAGTCTCACTTGATGATGCGTCACTATGACGGTCTACTGAATTCTGGACATACTCGCAACGGTGGTGTTTCGGCATATTAAGGCTTTCATCTTGAGGAATGAATATATTTCTGAAGACAGAAGATGAGATAGAACTGATGCGCCATGCCAATCAGCTTGTGGCTAAAACCCTAGCTGAAGTTGGCAGGCACATCAAACCAGGAGTAACGACCCTCCAGTTGGACAAGGTTGCCGAGGAGTTCATCCGCGACCATGGTGCCGTTCCAACTTTCAAAGGCTTCCCTAATCCCTATGGAGGACCGTTCCCAGGCAGTATCTGCACCTCGGTTAACGATGTTGTCGTTCATGGCATCCCCGATGCTACTACCGTCTTGAAAGACGGCGATGTCATCTCCGTTGATTGTGGAACACTCCTTGAAGGTTTCAACGGCGACAGTTGCTACACATTCTGCGTAGGCGAAGTCTCCGACGATGTACGCCAGTTGCTTAAGACAACCAAAGAGTCACTCTATCTAGCTATCGAGCAGGCTCAGGCAGGCAAGCACATCGGTGACATCAGCAGTGCAGTACAAACCCATTGTGAACAACAAGGCTACGGTATTGTGCGTGAGTTGACAGGTCATGGTATCGGCAAAGAGATGCACGAAGACCCACCCATACCCAACTATGGGCGTCGTGGAAACGGCACCATGCTGAAAGCCGGCATGTGCATAGCAATCGAACCGATGGTGACCATGGGTAAGAAAGACATCTATATGATGCCCGATCGCTGGACTATCCGTACTCGCGATGGTAAGCCGGCAGCCCATTTCGAGCATACTATAGCCATCCGTAAGGGAAAGGCAGAGATTTTATCTTCTTTCGAAGAAATAGAACATTTAGAAGGACAAAACATTTAATTATGGCAAAGCAAGCTGCTATAGAGCAGGATGGAACCATCATGGAGGCCCTCTCCAATGCAATGTTCCGAGTAGAGTTGGAAAATGGTGTGGACATCACTGCCCACATCTCCGGTAAGATGCGCATGCATTATATTAAGATCCTTCCCGGAGATAAGGTGAAAGTAGAGATGAGTCCGTACGATCTGACGAAAGGCAGAATAGTTTTTAGATACAAATAAAATCCTGAAGAGATATGAAGACAAGAGCATCATTAAAAAAACGTACACCCGACTGCAAAATCGTTCGTCGTAAAGGTCGCCTGTTCGTTATCAACAAGAAGAACCCGAAGTACAAGATGCGTCAGGGCTAATGTGTTAAATATGCATAATAAGGTGATGGAAAACAGAATATTTTTCATACCTTTGCATGCTTTTTAGCAAATTTCAGAATTAACATTTCATTTTTACATCAAATTATTAACAATGGCAATAAGAATTGTTGGAGTAGATTTGCCCCAGAATAAGCGTGGCGAAATCGCATTGACCTATATCTATGGTATAGGTCGAAGTAGTTCAGCAAAGATATTGGACAAAGCCGGCGTAAGCCGTGACCTGAAGGTCAGCGAGTGGACTGACGACCAGGCTGCCAAGATCCGTGAAATTATCGGCGCTGAATTCAAAGTAGAAGGTGACCTCCGTTCAGAGGTTCAGATGAACATCAAGCGCCTGATGGATATCGGCTGCTACCGTGGTGTCAGACATCGTCATGGTCTTCCCGTTCGCGGTCAGAGTACGAAGAATAATGCTCGTACGCGTAAAGGAAAGAAAAAGACTGTTGCTAACAAGAAGAAGGCCACGAAGTAAAGTTTAACGTTTAAAGTTTAAAGATTATGGCAAAGAAATCAGCAACATCTAAGAAAAGAAACGTAAGAGTAGAGGCACTGGGACAGTTGCACGTACACAGCTCTTTCAATAATATCATCGTATCTTTGGCAAACAACGAAGGTCAGGTTATCTCTTGGTCTTCTGCAGGTAAGATGGGATTCCGCGGTTCCAAGAAGAACACTCCTTATGCAGCACAGATGGCTGCAGAAGACTGTGCAAAGGTCGCTTACGACCTCGGTCTTCGTAAGGTTCGTGCTTTCGTCAAGGGTCCGGGCAACGGACGTGAGAGCGCCATCCGCGCTATCCATGGAGCAGGCATCGAAGTAACAGAGATTATCGACGTTACACCGTTACCACACAACGGTTGCCGTCCTCCGAAGCGTCGTCGCGTATAATAACGCAACAATAAACAAGCAATTTATTTTTATTTATTATGGCAAGATACATAGGACCGAAATCAAAAATTGCGCGCCGTTTTGGTGAAGCCATCTTCGGCGCAGACAAAGTTTTGTCCAAGAGGAACTTCCCTCCTGGACAGCATGGCAACAACCGTCGTCGTAAGATGTCGGAGTATGGTGTCATGTTGGCAGAGAAGCAAAAAGCCAAGTACACTTACGGTGTTCTTGAGCGCCAGTTCCGTAATATGTTTGAGAAGGCAGCCAAGGCTGACGGTATCACCGGTGAGGTGCTGCTGCAGAACTTGGAGAGCCGCCTTGACAACGTCGTCTTCCGTATGGGCATTGCTCCTACCCGTGCTGCTGCTCGTCAGTTGGTAGGTCACAAGCACATCGTTGTCGATGGCAAGGTGGTTAATATTCCTTCGTTCTCAGTAAAGCCCGGCATGATTGTTGGCGTACGCGAGAAGGCAAAGTCTCTCGAAGTCATCGAGGCATCACTTGCAGGTTTCAACCACAGTAAGTATCCTTGGATTGAGTGGGACGAGCAGACCAAGAGCGGTAAGTTCCTTCACAAACCGGAGCGTGCCGACATTCCCGAGAATATTAAGGAGCAGTTAATCGTTGAGTTGTACTCTAAATAAATCATTAAGTTAATGGCGATATTAGCATTTCAAAAACCCGACAAAGTTGTAATGCTGGAGGCTGACGACAAGTACGGCAAATTTGAATTCCGTCCGTTGGAGCCTGGCTTTGGAGTTACCATTGGTAACTCTTTGCGCCGCATTCTCCTTTCATCGCTCGAGGGCTATGCTATCAACACTATCAAAATCGGTGGCGTTGAGCATGAGTTCTCTTCCATCCCTGGTGTTAAGGAAGATGTAACCAACATTATATTGAATCTCAAACAAGTTCGATTCAAGCAAGTAGTAGAAGAATTCGAGAACGAGAAAGTTAGTATCACTGTAGAGAATTCCACTGAATTCAAAGCTGGTGATATCGGTAAGTATCTGACTGGATTTGAAGTGTTAAACCCCGACTTGGTGATTTGTCATTTAGACGCGAAGGCATCCATGCAAATCGATATCACGGTCAACAAGGGTCGCGGTTACATTCCGGCAGACGAGAACCGTGAGTTCTGCACCGATGTCAACGTTCTCCCCATCGATTCTATCTACACCCCTATTCGTAACGTTAAGTATGCAGTTGAACCATATCGTGTCGAGCAGAAGACCGACTACGACAAGCTCGTGCTTGAGGTTACTACCGATGGTTCCATCCACCCGAAGGATGCCCTGAAGGAGGCAGCCAAAATCCTCATCTATCACTTCATGTTGTTCTCTGACGAGAAGATCACCCTTGAGAATCCCGATGCAGATGCTAACCAGGAGTTCGATGAAGAGGTATTGCACATGCGCCAGTTGCTGAAAACTCGTCTCGTTGACATGAACCTCAGCGTTCGTGCCCTCAACTGCCTGAAGGCAGCCGATGTTGAGACACTTGGCGATCTGGTACAGTACAACAAGACCGACCTTCTTAAGTTCCGCAACTTCGGCAAGAAATCGCTTTCTGAGCTTGATGATTTGCTCGAGAGTCTGAATCTGTCGTTTGGAACCGACATAACAAAGTATAAATTAGAGAAAGAGTAAAAAAACAATGAGACACGGTAAGAAATTTAACCATCTGGGTCGTACTGCTGACCACCGTCGCGCCATGTTGGCAAACTTGGCAATTTCGCTGATCATGCACAAAAGAATCACTACGACCCTCGCCAAGGCAAAGGCTCTGAAGAAGTATGTCGAGCCGCTGATTACAAAAGCAAAGGACGACTCCACCAACTCGCGTCGTGTAGTCTTCAGCTACCTGCAGAACAAGGAAGCATTGAAAGAACTCTTCGGCGTCATTTCAGAGAAAGTTGGCGACCGTCCCGGTGGCTACACACGCGTCATTAAGCTCGGACACCGTCAGGGCGACGCTGCCGACATCGCTTTCATCGAACTCGTTGACTTCGACGAGAACATGGCTAAGACTCCGAAGGCTGCTGCCAAGAAAACTCGTCGAAGCCGCAAGGCTGCCCCGAAGGCTGAGGCTGCTCCTGTAGAGGAAGCTCCGAAGGCAGAGGAAGTTAAGGAAGAGGTAGCTGAGGCTCCCGCAACCGAAGCTCCCGCTGAAGAAGAAGCTAAGGCAGAATAAATCCTAGTTGACCTAGAACCCTTAGGCAATCCTAGGGATTCAAGGAAATATCTAGGCAGTTATAATAAAGAGGCATAGGATTTTTTTCCTATGTCTCTTTGCTTTTTGTCTAGATGTAGTTCGTTGAAGAATGTGGCGTGTTGGTTGATAGTTTTTGGTAATGTCGTGAGGTATAGCTACCTTTGTGTCACAATAAACACCATCATGAAACGTTATTAAGTGTAGAGCCTATGACAAAACGATTACGCGCCTATCAAGAGACTTTTGTCTATGTCAGCATTTTCGCCCTGCTGTTTCTGGCACCAGTGCTGACATCCTATATCCGTTCCGTTTCCGACAGTCGCTCCGTGTTCCATTGGCATGAAGTGTTTGGTGTGTGGAAGATATTGGCGGTCTTTCTCGTCCTCTTCCTCATTCACAACTATCTGTTGGCGCCGCTTCTCATCTATCGTCGCAAGAAAGTACTCTATTTCGCGGGAACAGCGTGTCTGTTGGCAGCCTTTACCCTGTTAGCCTGCTGGTATCATCCTGGTGGACCTCACCGTCATCGTCCACCAATGGAGATGCGCGGCGGCATGCGTCCGCCCCACCATGATTTCCAGCACGGTCCTGTCGGCGAGTCACCACAAGGCCAACCTCATGAATCGTCGTCGCGCGAGCGTCCACATGGTCCTCACCGTCCTCCACTCATGTTCGGTCAAGCCGACCTGGTAGGCTTCATCATGCTTTTCTTCATGCTTGGAATGAACCTTGGCGTAAAGCTCTATTTCAAGAACGAGCATGACCGCAAGGGGTTGGAAGCGTTAGAGAAAGAGAATCTGGCGCATCAGCTGGAGTATCTGAAGTATCAGATCAATCCCCACTTCTTCATGAATACGCTCAATAACATTCATGCTTTGGTCGATATTGCACCCGAAAAAGCCAAGAGCAGCATCGTCGTGTTGTCAAAGATGATGCGATATATCCTTTACGAAGGCAACCACCAGATGATACCTCTTCAGCGCGAACTAGAGTTTATCAGTCACTATATAGCCTTGATGCGTATGCGTTATACCGATAAGGTCAGCATCCACATCGATATGCCCCAGACTGTTACCACCGGTACAGTACCTCCGCTGCTGCTTATCACCTTTGTCGAGAACGCTTTCAAGCACGGCATCAGCTATTCCCAAGAGTCTTTTATCGACCTAAGTGTCAGCGTGGGTAGCGAGATCTCCTTCCTTTGTAAGAATTCAAAGAAAAGTCCACAGGCTCCCTCTGCCGAGGAAGTACCGCAGACAGGTTCATCTTCTTCGCATCGAACTCCAGCAACTTCGCGAACAGTTACCGTTGGAAATGAAAACTCCGAAGGTGGTGTCGGTCTTGCTAATGTACGCCAACGCCTCGATTTGCTCTATAACGACCATTACCACTTAGATATTACTGACACTGCGACCACATATACTGTTCAGTTGACACTACCCCTTGCCCCCATATCCCCTGATGCAAACAACCTATAATCCCCTCATCTCTCAACTCTCGTTCGAGCTCTGCTCGCTTGCAGAGCGAAGCGGCGCAAGAACTCTCAACTCTCAACCTTATGATTAAAGTATTAGCTATTGACGACGAACCGTTAGCGCTGCAACAGTTGGCAGCCTACATCCGGAAAATTCCCTTCCTTGAGCTTGTTTCCGAGTGCCAGAGTGCATCGGAAGCGAAAGCCATTATGCAACAAGACCTCATCGATGCCATCTTCATCGACATCAATATGCCCGACCTCAGCGGAATGGATTTCGTGCGCTCCCTCTCGGTGCCGCCGTTGATTGTCTTCACCACCGCCTACAGCGAGTATGCCGTCGAAGGTTTTAAGGTCGATGCCGTCGATTACCTGCTGAAACCCTTCGGCCTTGACGACTTCCAACGAGCTGCCAACAAGTTGAAAGTCCGCTACGAAGCCCTCCATCAGAGTGAGGTGTCACCCATCGACAGCGATGATGCCATGTTCCTGAAAACCGAGCACAAGGTGGTGCGCATCAACATTGCCGACATTCGCTACATCGAAGGCATGAGCGAATACCTGAAAATACACCTCGACCATCAAACCAAGCCCCTCATTGTGCTGCTGTCGATGAAGAAAATGGAAGACCGCCTGCCATCCCATAGCTTTATGCGGATTCATCGCAGTTATATCATCAATCTGAAGAAGATACAGGAAGTCAACAAAAACCGTGTTATTCTCGATTCCGACACCTTCCTTCCTATTGGCGACCTCTATCGCGATGCCCTCACCAAATATATCGACACAAAGTTTCTAGGGAAATAAAATAGTTAATCAATATCAAATTTAAGAGAAATTTTTTGCGATTTCTCTCTTTCCTCATTACTTTTGTAGTGTTCTATCAAGGTGGAACACTACGAAGTGTCTTTATTGTTCCGTCAATAGGGCAACTTTCTATAAAAATAGCACAGTATAAAGTATGACCAATTCTAATCTAATATATTAATCATTATGAGACTAAGACATTTTTTCGTAGCAGCAATGCTGCTCCTTACAGGTTCAGCAATGGCACAGCAGTTGCCAGCTATTCCTGTTGACAAGGATGTCCGCATCGGTAAACTCGACAACGGACTGACCTATTACATCCGTCACAACGACTATCCTGAGCATGTGGCCAACTTCTACATCGCCCAGAAAGTGGGTTCCATCAACGAGAACGAAGACCAACGCGGACTCGCCCACCTGTTGGAGCACATGGCGTTCAACGGTTCCGACCACTTCAAGGACAACTCCCTGCAGGAGTATCTGCAGAGCATCGGTGTAGAGTATGGTCGCAACCTCAACGCCTACACCTCTACCGACAAGACGGTTTACTACATCAACGACGTGCCGACGAAGCGCATCACAGCCCTTGACTCGTGTATGCTCGTATTGAAAGACTGGTCTAACGGACTCACGCTCGATGCTAAAGCCATCGACCAGGAACGCGATATCGTTCACAACGAATACCGCATGCGCATCACCGGAACCCAGAAAATCCTCGAGACGATGTTCCCCTCGCTCTATCCGGATAGCAAATACGGTCAGCGATACCCCATCGGTCTGATGGAAGTCATCGACGGCTGCGATCCCGAAACCCTGCGTGCATACTATCGCAAGTGGTATCGTCCAGACAATCAGGGCATCATCATCGTGGGCGACATCGATGTTGACCGCACCGAAGCCAAGATTAAGGAACTCTTTGGCGGCATCAAGGTTCCTGCCAATGCAGCTAAGGTTGAACTCGAACCCGTTCCCGACAACGAGAAGGGCATCTTCCTCGTCGGCAAAGATAAGGAACAGACCATGAGTATCATCCTCACCGCCTTGAAGCGCGATGCCACCCCCGATGCGGACAAGGGCAAATTCGAATATCTCATGGGCAACTACCTCATCGACCTGCTCACCAGTATCATCAACGATCGCTACAAGGAAGCAACCCAGAAAGCCGACTGTCCGTTTGTGATGGCACAGATAGAGAACGGTTCCTACATCATGTCGCGTACCAAGGATGCCCTCACCCTCACCGTCGTGCCCAAGGAAGGACAAGAGCAGGCTGCGCTGACTGCTGCCATCCGCGAACTGAAACGCGTTCATGAGTTCGGTGTCACCGCTACCGAGTTCGACCGCGCTAAGGAAGAAAAGCTGAGCCAGTTGGAGAAAGACTATAACAACCGCGCGAAACTGCCCAACAACCGCTACTGCCAGGAGTATGTCGATAACTTCATCGCCAACGAGCCCATTCCTGGCATCGAAGTTCTCTACACCATGATGAAGCAGATGTCGCCGATGTTGCCCGTTGAGGCTGCCAATGCGATTGCCAAAGAACTCATCGTCGAAGGCGAGAAAAACCTCGTCGTCCTCGCTATGATGCAAGAAAAAGACGGTCAGACCTATCCTGCCCCCGAAGCGCTGAAGGCAGCTACCGACAAAGCTTGGGCAGAGAAAGTTGAAGCCTACGTCGATAACGTGCGCCAAGAACCCCTCATGGCTGCGGCTCCGAAGGCAGGCAAGATTGCCAAGGAAGAGAAAAATGCCGCCCTGGGCTTCACCAAACTCACCCTCTCCAACGGTGCTACCGTCATGATGAAAAAGACCGATTTCAACGACAACGAAATCGTGATGAGCGCTTATGCTAAAGGTGGCTACGGTGCTTTTGGCAAAGCCGACGAACCCAACCTGGGACTTTTCAGCGAGGTGCTGTCTTATAGCGGACTGGGTTCCTTCTCCAAGAACGAACTCCAGAAGGCTCTCTCCGGTAAACAGTGTGGTGTTGACTTCTCGATGGATGAAATGCGTCACGGACTCAAAGGCAAGACCACCCCGAAAGACCTTGAGACCTTCATGCAGCTCACCCACCTCGCCTTCACCAATGTGAAGAAGGACGAACAGTCTGTTGGCAATTTCCTCAATCTTGTTGAAGTGTCGCTGAAAAACATCTCGATGAACGCCTCTGTCGTCTTCGAAGACTCTATCCAGAGCGTCACCTATGGCGGCAACAAACTCTATCGCATTCCTACTGTCGACGACTTGAAGGCTGTCAGCTACGACCGCATCCTGGAGATGGCCCGTTCGGCCTATGGCAACGCTGCCGACTTCACCTTCACCTTCGTGGGCAACTTCGACGAAGCCATCATGCGTAAGTATATCGAACAGTATATCGCTTCGCTGCCTTCGACGAAGAAAGCCAAAGCTCAACCCTTCACCGACGTGCGTACCTTCGTCAATGGCGAACAGTCACGCAACTTCACCAAGGCAATGGAGAATCCGCAGGCTCAGGCAGCCGAGATATGGCGCTCTGCCAATATCGACTACACGCTGAAGAACCTCGTGCTGCTCGAAATAGCATACCGTATGTACGATATGGTCAACAACCGTGAGATTCGTGAGAAACTGTCTGCTGCCTACCATGCTGGAGCAAAGGGCGATTTCGACGACGACGGCACCAAGGCTTACGCCATCGTGAGAGGTATCGGAATGCTCAACCCCGACAAAGCAGCCGAAGCCGTTCCTTACTTCCAGAAAGACCTGCAGGCTATCATCGACAATCCCAGCCAGGAAGACTTGGGTAAGGTGAAGGAGATTCTGCTGAAGCAAGCCGACGTCGATGCCCGTGACAACGCCCATTGGCGCACCATCATCGAACGCTTTGTCCGCAGCGGCAAAGACTTCGAGAGCGATTACAAAGCCACAGTCCAGTCAGTCACCGCAGCCGATGTCAGCAACTTCCTGAAGAATGTCGTTCTTTCCAGCGGCAACCACATCAAGATTGTGATGATGCCCGAGAAGAAGTAATCAGAAAACAGTCCTGACCACTTCTACCACGTTGTCGGTTTTCGCCATCGTGTAGTAGTGAATGGCTGGAACGCCGCGACTCAACAAGTCGCGGCTTTGTTGTATGCACCAGTCAATGCCCACCTGGTAGGCTTCTGCTGCCGTCTTCGTCTTGCGCATTCTGTTCACCAGCTCCTGCGGAATGTCGATATGGAACGAACGCGGCAGCAAGTCAATCTGTCTTGGCGACGACATCGGTTTCAGTCCGGGAATAATGGGGACGGTGATGCCCGCCTTGCGACATTTTTCAATGAAATCGAAGAATTTCTCGTTGTCGAAAAACATCTGGGTAATGATATAGTCAGCACCAGCATCCACCTTTCGCTTCAGACATTGAATGTCCGTCTCCAAGTTTGCCGCCTCGAAATGTTTCTCAGGATAAGCCGCCACACCCACGCAGAAGTCAGTCGCCACCCCGTCTTTCACCGTAGGGTCGAGATACGAGCCGCGATTCAGGTTGCTGATCATCGCCACCAGTTCGTCGGAGTGCGCAAATCCGTCGGGCTCCGGTTGGAAGAACCGCTGTCCGGGAATAGCGTCGCCTCGCAGCGCCACCACATTATGGATGCCCAGGAAGTGCAAGTCCAAAAGTTCGCTCTCCACCTTCGACTTCGATGCGCCGCCACAAATCACGTGCGGCACAATCTGCACATCATATCGCCGCATGATAGCCGCCACGATGGCAATCGTTCCCGGACGCTTCGCCAGCGTCAGCTTCGTATAGCTGCCGTCGCTGTTCGGCGTGTATTCAATCTCGTCACGATGACACGTCACGTTGATGAAAGGCGGATGAAACTCCATCAGCGGGTCAATGCTGTTGTAGAGTTTTGTCACCTCACTACCTTTCAAGGGCGGCACCAGTTCGAACGAGGCGAAAGGTGCCTTGCTGCTGTTCAATATATCTATTACTTTCATCATTCTATAGTTTTGGGTTCCAAGTTCTAAGTTCCAAGTTTCAAGTTCTAAGTTCCTAGTTCCAAGTTTCAAGTTCCAAGTTTCAGGTTTCTTCTCTTCGCGTAGTCCGCTTGTTGTTCGTCGTCAATGCGTCCAACGGTGAAATATCGGGCTTCCAGATGACAGACGAAGAGACCGCAGACCGTTGTCGATGGGGTGATGGAGTAGTGGTCGTTCAGCGTCACCCCCAGCTGTTTCTCCGCTGGAATGCGGTCGAAGAGGATGCGCTTCAGCGAATGGTCGGGACACGAGGCGTAACCGAAAGCTGGACGAATCACCTTGTAACCGCCGAACACCTTCTGTTGCAACCACACCGTTGCTGCCTCCGCCAATCTTGCCCGCAGCGCATGCTCCATCAATCCACTCTCATCTCTCAACTCTAAACTCTCATCTCTCAACTCTAAACTCTCATCTCTCAACTCTAAACTCTCATCTCTCGTCTCTAGCCTCTCATCTCTCAACTCTAGCCTCTCATCTCTCAACTCTCTCCCTCCCGCCGTCACGCAGAACAGTCCTATCGGTCTTGGTTCCTTCTCGTCGAAGAAGTCAGCCAGCGACAAGTTCGACCCCTTCGCCTGCTGGTTGCGCAACATAGGCATGATGTTGCCGTCGGCAAAGACAATGTCGTTACCTTTGCGGCATACATTCTCAAAGCGCAGTAGCGACTTTATTACGATGGAACCGTTGTTTTTCAGTTCCTGTAAGTATTTCTTTCCCTCCTTCAGCGTTTTCTCCGCCTCGGGGTTCACCAGCAACTGTTGCAGCGACTCCCCCCGGAATCCCCAGAACAACAGAAACATGCGCCAGTCTATCAGCGGTTCCACATCCGCTATCGTAGGCTGCAAGTCTTCATGAGTCTTCAGCTCGTCCAGTTTCGGGTAGCTGTCGTCATATTTCAACAGAGGAGCCCGTCGGTTGGCTTCCTCGTAGCTCACCAGTTCGTACGTCCTGTTCTCGTATGCATCCCTGATGCGTTGCTGTTCCGCTCTCACCTGTTGTAGCATCTCCTTTGGATTCATCTGTAGTTTCTTTGCGATGACCGATGTCTGCGACGCATCACCGCCGTAGATGACACCCCCGTCGTATAGCGGCGCCAGTTTCACCGCCGTATGCACCGCCGAAGTCGTAGCTCCTCCCACGCTGATAGGAACCCTCATGCCGTTCTTCTGAAACAGTCGGCACAAGTTCTCCATCTCCTTCAGCGAAGGCGTAATCAGTCCGCTCACGCCCACGAAACAAGGATTCAGTTCGCGTGCCTTCTCCAATATCAGTTCGTTGGGCACCATCACGCCCAAATCGTGCACCTCGAAGTTGTTGCACGCTAGCACGATGCCCACGATATTCTTTCCGATGTCGTGCACATCACCGTTGGCAGTAGCCAACACTACGACATTGCGTTTTGTCTGCGTTCTTTCGCCACTTCGTTCTGCAAGCGCTTCTCGCATACCCACGTTCTCCCGTTCCAACTCCGGTTCCAGCACCTTCACCGCCTCGCGCATCACCTTCGCCGACTTCACCACCTGTGGCAGAAACATCTTACCTTCGCCGAAGAGTCTGCCCACATGTTCCATCGCCTGCATCAGCGGTTGCTCAATCACCGCCACCGGGTTGTCGCCGTAGGCATGCAGCGCCTCCATGATGTCTTCCCGAAGATAGCTGCCGTCGCCCTTGCTCAGTGCGTATTGCAGTCGTTCCTCTATGCTGCCCTTTCGCCAGTCTGCCACCCTCGTGTTGCTGGTCGTCGTCCCTTCCTCCTTCAGCAGTTTCAGTTGGTCGGCAAGCGCTATCAGCGTCTCAGTAGCCTCTGGCGTTCGGTTCAGGATGACATCCTCCACCGCCCTGAGCAAGTTCGGTTCTATGTCGTCGTAAATCTGCAGCATCGACGGGTTGACGATGCCCATATCCAGTCCGGCGCGTACGGCATGATAGAGGAAAGCCGAGTGCATCGCCTCCCTCACCGCGTTGTTACCTCTGAAGGCAAACGAGAGGTTGCTCACTCCGCCGCTCGTCTTCGCCAGCGGCAAGTGTTCTTTAATCCAGGCTACCGCCCGTATGAAGTCGATGCCGTAGGCAGCATGCTCCTCGATGCCCGTACCCACCGACAGAATGTTCACGTCGAAGATGATGTCCTGCGGAGGAAACCCTATGCCCGTCAGCAGTCTGTATGCCCTTTCGGCAATAGCAATCTTGCGCTCGTAGCTTGTCGCCTGTCCCTCCTCGTCGAACGCCATCACCACCACAGCAGCCCCGAATCGTCGCAGCTCCCGTGCTTTTCGCAGAAACTCCTGCTCGCCTCCCTTCAGGCTGATGCTGTTCACGATGCACTTACCCTGTGCGTTCTTCAGTCCCTCCAAAACCGTAGGCCAGTCCGACGAGTCGATCATGAGCACCGCCGTAGCGATAGCCGGTTCGTTGGAGATATACCTCACGAAGTTGCGCATCTCCTCGCGGCTGTCCAGCATGGCGTCGTCCATGTTGATGTCGATGATTTTCGCACCGCCCTCAATCTGCTGTCGTGCCACCTGTGCCGCCTCCTCGTATTTCTTTTCCGCGATGAGTCTTGCAAACTTGCGCGAACCCGCCACGTTGGTGCGCTCGCCTATGTTCGTGAACGATGGTTCTATCCCAATCCTTATCACCTCCAGTCCTGCCACACACATTCGTTGGTCGGGTTCGGCGGGTATATGCGGTTTCACACCCCTCATCGCCTCCGCTATCGCCCTGATGTGTCTGTCATCCGTTCCGCAACATCCTCCCGCGATATTCAGGAGACCCGCCTCCGCCATCTCCTTCAAGTTCGAAGCGGTGAAATCGGGCAGTTCGTCATATTCACCCATCTCGTTGGGCAGACCTGCGTTGGGATGTATGCTGATGAAAGTCGGCAGCGTCTGCGCCAGTTGTTCGATAAACGGTCGTAGCTCCGTTACGCCGAACGAACAGTTCAGTCCGAAGGAGAGGATAGGGTAGTGGGCAATGCTCACATAGAACGCCTCCAAAGTCTGTCCCGTCAGCGTTCTGCCGCTTCTGTCGTTGATGGTAGCAGACACCATCACCTCAAACTCCTCGCCTCTCGTCTCTAAACTCTCATCTCTAAACTCTAAACTCTCCTCTCTAGTCTCTCGACTCTCATCTCTAGTCTCTCGTCTCTCCTCTCTCAACTTTTCTATCGCATAGAGCGCCGCCTTCGCGTTCAGCGCGTCGAAGCACGTCTCTATCAGCAGCAAGTCGGCACCTCCTCGCAGCAGCGCCTCCGCCTGTTCGCGGTAAGCCTCCACCATCTCGTCGAAGTCCACTGCCCGTTCCGTAGGTTGGTTGATGTCGGCAGCCAGCGACAGCGTCCGTGATGTCGGTCCCATCGAACCTGCCACCCATATCTTCCTGTCCTTGCAGGCGTCGGCAGCCTGTCGTGCCAGTCGTGCTCCGGCAAATGCCATCTCTGCCGCCTCCTCCTCACATTGGTATTCGCGTTGCGAAATACGGTTGGCAGAAAACGTGTTGGTCTCTATGATGTCAGCCCCCGCAGCAATATAGCGGCGGTGAATCTCGCTGATCACCTCCGGCGCCGTCAAGTTCAGCACATCGTTGTTGCCCGTCAGCGCCACCTTCCAGTCGGCAAAACGCCCCTGGTGGTAAGCCTCCGACGACAGTCCGAACGACTGGATGAACGTACCCATCGCTCCGTCTAGAATAAGGATTCTTTTAAGTAATTCGTTTCTGATGTCTGCCATTCAGCTGACAAAGGTAATACATTATAATGGAAAAGTGCCCATCGGCAGTTGATAATTTATATAAATAACAGAATCTCTCATCTCTCGTCTCTCATCTCTCAACTCTCCAACCGCAAAACACTTGCAGAGCGAAGCGGCGCAAGTATTCGCGCACGCTTCGCTCTGCAAAGAATTATGAATTGTGAATTGTCAATTATGAATTGTCAATTCTTAAAAAACTTTCGTCCGTTCTTGATGACGATGCCCTTGTAGTCCTTGCCCACCCGTTGTCCGTTCAGGTTGTACAAGTAACCATTCCCTTCGCCCTTTGGAGAGGGGGCGGTGGTGAGGCTGATGCCCGTCGTAGTATTCGGGTCAACCGCCAGCACTTCGTCCAAGAAGAGGCGTTTTGCAGGCGTCAGCGTCACTGCTACGCTGCCCGTTCCCGTGATGGTCACCTTGAAGGTGGTCCACTTGCTCGCCGTCATCGTTACCGAAGCGGGACTGATGGTGAATCCGCTGGGTACAGAGAGCTGCAGAGTGGTGCCGTCGGTACCGAAGGGTGCAGCCTTGAAGCTGAACTCAGCCGTTCCGTTGATGGTGAACGAAGGCGTTGTCACCGTACCCTTCACCGAACCCGTTCCGAACTTCGCACATTGGTCGCCGCCGTAGGATTTCGACGAAGTCCAACCCGTGTTGTCGGCTTTGAAGGTGCTGCTGGCAACCGATCCGCTAAAAGCGCCGTCGTTTCCGCCCGTACCTGCACAGCTGTTGAACGACTCGTAGAAGAGAGTTCCTTCGGGTATCACCGTTTCAGCTTCATATTTGTAGTTGGTGTTGTCACCTTCCTCCGTTCCGCTGTTGTCTGGTGCGAAATTGAAGGAAATGGTGCCGTTGCCGTTCTGCGTGATGTCGGTGATGGCAACGTTCATCAGTTTGCGCCCGTCGCTGTTCGCGTTGTAGGTGAAGGCGCGCGGTGTCGTCGTGTTCGTCAGCTGGTTGTTCTCTGCCTGCGGATAAACATCGCCGATAACGTCGGCTTCATACTCGTCCCAGAGCGCCTCATACTGGTCCCAGAGCGCGTTGAACTGTGCGTCCGAGATGGATGTGTCGTAGTAGGCATCCATAATCTTGTTATACACCTCCTCAATCTTCTCGTAGATGGGACCCGTTCTGTCGACACCGTCAGCATGGAAGATGGTGCAGCGCTGGTGGTCGTTCAGCGGACCGTAAGTCAGGTCGTCGTTCGCCGTGTTCGCCAGGTTGTAGAACCAGATGTCCTCGTCGTAATCAACGTGCAGCACCAGCAATCCCGCTGCCGGCAGCGAGGCATCCCACCCTGTGCGCTGGCGGTTCTCCAGCAGGTAGTATTCGTTGCTGTTGCCCTTGTTTGTCACCTTGTAGAACTCGTCGGCATCCGTCAGCGACTTCATTTCCGTCACCGACTTTGCCGTCGTCAGCTCCTCGGGTGTAACCCATCCTATGCTCATGCGCTCGAAGCTCGTGTAGTTGCATGGCTGGAATCCTTCGGCGTTGTTGCTACCCTGGTCCATCAGCGACCAGTTACCCATGCCGTAGAATCCCGAGTAGCTCGTGTCGTACATATCCATCAGACCCAGACAGTGGGAGAACTCGTGGCAGATGGTGCCAACGCCCGTCAGCTGATAGTCGCCGTTGCCATACGCGTCTTCAACATAGTCCACCTCGTTGGCGCAGGCATACGTGTCCACATATAAGTTTGTACCTACCTGCACGCGGGCGATGTCCGACGCGCTGATTTCCCATTCGTGCGGCCAGATGGTCGTTTCGTCACCACCCGAGGCTTCGCCCTCGCCGGCATAGATAATCATCACCTGGTCCACCTCGCCGTCACCATCCCAGTCATACTGTGCCCAGTTGCTCACGTCGGCTTTCGCAGCATTCACAGCCTCCGTCACCATCGCCTCGGGATGCGCGTCGTTACCCGAAGCATCGTTGCCGCCGTAGTACTCAGCGTTTTGGCTCGTTTTATACGGACCCACCACGTCGAACGTCAGGTTGAAGTTTCCGCGCGACTGCGCCGTGAAGTAGTCAGCCACACTACCCTTGAATCCGTTCTCGCTGTAGTTCTTCGTATTCGCTATGTTGTTGAACAAACTCCGAGCTTCCGCATCACTCTCCTGGAAGTCCACATCCTTGAAACTGACAAGAATAATCAGACCCTTCTTGTTGCCCGTCAGTGCAGTAACCTCCGGCATAGTGTTCGTGCCGCGAGCCATCATCTCCTGGCGAGCCCTCATCATCGGGTTGCGCTTCGCCCTGCGCTGCTGCGCCTTCATGCGCTTCTCGGCAGCCTGCTTCATAGCCACCTTCGACTGTACCACGTATGTGCCGCCGTCGTTGACATATCGTTTGCCGTCGGTACCCTTCCAGAAGTGACCCCATTCGTCGCCTTGCAGCATCGCTTTCACGCTCGTTCCGTCACTCAGTTGTAATGTCTTCCACTTTCCCCTCTTCGCCGGGATAGCCAGCACGCACAGAGTAGCAGCCAGCAGTGCAAATGTCAAAAATGTTCTTTTCATATCGTTATTATGGTATTTAGATTACGGTGCAAAGATACAACTTTAACCATCCTCAGCAAACTCACCACCAACAAAAAAACTCCCCATCCCCAAATCTTAACGTCCGTTCACAAATCAAGTTTCCGTTCGCCTCAGTACGAACGCTCCGAACTGTCAGTTTTTAGGCTTCGTACTGCCAGTTTTTAGCCTTCAAACTGCTAGTACGGAGCCTTCGTACTGATGTCAAACAGCTCTACTGACAATGCAAGTAAGGAATTTCCCTTCTCGTACATACCAATTATGTCATTGAAGTTTCGGGTGTTAATAAAAACGTGAATATATAGGTACAAAAAAGGCATTGGATACTTGCGTATGTCGCAAGAAATGAGTAACTTTAAGGTGCGAAACAAAAAGACTCATAACACCAATGCCAATGCACAAAGTTACAAAATTTCTCTCAGAGATAAGCACTTTTTTCAGAAAAAGTGATTCTGACCATGCAATGTTTGCCATTATGGACGTGATTAAGGGTATAAGAATGAACGAATGGACGCTCTTCGGGCGTAAAAGCCGATCTGGCAGCAAGTATTCGCTGCTGCAGGTGTTCCAGCTTCTGTTGGTATGTCCTTGTTTCATGATTCGTAATCCTTTCAATATCTATAGCTCGCCTTTAGGCGGCAAGCTTGGTTGTCGTAAAGATGTGTTCTATGAGTTCCTCAACGATGGCCGCACCGACTGGCGCAAGCTGATGTACCATATTGTCAGCCAGCTTTGGACGAAGGTTATTATCCGCAGTGACCACACGTCTGAGGATACCTGCTTGATGATTGATGACACGGACTTCCCGAAGACAGGCCGGCGCATGGAGAACATCGGACGTGTCCACTCCCATCTTGAACACCGCAGCATCCTCGGCTTCAAGGCCCTCTTCCTCGGCATTACCGACGGTATCAGCCAGATGCTGCTCGACTTTGCCATCCTCGGCGAGAAGGGCAAGAAGGGCAACTATGGAATGAGCGAGAAGGAACTCTCCAGAAGGTATACCACCGAACGGGATGAGGGCATTGCCATACAGAGGCGTATTGATGAGTATTCCATGAGCAAGATTGACCTCACCATAGAGATGGTCCGCAGGGCTATCAAGCATAAGATACGCTTCCGATATGTACTGGCTGACAGTTGGTTTACATGTGCCAAGATAGTACGCTTCATCCGTTCCCGCCATATCAAGTGTGACTACATCGGCATGATAAAGGTCGGCGAAGAAGGAAAGACCAAGTACCGTTTCGAACGCAAGGAACTCACCGCTCCTGCCATTATCAAGAAGCTGAACAAACGGGGCGAGAAGAAGTACAGCCGCAAGCTCAAGTGCTGGTACATCTGCGCCGATGTCGTCTTTGCAGACACCCAAGTCCGCCTGTTCTTCATCCGTCGCAGCAAGCGAGGTCCATGGAGCGGACTGCTCACGACAGACCTCTCGCTGGGATTCTTCGAGGCATACAGGATTTATTCCAGACGCTGGTCTCAGGAGGTCATCTTCAAGGAGAGTAAGGGACTGCTCGGCCTTGGCAAGTGCCAGTCTGCCAACTTTGCTGCGCAGATTGCAAACACGTCCCTCGTGGCACTCCAGTACAACATTCTCTCTGCCGTGAAACGTTTCATGGACTACGAGACCATAGGCGAACTCTTCAGACAAGTGGCTCAGGACAGCCATGAGCTGACTATCAGTGAAAGAATCTGGCAGGCGATTCTTGAATTCGTTGCAGCCATCACCAAGGTATTCTCCATCGATGATGAAGAAGTGCTTGATGCCCTGGTTAATGAATCTGATGAGCTTGCCCATATCTGTGAATTATATCAATGTAAAATGGCGAGTTAGGAACTCCCGAAACTTAAAT
>JAFRYZ010000038.1 GCA_017442825.1 Prevotella sp. | reverse complement strand
CCAAGACAAGCTCATCTGCAAGACCGTGGCCGACTCCGTTTGCTCGCTGCTGCAGCAGTTCATCACCGACTACCGCACGAACAAAGCCCGCAACGACCTGAAATACTACACGAAGCTCGCCGCCGATGCCAAGCACGACTATGAGCGTGCTCGCCAGCTCTACGGTAGCTACTCCGACCGCAACATGGACGTCGTCCTGGAGAGCTATCGCGCTAAGCAGGAAGACCTGGAGAACGACATGCAACTGAAGTTCAACACCTACACCGCCATGCAGACACAACTGCAGCAGGCCAAGGCGAAGGTGCAGGAGCGCACACCTGCCTTCACGTTGCTGAAGGGAGCCTCGGTGCCCATCAAGCCCAGCGGCCCCAAGCGCATGATCTTCGTTATCGGTATGGTGTTCCTTGCCTTCTTTGGCACCATCGGTTGGATTCTGAAGGATGAACTGAAGAAAACTGTATGAGCCCAACAAAGCGCATCATAGTCAATACTTTAGCCCAGTATACCAGAGCCATTCTGAATATTGGGCTTTCGCTCTATTCCACCCGCTTGGTGCTCGAAGCACTCAGCGTTGACAACTACGGCATCTACTCCCTCGTTGCCAGCGTGGTTGGAATCTTGGGCTATCTGACGAATGCGCTGGTGGTGACGACGCAACGGTATATGTCCTTCTATCACGGTGTAGGAAAGATTGACAATGTCAGGAAGATTTTCGCCAACAGCCTCCTCATTCATTTTGGTGTTGCCCTCCTGATTGGAATCGTGCTTTTTGCCTTAAGAGGGCTGTTTATGAATGGCAGCACGCTCAATATTGATGCCAGCCGACTCGATGCAGCCAAGTATGTGTATGACATTACGGTGTTAATGCTGCTCGTGACCATCATCACTTCGCCGCTGAAGGCAATGCTCATCGCCCGCGAAAACATTGTCTACATCTCAATCGTCGAACTTGCCGACGGCTTCCTGAGACTTTTCCTGGCTATCTCGCTTCTGTTCTTTGCCGGCGACCGACTGATTGCATACGCCGTTGGAATGGGGTTGATACTGGCCATCAATCTGATTGCCTACATTGCCTATGCCGGCATCAAGTATGAAGAAAGCCACTTTCCCTTGAGACGCTCTACATTCGACATGCCAAGCATCAAAAAGCTGCTGGGATTTGCCGGATGGACCACCTACGGAATGTTCTCGACAATCTGTCAGACACAAGGCCTCTCCATCGTGCTGAACCAATTCTTCGGCACGATTGTCAATGCTGCCTTCGGACTCGCCACACAGGTGAACGGTGCCGTGCGCTTTGTCTCCACGTCGGTCCTCAATGCCATGAACCCACAAATCATGAAGGCCGAAGGCAATGGTGACCGCGAGAAGATGTTGAAACTGGCCGGCAAGGAGAGCAAGTTCTCGGCTGCGCTGATGATGGTGCTTTCCATTCCTATCATCGTTGAGATGCCTGACATCCTAGACTTCTGGCTGCGTGGCAAAAACGTTCCGCCAAACACCTGCCTGTTCTGTCGTGCCATGATGATTGCGTTCATCATCGACCAGCTGACGCTCGGTCTTCACGCCGCCAATCAGGCTATCGGCATCATCCGCAACTACTCGCTGCTGATGTATACGCCAAAAGTGCTGATAGTTCCTATTTCGTGGGCCATGCTTGCTTGTGGCATGTCGGTCAGAAGCGTAATGTGGCTTTTTGTGGTCATTGAGCTGGCTGTCGCTATTGCACGCATCCCGTTCTTGAAAGTCACTGCCGGCCTTCGTGTCAGAAACTACATGAAGCATGTCATCCTGCCACTGCTGCCTTTAGCCCTGACCGCCTGTCTGTCCTCGTTCATCTGCATCACGTTATTCCACTTCCCTCTGCGTTTCTTCGTGACGATTGCAGTGTCTGTCGTCTGCAGCCTTACTGCCCTTTGGACATTCACACTCAGCCATAACGAACGGCTTTACATCACACAATCCATCAAAAATCGCCTGAGACATGACCCTTGACCTGAGTAAAATCTATCTGATTGAGAAGAGCTCGCTGGTCAAAGGTCTCTTCTATGCAGGGGTGTTAATAGCATACATAACATCCCTCAACCCATGGTTTCTCTGGTGGTTCTTTCCATACTATCCAATCGTAAGCAGTCTTTTTTTCATAGCTGCGATGGCTTTGTCAAATACAATGACAAAGCCCGTCTTCACGCGCAACGACTTTCTTCTTCCATTGTTAGTCTACATCGTATTGGGTTTTTACCAGCGTCTTGTCAATGCCGACAATTTCAATGGCTACATTACTACTGTTTTCCATATATTCATCTTCTTCTCCCTCTTCCGATACGACTCGAAGCTGCTATTCCGGCTATCCACCTTCCTGGCAAAGTCAATGGCATGCCTGCTGGCGGTGTCTATTCCTTTCTTCATCCTCTACATCTTAGGATTCCCACTGCCGTCTAGGGATTTACAATACCGCGACGCTTTCTACACGTTCTCTAACTACTATTTCTTCCTCATCGACGACCGCCAGCTGTTGCTGTTTTTCCCACGTTTCCAGTCGGTCTTTCTTGAACCGGCTCACCTTGGTACGGCCTTAGCCGTGCTCCTACAAGCCCAGCGCGGCCATTGGCGCAAATGGTATAACATGGTTTTACTGGCGGGACTGCTCATTTCGTTCTCTCTTGGTGCCTACGTTTACTTGGTGATTATCATCATTCTGAATCTATGGACGAAAGGACGACGGATATTCATCAATCTGATAATCGCTGTCATTGTTGTTGCATCCATCGTTGTTGGGTCATTTTATTATAATGACGGCGAAAACCTTATTCACAACCTCATTGTCCTACGATTAGAGATAGATGACGGTGAAATGGTCGGAAACCAACGCACATCAGAGGGATTTGATGCTGACTTTGAGAATTTCCTGCAATCATCCGACATCCTATTCGGTCGAGAGAAAGAAAATGTCTTCGGTGACTCTGGCTACAAGGTCTTTATCTACGACCATGGCTTTGTCGGAGCCTTCCTACTCTTCGCTTTCTACATTTCTTCTTTCTATAGGGCTCGTAACAAACGTGCCATGCTTTCAGCATTGATCATTGCCTTACTCATTTTCGGCGTTGATGCTTTTGTGCTATGGTATAACCGTTTTATTCCCCTTTTCTGTGCCGCATATTCCGATGAGGGCACACCCCACGACCTTTCCCCGACTGATCAACCTCAAACACCCAACAACTGATGAACTTACTATTCGACTTCATACCGTTCCAAGATGCCGGTGGCATAGGTGGCGCCGCAGGCTTTACGAAAGCAGTCCTTGACGAAATCGTCCGTCGCAAAAACGACAAGGTGCAACTATTTGCCATTTACGACGGTAGCGTGCCTGTCGGACGACTCTACGACTATCGGACCTTAGCGGAGCAATACCACATAACCTTGCTAAACATATCACAGAAGCCAATATCAGAGATGATTGCAGAGCATCACATCGATGTCGTCTTCATCAGTGTCGGTCAGTTCTATGGCCGCTACAATCTGACTGGCATCACCTGCAAAACAATCATGTTCATTCATGATATTTTCGACATTGAAGCTGCTGACAACCGCATAGAACTTGCCATCCATGACGCGAACATTGAAAGCAACTGGCAATGGACAAAACGATTGGTAAACGTCTTGTCTGGCCGATGGAACAGGCAACGCACCAAGAACTATCGGAACATCATGTCGCTTTATGCTGCTCAGAACACCATACCTTATACTGTTTCAGAATACACAGCAGCGGCCTTACGATACTATTTCCCTGAAATCAACAGCATTCGAGTCTGCTATTCGCCTGCACGCAAAGTTACCATGGAAGAACACATACACGACACGAAACTACGGCAACTCATAGAGCAGGGCAGCCCCTACCTGCTATTACTGGCAGCTAACCGCCGATTTAAGAATGCCCACGTGCTGACAAAAGTTTTCAAGCGTCTGCAAAGCGAATACCCTGAACTGCATCTACTCACGCTGAAATACGGGAAAAGCATTGGCTCGCATCACATAGACATACCGTTACTTTCTGAGTCTGACCTGCAATATGCCTACATTCACGCCAAGGCATTGGTCTTTGCGTCCTTCTTTGAAGGATTCGGGTATCCTCCCATTGAAGCCCTAAGATATGGCACACAGGTAGTGGCATCCAACACGACAAGCATTCCCGAAATTCTTGGCAATGCAGGTATCTACTTTTCTCCATTCTATCCTGCCGGCTTATATCAAGCACTGAAGAAAGTACTTTCCACAGATTGTACTTGCAGCACGGCTATGCAAGAACGCTATACTGCCGTCAGCCAACGCCAGGAAGAAGACCTGCGTAAGCTCGTCAATGAACTTTTAACTTACAACGGTTGTCTGTATATACAATAAACCATGAACCTTTCACGTTATCAGAATGAATAACGAAAGATTCATGAATGTTTTATGAAAGCAAGAATCATAGCATATTACCTGCCTCAATTTCACCCAATTCCCGAGAATGACGATGCATGGGGAAAAGGGTTCACCGAATGGACGAATGTGGCTCAAGCCCGTCCGTTATTCCGCGGTCACTACCAGCCACGCATCCCTGCCGACTTAGGATTCTACGACTTGCGTATGCCTGAGGTGCGCGAGCAACAGGCACAACTGGCCCGCGAGGCCGGCATCGAAGGTTTCTGCTACTATCACTACTGGTTCGGAAACGGCAAGCAACTGCTTGAGCGCCCTTTCAACGAAGTGCTCGCAAGCGGAAAGCCCGACTTCCCGTTTTGCCTGTGTTGGGCCAACCACGAATGGACGACACGTACTTGGCAGAACGGAGGAAAAGACAAAGTGATTGCTGCTATGACCTATCCTGGCGATGATGACTACATTGCCCATTTCAACTACGTGCTTCCTGCTTTTCGCGACCATCGGTATATAATGGTTGACGGCAAGCCGATCTTCGCCGTCTATGACCCCTATCGGTTTGCCGATGTGGCTCATTTTGTCGCATTATGGCGAAAGTTGGCTGACGAAGCAGGCTTGCCGGGAATCCATTTCACGGCTTTGAGCAATAGCGTCTCTACCGTGAAGCGGACGGCCGACGGCTCCCGACAGCGCGTCCTGCCACAACTGGAAAGCAGCGCCGGTGTCTTCAACGACTTGCTCAGTCTGGGTTTCGACAGTATCACTTCCTATGGAAAGTCGCGTGCCGAAATGTTCTATCAGGGCAAATACATAAGAAACATCAGCAAACTCTTACACAAGTATTTGCCTTTGCCCGCCTTGAAATACAATTACCCCAAGGTTACGCCAAACTTCTTCGCTCCCGAAGACCGATGGGAGAACGTTTTCCCGACCATCATCCCGCAGTGGGATCGTACCCCGAGGGCTGGAAACAAAGAGGGTATCTATGTCAATTCCACACCCGAGAATTTCCAGAAGCACGTTCTTGATGCCCTTCAAGTTGTGGCCGACAAACAGCCGGAGCATCGCATCATCTTCCTGAAATCGTGGAACGAATGGGGCGAAGGCAACTACGTGGAACCCGATTTACGATACGGACATGGATATTTAGACGCATTGCACAATGCTCTATTCCCTTCTAATTCATAACAAATGCCTATGAAAAAGAAAATCATGCTCGTCTTTGGAACACGTCCGGAAGCTATCAAGATGGCTCCACTCGTGCTGGAACTTAAAAAATACAATACGTTCGAGACATGTGTCTGCGTGACAGGCCAACATCGCGAGATGCTTGACCAAGTGCTTCAGATATTCAGCATCACCCCTGATTACGATTTGAATATTATGAAGCCAGGACAAGATCTCTACGACGTGACTAGCCGTGTGCTCCTGGGCATGCGCGACGTGCTCAGAGAGGTCAAACCCGACGTGGTGCTCGTGCATGGCGACACGACAACGTCGACGGCAGCCGCACTGGCAGCTTTCTATCAACAGATTCCAGTAGGCCACGTGGAGGCAGGTCTGCGCACCCACAACATCTACAGTCCGTGGCCGGAAGAAATGAATCGACAGCTTACAGGTCGCATTGCCTCCTACAACTTCTCGCCCACTGAACTAAGCCGCAGCAATTTGCTCAACGAGGGCATCGATGCCGAGAAGATCACTGTCACTGGCAACACGGTGATTGATGCTCTTCATCTTGTCGTCGACAAGATTTCCTCTGACACATCGCTTCGCCAGGAACTTGCTGAAGTGCTGAGACAGAGCGGCTACGACATTAACCGTCTCAACGACACGCAACGACGACTCGTCCTCATCACCGGACATCGACGTGAGAACTTTGGTGAGGGTTTCTTGCATATCTGCACAGCTATCAAAGATCTCTCCATGAAGTATCCGAATGTAGACTTTGTATACCCCATGCATCTCAATCCCAATGTGCGCCGACCTATTGCCAAGATCTTTGAAGGAAACGAGCAACTTACGGTCAACAGCCAATCTGTCAACAAGAAATTTCCTAACATGTTCTTCGCAGAGCCTCTTGAGTATCTAAGTTTTGTTTATCTCATGGAGAAAGCCTATATTGTCCTTACCGACAGTGGTGGCATTCAGGAAGAGGCCCCAGGATTGGGGAAGCCCGTTCTCGTGATGCGCGACACCACTGAACGTCCAGAGGCTGTTGCTGCCGGCACCGTGAAGCTTGTTGGCACTGATTACGACGCCATCGTAAGCAATGTGTCGGAACTGCTCGACTCGTTGCACACCTACGAGCAAATGAGCAAAGCCGTGAATCCCTATGGCGACGGCAAGGCTTGCCAACGCATCATCAACGTTCTTAAATCCAAACATACATGCGAATAGGACTACTTTTACCCCTGAATCCTTCATATGCCCCCTATCTAAGCATCTACACCAACATCCTCGACAAAATAGAGGGGGTGGAATACGACATCATCTACCCTGACAAGAAAGGTCTCAGAGAACCGGCCAAACACCGTTTCGACGTGAGAACAGAAGATCGGGTGAGCAATCTTAATAAGGTTGTCTATTACCTGCGCTACTCACACTTTCTGGTACGTGTTCTCAAACAGGAGAAATACGACAAGCTGATCGTTTTCGGCCAGCAAGTGGCGGTGTTCATTTATCGATACCTGTCACGACATTACCGCGGACGTTTCATCATGGACTATCGCGACCTTGGCCTCGACCAGAAATTCAAGGGATTTTTCCGACAGATTCTTGACTCGTGTGCACATATTATCATATCATCACCAGGGTTCAAAAAGTATCTGCCAGAACGTAGCGACTACATTCTCAGCCACAATTTCGACATCAACATCCTGCGAAAAGCTATCGCCGATGTACGTACAGAACCATATAACCTCACGTTCAAAGACGGAAAAATGGATGTCCTAACTATTGGGAGCATTCGCGACTACGTGCAAAATTCTGCTGTCATACAAGCTCTGGCCAACGACGACCGCTTCCACATCACATTTACTGGCCGTGGCTATGCAGCCGCCGACCTCCAGCATTTCGCCGAGGACCACCATGTAAGAAACATTGTCTTTACAGGTTACTATGAGAAAAGCACTGAACCTGACATCATCAGCCAGACTACATTTCTCAATATCTTCTACCCAAGACGTCCCACACATGAGACAGCCATCTCGAACCGTTTCTACAACTCTCTCATTTTCCGCAAGCCCATGATTACGACCATCGGCACCATACAAGGTGACTACGCGCAACATTATGGTCTCGGATTGGCCATCGCCGATACGGAAGATCTTGCCACAAAGCTCGACAACTACTTCCGCAATTTCGACTCAATAGAATTCGAACGGCAACGACAGGTTCTACTCAACGAGTTCAAGAACGACTACGATCTATTTGAGAAAACCGTAACTGCTTTTGCGTCATGTTAAGAATCACTGGCGACATCAACTTCTCCGACGGATATTTCGACACAGGGATAGGAACCGGCAGCCGCATCAGGATGGGAATGAATCCATTCCGCCACCTGAAACGCGATTCCGACGATTACTGGATTGGCAACTTCGAATGTGTTTGCGCTGACACTTCCGATCAACAAGGGCTGAAGGCACGACAGTTTCTGATTACTCCAGAAGCACTTCAGCATGTTAGCCATCTGAACTGCTATGGTGTAGCCAACAACCACGTCAGCCAGCACGGACCTGAAGCTTTCCGCAGACTTATTGACTACCTCGGGTCAAAAGGTGTAGCCTATGCTGGGACCCGCGAAAAGCGTACACATGTGCTGCAGCATCAGGGAAAGCAAGTTTCGCTGACAGCGTTTAGCTTGCGTCCAGACAACTTCACCGATGCACCAGCCTACTGGCATCTGCCCGAACTGAGTGATGTTCAGAGCGAACTCTCCCGTCATGCCGACAGCGATTACCGCATTGTCTTTGTGCATTGGGGAAATGAATTCATCAATTATCCTTACATTGACCAAAAACATGTCGCCCACTTCCTCATTGACAGCGGGGCCGATCTAGTCGTAGGCATGCATCCCCACGTCATGCAAGGCAGCGAGCAGTACAAAAACGGATGGATATTCTACTCGTTGGGTAACTTTGTTTTCAATATGCCTTGGGAACCTGCACAATACGGACTTATAGTCAACGTCGATCTCAGCAAGACACAACCTGCTATCAGCTTCAACTATGTACGCATCGGAGAAGACGCCTGCCCAGTCATCACCAACGACGTACCTGCCGACTACAGCATGTCTCGGCTGAACAAACTGCTCGGCATTCAGGAGGAAAATGAGAAATACTATGCTCACGTAAGGAAATGCTGCAAGAACTACCGTCGGGTGAATCGCCGGAAGATTCTCAGCAATTTCATGCAGATGAAGCCACACGACTCATGGGGCATCATCATGGAGTTCGTCAGGAAAAGAATTTAATTGCGCTGATACACGCGTATCCAGTCGAACTGCGTCTCGTAGGTCTTCCGCACATGAGGCGCGAAATAGCCATACACACCATTGCCCACACTTTGGTTCAGCAGCAAATATAGCGGCTGATCAAACGACCATTGTCCCTGCTTAAGTAAATTCTTGTTGCCCGACTTCCTGTAAACGGCAACAGTAACTCCGTCAATAGTCCATATCACCTCTGTTTCTGACCACTCCACACCATACACATGCCATTGCGTGATATCCAGATCTTGGCGGAAAGAATTCTTCTCGCCATGTTTTGCCTTTGTAAAAGTCAGCTGCGAATGGATATTTTGGTGGGCCTGCCGTCGGTCGCCAAACATTTCGACAATGTCAATTTCTGCATACGGATCGCCTGGTTTCTTCGCTTTGCGTCCCATCCACGCCGCAGGGAAATTGCCCTGCCGCAGGTTGGTCTTCATGCGCACCTCCACACGGCCATATTGGAACTCAAACTTATCCTTCGT
>JAFRYZ010000037.1 GCA_017442825.1 Prevotella sp. | reverse complement strand
TTTCTGGACAGCCTCCATCGGAATGGTATGGTTGGGGCCAGAGAAACTGAGAATGGATATGCGTTCAGGTTCTATGGTGATTTCAACAGGTTCCCGAATCGTCCAATCTCTATGATACAGACTATTGACAACAGCTTCTTCCAGAGCCTGATAGGGGTAGTTGAAGAATGTTATGGATTGCGCCCTGTCCTTGGGCTTAATAATCTGTTTCTTGATGACATTGGTGTTCAGATAACTCAACGCCTTCTCTATCATCTGCGGCACACTGCCCCTAATGGGTTCCACTTCAATCAGGTTATTGGGATTCTTTTCTCTACCTTCAGGGAAAAGAACTATTTCAATCTGAGCTTGACGGAAGAAACGGTCAGGCCGTTCGGAAAACATCATCGCTGCGACATTTTTGATGCGCCATCCTTCTGGCACAGCCTCTAATAAGTCCATCTGCTTCAGCACATCCTCCATGTGGTCTGTCAACGAAATGTCAGCAAGGCTGCTCTTAACCTTCACGAGATAATCATGCAAGAGCAGTGGCGATATATCCGTCAGTTTAATGTCGTCGTTTCCACGGTCATCAAAAGGCATACGATTTGCGAGGTTTATCAATTCTCGCTCGTATTCGTCTTTCGGAACGATACTGCTACTATTGTAGCGGATGTAGTAGTTGTATGTCTTCTGTTTCGCCGTTATTTGGTCAGGCACTTTGTATGGCCTGCGTTCACCTGGAGAAACCTTTATAACAAGAACCGTCTTTCCATCTACCTCCTCTATATACAATCGGGGCTGATAGTACGGACGCATCAGGTTGTTATACCCTACCATATCCTTCTCGATAGGTTCTATCTGGTTGGGATCAATACCTGTAACAGGTCTAATGGCGTGGCCGTTCTCTTCCTTAACTCCCACCACGATATAACCGCCGCCAGTTTCGTCGAAGTCATTGGCGAATGCACAAATGGTGCGGTAGATGGCATCAGGGTTCCAGCCAGTCTTGTATTCTATGCGGTCACCTTCTACAGCTCGTCCGCTCAGAAGTTCTTCTATGTTGATTGGTAGTCTCATATTCCCGGTTGTTTATTTATCGCTCTTTCGTTGACCAAAGCAAATCCTTCACATCCACATTGAGACTCCTGGCGATTTCCACCAGTGTTTCCAAGCTAGGCTGAGATGCATTGGTGCACCACTTACTCACTGATGCAGGGTCTTTCCCCAACTCCTCGGCCAACCATTTATTGGTTCTCTTTTGTTCGGCTAAAACAACCTTCAGCCGATTGATGTCCTGTGCCATTTATTTCTTTCTATCGTTGTTTATGATGCAAAGGTACAGCTTTTCTCTGAAATAATCACATATTTTTATTGTTTTCTATTTCTTTATTTGCGTTTTAAGCAATTTTTTATGTTTATTACTCATATTACTGATATTACTCGTATTGACAAGTAATATCACTCCTACATTAAATTTCTGCCAATGTTGACACTTTTATAATCCATGCTTTTATTTTCTGTTGTTGACCAAGGAGAAAATGTTCAAATCGAGTTCTAGCCATGTTTTAAGTGCGATTTTTGCTACCTTCTCGCAAAAATCGCACTTAAATCGTAAAATTCTATGTTTTTCGCTTGTTCTCTATTGTATGGATGTCCCCGAACTTTTTGGCGCAACAACTAGCAAAAAGAAGATAAGAATGGATAGAATACTAAAAACAGCGTGTAACAAAAGTTACACGCTGTTTCGTATTTGATGATGTACTAATTGATGTACTTTATTTAACCTCCTCGAAGTCGGCATCCTGGATGGTGTCGTCCTGCTTCGGGCTTTCTTGCTGTGCCTGCTGTCCGGCATTCATGTCGGGACCGGGCTGGGGACCTGCCTGCTGGTACATCTGCTGGCTGGCTGCCTGCATGACTTGGTTGAGGTTGTTGATAGCATTGTCGATAGCTGCTACGTCGCCGCTCTTGTGAGCATCCTTTAAGGTCTGGAGGGCGCTCTCGATGCCTGGCTTCTGGTCGGCAGGAATCTTGTCGCCGTTGTCCTTGAGGAAGTTCTCGGTGGTAAAGATCATCGAGTCGGCTTGGTTGAGCTTGTCGATGCGCTCACGCTCTTTCTTGTCATTCTCGGCATTCTGCTCTGCCTCTGCCTTCATGCGGTTGATCTCGTCTTCGCTCAGACCGCTGGAAGCTTCGATGCGGATGCTCTGCTCTTTACCTGTGGCTTTGTCCTTAGCGCTGACGTTGAGGATTCCGTTGGCGTCGATGTCGAAGGTTACTTCAATCTGTGGCACACCGCGACGGGCTGGGGCAATACCAGTAAGGTTGAACTGTCCGATGGACTTGTTCTGGGCTGCCATCGGGCGCTCGCCTTGCAGCACGTGGATGGTCACTTCTGTCTGGTTGTCGGCTGCAGTAGAGAAGGTCTCGCTCTTCTTGCAGGGGATGGTGGTGTTGGCTTCGATGAGCTTTGTCATCACGCCACCGAGGGTCTCGATACCGAGGGTCAGCGGGGTGACGTCGAGAAGTACGATGTCGCCTACGCCGCCTTCCTTGTTCAGGATGGCTCCCTGGATGGATGCTCCTACGGCTACGACTTCATCGGGGTTGACTCCCTTTGAAGGTTCTTTGCCGAAGTAGTTCTTGACGAGGGTCTGAACGGCGGGAATACGGCTGGAACCACCAACGAGGATGACTTCGTCGATGTCGCTTGTAGAAAGTTTTGCATCGCGGATAGCGTTCTGGCAAGGTACGAGACATGCCTGGATGAGGTCGTGAGCCAACTGCTCGAACTGAGCACAGGTCAAAGTCTTTACCAAGTGCTTGGGCACTCCGCCTTCTGCTGTGATATACGGCAGGTTGATTTCGGTTGATGTGGTGCTGGACAGCTCGATTTTTGCTTTCTCGGCGGCTTCCTTCAGTCGCTGCATAGCCATCGGGTCTTTGGAGAGGTCGATGCCTTCGGCGCTCTTGAAGTCGTTGACGAGCCAGTCGATGATAACCTGGTCGAAGTCGTCACCACCGAGGTGGGTGTCACCATTGGTAGAGAGTACTTCGAAGACGCCACCGCCAAACTCGAGGATAGAGATATCGAAGGTACCGCCACCCAGGTCGAAGACGGCAATCTTCATGTCTTTGTTGGCTTTATCAACACCGTATGCCAAAGCGGCAGCTGTAGGCTCGTTGACGATACGCTGAACGTTGAGGCCGGCAATCTGTCCTGCTTCCTTCGTAGCCTGGCGCTGTGAGTCGGAGAAGTAGGCTGGTACGGTGATGACGGCGTCGGTCACCTCTTGTCCGAGATAGTCCTCGGCGGTCTTCTTCATCTTCTGCAGCACCATAGCGGAGATTTCCTGCGGAGTGTATTTGCGCCCGTCGATGTCAACACGCGGATAGCCGCCTTCGTTGACAACGGTGAACGGTACGCGCTCAGCCTCTTTCTGCGACTGTGCGTAGGTTTCACCCATGAAGCGCTTGATTGAGTAAACGGTGTTCTTCGGATTGGTGATGGCCTGACGCTTGGCAGGATCGCCCACCTTGCGCTCGCCACCTTCGACGAAACCGATAACTGAAGGAGTGGTACGCTTTCCTTCGCTGTTTGCAATGACAACAGGCTCGTTACCTTCGAAAACGGCAACACAGCTGTTGGTTGTACCTAAGTCAATTCCAATAATCTTTCCCATAATTCTTATTTTTTTTGTTATTAATATGCGTTTGGATGGACATGTGTGTCCGATATGACAAAAACAAACCATGTGCCAAAAACGAAATTACTGCCATAAAACGGGTGCAATGCTGACAAGTTGGCACTCATTTATGGACAAAGAACGAATTTTTTCAAAAGAAATGGCAAAAAAATGTCATTGATTATAGATTTTTATATATCTTTGCAGAGTGAAACATTTGATGACACTATGGGCATGGGGAGTCGTCTTGACGACGATAAGCCTGTTTTTCCTGTCTGTCAGTAGTTGTCGGCGACCGCAAGAAAACCGTTGCATCCTTCCGGATAGTGTTGAACTGCGAGTTGGTGACGTGGTGTTCAGACAAGGTGGCGGACTAGAGAGTCATGCTGTATTAGCGCTTGATCGCGACGGCGAATATTCGCATGTCGGCATCGTGGTGGACACGATGGGGCAGAAGATGATTGTTCATGCTGTTCCTGGAGAACCAGATTTTGAAGGTGATCCCGACCGAGTGAAGTTGGACTCGATAGGAAAATTCTTCTCCTCGGTGCTGGCTATTCAAGGCGCTGTGATGAGAATGGACGACAGCATCGTTGCCAAAAGGGCTTCACAAAAGGCGCTGGAGGTGTTCAGACGCGGTGTCCTCTTCGACGGGGATTATAACTTTGAGGACTCTACGACGATGTATTGCACGGAGCTGGTGCAGTTTGTATATCAGTCGGCAGGTGTCAAACTGGTTACAGGCGAACCGGAACATGTGGTGCTGCCTTTAGTAGATGCGGAAGTCTATCTGCCTTCGACCATATATCATTCAAAGCATTTGAGACCAATATCTATATTTTAAACCTTTAAAAGTACAAAGAAATGAAGAAAATTTTGTTTTTTGTCGTAGCTATGGCAGCAATTTTTGCTTTTGATAGCTGCAAGAAGAGTGAAGTAAGTCCGACTGACGTTGCACTGCAGTCTATGGAACTGTTGAAGAACAAGGATTACAAAGGCTATGCTGAACTTGTTTACTTTGCAGACTCCATCACAAGTGACTCAACCAAGCTGAAGGCTAAGAAAGAAAGCTATGCTAGCACTTTGGAGAAGAACTTCAAGCAGAAGTCTGAGAAGAAGGGTGACATCAAGGAGTACAAGGTTATGGAAGAGGACATCAAGGATTCTGTAGCTAACATCAAGATTGAAGTGCTCACTACGAAGGATCAGAAAGACACTATGGACGTGAAACTCCGCAAGGATGCTAACCAGCAGTGGAAGATTGATTCTAAGAAATAGTTGAAAACATAATCAATAAAAAAAAGGCGGAGAACTCTCCGCCTTTTTTTATGGTGTACAATCTGCTAAAATCTCATCTTCCACAACTGGACTTTATTGCTTGTCAGCAAGCGTCTGCATAATCTTCTCCTGCAGTTCGTCGCAGAGCTCGGGGTTGTCCTTCAGCAGTTGCTTGGTGGCATCGCGCCCTTGTGCCAGCTTGGAACCATCGTAGCTGAACCACGAACCGCTCTTCTGGATGATGCCGTATTCTACACCGAGGTCTAAGAGTTCGCCCACCTTGCTGATGCCTTCGCCGAAGGTAATCTCGAACTCTGCTTTGCGGAAGGGAGGAGCCACCTTGTTCTTGACGACTTTCACACGAACCTGGTTGCCGATAACCTGGTCACCATCCTTGATGCTGCTGACACGACGGATGTCGAGGCGCACGCTGGCATAGAACTTCAGGGCGTTACCGCCGGTTGTGGTCTCGGGATTGCCAAACATGATGCCAATCTTCTCGCGCAACTGGTTGATGAAGATGCAGGTGGTATTGGTCTTGGCAATGGTCGAGGTGAGTTTGCGCAGCGCCTGACTCATGAGTCGGGCATGCAGACCTACTGCCGAGTCGCCCATGTCGCCTTCAATCTCCTTTTTCGGGGTCAGGGCTGCCACAGAGTCGATGACGATGATGTCGATGGCTGACGAACGGATGAGCTGGTCGGCAATCTCCAAAGCTTGTTCACCATTGTCGGGCTGCGATATCCACAGGTTTTCAATGTCAACGCCCAGTTTTTCTGCATAGAAGCGGTCGAAGGCATGTTCTGCATCGATGAAAGCGGCAATACCACCTTGCTTCTGTGCTTCGGCAATAGCGTGAATAGCCAATGTTGTCTTACCTGACGACTCCGGACCGTAGATTTCGATGATGCGTCCTTTGGGATAACCGCCAACGCCCAATGCTACGTTTAATCCGATGCTGCCGGTAGGTATCACATCGACATTCTCTGTCTTTTCGTCTCCCATGCGCATGATGCTGCCTTTGCCGAAGTCTTTCTCTATCTTTGACATCGCAGCCTGCAGTGCCTTGAGCTTACCTTCTTGTACGCTCATGACCTCTTGTGTTTCGTCTTTCTTTGCCATGATTTGTATTTTCTTTTTGACAATTTATGGTTCTATTTTAATTATTCTACAATTATTTCCCTAACTACTCCCCTCCCTCCAGGGAGGGAATGGGGAGAGTCTTATAACTCCAGGTCACCATCGTGAATCTCGTGCCAAGGGAGTCCTTGTTGGTTCAGTTGATCCATGAAGGGGTCGGGGTCGAACTCTTCCACGTTGAAAACGCCAGGTTTCTTCCACAGTCCTTTGCAGAACATCATGGCGCCAATCATTGCCGGCACGCCGGTGGTGTAGCTGACTCCCTGCATACCCGTTTCCTGATAGGCATCCTGATGCTTGCAGTTGTTATATATATAATAGGTATGCTCCTTGTTGTCTTTACCGATGCCTCGGATGCGGCATCCGATGCTTGTCTCGCCTTCGTAGTTCTCGCCTAGGTCTTGCGGATTGGGCAATACGGCTTTGAGGAACTGTAGCGGCACAATATTCACTTTCACGGTCTTGCCTGAGCCGTCAGCCAGCGGTGCTTCGTATTCTACCTCGTCGATGCGGCTCATGCCGATGTTCTGAATCACCTCCAGGTGTTTCAGGTATTGCTGTCCGAAGGTCATCCAGAAGCGAGCCCGCTTAATGGTGGGGTAGTTGATGACCAGCGACTCTATCTCTTCGTGGTGCAGCAGGTAACTGTCGCGCGGTCCAATATTCGGATAGGTCAAGTCTTTGTGAATCTCCAGGGGTTCGGTCTCCACCCACTTGCCGTTCTCCCAGTAGAGTCCCTTCTGCGTAATCTCGCGGATGTTGATTTCCGGATTGAAGTTGGTGGCGAAAGCCTTGTGATGGTCGCCTGCATTGCAGTCCACGATGTCGAGATACTGCATTTCGTTGAAGTGGTGCTTGGCAGCATAGGCGGTAAAGATGCTCGTCACGCCTGGGTCGAAACCACAACCGAGAATGGCGGTCAGCCCGGCTTTCTCGAAGCGCTCACGATAAGCCCATTGCCAAGAGTATTCGAAGTGAGCTTCGTCCTTCGGTTCGTAGTTGGCGGTGTCCAGATAACTGCAGCCGCAAGCCAGACAAGCATCCATGATGGTCAGGTCTTGAGAGGGCAGGGCGAGGTTGATGACTAGTTCCGGCTTGTAGTCGTTGAACAGCGCCTTCAGCTGCTCTACGTCGTCGGCATCTACCTGTGCCGTCTTGATGTGTGAAGGATGAAGGTTGAAGGTGTCAGGAGCTTGCTGCCACTTCTTGGTGATGGCTTCAACAATCTTGTCGCATTTCTCTTTGCGGCGGCTGGCTATCATCAACTCGTGAAAGACATCTGCATTCTGTGCTATCTTGAATGCTGCTACTGTAGCGACGCCACCGGCGCCAATCATTAGTACTCTGCTCATATTTCTTTTTTCTTCTTGTATGATTCTGTTAATGCTTTTCTTGTCCACTTTAAACCAGAAGTCGCGCATGCCGTCAGAATGTTCGCCTTCTTTCCCTTCGGCTATGATGTCGAAGCGATTGCGGGGTAAGCGGTAGAATTTTGCCATTTTTTTATGTTGAACGTTAGGGGTGTCTGTTAATTTCATCGGCACTGATGCCGAGAGCATTCATGAGCGAATAGCCCAATATCTCCTGTCGGAAGTTGCCGCCTGGCAAGGGTTGCATAGCGAAGACGGTGATGCGCTTGTTGTCGTCGTCGATGTGGCGCAGCGCTTCGCGCAGTCTGTTGTATTCTTCTTCGTTGTCTGCATCCGTTACTATCATCACTCGTCGCACTTCCTTCTCTTGGCATACGGTAGTGATGATGTCGAGCAGGAAGTCGTCTTTCCCTACCATCGACTCTACCGGCAGCGCACTGATGGTGAACTCGCCCAGATTGTCTTTAAAGGCTTTGCCGTTCAGCTCGCTGTCGAACACTGCCGGTGTGAAGTTCTCCATAGCCGTCGTTTCCTTGCTGTGAACCAATACGACGTGTGTCTGTGGCAGTTGGTCTCCCTCTGCGGGGCGTATTCCTCCGTCCAGCGCCACACAATCTATCCACCTTGCGATGTCGGCAGGCGGTATGCGTCTCATCAGCATGCGTTCAAAGTTGACAATGAGGTCGAACGCCACCTTGTCTAAATAGTCCGCATCAGCGATGATAACATTTTCGTATCCGTTCATTGTTGCAAAGGTACGATTAAGTAAGAACAAAGCAAAAGAAAATATGATTTTTCTTTTGCTTTGTCGAACGAGAGTATCTTATTTAAAGGTACAAAGAAGCGCGGAAAAAGCAAAGACAAATATAGAAATTCTTCGCTTTTTCCGCGTGCCGGTATGTGTTGTTGATGCTCTCGCCTATGGTGGGCAGCATCGTCTTTCTCTACAGAGGATATTCCTCAAATGCATAAAGCACAGTGGAGAGATAGCGCTCGCCAGTATCGGGGAGCAAGGCAACGATGGTCTTGCCTTTGTTCTCTGGACGCTTGGCAATCTCTGAGGCGGCGAAGGCTGCTGCTCCGGAAGAGATGCCGACGAGGAGTCCGTCTTGTGCTGCTAGTTCGCGTCCGGTGCGGATGGCATCGTCGTTCTCTACATCGAAGACTTCGTCGATGACAGCTGCATCGTAGGTCTTTGGAACGAAGCCGGCACCAATACCTTGGATCTTATGCGGACCGCTGGAACCACCGTTGAGGACGGGTGATGAGGCTGGTTCTACGGCGACAATCTTCACATTGGGGTTGAGTTCCTTCAGTCGCTTGCCGACACCTGAGATGGTTCCTCCAGTTCCTACGCCGGCAACGAAGATGTCTATCTTGCCATCGGTGTCGCGCCAAATCTCATCGCCGGTGGTAGCATAGTGCTTGGCGGGGTTGGCAGCATTTTCAAACTGCTGGAGGATGACGGAGCCGGGGATGCTGTCGCGCAGTTCTTCGGCAGCTCGAATGGCGCCAGGCATGCCGTCTTTGCCACTAGTGAGTTTGACGGTAGCACCATAAGCCTTAACGAGGTTGCGACGCTCGATGCTCATGGTCTCGGGCATGGTGAGGATGAGTTTGTAGCCTTTGACGGCAGAAACGAGGGCGAGTCCGACTCCTGTGTTGCCGCTAGTGGGCTCGATGATGGTGGCTCCAGGTTTCAGGATGCCTTTCTGCTCAGCATCTTCAATCATCGCTAAAGCGATACGGTCTTTTACGCTGCCACCAGGGTTGAAATACTCTACCTTTGCAATAATCGGTGTTTCAATACCTTTCTCTTGTGAGAATTTGTTGAGCTCAAGCAACGGAGTGTTGCCGATGAGCGCTGTCAGTTGTTTTGCAATTTTAGCCATATTATTGAAGCCCCCCTCATTCCCCCCTAAAAGGGGGAGACCATACGAGGGCATCGGGTCTATTGTTTTTTTTTGATGGATTTATTTGTTCTCCCTTCCTCTCTTTCTCCCTTTCTCCCTTCCTCTCTTTTGGAGGGCTATATTGCCTGCAGTGCCTGTTCCAAGTCTTCGATGATGTCGTCGATATGTTCAGTGCCGATGGAGAGGCGGATGGTGGAGGGATAGATGTGTTGCTCTTCCAGTTCTTCTGGTGAGAGTTGTGAGTGGGTAGTTGTTGCCGGATGGATAACGAGCGACTTCACGTCGGCAACGTTTGCCAGCAGAGAGAAGATCTGAAGCTGGTCGATGAAGGTCCATGCTTCTTTCTCGCCACCTTTTATCTCGATGGTGAAGATGCTGCCGCCGCCCTGTGGGAATAGCTTCGAATAGAGCTCATGGTCGGGATGGCTGGGCAGCGACGGGTGGTTGACGCGAGCCACTTTCGGGTGATTGGCAAGGAATTGGACTACTTTCTGTGTGTTGTAGGCATGACGTTCAACGCGCAAGCTCAGCGTCTCGAGTCCTTGCAGCAATATCCATGCGTTGAAGGGGCTGATGGCAGCTCCGGTGTCGCGGAGGATGACGGCACGGATACGGGTGACGAAGGCGGCAGCACCGGCAACATCGGCAAAGACGGCTCCGTGGTAGCTGGGGTCGGGTTTAGCCAGAGTCGGATACTTGTCGGCATTGGCTTTCCAGTCGAACTTACCACCATCGACGATGACACCGCCGAGGCTTGAGCCGTGACCGCCGATGAACTTCGTAGCAGAGTGTACCACTACGTCGGCACCATGCTCCAGCGGTCGGATGAGATAGGGTGTTCCGAAGGTGTTATCTACGATGACGATGGTGTTGTGACGGTGGGCAATCTCTGCAATGCGGTCGATGTCGGTGACGCTGGAGTTGGGATTGCCGAAGGTTTCAATGATAATAGCTTTTGTGTTGGCTTTGAAGGCAGCATCTACCTCATTGAAGTTGGCGGGATCTACGATGCTGACTTCTACACCCTGAGTGGTGAGGGTGTGGGCAACGAGGTTATAGGTACCGCCATAAAGGTTGTTGGCTGCGATGATGTGGTCTCCGTTCTGTGCCACATTCTGTAGCGCATAGGTGATGGCGGCAGCGCCAGAGGCTACAGCCAATCCTGCCACACCTCCTTCGAGAGCAGCCACACGGTCTTCGAAGACACCCTGGGTGGAGTTGGTCAGACGACCGTAGATGTTACCAGCATCGCGAAGTCCGAAGCGGTCAGCTGCGTGCTGTGAGTTCCTGAAAACGTAGGATGTGGTCTGGTAGATAGGCACGGCGCGTGCGTCGGTAGCCGGATCGGCCTGTTCTTGTCCTACATGGAGTTGCAATGTCTCAAAACGGTAATTCTTCTTACTCATAACTTTTTTCCCTTTCTTTTTTTTGCTTCCCGAAGACCCTGATGAGAGGTCGCGGTTGCAGTGATGAATACATTTATTGATATTACTAAAACTTTCTGGGTGCAAAGGTACGGCGGTTCTGGTTACCCGGAAATAGCCCGAAAGGGGGATATTGCATACCACGATTGTGGTATATTGCGAAAATGAGGAAATAATTGCGGATTCTTAACTCCTTTATATATAGTATTCGGCGGCATCGACAAGTCCGGAACGCAAGGCGTAACGTGTAGCTTCGTGCACGTTGTTGACGCCCAGCTTGTGGAAGATGTTCTTGCGGTGCGTGTTTACCGTGTGGAAACTGGAGAAGCGTTTTTCGGCAATCTCCTTTGTCGTCATGCCCATGGCGATGTCTTTCAGAATTTCGGTTTCGGTAGGAGTGAGTTTGGCTTCTTCTTTCGCAGCGGTGACCTCAGGGGTGAGCAGCTGCTCTGTCATATGCTGACAGATGTAGCGTTGACCGCGCAGGGCATAGGTCAGACATTCCTTAACCTCGCGCAGCGACGAATCTTTGAGTAGAATGGAGTACTGAGTGCCAGAACCTATGAGCTGGCGTACGAAGTCGAGCGACAGTTCGACGCTAAACAAAATCCACCTGACGAGTGGAAAGCGTAGGCTGAACACTTGCAACTCTTCGATGTCGTTGAGGTCGAAGAGCGTATAGTCAAGTACGACAATGCTGTCGGGATGTTGTTTCAGATGGAGCATCATCTCCGTCTTGTCAACAGCCTGCCGATATTCTATATCGGGCATGGAGGACAATACATACATCATTCCTGCGCGAGTTATGTCTTGTAAATCTGCTAGACTGACGAACATAGTTATTTGTGTTGATGGTGTTGGTGTTGATTTTCTATGTCTCTTCGTGACTTACTTTTGGTCACTAGCCACACACCGCAGAAGATGAGCAGTACGGCGAGACCTTGAGTGGGTTTGAGTATGGCGATGCCGAGAGCTACGCTGACGCCAACGGAAACAATCGGTTGCACATTATTATATATAGAGACGACCGTCGGGCGTAGTATTTTCTGTGCGTTGACGATGAGAATGTAGCCGATGAAGGTTCCGAAGACAACAACGTAGGCTGTCTCTACCCAGGTCTGCCAGGCAATGTCGGTAAAAGGAATCTGCGACACGTGGTTGAAAGAGAAAGGCCATATTAAGACGGTTGCCCAAAGGAACATCCACTTGTTGACGGTGATGACGTCGTATTTCTTGATAAACTTGTTGAAGAGTGAGAGAAAGAGGGCGTAGGAGAACTGTGCTCCCAGCACCATGAGGTCGCCACGGATGTTGCCGACCTTGGCATTGGCAGCTACAGCACTCGTCAGAATCAGCGTGACAGCACCGATGCAACCGATTGCCACACCGCCGACTTTCTTCAATGTCAAAGGTTCACGTAGAATGACAAACGACAACAGCATGGCGAAGATGGGCATCGACGTGGTTACGATGCTGGCATTGACAGGCGATGTCATGCTGAGTCCGATGGTGAAACAGCATTGGTTGCACACCAATCCAAAGACGGCAGCGGCAGCAAACGTCAGTTTGTCGCGCCAAGGAACATGTTGCGAGGAATGGGGACTAAAAAGTGAAGCAAGCCAAAAGAGCAGGGCACCGCCACCTACGCGGAAAGACACCATAGAGATGCCGTCGATACCATGATTCATGGCATCCTTGCCCACAGGTGCCATTAGTCCCCAAATGGCACAGGCGGTAAACATGCAAAGATGAGCAAAGAGAGGCTTGTTCCTATCCATTTTACCCGGTTCTACTATTGAAGTGTGTGCCGAAAAAGCACGTTTTGCGCTGCAAAAGTATAAAAAGTTTACCGTTTATGGTGGGTGTTTGTCGTTTTTTTTGTATTTTTGCAGAGAGGAAAACAAGCACTATGAAGTACGCAGACTATATTGAACAAATTGAGATTGACTCTCTTTGGAGTGGCAAGAAACACATTGTATGGAATCTGAACCGCCAGGTGAATATCCTGAGTGGTATCAACGGTGTGGGTAAGAGTACTATCTTGAACAAGGTAGTAAGGGGACTAACACAAGGCGGCGAGTTTCCCAGCCACATGCTGAAAGGGGTGCGCTTGAAGGTGCAGCCGGAGGATGCAAAGTGGATTCGCTACGATGTGATACGGACACTGGATAGTCCGGTGTTGGATCTCAGCACGATGGCGCATGTCGATACGCGCATTTCGTCGGCGTTGGACTTCCAACTCTACCATCTGCAGCGCAAGTACTTGGATTATCAGGTTAATATAGGCAACCGTATCATCGCCTGTCTGCAAAGTGGCGAGCAAGATGCCGCTCAACGGGCACAAGACATGTCGAAACCCAAACAACGCTTCCAAGACATGATTGACGACCTCTTTCACGAGACCGGGAAGAAGATTGTGAGGACAGAGAACGAAATCAGGTTCTCGCAAATCGGTGAGACATTGGTGCCCTATCAGCTATCAAGCGGTGAGAAGCAGATGCTTGCCATCTTACTGACGGTGCTGGTGGAAGACCAACAGCCGTATGTGCTCTTTATGGATGAACCAGAGTCGAGTCTGCACATTGACTGGCAGAAACGGCTCATCGACTTGATAGTGGAACTGAATCCCTACGTTCAGATTATACTGACGACACATTCGCCAGCGGTCATCATGAACGGATGGATGGACAGCGTTACCGAAGTTTCGGATATTACAAAGGAATAAGGAGTTGTATGGCACAACGGCTGACTGACAATGTAGGATCCAACTATATACAAGCTGCCAACAGGTTGAGGCCGAAGGCAGCACGACAGCGTATCGTGGCTTATGTGGAGAGTTACGACGACATCTTCTTCTGGCGAACCATTCTGTCGCAGTTTGAAGATGAACAACGATTCTTCGAGGTAATGCTGCCGTCGAAGAAGAGTTTGGTACGAGGCAAGAAGTCTGTGCTGATGAATATGGTGCGCAAGCGCATGGGTGAAAACATGATCGCTTGTGTTGATGCCGATTACGATTTTCTGTTGCAAGGTTCAACAGAGATGTCTCGCGAGGTCTGCAACAGCAAATATGTCTTCCACACCTATGCCTATGCCATTGAGAATATGCAGTGCTATGCTCCCAGTCTGCATAATGTGTGTGTCGCCGTGACACTCAACGATCATGTCAGGTTCGACTTCACCGATTTCATGCGTCAGTATTCCGAAGCCATCTTCCCGCTCTTTGTCTGGAACATCTGGCACTATCGTCGCAATATCTACGGTGAGTTTACTATCACTGACTTCAACCGAGTGATAGAACTGGGGGGCTTTACGTTGGAGAATCCTGAAAACAGCATTCGCAACGTGCGACGGAAGGTAGGAACGAAGATTCGACAGTTGCAACAACGACATCCCGATGCCAAGGAGAGTTATCTGGCGCTGAAGGAGGAACTGAAGCAGTTGGGTGTAGCGCCACAACAGACGTATCTGTTCATCCAGGGGCATCACCTTTTCGACAACATCATCGTACCTGTGTTGAAGAAGGTGTGCGACCGACTGATTCATGAACGAGAACGCGAAATCTATCGTAATGCTGTGCACCATACGCAGATGCGCAACGAATGGTCGGGATATACGCACAGCAAGGCAGACATCACCCTGATGCTACGCCGCAATACTGCCTTCTTCGCATCAGACTGCTATCAGCACCTTTTCAACGACTTGAAGAACTTTTTTGCTACTACGGTATAGATGATCCAGTAACTTCCATTTCCCTTAATTGCTCTTCCAGAAGGCTGGGGTGAAGAGGACGAGGACTGTAAACAGTTCCAAACGGCCGACAAGCATCAGGAAGGCACACATCCATTTTGCAAAAACGGGGAGAACACTCCACGACATGGTAGGTCCTATCTCTAATCCTAGCGTAGGTCCTACATTGCCTAAACAACTTAGGGTAATGGTAACGGCGTTGGTATGATCGACGCCTGCTGCTGTCATGACAAAGGTGCAGAGGGCTGCCAGCAACAGATAGAGGGAAACGAAGGAGAGCAGGGTAACTCGCTTCGACATAGGTACGTTGACACCATCGATTTTCATCGGAAGAATAGCATTGGGGTGCAACAACTGACGGAACTCGTTACGCATGGACTTCAAGATCATGACAGCACGGATGCTCTTGATACCTCCACTGGTGCTACCCGAACAAGCACCGATAACCATCAGTCCGGCAAGGACTATCCACGTGACGTGAGGCCACTGACCAGCATCATCGTTGTAGAGTCCTGTTGATGTCATGAACGATACCACCTGGAAGATGGAACTGCGGAAAGCATGTTCGAAGTCGTAGTGGTTGCGCATCATCAGCTCGGCAATGATGAAGATGGTGGCAATGATGATAGCAGAGACATAAAATCGAAACTCGCTGTTGCGTAGCAGGTTGCGCAGTTGCAGTTTGGCTACACTGGCATAGAGCAACAGGAAGTTGATGCCGGCAAGGAAGCAAAAGAAGGTGCAGACGTATTCTTCGGCTGGCGAGCGGAAAGAGGTGAGGCTGCCATTAGTAGTGGCAAAACCTCCAGTAGCTGTGCTCGTCATGGAGTAGTTGATGGCATTGAACCAATCCATACCACATGCCATGTAACTGAACATGCAGGCAATAGTGAGAAACAGATAGACAGCCCAGATCCACTTGGCTCCAGTATGCAGACGTGGATGCAGCTTACTACGGATGGGACCAGTGGCTTCGGCAGAGAATACTTTCACGCTTCCACCAACCATAGAGGGTAGCACAGCTATGGTGAAGAACACAATTCCCAAACCGCCTATCCATTGTGTCAGCGAACGCCAGAAGAGTAGGGCTTTTGGTAGTGCCTCGACATCGTCGATGATGGTGGCACCGGTCGTCGTGAAGCCCGACATGGTCTCGAAAAAGGCATCGGTGAACGAAAAACTTTGCATCGTGCTGTGGCTGATGTCCGTGAAGGAGAAATTGGGGATGATGAAAGGAATCATGCCAAACAACGAGAACATCACCCATGCCATGGTGACTACGAAGTAGGCATCGCGGCGACTCATGTTGTTGTCGGCATTACGTCCCAACTGTCTGAATACCAATCCGCAAATGGCAGTGATGATGGCGGTCAGTCCGAAGGAGGCAATGTCGGTTCCATTGAAATAGACAGCAATAAGCAGGCACAATCCTAACAGCGTTGCTTCCAGATAAAGCAACGAACCGAAAATTTTGGATATGAGTTTGAGGTTCAACACAATGTTTCTTGATTTCGTCCTTCCACCATTTTGAGGGGTGGCGTAGGCATTAATTAAATAGTTTCTCTATCTTTTTCATATCTACGTTGTGGCAGAAGACGACAACGCTGTCGCCAGCTTCAATTTGAGTGTTACCGGAAACGAGAAAGCCCTCATTGCCACGAACGATACCTCCGATGGTCATGCCACGTGGGATGTTCAGGTCTTTGACGGGTTTTTGCGTGACCTTCGAGCCTTGCACAGGGATGAATTCGGCAATATCGGCATTGGCTGTCATCAGGAATTTCACGTTGTGGACATTCGCATCGAGCATCATCTGGTAGATGTGCGAAGCAGCGATTACTTTCTTGTTGACAATGGTGCCGATATCCAAACTTTCTGCCATACTGGCATAGTCAATATTCTCGACCATTGCAACGGTCTTGCGCACCCCCATGCGCTTAGCTGAAAGACAGGCAAGGATGTTCGTTTCAGTATTGTCGGTCAGTGCCACGAAAGCCTGAGTACTACGAATACCTTCTTCCGCCAACAGCGACAAGTCGCGTCCGTCACCGTTGATCACCAATACGTCTTCTGAATCAAACAAGTCGTTGAGTACCTCACACCGTTGTTCGCTCTTCTCGATAAGTTTGGTGTTCATGTATTCCGGCATGGTGTTGATGACACGGACGGCAGTAGTGCCACCGCCCATCACCATGACATTCTTCACGTCAACATAGTGTTCCTTACCCACAATCTTGCGGATATAGGGAATATAATTCTTCTGCGTCATGAAGTAGGCGAGGTCGTTCAGCTTCAGCTCGTCGTTTCCTCCTGGGATGATGGTCTCTATGTCCCGCTTGATGGCAACGACATGGAAAGGATCGTCGGGACCACTGATTTCCCGAAGAGGCTTGTCTAGAATCTCACAACCTTCACGCAGTTTAATGCCCAACATGACCAGGGCTCCATCATGGACGTCCCAACGCTGGCGCACCCACGACATCTTCAGTCCGTTGATGATGTCTTTGGCTGCCAACCCCTCAGGATAGATGAGCGAACTGATTCCCAGTTGTTTGAAGAGCTCGGTACTTTCTTCCGACACATGTTCGTAGGTGTCCACCTTAGCAACCGTACGTTTGGCACCCAGTTGGCGTGCCAGCGTGCATGCTAATATGTTCTTGTTCTCATCTAAGGTGACGGCAATGAACAGGTCGGCATGATCTACACCAGCTTCGCGCATGGCACGGATGCTGGTGGGCGATGCTGTCATCGTCAGTAAGTCGTAGTCACGACCTAACTTCTCAAGGTTCTCCTCGTTATCGTCTATCAGCGTGATGTCGTAACGATTGCGCGACAGCAGCTGGGCGAGGTAGGTTCCGATGGCATAAGCGCCAGCAATGATGATTTTCATATTATGAATTATCTAATGTCTTGGCGATACTCTCCGCATCGATGCCCACGATATGCTGGAGCTCGGCTACGGTGCCGTGCTCCACGAATGTGTTGGGCAGTCCCAGGCGGGTGATGGCGGGATGGTATCCGTGGTCGTTCATCCACTCCATGACGGCTGTACCGAGTCCTCCGTTGCGCACACCATCTTCCACGGTGATGATGCGCGTGAACTGGTGTGCTACTTCTTCAAGAATATCCTCGTCAAGGGGTTTTAAGAACCGCATGTCGTAGTGGGCAATGCTTGCCGTTGAATGTTGAAGGGCCTCTGTCACGTTGTTTCCTATCGGTCCGATAGACAGCACGGCAACATCTTTTCCGTCGTGCAGCTTACGCCCTTTGCCGACGGGTAGCTCCTGCATCGGACATAGCCAGTCTGTCAATTGTCCGCGACCTCGTGGATAGCGGATGACAAACGTACCCTTACCTTCGGTTTGTGCCGTAAACATGAGGTTGCGCAATTCGTGTTCGTCCATCGGCGAGGCAATAGTGAGGTTAGGGATAGGCCTCAAGGCAGCCATATCGAATGCTCCATGATGCGTGGCTCCGTCCTGTCCTACCAGTCCGGCTCTGTCGAGGCAGATGACGACAGGCAGGTTGAGGATGGCAGCATCGTGGATGATGTTGTCGTAAGCACGTTGTGCAAAGGCACTGTATATGTTGCAGAAGGGGATGAGCCCTTCTTTCGCCATACCGGCAGAGAAAGTGACGGCATGTCCCTCGGCAATACCGACATCAAAGGTACGGTCGGGCATCTCCTGCATCATGATGCTCATCGAGCAGCCTGTTGGCATGGCAGGCGTGACACCGACGATGCGTGGGTTTTGTTGTGCCAATTCCAAAAGCGTCTTGCCGAAGACTTCTTGAAATTTAGGGGGTTGGTTGACGGTCGTCTCTTTCAAGCGCTCACCGGTTTCAGGATCAAACTTTCCTGGGGCATGCCAGACGGTGGCACTTTCTTCCGCAGGTTTGTAACCTTTTCCTTTCACCGTATGTAGGTGGAGCAGTTTCGGTCCCTTCATGTTCTTGATTTGTCGCAGAATCTGTACCAGTTCCTTCACGTTATGTCCGTCGTAAGGCCCGAAATAACGGATGTTCATACCTTCAAAGATATTCTGCTGACCGGCAAGTGCAGACTTGACGGCATTGTTGAACCGCAAGATTCCTTTCTTGCGGTTCTCGCTTAGAAAACCTCTGTTGTGCAACCATTGTGAGGTCTTGAAACGCAAACGGTTGTAGGTCTCGTTCGTATCGAGTTTCAACAGGTATTTCTCCATGCCACCCACGGCACGGTCTATTGACATATCATTGTCGTTGAGGATAATGAGTAAATCATTAGGACTTGACGAGGCATTGTTCAGCCCCTCAAAAGCAAGTCCTCCGCTCATGGCACCGTCACCGATAATGGCCACAACATGATGGGGCCCTTGTCCCTTTTCTCCTTCTTCTTGCCCCTTGATTCGCTCAGCTACAGCCATACCCAAAGCGGCAGAGATGCTGTTCGAAGCATGTCCGCAGGTAAAAGAGTCATATTCACTTTCTAAAGGAGAGGGGAACGGCATCAGACCGCCTAATTTCCGGTTGGTACAGAAGCGTTCACGGCGTCCTGTCAATATTTTGTGTCCGTAAGCTTGGTGTCCTACGTCCCAAACCAGTTTGTCGTCGGGGGTGTTGAAGACATAATGCACGGCAACGGTGATTTCAGTTACACCGAGACTGGATGCCAGATGTCCAGGGTTGACAGCAACTTCTTCTACAATGTCTTCCCGTAGTTCCTTGCATACTTGTGGCAGTTGGTCAATATCTAATTGCCGCAAGTCTTCTGGCGTATTGATCTTGCTTAACAGACTATAATGCTCTTGTTCAGCCATACGTTTTCACGTCTATTCGGTTGCAAAGGTACGATTAAGCGAGGACAAAGCAAAAGGAAAACTTGTTTTTCTTTGTTTTGTCGAGCGTGAGTACCTTCGACCGAAGGCCAAAGGTAGTACCTGTACGTCATGTAAGGGTAAGATTAAGCAAGGACAAAGCAAAAGAAAAAGAACAAGTTCTTTTGTTTTATGATGGTTAAACCGTATCTTTGTACCCCAAACATGTATAATATGAATATCAGAAAAACCACGATTGCCCTTTTCCTGTTGTCATCGACAGCCGTTGGGGCACAACCCAAAGAAGGAGGTATATCCGCTGATGTGTTGCGTATATTGGAAGAAACCCAGGCTTTCACAACGTCGGATAAGGCCTTGAGCAATGCCATTGCTGTCAATTCCATCGATGAATTGGCGAAAAACCATAGGAAACAAGGTGCTGTTGACACCTACTTCAATGTGGAGACACCCGCACAAAGCATCCACAACCAAAAACATTCCGGTCGTTGTTGGATGTTCTCCGGACTCAATGTTCTACGTTCTAAATTTGCCCTTCGGCACAAGGACTCACTCCGCGTTGAGTTCTCTCACGATTACCTCTTTTTCTATGACCAGTTGGAGAAGTCTAATCTCTTCCTGCAAGGTGTGATAGAGACGGCAAAGAAACCTATCGACGACATGCGGGTACAGTTTTTCTTCCGCCATCCCATCAACGACGGTGGAACGTTCTGTGGTGTAGCCGACTTGGCAGAGAAATATGGTTTGGTGCCGATGAGCGTTCAACCAGAAACCTATTCTGCTGACAACACCTCTCGCATGGCGAAGATTCTGTCCTCCAAACTGCGCGAATACGGTCTGGAACTCCGTCGAATGGTGGCTGACGGTAAGTCTGCAAAAGCCATACAGGTCAGAAAAGTAGAGATGTTGAAAACGGTCTATCGCATCTTGACGATGACCTTGGGCGAGCCCGTGAAATCATTCCAATATGCTTTCAAGAATGAGAAAGGAAAGACTGTTACTCCCGTGAAGACCTATACGCCTCAACAGTTCTTCAAAGCAACAGTGGGAGAAGCGCTCAACGGTACATTCATCATGGCCATGAACGACCCACGTCACCCCTATTATAAGACATACGAGGTGGAGTACGACCGTCATACCTACGATGGTCACAACTGGAAATACATCAACTTGCCGATGGAGGACATTGCCAACATGGCAATAGCATCGCTCAAAGATAGCACAAAACTCTACACCAGTTATGATGTAGGCAAGCAGTTTGACCGCAAACGCGGCTATCTAGACATAGACAACTACGACTACGGCACTCTCTTTGGAACATCTTTCCCCATGAACAAGGCCGATCGTATAGCTACGTTCGACAGCGGTTCCACCCATGCAATGACACTTACCGCCGTTGACCTGGATGCCGATGGTAAGCCATTGAAGTGGAAAGTGGAGAATTCATGGGGCAGCGATAGCGGTCAGAACGGGTGTGTCATTATGACCAACAAATGGTTCAACGAATATATGTTCCGGTTGGTAGTGGACAAGAAGTATGTTCCGCAGAATATCTTGCAGATAGAACAAATGAAACCAGTAATGCTTCCGCCCGAAGACCCGTTGTTCCAGCATGAAGAATAAAAACACAGGGGAGCAGGCCAAGCCTGCTCCCCTGTGTTTTTGTCCTCTTCCATTATACCAAATGCTTGATTAAATCTTCCCGGTTTCCTGGCAGCATGTCGATGACGGGAATCTCTATCATTGTATAGCAACCTGGCTGTTGTCGCAGGGAAGCACGTGCCACGTTGACCAGTACCTGACCTGTCAGCGCAGGGTTGTTGATACTCATGTTGAACTCCAGGCGTTGGTTCTGCGTCTGACCGCTTACCCCTTTACGTACGAGGTTGACACCATGTCCCATATCGCGAACGTCATCAACGCTATCAACGCCAAAGACGTGGGTCTCATCACTGGCAAAGTAGGGGTCGGCCTTGATGTCTTTGGTTACATCTTCCAGTTTCGCACCCTCTTCCAACTCCACATAGACCATACGGCGATGGATGCCTTCTCCGAGAGGAATCGTCATAGACAACGCGTTCTTGACACCTTTCTTTGAACGTACGCAAACACTGTGTCCCATGGACATACCTGGTCCGAAATTGGTGTAGCTCAGTCCTTTCGGTGCTAAACTCTGCATCAGTGTGCGCACGATAGAGTCCGAACCTGGATCCCAACCTGCTGCAATCACGCTGACGGTGTTGGTCTTTTGGTTGATAGGAGCCAGTGTGGCACGGTAGTCCAGAATATTGGTATGGATGTCGAAGCTGTCAACAGTATTGATGCCGAGCGGTAAAATCTGCTTGGCATATTCCTCACATGAGCGGGTGGGGGTGGCAAGGATTGCTACATCAACGTCTTTCAGTTCCTTGATGTCCTTGACAACCTCATAATCAGCGAGTTCTGCCGGTTTGTTTTCGGCTCCGTTGCGACGTACTACGCCGGCAATCTCAAAGTCGGGAGCGGCTTCTAATGCTTGGATAGTGTACTTTCCGATGTTGCCGTAGCCTACTACGGCTGCTCTGATTTTCTTCATCTTCTAATGATATTTAGTTGTTGATTTGTCTAATTCGGTTGCAAAATTACATCTTTTTCACAAAACTGCTATCATTTTGTGCATATTTTTATGCAAAATAGTCAAAAATAGGTATTTTATGTCTGACGCCACAGTGCGGAATGACGAAAAAATGTCTGCTGATGCAATAAACACGTGGAAGCGAACGTTAGTTTAAACGTATATATACAATCCCCGTGGAGGACATGGGGGCATATTTTTAGGATTATGATAGAATATATCAAAGGCGAACTGACAGAGTTGACGCCTGCGCTTGCGGTTGTTGAAACAGCCGGAGTAGGTTATGCCTTGAACATTTCGCTCAACACGTATGCTGCCGTACAAGGCAAAAAGGAGGTGAAACTCTATGTGCATGAGGCGTTGGTGACAGGTGGTCGCGACGACTCGTTCACCCTTTTTGGCTTCTACAATAAACAGGAGCGAGAACTTTACCGGCAACTCATCACCGTGAGTGGTGTGGGTGCAAATACTGCACGTATGATTCTTTCGTCGCTGACACCGGCAGAACTATGCAATGTGATTGCCAATGGTGATGAAAGGATGCTGAAGGGCGTCAAGGGCATCGGGCTCAAGACGGCACAGCGTATCATTGTTGACTTGAAAGACAAGATAGTGTCGTTGGGTATTGCCGAAGAACTCCATGTCGGCAAAGCAGCAGGCGCTACAGTTGTCAATACCGGAGTGAAAGATGAGGCTGTCAGTGCCCTTACCATGCTCGGTTTCTCACCAGCGCCATCGGCAAAGGTTGTTATGGCCATTTTGACAGAGCAGCCTGACCTACCTGTTGAACAGGTGGTGAAACTGGCATTGAAACAGATTAAATAATTGTTGTGTTTGTGACTAATATATAATAAGGTGTAGGTTTGAAAGATAGAAAGCACATATTCATTGTGGCAATGACCTTGCTGAGCTGTAGCCTGCTGGCTATGGCAAGTACAGGTTTGTTGGATTTCCACCATTCTCCGCTTTCTTATCTCTTCAATCCGCCACCTACGCCGCGTAAGCCTAATTCTTCCTCAAATTCTTCCGCAGACACAGCCAAGCAGAAGAAGGTGGTGATGCCCGATGTCGTCATCGATGAAGAGGAAATACCAGATTCACTCTTACACCCTCGCTGGCCAGTACAGCGCACCATCCCTTTGACGGACGATGACCTTTCGCAGGGCTCTTACGACTTGCAACGTCCGGAGAACATGAAGCAGACGGTAGAGTACAACGATTCCCTGGATCGTTATGTCATCGGATATAAAGTCGGTGGCACTTATGTCAATGCGCCAGTCATGATGACGCCTGCGGAGTACATGAAGTGGAGTGAGCGTCAGTCATGGGCTGATTATTATCGGTCAAAGAATCAGGAAATACTGCAAAAAGAAGGAAAGGAGAAATTCGATTTCACCGATATGCATTTCGACTTGGGACCAGCAGAGAAAATCTTTGGTCCTGGGGGTGTTCGCATCAAGACACAGGGAACGGCAGAACTGAAGTTTGGTGCAACCTTGAAGAGTATCGACAACCCGTCGTTACCTATTCGTAACCGTAAGACCACGGTGATGAACTTCGATGAGAAAATCAACCTCAGCGTCAATGGTAAGGTGGGTGACAAGGTGAACATGAATCTCAACTACAACACCGATGCCACGTTCGATTTCGATGCACAGAACATGAAGTTGAAATATGAAGGCAAGGAAGACGAAATCATCAAGCTTGTCGAGGGTGGTAATGTCTCCTTCCCGTCCAATAACTCCTTGGTACGTGGTGCCAGCTCGCTGTTTGGTATTCGTACCGATATGCAGTTTGGTAAACTGACGTTGCAGACTGTCCTGTCGCAGAAGAAGTCCACCAGCAAGAACGTTGCTTCGTCAGGCGGTGTCCAGTTGACTCCTTTCGAGATGGATGTCTCTAACTACGAAGAAAACCGCCACTTCTTCATGGGCAGGTATTTCCGTAACGGTTATGATGGAGCGATGAGCATGTTGCCTAACGTGATGACTTCTGTCGATATCAACCGTGTGGAAGTGTGGGTGACCAATAAGACGGGTACGACAACAAACACGCGTAACATCATAGCCATGGCCGACCTCGCCGAAGGAGCATCAGGCATTCCGTATAACAATGCCAACGGTGTCTATCAGAAGGTGAAGAGTCTGCCCAATATTCGTGATATTGATGCTGCCACAACCGCTTTGGAAGGCGCTGGTTATAGCGGTGGTTCCGATTTTGAGAAACTGTCCAATGCCCGTTTGCTGACTCCTTCCGAATATACCTTGAACAAGGCACTGGGCTATATCTCCTTGAAAACGGCATTGCAGACCGATCAGGTTCTTGCCATAGCCTACGAATATACCTACAACGGCGTTTCTTATCAGGTGGGAGAGTTTGCCTCAGACCTCACCGATGTCAATTCCGCGCTGATTGTGAAGGCGCTGAAGAATACCAGCAACAATCCGAATCAGTCGAACTGGGACTTGATGATGAAGAATGTCTATTATCTGGCATCCTCAGTAGAGAAGGACAAGTTCCGTCTTGACGTGAAATTCCAAAGTGACACGGCAGGTGTATATCTGTCCTATATACCGGAGCCGCAGGTAAAGGACCATTCTATTATTTACGACTTGGGCGCCGACCGGTTGGATAACAACGGACGTGCACATTCCAATGGCTATTTCGACTTTGTAGAAGGCTATACCGTGAGCAACGGACGTGTATTCTTCCCCGCAGCAGAACCGTTTGGCCAATATCTGAGGAACTATCTTGTCAACAACGGTGTCAGTGCAGCCACCGCCGACAAGTATGTTTTTAACGAACTGTATAGTCAAACGAAGACTTCAGCCAAGCAGATAGCAGAGAAAAACAAGTATATCATTACCGGTCAATATCGTGGAACGTCCGCCAATGTCATCTCGCTCGGTGCCTACAATGTGCCGCAGGGCTCCGTTGTTGTTAAAGCAGGTGGTGTGGATTTGAAGGAAGGTGTCGATTACTCCGTCGATTACAGTGCTGGCGAGGTTACCATCCTCAACCAGAGCATCATCGATGCCGGTACCCCTGTCAGCGTTTCTCTGGAGTCGAATACCGACTACGCACAAGCGCGCAAGACGATGTTTGGACTTAACTTGGAGTATAATTTCTCCAAGAACTTCCAGTTGACGGGTACTTTCCAACACCTCTCAGAGCAAGCACTGACCACCAAGGTTGCAATGGGGTCTGAACCGCTGAAGAATACGTTGTGGGGTGTCGGCTTGCATTGGAAGAAAGAAAGCCAGTGGCTGACCAATATGTTGGACAAGATACCGTTCTTGCATGTTACCCAGCCTTCACAGATTACGTTTAATGCCGAGTTTGCACATTTGATAGCCGGCCACAACAGTAATACCCAGGACAATGCTTCCTATCTTGATGACTTTGAGAATACAAAGAGCACCATTGATGTCTCAACGCCTACCTCATGGATCATCTCTTCTGTTCCTTCCATGTTCTCGGAATCATCAGACAAGACCTCGTTGCAGAGTGGCTTCAATCGCAGTCTTTTGGCATGGTATTATATCGATAAGCTGTTTACACAGCGTACTTCTTCGCTGACTCCGGCACACATCAAGAGCGATCTTGAACAACTCTCCAACCATTATGTGCGTGAGGTCTATACCAATGAACTCTTCCCCAACCGCGACCAGAGCAGTTACAATGGTGCCACCTATACGCTTCCCATTCTCAACCTTGCCTATTATCCGCAGGAACGCGGACCCTATAACTTCAATCCCAACCTCGATGCCGACGGTCACGTCTTGCAGCCTAAACGTGGCTGGGGTGGTATGATGCGCAAGCTTGATACCAATGATTTTGAAACCGCCAACATCGAGTATATCGAGTTCTGGATGCTCGATCCGTTCATCTATTCTTCTAAGACGAGTGAGGCTTCTAAGTATGGTGGCGACTTCTATATCAATCTCGGTGAAGTCAGCGAAGATGTGCTTCGCGATGGCAAGAAATTCTATGAGAGCGGTATGCCGGTCGATGGAACCAGCAATTTCCAATATACCCAATGGGGTAAGATACCGACACAGGCAACCGTGACCTATGCTTTTGCTACCACCAATGGCAGTCGTCGCCTGCAGGATGTCGGTTTCAATGGCTTGAACGACCAAGAGGAGCAGAAGTATGAGTACTACCAAGACTTCCTCACCCAGATTCAGGGTAAGGTCAACCAGGCTGTCTTCGATTCCATCTGGGCAGACCCAGCCAACGACAACTATCATTACTTCCGTGGTTCCGACTGGGATCAGATACAGGCACCTATCCTGTTGCGTTACAAGCGCATTAACAACCCGCAGGGCAACTCTCCCGACAGCGATTCTCGTAGTGAGAGCTACGACACCAGCTACAAGACGATGCCCGATGTTGAGGATATCAATCAAGACTATACCCTGAACGAATATGAGAAGTATTATCAATACCATGTCTCTATTCGTCCTGAAGATATGGAGGTTGGCAAGAACTTCATCGTTGACAAGCGCGTCACGGCACCTAAGTTGCGCAATGGCAACAAGGAAGAAGTAACATGGTACCAGTTCCGCATTCCGCTTCGTGATTATGAAGACAATGTGGGCGGCATCACCGATTTCAACAGCATCCGTTTCATGCGTATGTTCCTCACCAATTTCGAAAAACCCATCGTCCTTCGTTTCGGAACCTTCGACCTGGTACGCGGTGAGTGGCGCGTCTATGAACAGGAACTGAATCCGTCGGCTGTCAATAGTGGCAAGATGGCGGTCAGTGCCGTGAACATTGAGGAGAACAACGACAAGACACCTGTCAACTACGTATTGCCGCCGGGCATCCGTCGTGAGCAAGATCCGACACAACCCCAGCTTGTCGAAGCCAACGAACAAGCGTTGGCAATGACCGTGACCAACTTCGGCCAGCAGGAGTCACGTGCGGTATATAAGAATACCACGATCGACTTACGTCAGTATAAACGGTTGCAGATGTTTATCCATGCCAATGCCATGGAGCACGATGTCACCAGCCTTCGAGACAACCAGTTGGCAGTTTTCATCCGCTTGGGTAGTGACTACAAAAACAACTATTACGAGTATGAGATTCCGCTGAAACTAACGGCACCTGGCATGTACGACCGTTATTCCGAAGCCGCTTGTAAGGCAGTTTGGCCTGAAGAGAACATGCTGAACATCCCGTTGAGCATCTTCACCTCGTTGAAGAAACAGCGCAACCAAGCCAAGATAGCCGGTACGGCATCCTACAACCGTGAGTTCAGTATCTATGATACAAACAATCAGAAGAATAAGGTGACCATTCTCGGTAATCCTTCTTTGGGCGAGGTAAAGACAATGATGATTGGTGTGCGCAACCTTGCCGGTGAACAGAAGAGTGGTGAGGTCTGGGTCAACGAGTTACGACTGCTCGAATACACTAATGAAGGCGGTTGGGCAGCCCAGGCAAACCTGCATGTCGATATGTCCGACTTCGGTAAGTTGGATTTGGAGGGTAGATACATGACGAATGGCTTCGGCGGACTGGAAGATGGAGTAGCCCAGCGTTCCAAGGAAGACGTGAAGAGTTACAAGGCCACCGTCAATCTCGAATTAGGTAAATTCTTCCCCGACAAGGCGAAAGTATCAGCCCCTCTCTATTTCAGTATCGGCGAAGAGGAGAGCCGCCCGAAGTATAATCCTTTGGATACCGATATGGAACTCAAGGATGCTTTGGATGCCATGGAGGCCCGTGAACGCGATTCCATCGAGTCTATCGCCGTCACCCGTACGTTCAACCGAAACTTCTCGTTGTCGAATGTCCGTGTGGGTATTGCCACAAAGGGACACCCTATGCCCTACGACCCAGCCAACTTCTCCTTCTCCTATAGTCATGCCCATCGGCACAACTCCGGACAGGCCACCGTCTATGAGAAACGCGATGAGTGGCGTGGTGCCATGAACTATTCGTGGACACCGGTGTATAAAGCCTGGGAACCTTTCAAGAAAATCAAGAGTAAGTCGAAATGGCTCGATATCCTCAAACGGTTCGGTTTCAATTGGTTGCCACAGAATGTTGGTTTCAATACCATCATCAGCCGTAACTATTATGAGATACAAGACCGTGACATGGAAGATCTCGGAGGTAGTGAACTGCCGTTGAGGTTCGATGAGCAGTTCTTGTGGAACCGCGAGTTCACCCTGCGTTGGGACCTTACTAAAAATCTGCATATGAACTTCCAAAGTGCAACGCATGCAGAGATAGAAGAACCCTATACGCCTATCAATAAAGACCGCTATCCCGATGCTTACCAAGCATGGAAAGATTCTGTATGGCAGAGCATCAAACACTTTGGAACGCCCATTGACTACAGGCAGACGTTTACGGCTTCCTATCAGTTGCCGTTGAATCTCATTCCAATCTTCAGTTGGCTGAATGCTGATGCCCGTTACGATGCCAACTACACATGGGTGCGTGGTACGACGCTGGCCGACGGCACTACGGCAGGCAACACCATCACCTTGAACAGGACCCTTGCCGTCAATACGACGTTGAACATGGAAAAACTGTACAATCAGATTCCATTCCTGAAGAAAACCAATGACCGGTTCAACAAGACTCCGAGCCGTAAATCCAAGACGGCGAAACCCAAGAAACCTAAAAAGAACGATAAGTCAGACAAATCCGACAAAGAAGAAAAAGCCAAGAAGGAACTTCCCAAGAACAAGCGCAGCTTTGAGAAGGAGGTCACCATCCAGGCCGATACCTCTATCGTCATCAGTCACGGCAAGAAGACGCGTCGTCTCATCGTCTCTGCCAAAGACGACAAGGGGAAGACCGTCAGCCTGAAGTGGCGCAAGGTCGATGACAACAAAATCAAACTCTTCAACAAGACCGACTCCGCCATCAAGTTGAAACTCACCGTCACCCCGAAAGAACCCTTGGAAAACAAGGGGTGGTACAAGACGGCACAGTGTATAGCCCGCGTATTGATGATGGTACGCAATATCAGCGGCTCTTACCGCAACCAGTACCAGATGGGCTTGCCAGGCTTTATGCCCACCGTTGGTGATGCCTTCGGACAGAACCGCAACGATGGTGTGCTGACACCAGGCCTCGATTTTGCCTTTGGTCTGATTGACGATAACTATATTGACAAGGCAAAGGAACGCGGTTGGCTGTTGACCAACAGTACAGCCTCAACCCCTGCCACGACCAGTCGCACGGAAGACCTGCAACTGAAAGTGACGCTCGAACCCGTGAAGAATCTGAAGATAGACCTCATTGCAAGCCGTAATGAGACAACGGCAAAACGCATCCAGTATATGAACGCAGGCAATCCTACTTCGCAGAGTGGTAACCTCACTATGACCACCATCTCTATTGCCTCTGCCTTTGAACCCATGGGCGATGCTACTAACGGCTATCACTCTTCCACGTTCAAGAAGTTCGTCAACTCGCTCGACACCTATCGCGAGCGGGTAGAGGCACAGTATGCCGGCGCTAAATATCCAGGTGGAGGCACCTATGACCCCTCTCTCGGTAGCGTCAACAAGTATTCCGCCGATGTCATGATACCAGCCTTCCTCGATGCTTACACCAGCATGGGAGGTAGCGGACTCAATCTCTTCCCCAAACTGAAGAGCCTCTTGCCCAACTGGACCGTCCGCTACAGCGGTCTTGCGCAGCTGCCGTGGTTCAGCGAGATCTTCAAGAGCATCAATATCAACCACTCCTATAAGAGCGTCTATTCCATCGGCTCCTATCAGAGCTACAGCACCTGGCAGGAGTGGCGCGATGGACTCGGTTTCGTCACCGAAGCAACCTCTGGCAACCTCGTTCCCAGTAGCATGTATAACATTCCCCAGGTGACCATCAACGAGGCGTTCTCGCCGCTGCTCGGTATCGATCTGACCATGCAGAACAACCTGACCTGCAAACTCGAATACCGTACCACGCGCGTACTCTCTCTGTCTATGACGAGCATCCAGCTGAACGAGGCACTGAGCAAAGACTGGGTTGTAGGACTCGGTTATAAGATCAGCAACTTCAACCTCTTTGGTGGTGGCAACCATCGTAGGGTGAAGAGCAAGAAAAAAGCTGACGACAGCAACACAAACAAGTCCAATACTCGTGGACTGAACCATGATATGAACTTGCGTCTCGACTTCAGCTATCGCCGTCAGGCGGCACTCAGTCGCGACATTGCATCGTTGGAGAGCGCTGCCAGCAGCGGCAACACAGCCTATAAGCTGTCGTTCTCAGCAGACTACACGTTGAGTAGGCTTGTCTCCATGAGTTTCTTCTACGACATGCAGATGAATAAACCGCTCCTCGCTGCCAACAGTTATCCCACGACCACCCACGACTTTGGTCTCAATCTCAAGCTCTCGCTCACGCGATGACGCTTTCCACTCCCAAACGTCATAACGATATACCGCCATCCCGAAATAACAACATCCCGTCATACCGAAATACCGTAATAACGAAAAAATACAACCCCTATGACCTACAAGTACGACTTCCTCATCATTGGTGCTGGCATCGCCGGTATGAGTTACGCTCTGAAGGTGGCACGTGCCCATAAAGGTAAGATTTGCCTCATTTGCAAGACAGCCCTCGATGAGGCGAACACCTCCTTTGCGCAAGGCGGTGTTGCCAGTGTGACCAACCTGAAAGTTGACAATTTCGACAAGCACATCGAAGACACGATGATAGCGGGTGACTACATTTCCGACCGCGCTGCCGTAGAACAAGTGGTGCGTATGGCACCTGAGCAAATCACCGAACTGGTCCACTGGGGAGTCAATTTCGACAAACAGAGCAATGGTGAGTTCGACCTGCACCGTGAGGGCGGCCATTCGGAGTTCCGCATCCTCCACCATGCCGACGACACGGGAGCAGAAATTCAGCGTGGACTCATGGAAGCCGTCAAAGACCATCCCGACATCGACATCCGTGAAGACCATTTTGCCGTCGAGATCATCACCCAGCACCACCTCGGCATGGAGGTGACGCGACGCACGCCCGACATCGAGTGCTATGGTGCATACGTGCTGAACCCGAAGACGCAGAAGGTGGACACCTATCTGGCTAAGGTCACCGTGATGTGTACGGGTGGAGTAGGGGCAGTCTATCAAACCACTTCCAATCCTGTCATTGCCACTGGCGACGGCATCGCTATGGTCTATCGTGCCAAAGGAACCGTTGCCGACATGGAGTTCGTGCAGTTCCATCCCACCGTTCTTCACCATGTCGGTGAGACGCATCCTGCCTTCTTGATTACAGAGGCTATGCGCGGCTATGGCGGCATCCTCCGGCTCCCTACCGGCGAGTCGTTCATGGAGAAGTATGACGAGCGTCTCTCCCTTGCACCGCGCGACATCGTAGCCCGCGCCATCGACAAGGAGATGAAGGTGCACGGCATCGACCATGTATGTCTCGATGTCACCCACAAAGATGCGGCAGAAACCAAGCGCCATTTTCCCAATATCTACCATAAGTGCATCTCCATCGGTATCGACATTACGAAGGAATACATCCCCGTTCGCCCCGCTGCCCATTATATGTGTGGCGGCATCAAGGTAGACTTAGACGGCTGTAGCAGTATCAACCGCCTCTATGCCATCGGCGAATGTTCCTGCACAGGACTGCATGGTGGCAACCGCTTAGCCTCCAACTCGCTCATCGAGGCGGTGGTCTATGCGGAGACGGCGGCACGCCATTCTCTCGAACATATCGATGAATATACCTTTAACACCGACATTCCGGAGTGGAATGACGAGGGGACGATGACCAACGAGGAGCGTGTGCTCATCACACAGAGCGTCAAGGAAGTCAACGAGATCATGGCAAACTACGTGGGCATCGTCCGTTCCGACCTCCGCCTGAAGCGTGCCTGGGACCGTCTCGACCTCATCTATGAGGAGACGGAAGCCCTCTTCAAGCGTGTCAAGGCAAGCAAGGACATCTGCGAGTTGCGTAACATCATCAACGTCGGCTACCTCATCACCCGCTGGGCGATAGAACGTAAGGAGTGCCGTTGCCTCCACTTCACTACCGACTACCCCCTCCATGCCTACGACTAAGACCCTCCTCAAACCCTCCCTGTTTAGGGAGGGAGATTAACCCTGATATACTTTCTAGTCCCTCTAGTTTCTCTAGTAAATCTATCCTATCTAGCCCATACCCCCATACCCCCATCACAAATAATGAAAACTCCCCATCTTATTGCCGTCCCCAGTCTTGTAGCCTGCCTTCTTTCTTTGCAAGCACAAGCTGTGTTCTCCACGACCTCTATAGCATCTGCCGACACCATCGTTGCCGATACGATATTCGCCGACACGTTTGCCATCGGCTCCGTGCCGCAGGAGTTGCCTTGGGATGAGGCGGTGCGTTATCAGTTGACCATAATGGTGCAGGAAAAGCTCTTTGAGACCACGCAGGTGGGCATGGAGGTCTGGGACCTCGATGCCGACAGCTGTCTGTTCCGTCACAACGAGTGTTGGCGCATGCGTCCTGCTTCTACGCAGAAGGTCGTCACCGCCATTGCTGCCCTTGATCTCCTCGGTGGCAACTATCTGTTTAAGACCGCCCTCCGCTACTCCGGCACCATCGTCCCCCCACCAGCATTGTCCGACCAGTCTGACAACTCCGCCCCGTCCGACTCGTCCGACAAATCCTCCCTCAACTTTCAACTTTCAGCCCTCAACCCTCAACCTTCAACCCTATCCGGCTCCCTCTACCTCGTTGGTGGCATGGACCCTTTGTTCAGCGATGCTGACATCCGTGCCTTTGCCGATGCGGTGAAGGTGTTGGGCATCGACACCATTACAGGCAGCATCTACGAAGACCGTACCTTCCGTGATGCCGACAAGTGGGGCGAAGGCTGGTGCTGGGACGACGACAACCCCAACCTGTCGCCGCTGCTCGTCGGTGGTAAGGATGAGGCTGCTTCCCGTCTGCTGTCAGCTTTGAACGCTGTCGGCATCACCGTCCTTGGTGGCATCGGTCAGTCGGCGGCACCTGCTGCCACCACCCTTGTCGCTACCCGTACCCATGACCTTGCCGATGTCCTCGTGCCGATGATGAAGCGCAGCGATAACTGGTATGCCGAGTCGTTGTTCTATCAGATTGCCCACCAGCAGGGAGGACGTGGTGCCGGCGTAAAACCAGCCCGCAGTTATATCGACCGACTCGTCACCCGTGCCGGTGCTGACCAGAAACTCATCCATGTTGCAGACGGCAGCGGCCTGTCCTTATACAACTATGTGACGCCCGACATGGAGGTGCAATTATTGCGTTATGCTGCAAAAAAGCCCGAAATCATCGAGAAATTACTGCCGTCACTCCCTGTTGCTGGTGTCGATGGAACACTGAAGAGTCGCATGAAAGGTACAAAGGCACAAGGTAACGTGCAGGCGAAGACCGGCACCGTGACGGGAGTCAGTGCCCTTGCCGGCTATTGCACCGCCGCCAATGGTCACCGTCTGTGCTTCTCCATCATCAACATGGGCATCCCCAAGGCAAAGGTCGGGCGTGACTTCCAGGATCGTGTCTGTGCCTTGCTGTGCAGATAGCCTCCCTCCTTTAATTTTTACTTTCGCCTTTTAACAACGGAACACACTTCTTTCTTTAAAAAACTCGCTTTCACCATTTTTTTTGCCGTTTTTCCCCAAAAAAATCGTATAAAATCTGTTAAGAAGATGTTAATTAAGTGTTAATTGACGGCTTTTCTGCCACATCTGCCACCTTTCTGCCACGCGTAACCGCTTGATAATGAGGAAGTGTTGCAGATGTGGCAGATGTTGCAGCACTTTTTAATACTCTTAGATATGAACGTAAACAAGCGGATTTCGATGATGCTGCCACATGATTTCTCAATACCAAACCGATACCAACATTTGGTACTGCGAGTACCAGACGTTGGTAGTGCGAGTACCAGCACTTGGTATTGTCAGTACCAGTGTATGGTATCGTTGATACCGTCACTTGGTATCGTGTTTACCATGCGATGGTATCCCTGCTACCCCCCCCTTTCATCACCTTATTTAAATGTTTTCCTTACTTTTTTGTTAAAAAGTTTGTAGGATAGAGAATTATTGTTTATTTTTGCACCGTGTTAGTCTGTGCATTCTGAAGTCATTCCTTGTTGCTTGAGGTTATTTGTGGCTCAAAGCAGCGGTAAACGGGTGGCGGAAGTGCATGAGAACTAAGGATAAAGAAAACTTTTAAATGGGTTAGCCTAAGGTACTAAGAAGCATTGTTATACGGACGCAAAGGTCGTATGTCATACTTTTTTCACTGTACTCGGCTACTTTCTTTCGTAGAATTGGAGTTGAAAATAAGATAAAAGCTCAAACTGAAGGCCATGACACAACATATACAGCACATACTCTGACAGGTGTAGACCGCCGACCTCCGCAAGCCTACAGGCTGAGAGGGGGTAGTGCCGAGCGTTTAGGAGTGTTTTGAGCAATAAGTTGTTAACAAGGGCAAAGAAGAAAATAATTTTGAGATATGAAAGCTAACAGTACAGGCATAGAGAATTATCCTGCGTTGCTGCGTTTTGTGAAACAGCGTGTGGCAACGGCTCAGTGTCGTGCTGTATATGCTGCAAACGAAGAGCTTCTCAGGATGTATTGGGATATTGGCAGAATCATTAGCGACTGCCAAAAGCGTGATGGATGGGGAAAGAAAGTTCTTTCGAGGTTATCGGAAGATATGAAAAACGAGTATCCAAAGGAAAAAGGCTTTTCTGTCAGAAACCTCCAGTGCATGGTTCAGTTCTATGAAGAATATAATCAGGAGTTGACAATGGTCAAATCTGTCTCAACAATTGCGCAACCGCCGGTTGCACAATTGCATACAGAAAAAGCGGAACTGCATAATTATACAATTACGCAGCCGTCGGTTGCGCAATTGCCAGAATACAACTTCTCATTGCCCATCCGACATCTGCATTGGACGCATAACGTCATTCTTATGCAGCGTGTAAAAGACCTAAAAGCCCGATATTGGTACATGATGCAGTGCATATCCTCTCATTGGAGTAAGGATTTTCTGACTGAAGCCATCAAGTTGGATTACTATGGTAAACATGGGGCATTGGCAAACAACTTTGAAGCCACGTTGCCTGCTGTGGAAGCAAAAAGTATAAGTTCCTTGCTCAAGGATCCCTATATTTTCGACATGCTTACCTTTACTGATGAATATAATGAGCGCGATATTGAAATAGGATTGGTAGAACATGTGCAGCAATTCCTGTTAGAAATGGGGGCAGGCTTCGCTTTCATGGGGAGGCAGTATCATATTTCCGTTTCCGGTTCCGATTATTATATCGACTTGCTCATGTATAATACATTCTTGCATCGCTATATGGTTGTCGAATTGAAGAATACGGAATTTGTACCTGAATATATAGGAAAACTCAATTTTTATTGTTCGGCAGTTGACGATGTGCTATGCCGTGAAGGTGACAACAGGACTGTCGGGTTGTTGCTTTGCAAGACGAAAGATAAGGTCAAGGCTGAATATGCTCTCAGAGACATCAGTAAGCCAATTGGTATATCTGAATATGAACTGGGGCAAGCTTTACCTAAAGACTTACGTTCCAGTTTGCCAAGTATTGAAGAAATTGAAGCTGAGTTTGACGTAGAAAACAATAAATAGTCGAAAATAATAAATAAAAACGAAATGAATATGAAGAATGTAATGCAGAAACTATTGATGCTTCTCGGCATCATCCTGTTTGGGAGAACTCCCATGACTGCACAGGCTGATGTTACAGGCTACGAGACCGTCACCGTTACGATACCCGCAACGGCATACAATGCCGACGAAGGGGGTACCGGCAAGGGCGCGCCCCAGATGGCACGGGTGAAGTACAACAAGACCTTCCCCCTCGTTATCACCAGCGACGACATGGGTAAGACCGAGCTGACCAACAACTGGGCAGAGGTGAACGGCTACCCCAACATCAACGCCAACGTGGACTTAGGCATTCAGCCTGGCGGAACAAAGTTCCTCGCAGTTCCGTACAAGAAGTACTACATGCAGGGCGAGAGCAGCGATCCAGCCGACTATCAGCCCATGACCTATACCGACAACGTAGGCAAGACGCAGCGCTACCGCATGACCTCAGCCATCATGCCGTATCTGCTGAAGTCGGACGGCAGCAGCGACTACTCGCACATTGATGCCAACGACGCCAAGCTGATGCTGCGCACAGGTTGGAGCTTCGCCCAGCACGACGTTGACGACATCAGTTCCGTAGCAAACATCTCTACGGCGATGACCGCCAACAGCACCCAGTGGGCAAACAAAGTAGGCATCGGTCTGAAGGTGATGGTAGAGCCCAACGGCAACCACAACTATCTTGAAGCCGGAAATCAGAATAGTGGTGTGTGCTGGAACATCTTCCAGAACAGCACCAGCACATATCCTGACAACAGCAAAACCATCGTTGACTGGACTAACGGAACTATGCCCACTACCTTCAGCAACAAGCCTACGGGCGGCTATATCCGCAGTTTTTTCCAAGGTAACGAGAGTTCATGGAAGACGAATGTCGATGCTGCCGACGGCACCAGAATGATTATCGGCGGTACCCACGGACTGGGCGACGAGATAAAGAGCCATCTTCGTTCCGCATCCAACGTGACCAACAACGCATGGGTAGGCTCAGCCGACGAGATATGGGAATACTACCACATCTACAACAACCTGCAGATAGAGAACGTCAACTACGCTGACGGCAACCTCACCTTCGACGTGAAGGTGCCCACCTACAACAAGAACCAGTACCGTGAGCTGACGCTCAACATCCCCGGACTCACCGCAACGGGAGCGCCGACCTTCTCCACGGCAAGCGGTAAGACCGTGCCCGTCACCGGCGGTTATTATGCCGACGGCGGCAGCGGTATCGGCTACACCATGAACATCGGACTGGAGGCCAGCATCAACAACCACATTGAGGATTTGCTCGCCATCTACCGTGACGACCAGACCAACGAGTTCGTCAAGCGCGACATCCAGTACCTCATCAGCCAGCTGTGGGACGGTTCTGCTTATACCGCTCAGCTGAACGCAGCGCCGGTTCACGACCTCACCGTGCAGTCGAGTCTCGGCACCACCCTTGCCACCGTCAAAACCGACACCGACGGCGACAAGTCGTTTGCCGTACCCCGCTACATTGTCAGCGGCGACAAACTCTACGAGGTGGCAGCCAACAGCGAGCGCCCCAACTACGCGCAGACTATCACCACCACCAGCACACCCAGTAACATCAGCTATAGCGAACAGAACCTCTCTTCCTTGCAGGTAGACGACTACACCCCGAAGGCCACACTCTTGGTGGAAGGCGAGGACATGGCTGGCATGACCATCCTCGGTGCCGACCTCGACTTGCCGCAGACCAGTCACGGCCGCTACTGGGCTATGGCACTCGGTTCTGGCGGCATGGCAGGCAATCTGGTGAGCGGCACCACCGCCACCGTAACCTCAGCCCTGCCTCGCGGCAAGTACAAGGCTGTGATAGGTTATGGCGAAACCTATAAGAGTCAAGGCACCTACAACTACAACCTGCTGGTCGATGGCGTGCAGGCTGCCACCGTCAGCAGCAGCAGTGCCGTCAACAATGCCGTCACTGAGTTGACTACGGCAGAGTTCGAAGTAACCGTCAACAATCTGCCCATCACCCTGACCACAGACAACACCAATGCCGGCTCACGCTGGATAGACTACATCTACTTCGTGCAGACGGGAACCTTGGAGCCACAGCCACCAACGGCAGCCATCGCCGCATCGGCAGGCACCACGGCATCCATCAAGACAGGCAACAGCATTACCATTACGGCCAACGCCACTCAGCATGGTGGCAGCAACTACACCGGCATAAAGATCTACCAGTGCAACGATGACGCAGGAACCGTCAGTGGTGATGCTTTGGCAACATCCAATACCGAGACGGTTTCCTATACCTTCACCCCAAGTACTGCCGGCACCTATTATTTCAAGGCAGTGGCCAACGACGCGACCCTAAACGATGGCACGTCAGAAGTCATCACCGTCACCGTTGTCGATAATATTGACACCTACACGCTCAAAATCATCGACAAGAGCGGCAGCATAGCCCTGACCACCACTGTGGCAGCCGCAAGTCTCACCACCGACCCGCTGCCCGATGCTTACCGCAGCCCGTTTGCTCAGAACTACAAATACTACAACACCATTGCCGAGGCACAAGCCAACAGCGGCTCCGCCTTCGCCACTACCGATGACTGGATTCAGTCAACAGTCTATGTCGGCTACGATGTCGATGCCACAAAGATGGCGGAAGGCAAGGTGCATGCCATCTGGGCGAACGGCAGGTATATGCATGTGATACAGAACGCAGGTAAATCACACAACACCCAAAAATCTTGGCATAATGCCTATAGCGTCCAAAATCAACAATATGATGTTGAGGGAACCGATGCCACACGAATAGGTTATTCCACCGGTCCCTACGTACAACACAACAACATAACGCCCACTACGCTGCCTTTCCTTGACAACAGTTATATGTGGGAGTTAGGTACTGACCCCTACAATATCAAACTGAAAAACAAGGCTTACGGCTTCTATCAAAGTTCTAATGCATACAATAATCAAATATTGTACGATGTGGACGAGGAAGCATCTGCTGAGACTTATTGTCTGCTATATTGGGCAGACAAAAACGGTGGAAACGTTGATACCTCTGCTGACTACTATCGTCTGATGTACAAGACCGACTTGACAGACGACGGCGTTGCCAATAAGCGAACGATGTACCAATGGAACAACTACTGGCGTATCAACAATGATAACAACTGGAACACATATGGCAAACTCTATATTAAGGAATTACCCGCCATCAACATCAACATTCTGAATGACGCCAAAGAAGTGGAGTGTACGCTTCAGGGGTACTTCAAGAGCGAAGCAACCATGCCAAGCGACGGAACAGACAATGGAACCAGCTACTATACCCCCTTCAATCTCTATCGCTCCTACACCAGCAAGCATAAGTGGTGGTACGATGCCGCTACCACCGATGCCGTCAGCTCTGGCTCTGCTCCAGATGCCACAAAGATAGAAAACAATGGCGGTAATATCTACGTCACCTACACCCTCGATGAGGTTTGGGGTTCTGGTACGTTCAGCGATACCAAACAGCCCTTCCACCTATATCCTTCCAACGGAGGAACCGTCTATTGGTACTCCGTAAGGTTGAATCCTGCGAATAGCAGCTACTCGTGGTTCCTCAAGGCTAATTCGGATATAAACCAGCCATTGCAAAACTGTAATGGAACTAATCTTGCCACAAGTGACTATGATTCCAGTCATAAAGAGTACTACTGGGCTTTCAAGGGAACACCCTACAACCTGAAAATCATCAATATGCATCATGGTGACGGCTATTATCTGGGAGTATCAAAGACGGCTACCGACATTGATGCCCAAACTTACCTCTTGCCTGACACTGAAGACAATAATGTAACGTGGGAGATGACGGATGGTTTGAGTCAAAATAATATGTATCCCTTCTTCAGACTGCGAGCATCATATAACGGCGAGAATACATCTTCTGCCAATCCGCTTTACATCAGCTATAATTCCTCCACGCCCAACAATGCCAACCTGGCAAAAGTGGCAGGAGGAAACCAGTCAATAGGACTCACCGAGAAGACCACCACCGACATCACGAAAGTATCGCTAACAGCAGATGCTGCTCCATATTATGTAGATGAGGCTATAACGTTGACAGCTACAGCAATGCCTTCGCCACCGGGTACCGACCGCGTGAGCAGCCTCGTGATTGAGCAGGAGGTGGAAGGAGTATGGACACCAGTCGGTACGGCATACGCAGGCTCTGACGTAGCCGGTGTTGCCGAAAAGGATGCTACGACCAAGACCGTCACAGTAACCTACGACTTCACACCGACAGCCGAAGGAACATTCAACTTCCGTGCCCATGCAGTTGTTGACAACGAAGACCAGTATTCTACTGCTGAGACAACGGCAGGTGGCGACGGTGACGTGGTGGAGATTATTGCCACCGTGAAGCAATTGGAGCCGAAGAACAGCAGCTATACGCTGACACTTATCGACAAGGGCGGCAACGAACTGCTGACCGAAACCAGTGTTCCGGCAAGCCGTATCACCAACGTGAACAGTCTCACCAACCGCAACGGAGACCCGTTTGACAATGCCTACCGCAGTCCGTTGGTGACGCTGTACAAATATTACGAGGGAACAGTAGCGGGTAAGGCAAGCGCAGAGGCTGCCGACGTTGACAACCAGGTGGACTGGAACACCTACACAGGCACCACCGTCTACGTTGGTTATGAGGTCAGCGATGCCATCGACCTGAACGGTGGCAAGTTCAGTAGTCTGAACGATGATGCCAGCTCGCTGATGCAGATGCGCAAGGCGCGTTCGGCTTCTGAGAGTACGCTGGTGCGTGATGCCTCGAAGTTTGGCAAGATGTATCTGCTGAAGTTCAAGACCAATGCCGACTATTACTCCGAGAACGGTAGCGACAGGCGAGAAAGCAATCCTACACCGAGCGGTTCGTTTGTATACCCCTACACCAACGGCGACGGTCCGATATATGTCTATGACGATGCCCGCTATCAGAAACAGAAGGATGACGGTGCGTCTACCCGTACCCGCTGGCCGTGGTTCTTGGTCAGTCCCAACGGCGACCCCTACCACGTCTATGTGACCTCTTGGCAGAATGCGCATGCCACAGTAACCGGCAAGGATGCAAACAACAAGGACGTGAGCACCAACTACTATTCTTACTTGCGTACCTATTATAATAGTACCACCGGAACAGTCGTCACCAACAACGTTACCGACGACCCGAGCACCTTGGACGGCAGCAGCAACCAGATTCTGCCAACCGACTACATGATCTTGCGCGGTAGCGGCACCGACGGTTTGAACTACAAACTGACTACGGTAGCCGCCATCAGCGACGGAACGACGACGGAACGCCGCACGGTGACCTCAATAGAGCAGTACTGGCGCAACAACCCGACAGCACAGTTAGAGTCGGGCGGAGAGAAGAACGTGACAGTCGTAGCTACTGACAACGCAACGCTGGAAAGCTTCGGCTGGAAAAACTACAGTGCCTACGTGAATGCGGCAAAGTGGGACGGAAGCAATTATGATAACGGAAAGACAAAGAAATACCTGAACGACAATCACTGGTTCCAGACCATCTCCTTAGGCGACGGTTCGCTTGACATTGTGGAAGCCAATATCGACGGTGTGCTCGTGCTCTTGGACAACCACGGCTGGGAGATTATGCGTAAGCCCATCGTGGCGAAAGACGACCCCGACTATGAGACAGTGAAGGCAGCTCTGCGCAAGTACGACAGCCCGATGGTGAAGCAGTACAAGTTCTATTCCACCCGTAACGTGAAGCACAAGGTGGCAGGCTATCATAAGTATGACATCAACAGACAAACAGATACTGTCACACCTACGACTCCGCTTACCGATGCGGCAGACCGAGTAGACAAGGACAAGACCATTACTTCGCTTGCCGACTACGAGCCTCATACCAGCGGCGGTGCACTGACCGACCTCTATGTCACTTACGAAGTGAAGGACGAATATGCCAACAGCTATACAGGAGCAGCCACCGAGGCGGCAACCTCCGCCTCCAACTTCCTGCTGAAGCAGGGCAGCAGCTACGCCAAGGCTAACGGTACCGCCATTGAAAGCACGAGTGATGCCTCCACAGCCGACCACTGGAAGCTGAAGCCCAACTTCAACATCGATGCCGAGATGGGCTATTGCTACCAAGGCTCTGGCAACAGCTACGACAATGAACTCACACAGACAGCGCTTGAAACACTATATTATAACGGTGGCACGGACAGCCGGAACGGCTTCGACCCGTACAACCTGCAGATACAGAACGCAACCACCAGCACCTATTTCACCACCAATGCATCAACTGCAACGCTCGATGCCGGTGCCTGGAGTGGCAACGGCTCTGCGCTGAATTTGCAGACTATCGCCACGCGCATCAGCCCGACCGGAAGCGACAGCAAGACACTTGCCGTCACCAACGCCACCTTCATGGCGGTGCAGGACCAGTATGGCAACATGCGACTGATGCCGCGCTTCCAGCACGAGCAGGTAGTTGACAACTTCGCTACGCTGGCAGACCCGGCCACGCTCAGTGCCTACGATGCCACCAATGCGCAGACCACGCAGCTGACGACCCCCGTCACCTACCATATCATTGACAACAGCGGCAACGATGCCCTGCAGATGACTGTTACCAGCGGCATCGGTCTCAGCGTGCCCGATGCACTGAAGAGCCCGATGGTATCGGAATACCAGTTCCACTCTACGCAGGCTCATGCCTCTGCTGCCGAGACCCGTGCCACTGGCGACCTCACCGTAGCACAGGAAGATGTCTATGTCAGCTACACGGTGGATGCCACGAAGATGGCTGCAGCAAAGAAGTATGCTATCAGCAATGCTTCTTCCAACCTCTACATGCATGCCGTGTTCCAGCCTGTACAGACGGGCAGCCAACAGTCGCAGCACTACACGCTGGAGTACCAAAGCTACGATGTAAAGCTACCGACTGTGACTGATGCCAATACGGTCAATACGGGCAACCTGCCGTTTGTTGACAACACCTATCTGTGGTCGATGGGCGATGACCCCTACCGCGTTGTGCTGTCCAACTACGGTGTGAATGACTATAAATACTTGAAGCAGAACAGCAGCGACAGCAACAATGGCTACAAGGCTGAGTTTACCGATGCTGCATCGGCATCAACCTACTGTCTGCTCTACTGGAACGGCGACACTACCAGTCCATATTGCAGTTTCCGGTTTGTCGATCCGTCCAATGCGACAGAGACCTTCACGGGCGAGACCGCACAACGCTACATCACCAGCAACGTGCACCAAAGTAATTACCGCTGGCAACAGGACACCTCTGGCAGTGCCGAGGGAACCAAGTTTGTCATAGCGGAACTGCCAGAGATGAATGTCAATGTGGTGAACGCTGCCGGAGCGGTAGAATACACCCTGAGCGGTCGCTATGTTGCAGGAGCTACGCTGCCGGCATCCAATGCTACACCCTACTTCCTGCAGCGTGCCTACGTCAACAGCCACACCTATTATTATACGCTTGCCGGCGCAGCAGCATCTGAGAACGTCATAACAGCCGGCACGGTGCCAGCGGCAGAGACGCTGGAAAGCAATATAACCGAAGGCAAGTACAACATCTACGTGCGCTATGAGCTTGACAGCAACTGGAATTCCTCCAACCTATTCCAGGTCAGCAACGGTGAGAACAAGCACTGGTACTTCCTGACAAGCGGCAACAGCAGCCAGAGAATATACACCGACACCGACAAGAATGTGAAAGGCTCTGCCACGGTGACTGACAACACCGCTAAGTGGGCGTTGTCGGGAACACCATATGCCCTGCGCATAGAGAACCGGGCCAACGAAGGATATCATATAGGTGTCGCCGCCGATGCCGCCTCATCAACGACCAACCTGATGGTATATAACGAAGGTGATTACGTCTTCGACTGGGAGCTGCGCCTCATCAACTTCAACAATATTTCAGCAGCACTGGACACAAAGCCCGTCTTCCTGCCACAGGGAGCCATCAGCAACGAGGCTCCGTTGCTCTACGTACAAGCCAACGGCAACAACGGCCTCAACTGGAAGAATACCAATGCGGCACACTTCACCTTTGAGGACGGCATGCTGGTAGAACTGGTCATCATCGACAAGTCGGGTGGCGAAGCACTGACAGAGGGCTTCACCGCGGCCCAGGTCACCGCAGCTTCTGGCGACCCGCTCTCAGCAGAGTTGCGCAGCCCGTTTGCCAAGAACTTCAAATATTACGACAATGCCACGGACGCACAGAACAACAGCGGCGAGAACACAGTGGCTGACCTGACCGCCAAGATAGACCAGCGTGTCTATGTGGGCTACGACGTGAAGACCGTGGAGGAAGGCGGACTCGACTTTACTGGAGCTACGGGCTACACGCTGCGAGGCGGAAAACGCTACATGCGCGCCCTGTATAATCCTGCTGACAACCACTCCGTATCTAACCGTTGGTCTCTGCGCAACCAAAGCCTAGACTATGTAGGTGCTACCGGCGCTGTTGATGCCGAGACCTTCCCATTCTTGGACAACTCTCACCTTTGGTTCTTCGAGGGCGATCCGTACAACATGAAGTTGAAGAACAAACTTTCCGGATGGTATGCAAAACAGGAGAACAACAAGAACGCAGGTTATCGTGCCAACATGGTAACTACGGATGCGTCAAGCTATTGTATCCTGTACTACACTGTTGAAAACAGCAGCTACTATGCCTTCTACAACAGAGACTATAACTCCTATCTCTATATGAACACGGGAGCTGATGGCGGTTCATGGCGACTGCAGGACACCAAGAGAAGCGAAGGACAAATCTATCTGCGTACACCGGAACAGGTGAACATGAATGTTGTGAATCCACGTAACGGTGAGGTGGAGAGTGTCATGCAGACCTATTACAACGAATACAACAGCGGCAAGACGCTGACAACCATCGTGCCCCTCTTCCTGCAACGCTCCTACACCAGCGGGCAGACACTCTATTATTCAAAAGCAGACGCTGCCGCTGCTACCAATGCCATTACGGCAGGTACCGACCAAGTAGTTTATGCCAGTCTCACCGATGGCGACAGCGACGGCGTGAAGGACATCTATCTGGGCTACACGCTCGACAGCGGATGGAAGATACCTGAAGCCACCGACGGTGATAACTTCGAATATCTGCTACGCACGTCGGCCAGTGCAGGTGCAGGCTACTGGCACCGGGTGAACTTTGCGAACGGCGCTACAAACTATCTGTATATCAACAACAGCGGAAACCTGGCGAAGACCAACGTTGCCCCCAGCGTGACCGAAGAGACCGAGACCAGCAGTATAACTAATGATGACAAGCTGAAGCTCTGGGCTTTCGTGGGCAGTCCATACAGTCTGAAGCTGTTAAACATGGGTTCCAAGGGCAAGTATCTCGGCACCGATGCCACGGCTGCCAACAACTCACAGATTAAGATGGTCGGCGCATCGGCTACCAATGTCATCAGCACGTGGGAGATGGTGCAGGGACTGAACAGGACAGGCTCTACCGAACCGTTCCTGCGCTTGCAGAACGGTCTCAGCGGCGAGTCGCCGCTGCTCTACCTCAACGACAACGGAAAACTGTCGGAAGGCTCCAGCCAGAACGGCGGCAGCCAGATACAGTGGACGTACCTGAAGCATACCAACGGCACCGACATCAACTTCCACCTCTACAACAGCGACGGCAACAGCATGTCGCTCAGCGGAGAGGCAGAGCAGTTGTCGGCTGGCACCGGCATGCTGGCGGCATTCCAGTCGGCTCAGCCTAACCTCGTTCGCAAGTTCTGTACCTACGAGTTCTACACCAGCAGCGACTTTGCCGAGGAACACAAAGTGACGGAGGTGGACCAGGACGCAACGGACATCTATGTGAAGTGGACAGGCTACACCGACGATGCTCCCGTATTCAGTACAGATGTTGACAACGCACAGTTCTACACGATGCTCGGACAGTATTGGATATGGGTAGACAGCAACGATGAAATTAAATATACCAATAGTGGAGTGAACCCAAATCAGGAAGGTGTCACTACGGCAGGCTTGCACTGGTCTTTCATCGGCACACCCTACGGACTGAAGATCTACAACCGTGGAGCCAAGAAGTATCTCAAGGCGGCAAGTTTAGCTTCGAATGCTGCCGTCTCGCTGACGGGAGATGCTGCCGAGGCTACGGATTGGGAACTGACCGACATGGGCGACAATGCCAACCAGATGAGCTTCAGCTGCAAGGCAGACAACAGCCTGAAATGGAGCAGTGCCACCGCCATAGGTACCACGGTCAACAGCAAGACTCTGAATAACATCATTATTCCGCTGCAGGTCTATAAGGAGGATGGCATCGAGCGCGTGGATTCTCTCGGTTACATGTTCAACTATCCCGCTACCGACGAGACCAAGCTGACGGCGAGCATGCTGACATCGGGCAGCTATGGCAACCGCATCTATAAGCATGCCTTCTGCGACTACACGCTCTATAGCGACGATGCTCTGACCGAGATCGTCCCGGCAGAGGGTATCAGTTTCTTCGGCGGTGCCGGACAGCAGAAGAGAGGAATCTGGGCGACCTACACCGTCAACGAGGAAGACTTTAGGTTGGCTTACCTGATGAGTGCATCCAAGAGTGGTACCACCTATTTCTATTACAAGAACAGTAGCAATTTCATGGCTTCTGAAAATGGTACCGATGCCACAGCCTTGAAGCAGATGGCAAGGAACAACGGAGACAAGATTTACCGCTGGCAGCTGACAGGTGACCCATACAACTTGCAGATTACGAACCTGAGCATGGAGGGAACACCGCTGGGCGATGATGTCATCGGCTATGCTCAAGCTGATGAGAACAAGCTGAGGCTGAGCAACGACGTTGTCAACTCTGTATTCGAGGTGATAGAGACTGCCGACCCGTCATTGGATGTGGCAGGCGAGACAACATGGCATGTCGCCTTCTACCTGCTGCCCAATGAAAGTGTTTCCACACGCTATACGACAGGTATCGACTTTTATGGTGGCATGCTTCAATCGCCTTTTGTCTATACCAATGGTGCACAGCCAATTGACTTGACTACTGCCGTGCTGCAACATCCGCTGACGTGGAACGTCATGCTCGGCGGCACGAACGTGGCAACGTTCAGTAAGCCGCGCGTTTCAGAAGGCGTAGAGCTGACGATTGACAATATGCCTGAGTCGCTCCGCCGCCACTACCTGAGCTATACAGGTATCTATCTTGAAAGTACATGTGACGGTACCGCAGGCAGCTACACCATTCCGGAATATGCAGTCTCGGATGATGACACTGGAGTGAACATCTACGTGAAAGCGGAATATACCGACGATGCTCCGACGTTCTATGATGCCGCAGGTACTTCATCAAGCGACAAGTGGTACATGATACATACTGGCAACAACATCCTGTATGCAAATAACGAGGGAGGTATCAACAGCAAGTATGAACCGAACGTCACGCAGACTGACCGTGACAACACACAGTTCCACTGGCGACTGGTGGGTACGCCTTACGGCGTGAAACTCTACAACAAGAGCACACAGACATACTTCACCTTCCCCGGCACAACGACGGGAACCGCACTGACACTCACCGCCCAAGGCTCGACGCTCGACCTGCTGGATGGCAACACTGCCGATATGGCGGCCATAAGCTACCAGGATGGCGACGTGCGCGTCTTTGCCAGCCAAACACCAGCCGTGAATGCGGGCAACTATGCTAACGGCAGCACCGAGTTCCTCTCTACAAGAGGTATCTCTGGACTGACACTCACACTCAATTTCGGTAGCAGTTCACTGCGACCCGATAAGACTGCACTGACTACAACGCTGGGCTATCAGTCGGTGGGCAAGAGCCTGCTGGGCGTTATGCCGGAAACATGGAGACGCGCTTTCTGCGACTACACCTATAAGTGGAACGGAACGGCTGTAACTACCGTTACCGATGCGATGGCAGACAGCTCCGACCCGATTGCCATTACTATAGACTACGAGGTAAACAGCCCGTTCGATTGGAGTACCGCGACCAAAGACTACACAGGCAAGCACTGGTATTACATGGTGAACAACCACTGTCCGAACGGCGAATTGGGCAAGATGGTCTTCCGTACCAATGACCCGCACCTGCGTGTCAGCAAGCCACTGACGCAGAGTGAACTTTATCTGAACTACTTCGAATGGTGCGTCATTGGTGACCCATACGGCTTCAAGATGCTCAACCGTTACGATCCCGACCAGCGTTACGACGAGTACATCCGCGTGATGGATTATCGCGACAACAATAACGAGGGCTTGCAGTTGGAACAGAACAGCACCGACACGCAGAACGTCTTCGAGATGATGCCGGGACTTCATAGTTATAACTTCTGGATGCACCCCGTCTATGCGGCAGACTATCTGGCGGAATATGCTACTGACAGCTACAGCTATGTCGGACAGAACTTTAACGGCAGTGCCAGCATCATTCCCGACGAGAAGAAAACTTCCTACCAACTGCAACAAACCGGCCAAGGTAATCCTGCTAACTTCCGCTTGGAAATCCAGTCGGATGCCACACTGGCGGAGTATGTGAAGTATGCCGGATTCGTAGGCGGCCTGAAGTATGACAAGGTGACGGATGCCATGCGTGCGGATGCTGCCGACGGTGACCTTAGCGATGAAGACAAGGCTGCCGTCCGTGAACTCGTTGACGACCCGGTGAACATCGTACAGATGACGCAGGGTTACTACCGCATCGTGCCATATACGCAGGAAGACGGTAGCGACGAGCACAAGTACATTCGTGGCTATCTTGATGACAGGGAACGTACAGGCTCTGGCGGATATAACAGAAACCTGAAGGTGGAAACACAGACTGCTGCAGAATACGATCCTTCCACCATCTTCTGGTTCGAGGGTACTACAAGTGACGGTACCGAGAACGGCTATCCTCGCTACTTCATCAAGACACAGGGACTCAGTCTGGACCACACTGGTTTGAACTCCATCGATGCTGAGAGCGATTACAAGTGTCGCTACGAGAACCTTGGTGGTGCCATCGCGCAGATTAAGATTGCCAGCCTCACCGGCGATATGCCACACGATTACCTGAGTTGTACTTCAACCGCCACCGAGACAAGCACCGACCAATGCTTCGATGAGCAGGCAGGACAGTACAAAACCCGCTTCTACATGCAGAAGGTCGGCGAGGGTGGTAACGAACTGAGCTTCAAACTGAAGCTGAATGCAGCATTCGGAAAGAGCTATGCCTCGCTGTATGTTCCTTTCGATGTGGAGATACCTGCAGATATTGATGCCAAGCCGTTCTATGGAGTGGAAGATCATAACTATTCGGCTAATCCCAAGGCTGATGATAAATACACGTTATTCTGTCGCACTCTGGACTATATAAACCCGGATTATGGCGAGAAAATAATTCCTGCTGCAACGCCAGTTGTCATTAAGTCCGACGATGCCGCAGCAGAGATTTCCTTCAAGGTACTGAACAATGCTCCCCATCCGGACGCAAAGCTTCGCGGAGACTTAGACGTGAATTCAGAGCGAGTGAACAAGATATCAGGAATCTACCTGTCGATATTTGACTCTCGTCCTGAGTTGTACACGTTCGGTCGCGAAAACGTTTATGAAGGTTATACAGGCGAGACGATAGATGGTAAGTACACAGGTCGTGTCGGATTCTTCAAGCGTAGTACATCAGCTTTATCTAAGGTGCTTAATCCGAACCGTGTGTTCTATATCAGTCCATTCTATAATGAGACACAGGGTAGTCGTGGCGCAGCATTTGTCTTTGAGGAAACGCCAGATATCGCAACGGGTGTTTCTGATGTTGGTACAGGTGTTCACAGTCATCAGTATTCTGACGGTGCAGTTTACGACCTGCAAGGGCGCAAGGTAGCTGATGACTACGAGTCAGCTTTGTCGAACCGTCATCTGCTGAAGGGTATCTATATCATCAATGGTAAGAAAGTTGTCATTAAGTAGGATGGAGGAAAGTAGCAATGGAAAAAAAGCACTATATACAACCAGAAACAGAAGTTATCGTAGTTCCATATCGAGTAATGGAATCTGAATGGTCAGACCCTCAAGGAGGTACAGAAGAAGGAAATACTGACGATAATTGGGCTCGTCACCACTCCTCTTGGAATGAAAGTGAAGAAGAAGAGAGCATGTGGTTTCATTCATCCAATCTCTGGGAATAGAAGGTACAGACCTCTATATGAAAAGCGAAAGGCGATGCCGCCCTGTCACGGAGACGTGAGGGCGGCATCGTTTTGTTATGTTCATTAATCGAGAATGTAATTTGGTAGAGTCGAGGAATTGCAATATCTTTGCAGGCATAATTCCGACAACCACGATGACTATAGTGAATAGTTTTTTCACAACTTCATTGCTACATTGGTACAAGGAGCATGGCAGGAATCTGCCGTGGCGCGAGACGAAAGACCCGTATGCAATATGGCTCAGTGAGATTATCCTGCAACAGACGCGCATCCAGCAGGGATGGGCATACTGGGAGCGTTTTATGCAGCGATGGCAGACGGTGGAGGCTTTGGCAGCAGCAACGGAGGATGAGGTGTTGCGCGAATGGCAAGGGCTGGGTTATTACAGTAGGGCGCGGAACCTGCATGCGGCAGCACGACAGATTGTAGCGCTTGGCGGTTTCCCACAGACGCTGGAGGAGATAAGAAAGCTGAAAGGGGTAGGAGACTATACAGCGGCAGCCATCGCCAGCTTCGCCTTTGGCATCCCTGCAGCTGTTGTCGACGGGAATGTATATCGTGTGCTGAGCAGATACTTCGGCATAGATACCCCCATCAATACTACGGAAGGCAAGAAGGTGTTTGCTGCGTTGGCTCAAGAAATGTTGCCGAACGTCTGTTCAGATGATTCGGAAAACTCTGATTACTCCGAATATTCCGATTACTCTGATCAATCCGATTATTCTGATTACTCTGATTACTCGGAACCTTCAATAGGTGCTACTTACAACCAAGCCATCATGGACTTCGGTGCGTTGCAATGTACGCCGAAGTCTCCGAAATGTGGCGACTGCCCGCTGATGGAGACGTGTGACGCGTTTCGAACGGGTAGGGTGGAACAACTGCCCGTGAAAGAGAAGAAACTGCAGGTGAAGGAACGGCGGATGACGTATGTATATATCCGCTGCAACGGCGAGACGGCTATTCATAGACGGGGTGCCGGCGATATCTGGCAAGGGCTGTGGGAACCATATTCAATTGACAATTTACAATTCTCCAGACTCGCTGTTGCTCGAAGGAGCGGCAAAGCCGAGCGGATAATTGACAATTCTTGCGCCGCTTCGCTCTGCAAGCGCTGCGCGATTACTTCGACAAGCGAAGCGACTTCGTCGATTGCAAAATTGGCAATAGAGAATTTACCGTTTCCAATAGGTAATGACCATAGGAGGGATGATAATTGTCAATTGTCAATTGTCAATTGTCAATTGTTGCGACGCAACCTTAAGCATGTGCTGACGCACAGGGTTATTTGGGCTGACTTCTACTTGTGGGAGGTGGAGGAGAAGCCGGTGCTGCCAGATGATTATATATGGATAAAGGAGGAGGAGATAGACAACTATGCTGTTCCGAGACTGATAGAGATATTACTAAAGACCCTCCCCAGCCCTCCCTGTTTAGGGAGGGAGTAGTAACCGCAGAAGCGTGAGGCCCCCTCCCTAAACAGGGAGGGCTGGGGAGGGTCTTTCTTTATGCCAATGCTGTAAGGTCTTTCTCAGCGATGAACTTGAGGTTATTCAGAATGATGACCTCGCGTGCCTCTTCCGTGTTGTCGGTGCGGAAGATGAGGATTCCCTTGCCATTGAGAAGGAAGCTGTACATGTAGGTGATGCTGATGTTGGCATCGCTGAAGATTTTAACGGCTTCGGCTGCACGTCCTGGCTCGTTGTCGAGTTCCAAGGCAAAAACATCGGAGATGGCTACGGCTACGCCGGCAGCTTTCAACTCTTGATAGGCTCGTGCCGGCTCACTGCAGATGAGGCGGTAGATGCCATATTCTGCCGTGTCGGCAATGGTTGAGGCAATAATCTGAATGTTTGATTGCTTCAACAGCTCGAGAACCTTTACCAGTGTACCTGAACGGTTCTCAATGAAGATGGAAATTTGGTTGATTGTCATGGTTGCTTTATTTTTTTTGTTGTGATGTTGTTGTTGTTCGGGATTTCGGATTCTCCGGATTTTCCGGATTATCCGGAGCGTCCGGCATTTCCGCTTTTCTCTTTAGAACAATTTCCTTAGGTCTTTCACGCGCACGGCTTTCTTCTCGTCGGAAACGGCAAGGGTTCCCTTGGGGACAAGGCGCACTTTGGGGGTGATGAGAATCTCGTCTTTCAGCAGGCGGGTGATGTCTTTCTCCAATCGCTGCAGACGGGTATAGTCATCGGTGAAGAGCTGGCTCAGTTCGACATCGATGGTCATCGTGTCGCCGTTCTCTTTCGTTTCTAAGGTGATGAGATAATCGGTAGAGAGTTCCTTGAACTTCAACAGGATCTTCTCAATCTGTATCGGGAAAATGTTGACGCCCTTGAGTATCATCATGTCGTCGCTACGCCCTTGCAGACGAGCCAAGCGCTTGTGGTGGCGTCCGCAGGGACAGTCGCCTGGCAGGATGCGTGTCAGGTCGCGGGTGCGATAGCGCAGCAATGGCATGGCTTCGCGGTTGATAGTGGTCAGCACGAGCTCGCCTAATTCTCCGTCGGGGAGGGGTTCGAGGGTCACGGGGTCGATAATCTCGACAATAAAGTAATCTTCCCAGATGTGAAGGCCATTCTGTTCCTGACATTCGAAAGCGACACCTGGTCCCATCATCTCGGAGATGCCATACGAGTTGTAGGCTTTCACACCGAGGTTGTCTTCGATGCGCTTGCGCTGTTCCTCGCTATGCGGCTCGGCACCGATGCAGAGTACACGCAACTTGGTGTCCTTGCGCGGGTCGCAACCTTCCTCTTTCATGACTTCATAGATGCGTGAGGCATAAGAGGGGATGGCATGGAGGACGCTGGTGCCGAAATCCTTGATGAACTTGATTTGTCGGGTGGTGTTACCGGCAGCGGCTGGAACGGTGAGCATTCCCACTTTCTCTGCACCATACTGGAACCCCAGACCGGCAGTGAACATGCCATAGCCTGCTGAGTTCTGGAAGACATCTTCTGGGCGGCTGCCTACCATCCACAGACAACGGGCAACAGCATTTGCCCATTCGTCAAGGTCTTTCTGAGAATGGAGCACAACGGTGGGGTTGCCGGTCGTTCCGCTGGAGGAGTGCAGTCGCACGCAGTCTTTCATCGGTACGCAACAGATGCCGAACGGATAGTTCTCGCGCAGGTCTTCCTTGGTGGTGAAGGGTAACTTACGGACATCGTCAAGAGTCTTGATGTCGTCGGGAGTGATGCCTAATTCCTTGAATTTGTTCTGATAGAACGGCGAGTTCATGCAGTGGTTGACCGTCTTCTGCAGGCGTTCCAACTGGAGTGCCTCCAGTTCACTGCGTGACATCGTTTCCAGTTCTGGATTGAAATAATTGCTATAATTCATTTCTTATTTAGGTTATATTAGGGTCCTTAAGGTCCTTAAGGACTTTAAGGACTTTAAGGACTTTAAGGTCTTTAAAAATTATAATTTGCGTTTGTCAATAACGTGCGCACTCTTGCCTTGGCTGCGCTCAATAGTGTTCGGTGCCTTAAGTTGTACCTTGGCACTGATGCTGAGGACGCTCTTGAGCTTGGAGGCGAGTTTCTTCTCCAATGTATCGACGGCGGCTGGCGTGTCGAAGGTGCTGGTAAAGTACTCCTGACGGATTTCCACTTGTACTTGCAGGGTGTCGAGGTTGTTGACGCGGTCAACAACAAGCATGTAGCGGGGAGCAAACTCTTTCATGCTGAGGACAACGCTCTCTACCTGTGACGGGAAGACGTTGATACCGCGGATGATGAGCATGTCGTCGGAACGTCCCTCGATACGTCCCATACGGATGCTGGTACGGCCGCAGTCGCACTGTCCGTCCATGAGCATACAAAGGTCGCGGGTGCGATAGCGCAACACGGGCATTCCTTCCTTGGTGAGGGTAGTGAAGACCAGTTCGCCCGTTTGTCCGTTAGGTAGTTTTTCTAATGTGACAGGGTTGATGATTTCGGGATAGAAGTGGTCTTCGCAAATGTGACTGCCATGTTGCATCTGACATTCGTAGCTGACGCTGGGACCCATGATTTCGGAAAGTCCGTAAAGGTTGTAGCCTTTCAGACCCAAGCGCTCTTCTATCTCTTTGCGCATGCTCTCGGTCCACGGCTCTGCACCGAAGGCACCGACACGCAGTTTAATTTGGTCTTTAGTAATTCCCATCTTGTCCATCGTCTCTGCCAGATAGAGGGCGTAGGAAGGTGTGCAGGCAATACCGGTGATGCCGAGGTCGCGAATGAGTTTCAGGTGTTTCTCAGTATTACCCGTGCTGGCGGGGATAACGGAGGCTCCGAGGTGCTCTACGCCATAGTGGGCACCCAGTCCACCGGTGAAGAGCCCGTAGCCATAGGCAACGGAAAAGGTGTCGTTGCGAGTGATACCATAGGAGGTCAGACAACGTGCCATACATTCGCTCCATACGCCGATGTCTTTGCGGGTATAGCCGACGATGGTGGGGTTGCCGGTTGTTCCTGACGAAGCATGAACACGAATGATTTCGCTCTGTGGGGCTGCCTGCAGTCCGAACGGATAATTGTCGCGCAGGTCTTTCTTGGTGGTAAAAGGCAGTTTGTTAATATCCTCGATGGTCTGAATATCATCGGGGCGGATGTCCATTTCCTGCATCTTGTTACGATAGAAGGGTACATTGTGATAGACATACGCTACAATCTTGTGCAGTCGTTTGCCTTGTAATGCACTCATCTCATCGCGACTCATGCATTCTTTGTTTGGATTCCAAATCATTGTTTCTTGGTTTTAATTTGTTTTATTTCGTGTTTGGTTATTGCATGCCGTAGATTTTAGCCCCACAAAAATACAACAAAAAAATGGCTTTTGGTCAAATCTTCCTGGAAAAACTTTTGCAATATGCAGAATTTGCACTATTTTTGTATCACTATACATATTTTAAACGGAGATATTATGATTAACCAACAGTTACTACAGCCTGAAAGTATTGTTGTTATCGGTGGTTCTAATAATGTTCATAAGCCTGGCGGTGCGGTAATCCGCAATATCTTGAATGGAGGATATCAAGGTGTCCTGCGTGTGGTGAATCCGAAGGAGGATGAGATTCAAGGTATCAAGGTTTTCCATGATGTGAAGCAACTGCCGACAACTGATCTTGCCATCCTGGTGGTGGCAGCACGTTTCTGTCCGGAGTACGTGGAATTCCTGGCAAAGGAAAAGCAGGTGCGTGCATTTATTATTATCTCGGCTGGTTTCAGTGAGGAAACGCACGAGGGTGCCTTGTTGGAACAACAGATTATAGAAACCTGTGACAAATATGGCTGTGCCTTGATAGGACCGAACTGTATCGGTTTGCTGACACGCTGGCACCATTCGGTGTTTACGAAGCCTATACCGAACTTGAATCCGAAAGGGGTCGATTTTATCTCTGGTTCTGGGGCTACGGCGGTTTTTATCTTGGAGAGTGCCGTGTCGAAAGGGTTACCGTTCAATTCGGTGTGGTCGATAGGCAACGGCAAACAGATTGGTATTGAGACCGTACTGGAGTATATGGACGAGCATTTCGATGTTGAGAAGGATTCGCTGGTGAAACTGCTCTATATCGAAAACATTGCCGACCCTGACAAACTGCTGTATCATGCCACGTCGCTGATACGGAAGGGATGTCGTATTGCTGCCATTAAAGCCGGAACATCACAGAGTGGAAGCCGGGCTGCATCGAGCCATACGGGAGCTCTGGCATCCAGTGACTCTGCCGTGGAAGCGCTCTTCCGTAAGGCAGGCATCGTTCGTTGCTTCTCGCGTGAGGAACTGACGACAGTGGGTTGCATCTTTACCTTGCCTAAGTTCACGGGTAAGAACTTTGCTATCGTCACCCATGCCGGTGGTCCTGGTGTGATGCTGACCGATGCCTTGTCGAAAGGAGGCATGGAGGTACCCCTTCTGAGCGGTGAGAGAGCAGAGGAACTGAAGTCGAAGTTGCTGCCTGGTGCTGCCGTCAGCAACCCCATTGATGTGTTGGCAACGGGTACGCCCGAACATTTGGGTATCGCCATCGACTATTGTGAGCAGCACTTCGACAACATCGATGCCATCATGGTGATCTTCGGTTCACCGGGTTTGGTGCGGCTGTATGATGCCTATGCCGTGTTGCACCAGAAAATTTTGGAGTGCAAGAAACCTATCTTCCCCATCTTGCCGAGTGTGAATACGGCCGGACCGGAGGTGCAGGAGTTCTTGAAGAAAGGTCATGTGAACTTTGCCGATGAGGTGACGCTGGCAACAGCACTGACACAGGTGATGAAAACACCGGCACCGGCAGACCAGCAGGTGGATATACACGGGGTTGACGTGCCGCGCATCAGGAGGATTATAGACAGCTTGAAGGACCCTAAGGACCCTAAGGACTCTAAGGACCTTAAAGACCCTAATGACACCAAAGACAGTAAAGACGATGGTTACCTGCCTCCACATGTGGTTCGCGAACTCCTTGAATGTGCAGGAATACCTACCGTGCCGGAGTTTGTCAGTGAGGTGAAGGAGGAGGTCTTGGACTTTGCCGACAAGTGTGGCTATCCTGTAGTGGCAAAAGTGGTGGGACCTGTGCATAAGAGTGATGTCGGCGGTGTGGCGCTGAACATTCGTAGCCGAGAGGTGCTGGCAGCAGAGTTCGACCGATTGATGAAGATTTACGGTGCTACTTCGGTGATGGTGCAGAAAATGATAAAAGGTACGGAGCTTTTTATTGGGGCTAAGTACGAGGAACGCTTCGGACATGTGGTCCTCTGCGGACTGGGCGGCATCTTTGTCGAAGTGCTCAAGGATGTGTCGTCGGGTCTGGCACCGTTGAGCTATGAAGAGGCATACAGCATGATCAATTCCTTGCGTGGATATAAGATTATAAAAGGTACGCGCGGAATGAAGGGTATCAATAAACGGAAATATGCCGAGATTATCGTGCGACTGTCAACATTGCTTCGTTTTGCAACGGAAATCAAAGAGATGGACATCAATCCGTTGCTTGCCGATGAAAATGATGTCATTGCTGTTGATGCCCGCATCAGGGTGGAGAAATGAAACGAAGGTTGCACGTGCAACCTTCGTTGGTGTTTGTTGTTCCGGAATATCCGGAGTTTCCAGAGAGTCCGGAATTTTCGGAGAGTCCAGAGTTTCCGGATTATTTTAAACCGGATTGTTTCCTTCAAAAATCTTCATGCGCTCTTCCAACTGGTCGTATTGATGGTCCTGAATGAAAGAGGTGCAGACACGCAAACCTTCTTGGTGACTGCCCGTTGTGATGAGGCAAATGGCTGAAACACCGTAATACATCAGTTCCTTTGCCAATTCGCCACTCGTCATGCCTGGATAGCCGATGGTGAAATAGAAACCATCGGCGATGGGACGGTCTTGGTCTTTGTCATAGACGATATAGAAGTTGTGGCGCAGGAAAATCTCCTTCAACTTATGTGCACGCTTTCCATAGACGATGATGTCGTCGCGGAAGTTGTATTCTCCGTCGCAGGCTGACTTCAACAGGGCTGCCATGGCATACTGTGCACTGTGGCTGGTTCCTGAAGAAAGGGCATAGAGCATGCGGGTAGAGAAGACCAGTCCGAAGGGCAGTCCTTCGTAGCGTGCTGACAGGTCGTCGTAATGGCGGTGGAAGAGTTTGTTGCTGATACAGGTTACGCCGATGCGTTCGCCGGCATAGCTGAAAGCTTTCGAACCGCTGATGAGCAGGATGTAGTTATCGGTGTAGTGGGCGACACTGGGCTGATAGGGTGCCTCAAACGGCGTGCTCAGGTCTTGGCGGAAATCCATGGCGAAATAAGCAAGGTCTTCCATGACGATGACGTCATACTGGTTTGCCAAATCTCCTATCGTGCGCAGTTCTTCATCGGTCATGCAGATCCATGCCGGGTTGTTGGGGTTGCTATAGACGATAGCGCAGATGTTTCCGCCTTTCAGATAGCTCTCCAACTTGCTGCGTAGTTTGTCGCCGCGATAGTCATAGACATCAAAAGTCTCGTACTTGACGCCTTGTACCTGTAACTGCATTTTCTGAACGGGGAACCCCGGGTCGATGAACAACACAGTGTCTTTCTTCTTGTTTGCCTGTGAGCAGGTCAGGAAAGAAGCAAACGTTCCCTGCATACTTCCACATACGGGTACGCATCCTTCGGGAGCGATATCGACATTGATAAAGGCTTTGACAAAGCGTGAAGCCTGTTGTTTCAGCTCAGGAAGACCTTGAATGTCTGGATAAAGGTTGGCTATACCGTCGTGCAAAGCTTTCATTTGTGCTTCGACACCTACCTTGGCAGCAGGAAGTCCGGGTATGCCCATCTCCATCTTGATGAATTCCACACCCGATTCTTTTTCTGCGAAGGCAGCAACTTGCTTTACCTCGCGGATAGTTGCTTTGGCAAAGTCTTGGATGCCGAACTTGGCAATCAAGCTGTCAATTAACTCTTTGTTGATTGGGGTTTGCATGTTTTTTTCTTTTGGTTATTTCCGGAGTTTCTGGAGAGTCCGGAAAATCCGGCATTTCCGTTATTTCATTATTCGGAAAAATTATCCTCTTCCTAATGCTAACGCTTTGATGTTGGCTTCGACAACTGCCTCGCCTTTGCGACCGAAGACGCGGCGGATGGCATCTTCCAACTTATGGTATTCAATGCCAAGGGCTTTTTGTGCTGCTCCCAAGAGGATGACATTGGCTGAGCGCGGAATGTTGTTCTCTTTCGCCAGCTTCTCAATGTCTATGACAATCACATTCTGAAGTTTCTGCAAATCTGCCATGATGACCTCCTGGTCGGGATAATTCGGAATGTTGACAAAGGGAGCACTGGAGGTGATGATCCATCCGTTCTTATTCAGATAGGGCAGATAGCGCAGTGCTTCCATGGGTTCCATGGAGATGATGACGTCGGCACTGCCCAAGGCGATGAGGTCGCTATGGATGGGTTCCGATGAGATACGGAGATTAGACTGCACATCACCGCCGCGTTGGCTCATGCCATGAACTTCGGCTTGCTTGATGTAAAGGTTTTCGTTCATGGCTGCCTCGCCAATGATGGTTGCGATGGAGAGGATGCCCTGTCCTCCTACACCACATAAGATAATATCTGTCTTCATTACTTCTTCTCCTGTGCTTTTTGCTGTTTCAGATGTCTTCTGAGTGTCTGGATGCACTCTCTTCTAGGAATGATAACACTCGTGCCTTTGTAGTTGATTTCTTCGCGGAGGATGCGGGTGATTTTCGGCATATTCTTCGGCAGAGGAACAACAACATGCAGGTGTCCTTCGGGAACGCCCAAACCACGGCAGATGGCTTCAAACTTATTGGTTCCAGCAGAATCTTGTCCGCCGGTCATGCCGGTCGTCAGGTTATCACTGATGATGACCGTGATGTTGGCGTTTTCGTTGACGGCATCGAGCAAACCCGTCATGCCGCTGTGGGTAAAGGTGGAGTCGCCGATGATGGCTACGGCTGGCCACTGCCCGGCATCGGCGGCACCTTTTGCCATGGTGATGCTGGCACCCATATCTACACAAGAGTGGATGGCTCTGTAGGGGGGCAGGAAACCAAGGGTATAGCAGCCAATGTCGCCGAAGACACGTGGATTTTCATACTCTTTCAATACTTCGTTGAGGGCTGTATAGACATCACGATGACCGCAACCCTGACAAAGTGCTGGCGGACGTGGTGCGACGTCCTCGCAAGGGGCGTAGTTCTGTCCAGTCTCCATGCCCAAAGCCTTCTTGACGATATCGGGGTTCAGTTCGCCCGTTCTTGGCAGTTCACCCGTGAGACGACCCAATATTTGTGGTGTGTCGGGTGTTGATGGCTGATGATAATCAGATACTCCGCGAACGATATCTTCGATGAACGGCTGTCCTTCTTCTATAATCATCACCTTCTCGCATGTGGTCAGCATCTGGCGAACCAGTTTCTTGGGCAATGGGTATTGAGAAATCTTCAAAATGGGATAGGGACAGCCCTCAGGGAAACACTCGTTAACGTAGTTGTATGCAATACCACTGGCGATGATGCCTAAAGGCGACTTGCTGCCCTCTCCCTTTGGAGAGGAGCTGGGGGTGAGGCTGTTATAGGTAGAGTTTGCCGCATCGTCTTCAAGGGTTGCTTGTTGAGCCGTAACGGCATCGTTGCGCTTGCGTGCGTTGGCAGGAAGCAACACCCAGTTGGCTGCTACGGCATTGTAGTTCATCTCGTTCTCGGTGCGAGCTTCTGTCTTTACCTCTACAACCGCACGGGAGTGCGCCATACGGGTGGTGACACGCATCAGTACCGGCAACTTCTGCTGTTCGGAGTAATCGAAGGCTGCTGCCATCATGTCGTAAGCCTCCTGCTGAGAACTGGGCTCGAAGGTGGGAATCATGGCAAACTTACCGTAGAAACGGCTGTCCTGCTCGTCCTGAGAAGAGTGCATGGAGGGGTCGTCGGCAGCCAAGACAACAACGCCGCCGTTAACACCTGTCATGCCGGAGTTGACGAACGGGTCGGCACAGACGTTCATGCCTACGTGCTTCATGCACACCAAGGCGCGCTTACCCATGAACGACATTCCCAAAGCTGCTTCCATGGCAGTCTTCTCGTTGGTTGACCAACGGCTGTGGATGCCTCGTTCGTGGGCGATGGCATTGCCCTGAATAAACTCGGTAATCTCAGTTGACGGGGTGCCAGGATAGGCATAAACGCCTGAAAGACCAGCGTGGATGGCACCTAATGCTATCGCCTCGTCACCTAATAATAATTTCTTTTCAGTCATTTTGTATGTATAGTTTTGTTGCTCCACTATGTAATAATTGCATGCAAAGGTAGTGCTTTCTTTTCTAAAAATGACGTATTATGTATGAAAATGCTTACCTTTGCGGTGAGATTCGTAACAAATCATGAAAAAAGAAAAGGTAAATGTGGCAGTTTTTGTTTCCGGTGGTGGAACGAACTGTGAAAATCTTATCCGATATTTCCAACATTCGGAAACCGTAAATATAGCTTTGGTAGTCAGTAATAAAGCTGATGCATACGCTTTGGTGCGTGCAGAGCGTTTTGACATTCCGACAACGGTGGTGCCCAAGGCAGAATTAAACAACCCTGACGTGATGATGCCACTCATGCAACGATATGACATCCAGTTTATTGTTTTGGCAGGTTTCCTTCCATTGGTTCCTGATTACTTGATTGATGCTTATCCACGACGCATCATCAATCTGCATCCTGCCTTGTTGCCCAAGTTTGGCGGAAAAGGAATGTGGGGACACCATGTGCATGAGGCTGTGAAAGCAGCAGGAGAAAAAGAAACAGGTATGACTGTTCATTATGTCACACCCGTTTGTGATGGTGGAGAGATTATCGCCCAATACAGAACTGCGCTTTCTCCCAATGATACTGTTGACGATATTGCTGAAAAGGAGCATCAGTTGGAAATGGAATTCTTCCCGAAGGTGGTAGAGGAGGTCCTCCTCCGATCCTAACAACATCATCTCTCATCTCTCAACTCTCGTCTCTCAACTCTCAACTCTCAACTCTCAACTCTCGTCTCTTCACTTTTTAAAGTAATCGTTATAGATTTTGATGCCGAAGACGATGAGGCTACAGCTTGTCGTCACTAAGTTTGTCAGGAAGAGAGGCCACAGAATTTCAGGTTTATGCAAGAGCCCTTGGAGCATGAAGCAAACTCCGCCAATACCCATCATCAGGAAGGTGGGCAGGGCGATACCTTCAGTATTGCGTGTCTTGATGGTTTCTATGGCTTGTGGCAGATAGCCTAATATCATGCCAATAGTAGCTCCCCAACCGCAGATTTCATAAATAAGTCCTTGTTCCATGGTATAATGATTATTGATAATGTGTCTGGACTGCAAAGTTAAAGAAAAAAAGAAATATCCAACACTTTATTCCACCTTTATTCTTTGAAAGTTTGTGAAAATAGCTATCTTTGCAGACGATAGCTAAAAATCTAAAACTATATATCATGAAAAAGATTTATAAGGCGCATATACTCTTTACGAAAGAACGGAGCCATTTTGAGGTCCTGGAGAATGGCTATGTCGCTGTAGAGAATGGTTGCGTTACCGGTGTGTCAACCAACTTGGCAGATTTGGATGGTCAGAATGCCGAGGTGATAGACTTCGGTAATTGTCTGCTCATTCCTGCAATGAACGATATGCATGTGCATGCGCCGCAGGTGCACAACCAAGCTGTAGCAATGGACTTGGAACTGCTGCCATGGTTGCAGAGCTATACTTTCCCTGAAGAGGCTAAGTTTGCTGACATTCATTATGCCGAGCGTATGTACCGACGATTCTTGCATACTCAATGGCTGTTCGGTACCATGCGAAGTGTTGTCTTTGGCACCATTCATACGGAAAGTACCCGCTTGTTGATGAATTTGTATCAGGAGGCTGGCATGGGAGCCTTTGTAGGTAAGGTAGCCATGAACCGCCATTGTCCAGAAAATCTCAGCGAAGACGTGGATGCTGCCATTGCCGGTAACGAACAGTTGATTGCAGAGTTCAATCAACCTAACGCATTGGTGCGTCCTATTATTACACCGCGTTTCGTGCCGTCTTGTACACCGGAATTACTGAAAGCTTGTGGTAAGCTGGCAGCCCAATACCAACTGCCCGTGCAGTCGCACCTGTCAGAGAATACGTCGGAAATTGCGTGGGTGGCTGAACTAGAACCTGAGAGTCAGAATTATGGTGATGCCTATAACCGTTATGGACTCTTCGGACAGACACCGACCATCATGGCGCATTGTGTTTGGACGCATGGCAGCGAACTGGAATTGATGAAACGCAATGGCGTCATGGTAGCCCATTGTCCTACATCGAACTTCAATATCGCTTCGGGCATGGCACCCATCCGTATGTTTCTTGAAGAGGGATTGCGCGTAGGATTAGGTAGTGACATCAGTGGTGGTCATGATTTAAATATGTTCCGTATGTTGGTCTATGCCATCCAGGTGAGTAAGATGCAATACCAACAAGACCATAGCAAAGCTTTCCTCACACTGTCTGAAATTTTCTGGATTGCCACCAAATCGGCTGGTAGCTTCTTCGGCAAGGTGGGTAGCTTTGAGCCTGGCTACGAGTTTGATGCCCTGGTTATCGATGACAGCGTTTTGCATCCCTCTGAATATTCCTTGCTCCATCGTTTGGAACGCTTTATATATGTTGGTGACGATCGACAGATTGTCCATCGATTCTGTCGTGGCGTAGAAGTGAAGGAACCTAAAGAGATTTGAAGGTTGGCATCAATGAAAAAGAGAGCATCCACACTGGGATGCTCTCTTTTTTCTATCTTTCTTTTCACCGAAGTGCTGCTGTTATGCACATCGCGGTTTCATGGTCGTTTTATTCCTCGGTTTCTGGTTCAGCAGCCTTAAAACTCTCTAGATCTTCTACCTGGAAGTTCTTGATATAGGCAGCCTTGCCGAGAACGTCCTCTTCGGTCATGCGAACATATACGTTGGCAGACTTCTGGAAGAGCTCAGGAGCCTTGGCAGCATCGCGGATGATGAGCAGGGACATCACGATCTCGCAAGTCATGTCGTACAGACGACGGGCGAGGAAGTCGAATGCATCCTGGTTGTCGAGAGCTTTGGCAGCGTTGAGTGCCTCCTCGTATACAGGGATGAGCTTCTCTACACGTGCCTTCAGAGCTGCGTCGGCATTCTCAGGCAGTTCGGCAATCATATCCTTGATGTTGTTGAGCATGGTGCCGTTGCTGATGTAGCGTATGGCGGCAACCACCTGCAGCTGTGTAGTACCCTCGTAGATGGAGAAGATACGTGCGTCGCGGAACAGGCGCTGGCTCTTGTACTCCATGATGAAGCCTGAACCACCGTGAACCGAGATGGCGTCGTAGGCATTCTGGTTGGCATACTCCGAGTTCATCCCCTTTGCCATCGGTGTGAAGGCATCAGCCAGACGCTGGTACTTCTTCATCTCCTGACGCTCCTCAGGTGTGAGTGAGCGGTCGCGGGCGATATCCTCGAGAGCCTTGTAGATGTCAACATAGCATGCGGTCTGATAGAGCAGAGAACGACCAGCATCGAGTTTAGCCTTCATGCGTGAGAGCATGTCATAGACAGCTGGGAAGTTGATGATCTTCTCACCAAACTGAGCACGCTCCTTGGCGTATGCCAGAGCCTCGTTGTAAGCCTCCTGCTCAACACCAACAGACTGAGCTGCGATACCCAGACGGGCGCCGTTCATAAGCGCCATCACATACTTGATGAGTCCCAGCTTGCGGTCGCCGCAGAGGTAAGCCTTAGCGTTCTTGTAGGTAAGCTCGCAGGTTGGCGAGCCGTGGATACCGAGCTTGTGCTCGATGTGGCGCACGTCAACACCGCCGTCGCGCTTGTCGTAGATGAACATGGAGAGTCCGCGTCCGTCCTTTGTGCCTTCCTCAGAACGAGCCAGCACGAGGTGGATGTCAGAGTCGCCGTTAGTGATGAATCGCTTCACACCGTTCAGGCGCCAGCATTCTTCCTTCTCGTCGTAGGTAGCCTTCAGCATCACGCGCTGCAGGTCGGAACCGGCATCGGGCTCGGTGAGGTCCATAGACATTCCCTCGCCCTCGCAGACGCGTGGGATGTACTTCTGACGCTGCTCCTCGCTACCGAACTCATACAGGGTGTCGATACAGCTCTGGAGCGACCAGATGTTCTGGAAACCTGCATCGGCAGCCGAAATCATCTCAGAGAGCATAGAGAAAATGGCGTTAGGTAGGTTCAGACCGCCGTAACGACGCGGCATTGAGACTCCGTGGAGACCAGCCTTGCGCGTAGCGTCAAGGTTCTCGTAAGTCTTAGAGGCGTAGATCATGCGGCCGTTCTCCAAGTGCGGACCCTCAAGGTCTACGTCCTCCGAGTTCGGAGCAATGATGTTGGCAGCCACGTCGCCGGTGATGTCGAGAATCTGCTTGTAGTTCTCGATGGCATCGCCCAGGTCAACGGGAGCATAGTCATATTCTTTCGCATCAGCGAAACCTTTCTCTTTCAGCTCGACGATACGAGCCATCAGGGGGTGGTTCAAGTAGAACCCGATCTCAGGATGATCGCTATAATAGTTTGCCATGATTTTATTTTTTTTGAAGTTAAGAAGTTAAGAAGTTAGAGAAGTTAAGCCAAATGTTTTGCTATAGTTGATTGCTAAAATTGTTGTCAGCAACTCCTTTGCAATAGGCATTAAGTAATTTACTTGTTTCCTCAATCGAGATGACTAACTGGTCGTATTTGTTTTCGTTGATATAGCCAAGATCCTTTGATAAGACAATGTAATATCTACATTCCTCCAAGCTACCCTGAGCTATGTTGTAGAAACGTAATTTATCAGCACGACCCAGTTTCTTATATCCTTCAGCGATATTTGCTGGAATAGATACAGCGGCGCGTTGGAATTGAGAACAAAGCCCAAACTTCTCAAAGTCAGGAAAAGACTTTGTGGCTTCGTAAACAGAAAGGACAAATTGATGAGCTTTCTGCCAAGCACCGATGTTTTGAAACTGGTTAGTCATTGTAATGGCTTAACTTCTTTAACTTCTTAACTTCTTTAACTTCAGATTTTACTTAGTGTTCTGCTTATAATATTTAATCAACTTGGGTACAACTTCCTCAACAGTTCCAACAATCACGTAGTCTGCAATCTTGTTGATAGGAGCATCTGGGTCGTTGTTTACTGAGATGATGATACCAGAGTCCTGCATACCAGCGATGTGCTGGATCTGTCCAGAGATACCGCATGCGATATACACCTTCGGATGAACGGTGACACCCGTCTGACCAATCTGGCGGTCGTGGTCAATCCATCCAGCGTCAACAGCAGCACGAGAACCGCCGACTTCGCCGTGGAGAACCTTTGCCAACTGGAACAGCTGGTCGAAGCCTTCCTTAGAACCGACACCATAACCACCGGCAACCACAATGGGCGCACCCTTCAGGTTGTGCTTGGCAGCTTCCACGTGGTGGTCGAGCACCTTTACAACGAAAGCCTCGGGGCTTACATACTTGCTTACCTCAGGATAAACCACCTCGTTATTAGCCTTTCCTTCATAGAGTGCTTTCTGCATCACACCACTACGAACGGTAGCCATCTGTGGACGATGGTCTGGGTTCACAATCGTTGCCACGATGTTGCCACCGAAGGCAGGACGAATCTGATAGAGCAGGTTCTCATATACCTTATTATTCTTCTTGTCCTCATACGGACCAATCTCCAATTCTGTACAGTCGGCAGTAAGACCGCTGGTGAGTGATGAACTGACACGAGGACCGAGGTCGCGACCAATAACGGTAGCACCCATCAGGCAGATCTGTGGCTTCTCCTCCTTGAAGAGGTTTACCATGATGTCAGTATGTGGTGCGCTGGTGTAAGGGAACAGGCCATCGCCATCGAAGACAAACAGCTTGTCAACACCGTATGGCAGGATCTGATCCTCCACCTTGCCCTTGATGTCTGTGCCGGCAACAACAGCGTGGAGCTCAACACCGAGTTCATTGGCGAGCTTGCGACCCTTGGTCAGCAGCTCCTGAGATACTTCCTGTACCTGAGTACCTTCTATCTCGCAATATACAAATACGTTGTTCATATTGTTTCTTTTTTGTAGTTATGTAGTTAAGAAGCTATCACTTCGTTTGTCCTTTGGACAGTAGTTAAGCCATTACTTGTCTTTATCTTCAAACATTTGGCTTAACTTCTTTAACTCCTTAACTCCTTAACTTCTTATTATCAGCCAATAATCTTCTCGTCCAACAATTCTTTGATCATTCCCTCGACATCAGCATCAGAAGCCGTCAAAGTCTTCGACTCCTTTGCCTGGAACACGATGTTCTTCACTGCCTTCACCTTGGTTGGTGAACCAGACAGACCACACTGTGCTGCGTCGCCGTCAACATCGGCTACGCTCCACTGGTTGAGTGTCAGGTATGGACGTTCCTCATACAGATAGTCATAGTCTGTTCCGTCTGCAGGACGCTCCATCGGACAGGTGGCACGCTTGTACTTCATCACGAGCTTTGCATTGCAAGGACGACATGGCGCAGCACTACCGTTCACGGTGATAACTACCGGCAGCGGAGCCTCTACGGTCTCCACACCACCGTCGATGACACGTTTCACCGTAACCTTCTTAACTCCATTAACTTCCTTAACTTCTTTAACGTCTTCAACATAGGTTACCTGGTTGAGACCCAATTTCTGAGCTACCTGGGGCCCCACCTGAGCGGTGTCACCGTCGATAGCCTGACGACCGCCGATGACGATATCTACATCGCCAATCTTTTGGATGGCAGTAGCCAGCGCATAGCTGGTGGCCAGTGTGTCGGCGCCAGCGAAGAGACGGTCGGTCAAGAGCCAACCCGTATCGGCGCCGCGATAAAGTCCCTGGCGGATAATCTCACCTGCACGTGGAGGACCCATCGTGAGGATTCCTACTGTTGAACCTGGATTCTGCTCTTTCAAACGGAGAGCCTGCTCCAGTGCATTCAAATCTTCTGGATTGAAGATAGCAGGCAGGGCTGCACGGTTGACCGTTCCTTCGGCGGTCATGGCATCCTTGCCCACGTTTCTTGTGTCTGGTACTTGCTTGGCAAGTACAACAATTTTTAAAGCCATAAAATATTTATTGGTTTGATATAATATACCTTTTTTAAAAAACGATGCAAAGGTAATCCTTTTTTGTTTGTCGGGCAAATAAATTGCACGAAAACAGTTAGTTTGTGCACAATCAACGCTTTTTGTGCATTTTAAATTTGGCATTTTGCTCCCTTCGTCGTACCTTTGCGTCCAATGATAGACAGACAAACGATAGACAGGATAGTCGATGCGGCTAACATCGTAGATGTGGTGTCCGATTTCGTATCGTTGCGCAAGCGCGGTACGAGTTATGTGGGGTTGTGTCCTTTTCACGATGACACTACACCGTCGTTTTATGTGTCACCAGTGAAAGGTATTTACAAATGCTTTTCGTGTGGTGAGGCGGGCGGTGCCGTGAACTTCATCATGAAGCATGAGCAGATGACCTATCCGGAGGCATTGCGATGGCTTGCCAATAAATACCATATCGAAATACGCGAGCGTGAGTTGAGCGACGACGAACGTAAAGCAGAGAGCGAACGCGAGTCGATGTTTTTGGTCAATGAATGGGGTGCTCAGTTTTTTGAAAACATCCTACACCATGATGTTGACGGACTGGCTATCGGGATGCAATATTTCCGTAGTCGAGGCATACGCGACGATATTATTGCCCGTTTCAGACTGGGTTATGCTCCACAGAAGCGCGATGCCATGTCGAAGGCAGCGAAAGCGGCAGGTTATAAAGAGGAGTTTTTGGTAAAGACGGGTCTCTGTTACGAGCGACGTGACGAAAACGGTTCGTCTGCCACTTCCCCACAATTGATTGACCGCTTTGCCGGGCGTGTCATCTTCCCTTGGTTGGGAGTCAGCGGTAAAGTTGTTGCTTTTGGCGGCAGAAAGTTGGATGCTGCCACGAAAGGTGTGCAACAGAAATATGTCAACTCTCCCGATTCGGACATCTATCATAAGGAACGCGAGCTCTATGGCATTTTCCAAGCTAAAAAGGCTATCGCCAAACTTGATTGTGTCTATATGGTGGAAGGCTATACAGACGTCATCGCCATGCACCAGTGTGGCATCGAGAATGTTGTAGCCAATTCAGGAACGGCGCTCAGTTTTCATCAGATTCGCATGTTGCACCGTTTCACTTCCAATATCGTGCTTCTTTATGACGGCGACGAAGCCGGTATTCATGCAGCCATGCGTGGAACGGACATGCTGTTGTCTGAAGGAATGAACGTGAAGGTGTTACTCTTGCCTGATGGTGACGACCCGGATTCATTCTCCCGCAAGCATACGGCGACAGAATTTCGAAAATATATCGACGAACATCAGACGGACTTCATTGTCTTCAAGATAGACCAATTGTTGAAGGGGGTTACCGATCCCATCAAACGCAGTGAGGCCATTAACTCGATTGTGAAGAGCATCTCGGTCATTAAAGACCAAATCCTCCGTGCAACCTACGTGAGGGAATGTGCCAATCGTACAGGAATGGCAGAACAGACCATCATTGCACAGATGAATAGGATGATCTATCAGGAGAAGCAAAGCCTCACCCCCGACCCGTCTCCAAGGGGAGAGGGGAGTGGTCAGTCTTCCTCATCGAATTCTCAATCACAAGAAGTTTCTACTCCCCTCTCCCCTTGGAGAGGGGGCGGGGGTGAGGCTTCTTCCATCGAAACCCTTCTCATCCAGGCCGTTATCCGTCATGGTGAAGAGGTGATCATTCGCGATGTGGAAGACGAGACCACAGGCGAGAAAATCAATCTGAACGTGGCTCAATATATCAGTTACGACCTCAGTTTGGACAATCTGCATTTTACCAACCCCATGTATGCAAGAATCCTTGAGGAGGCTGTGGAGCATAGTCACGACGAAGGCTTCAAGGCTGAGGAGTATTTTACACGTCATCCCGATCTTCAACTGAGCACCCTTGCCATACAACTGAGTGCCGATGAGTTTAAACTGTCGAAAAGTTTGGAAGTGAATCAGCATGAGAACTACCTCCGCGACCAAGTCATGCATCTGGTTCTCGACTTCCGCATGGACTGGGTGGATAAGAACCTGAAAGCCCTGCGTGCACAGTTGTCAACCCTGCACGACAATGTTGAACAGATGATGCAGGTGATGGGCGAGTATAAACGCATGCAAGACATCCGTAATGTGCTGGCTCGCCGGCTCGGTAGTGACATCGTGGTTTAAAGGTCAAAGGTCAAAGGTGAAAGGTGAATTCTGAATTGTGAATTACATCCATTGGATAGGAATCCTGCTCTACGGTATCATCGTTATTGGTACAATGGTGACCGTGTTGCTCGACCGTCGTCAACCGTCGAAGACGATGGCATGGATGCTCGTGCTGATCTTCCTGCCCGTGGTGGGCATCCTGCTCTATTTCTTTTTCGGGCAAAACATCCGCAAGGAACGTTTCATCTCGCAACATAGTCTTGACCAACTGACTAAGCGTTCGATGCTAGAATTTTCGGAACAGCGTGACTTGATGTTGCCTGAAAAGCATCGTTCGCTGATCAACCTTTTTACTAATCAGAGTGGGGCTCTTCCTTTCAAAGACAGTCAGGCCGACATCTATACCGATGGATACGAATTCTTTTTTGCTTTGCTCACGGCCATTGGCAAGGCAACCCACCATATCCATATCACCACCTATATCATAGAAGATGATCCATTGGGACGACTGGTCGCCGATGCACTGATCGACAAGGCGAAGGCAGGAGTGGAAGTTCGGTTGATTTATGATGATGTTGGATGCTGGAAGGTGAAGAACAGTTTCTTCGAACATCTGCGCGAGGGGGGAGTGGAAGTACATTCGTTCATGCCTGTACGCTTCCCTGCTTTTACCAGTAAAGTCAACTACCGCAACCACCGTAAGATTTGTGTCGTCGATGGTGCTACGGGCTTCATAGGTGGTATGAACATCGCCATGCGCTATGTGAAAGGTGTCAAGCATGTGGCTTGGCGTGACACACATCTGAAACTGACGGGCAGTGTAGTCTATGGACTGCAGCGGGCGTTTTTGGTAGATTGGTATTTTGTTGACCGCACGTTGATTACGGGTAAAGCCTATTACCCCAGTTCTTCATCTCTCTCATCGCGAAGCGCTTGCCAAAGCAAGAACTCTCCACTCTCATCTCTCCACTCTCCATCCTCCACCCTTATGCAGGTCGTCACCTCCAGTCCTATCAGTCCATGGCCTGACATTGAACAAGGATATGTTCGCGTTTTGTTGGAAGCTCAGAAATATGTATATATCGAGACACCATACTTCCTTCCGACAGAACCTATCCTCTTTGCCATGCGCACAGCAGCTTTGGCAGGAGTAGATGTGCGCCTGTTGGTACCAGAGCATGTGGATGCGAAACTGGTAGAGTGGGCATCACGGTCGTACGTGTTGGAAACCATCGAAGCCGGTGTAAAAGTCTATCTGTACCAATCCGGGTTCAACCATTCCAAACTGTTGATTTGTGACGACACATTAGCTTCTGTCGGTTCGGTCAATGTTGATTTCCGTTCGTTTGAAAACAACTTCGAGGCAAGTGTCTTTATCTACGATGAATCGTTTGCACAGCAATTAAAGCAGGTCTATTTTGCCGACGAGGCACAGGCTATTCTGCTTGACGACGTCATGAACCTGGACCGTCGTCCTTTCCTCCAAAGACTTTGGGAGTCTTTGGTGCGTTTGCTTTCTCCTCTATTGTAAAAGTCAATTTTTTTCTGCTTTTATTTGTGTACGTAAACATAATGCACTATCTTTGCACCGACAATTTTGATTTTTACACTAATCTATTAAACTGAAAATGACTTTTTCTTATCGTAAGACTATTTTTCATGGTCTCATTATGACAGTAGTGTTGCTGTTTGTTGCTACATTGAAATCGGCTGCTGCCGTAACCATTCAGGCTGCTGATGGTTGGCTGGAGACGGCTTGGGTAGAGTGGATCAACATGAGCGGTGCTCAGGCTTACAACGTCTATGTAAGTCCTGCAGGTCAGAACTCATGGACTCAACTCGACAACGAACTGGTCCGCAACTATGGCTCTTATGGTCGTGCCGACGCACTTGGCTTGAAGGCTGGCAACTATCAGCTGAAGGTGGTGCCTGTTGATTCAAAAGGTGTAGAGTTGACCAATGAGGCTTCAGTCACGGATGCCCTGGATGTGCGTGCGCATAACCGTCAGGGTTTCGCCCACATGAACCGTCCTACCAGCGGTTGGACAGAGGGTGTTGGTGCCTATAAGAACGACGGTACACTGAAAGATGATGCTGTTGTTCTGTATGTAACTGCTCAGAATGCCAAAGACATCACCGTCAATTGGCCTCGTTATGAGGGTAGAGAACCTGTGACTTGGACGGGTTTAAACAACGTCATTGATGGATTCCGCAAGTGTATTGATGGCGGGGGCATGAAAAAACCACTTTGCATCCGTATTGTGGGAACCGTCAAGAAGGATGATTGTGACAAGATGGCATCCAGTCAAGGACTGCATATCAAATCGCAGGCGCAAAATGAAGAGCATATTGAGATGCCGCTGACGTTAGAAGGTGTAGGTAACGATGCTACGCTTTATAATTTTGGTATGCAAATCAGTAACGCTGTTGGTGTTGAAGTTCGTAATCTTGGTATCCTGCTCTGTCTGGACGATGGCGTGGAAATATCCCGCTATAACACGAATATCTGGATTCACAACATGGATTTGTTCTATGGACAGGGAGGTAGTGGAGATAAGGTTAAGGGCGATGGTGCCATCGACACCAAGGATTCACGCTATTGCACCATATCTGCCAATCACTATTTCGACTGTGGCAAATGTTGTCTTGTTGATGCAGGTGATACCAGGGCCACATTCTATGCCAACAACCTGACTTATTGCGGCAACTGGTTCGACCATGCCGATCAGCGTCTGCCCCGTCTCCGTCATGGTGAAGCCTTCCATGTTTATAATAATTACTATGATGGTAACGGACTCTATGGCGTAGGTCTGGCATCGGCTTCAAGTGCTTTTGTTGAGAACAACTGGTTCCGTAACTGCCGATACCCTATCGTTTCTTCTGTGCAAGGCTCTGATTTGTGGCATATTGCCGATTTGAAGGCGAAGGGAACAAAATCCAAAGGCGTCATGACGGGTGAAGAAGGTGGCGTATGTAAAGCCTACAACAACCATATTGAAGGCGCTACATCTTATTATAACCAGCATACAGCCACCAGCGAATATGGATTGGATGCCTATGAGGTAAGTTCCAGGGAAGAGAAGGTTCCTTCTTCTATCGTTGCAAAGAACGGCGGTTCAACTTACAGCAACTTCGACACGACCGACGGTGAGTTCTACGCATGCACGCCACTTGCTACAGAGGATGTTCCTGCAGCGGTAACGGGAAAGTATGGTGCCGGTCGTTGCCAGAAGGGTGACTTCTCTTGGGAGTTCGACAATGCGGTGGAAGATAAGAATTGTGAACTTATTCCTGAACTGAAGAGTGCTGTGCAGAATTACAAGTCGAAACTTGTAGGATTCTACAAAAATGCGACACCGACAGGTATTCGTCAATTGTCTATTGACAAAGGACAATTATCCATCGACACTCCGATATACAATCTTGCAGGACAGAAAGTCGATGCCAACTACAAAGGCATTGTGATTAAGGGAAACAAAAAGGTCGTTCAATAACGACCTTTTTTTATGCGTTGTCCTGTAGTATCGTTGTCGCGTAGTATCTGTTATCGGAAGATACTGAAGTTGACACTGCCGTAATGGCGATGCTCCACGAAGTGCGGATGTCTGGAGAAGTCGTGGTCCTTGCCGTGCTCTAGAACGAAAAGGCCATCGGGATTCAAAAGTCCAGCGCTGGTATTGTCTTGTCCTTCCGCACCCTCGTTCTCCCGAAAAATAAGATCTGGCAGGGTCGGCAGCTCCTTCAGTGCGTATGGCGGGTCGGCAAAGATAAAGTCAAATTGCTGTTTGCATGTCTTCAGGAAACGGAACACGTCGCCACGGATAGGAACAGCCTCACCCCCAACCCCTCTCCAAAGGGAGAGGGGAGTAGATAGATTAACTCCTTGAGTATCCGATTGCAGAAACTGACCACTCCCCTCTCCCTTTGGAGAGGGGGCGGGGGTGAGGCTTTTTATGCACGCCTTAATAAACCGGTGATGGTCCCTGTCTAATTCAACGCTGACCACCCTCTCGCACCCCCTCGACAACAGTTCGAGTGTTATGCTTCCCGTGCCGGAGAAGAGGTCAAGGGCGGAAGCACCATCAAAGTCGATATACCCATTGAGCACATTAAAGATGTTCTCTTTGGCAAAGTCGGTCGTTGGCCGAGCCTTGAACGTGCGCGGAATGTCAAAATGCCGCCCTTTATATTTTCCTGTAATAATCCGCATCGTTTACTGTCATGACGTGTTGTAGATATTGGTGCAGTTTTTCAACCAGCCAGTTTCGTTGTGTCACCTCTCCTGTAAGATACAAGAAGTCTGATTCAGCTTTGAAGCCCAACTGCTTCCATGCATACAGCAGATAGTACAAGGCATCGTGAGCATGTTGGGTGTTATAGCTGTTGAAGAACTTAAAACGGTTCTGTTGGAAGCAGAACACTTCCATGCGTTGGTCGTGGAAGAAAGCAAACAGTTTCTCTCCGTGTTCCGCTCTTCCCACACCCTTCTCGCGCAGATACTCCCAAACGGGCTGTCCTGTAGGCATAAAGCTCACATTCTCGAAATGGTCTGTAATGACCGTATTGAAATCTTTGTTCACGGCAAAGACGGCAACAGCATTCAGTGTGGGTACGACATTGCTGAGCACGATGTTCCCTTTCTGTCCGGTAAAGCAGGCGTGATACAGCGTTTCCATATCGTCCTCCTGGAACTCTTCTATCGGGACCATCATCACGGGAGCGTCAATGAGTATCAACACCTTCTGATACTCCCTTTGCAACAATTCCGATGTTGTGAATGCCTCACGCAGGTTGGCAGCCATCGAAATGGCCATATTCACCTCATAAGATTCAAAATCCATCTTGCCCGAATCGTTCGGCTTACCGACAGCAAACGCTAACTCATCATTTCCCGTGCGTATGGTCAGTCTCTGTTGTATATTTTGTTGTTCTACCATCAATTATGAATTGAACTTCGTTCAATTATCAATTATCAATTATCAATTGTCAATTATCAATTGTCAATTATCAATTGTCAATTATCAATTAAAAAAGACTCACTCCCAGCTTCCGGCATTGTTGTTCGTTTCCTCCAATCCGCCGATGCGTAGTCCTGGATATTTGCCTGCTTTGTTCGCTGCCTCAATGAGGTTGGAGATACTATTTTCGTCCATTCCGTCGAGATATTGTTGGTATTGTGCACCGCATTCCATACGGGGCTCCTGAATGCCGGATTTCATCTCTACCACCGTTGCGCTTAACTCAAACCGCTTACCATCGGAGTAGGGGATGTAGGTCAGTGAGTCAGCCAAGAATCCCCCCCTCACCAGTTCTGCAAAGTCACCGGTATAAGTGCCGTGCAACTTCCTATATTGTTCTTCAGCCTGTCGTATGCTCACCAACCTTTCCTTCACCTCACGTTCACGTGCTGCCTGCTTCTCTTCGAAACGCATAGGACTGTAAACACTAAGGAAACAGAGTACTGCCAGTGCCAGCACACAAAGGGTCAGTATAAAGTTTTTCCTTGCAATGAGCTTCATCGTCGTTTATTTTTATTACTTTTGCATAGCAGTTTGTCAATGCTTCTGCAAAAGTACAAAGATTTTCCAAAACCACCATGCTTCGTGACGAATTAACATACAGAATCCTGCAGGAGTTTCGTTTTGAACCTACCGACGGTCAGCGTGAGGTCATCGACGTCTTCACCCGTTTCCTGACGGATGATGCGCTCAACTCTCCTCCCTCCTCCCTCATGCTTCTTCGCGGTTCGGCAGGAACCGGAAAGACCTCTTTGGCAGGTGCCATAGTGCGTACGTTGAAGGCCTTGGAGCAGAAAGTTGTTTTGTTAGCTCCTACAGGCAGGGCAGCCAAGGTTTTTTCGATGAATTCGGGAAATCCAGCATATACCATCCATAGAAAGATATACCGGCAGAAGGCATTGATGGGCGATTTCTCCTTGAACATGAATGCCCATCAAGATACACTCTTCATGGTCGATGAGGCATCGATGATAGCCAACGCAGGTAGTACAGACACCCCTTTTGGTACAGGCAGACTGCTTGACGACTTGGTGGAGTTTGTCTATACCGGACGCAACTGTCGGCTGATGCTCATTGGCGACAAGGCTCAGCTTCCTCCCGTTGGTGAAAAAGAGTCGCCGGCGCTGTCGGGTTCTTACCTTGCAGGTTACGGCATGAAGGTCTATGAATGTGATTTGGATGAGGTGCTCCGGCAAAGTCAGGAGAGCGGCATCCTATGGAACGCAACCAAGATCAGGGAAATAGTTGGTGAAACTGACCTCGTGCCTTCGTCCCCCCGTTTTCCCGTCCTCTCCCTCCCCCGAATCCGTCTTCAGGGTTTCCCTGATGTGCGTGTCGTTCCTGGCGACGAACTGATAGAGACGTTGTCGTCCAGCTACAGCAAGGTAGGTATCGACGAGACGATGGTCGTCACCCGTAGCAACAAGCGGGCGAACATATACAATCAAGGCATCCGTAACATGATTCTTGGAAGGGAAGACGAACTGACACGCGGTGACTTGCTGATGGTGGTCAAGAATAACTACAGCCTTACCCCTCCACCCACTATGCCCAACTCTACTCCCTCCACTTTCTCCTTCATTGCCAACGGAGATATGGCGGTAGTTCAGCGCGTGCGCCATATCGAGGAATTGTATGGGTTCCGTTTTGCCGAGGTCACCGTTCAGTTTCCCGATTACGACAATGTTGAGTTGACGGCGAAGGTGTTGTTGGATACGCTTACCGTGGAGGCACCAGCCTTGACGCGCGAACAACACAACCAACTGTTTGAACGTGTGTTGGAAGACTATGCCGAGATTACCCGCAAGCGCGACCGGATGGAAAAACTGAAGACCGACCCATATTACAATGCCTTGCAAGTGAAATACGGCTATGCCGTCACCTGCCATAAGGCGCAGGGCGGACAGTGGGCACATATTTATATAGATCAAGGCTATATGACCGACGACATGCTGACGCCCGACTATATCCATTGGCTCTATACCGCTTTCACCCGAGCCACGGAGCAGATTTACCTTGTCAACTGGCCTAAACAGCAGATTCTATAAAGCATCAAGCACCGCTTTTGCGGTGCTTGATACATTATTATAAGTTTGCCAATTCAATGACTTTGTCTATAGCGGAACTCAGTCCGTCAATGTCTTTACCGCCGGCGCTGGCATAGTGGGGCTGACCGCCGCCGCCGCCCTTTATCAGTTTGGCAGCTTCGCGCACCATCTGTCCGGCATTCAGTCCGTGTCCTTTCACCATGTCGTCGCTCAACATCACGTTCAGCAACGGTTTGTCCAGGTAGTTAGAACCGATGACACATAACAGATGCTCAGGAACAGCTTCACGAATCTTGAATACCAGGTCTTTGGCAGTATCGCTGTCTAACGGTTCTACGGAAGAAACGACAGTCACACCGTTCACCAAGCGTGCTTTCTCCAGCAGTCTTGCCTTTGTGCGCTCAACAGCCTCCGCCTCGTACTTTTCAATCTCCTTCTTCATACTGTCATGCTCATTGATATATTTCTCGATGACAGTCTGCAAGTCTTGTGCGTTGTTGAAGAAGCTGCTGATGGCATTGATAGAGTCTTCCAGTTCGTACAGCAACTCCTCACACGCCTTGCCTGTCTTGGCTTCGATACGGCGGATACCTGCTGCTACGCTCGACTCACTCATAATTTTAAACAGTCCGATGCAACCGGTAGCTGTCGCGTGGATACCACCACAGAGTTCGCACGACGGTCCGAAGCGCACCACGCGCACCTTGTCGCCATACTTCTCGCCAAAGAGTGCTATGGCACCCATCTTCCTGGCTTCCTCTATCGGCGTATCACGATGCTCGTCAAGGGGTATGTTTTCACGAATCATGCTGTTCACCATACGCTCCACCTCGCGCAACTGTTCGTTGCTGACCTTCTCGAAGTGGGAGAAGTCGAAGCGCAATGTGTCGGCACTGACGAATGAACCCTTCTGCTCTACATGGTCGCCGAGCACCTGCTTCAGCGCATAGTCGAGCAGGTGGGTAGCCGTATGATTGGCAGCACTGGCAGCACGCTTGTCGGTATCAACGCATGCCATAAAGTCAGCCGTCAGGTTCTTCGGCAGCTGCTTCACGATGTGTATGCTCTGGTTGTTCTCGCGCTTGGTGTCGATAATCTCCACCGTCTCGTCTTCGCTGACGAGCACACCCTGGTCGCCTACCTGTCCACCCATCTCACCGTAGAACGGTGTATAGTCGAGTACCAATTCATAATAGGTGTTCTTCTTCTGTGTCACCTGACGGTAGCGCAGGATATGACATTCGTATTCCGTATAGTCGTAGCCTACAAAGATTTGGGATAATTGTGAATTGTCAATTGTCAATTGTGAATTGACAGTCACCCAGTCGCCGTTCTCTACCTGCGCAGCGTTGCGGGCACGTTCTTTCTGCTTCTGCATCTCAGCATTAAACTGCTCTTCGTCAACCGTAACTCCGTTCTCGCGACAGATGAGTTCGGTCAGGTCGAGTGGGAATCCATAGGTGTCGAACAGGCGGAAGGCAGCGGTTCCATCGAGAACCTGCTTCTCCTTACCCTTCAACTCCTCCATCGCCTTGTCCAGTAGATTGATGCCGCGCTCCAAGGTGCGCAGGAACGAGTCTTCTTCTTCCTTGATGACGCGTCCTATCAGTTCCTGCTGTGCTTTCAGTTCGGGGAAGGCATCGCCCATCTCCTGAACCAATACAGGCAGCAACTTGAACATGAAAGCCTCTTTCTGGCCTAGGAACGTGTAGGCATAGCGCACGGCACGGCGCAAGATGCGACGGATCACATACCCAGCTTTCGCATTCGACGGCAGCTGACCGTCGGCAATGGCGAAGGCGACAGCACGCAAGTGGTCTGCACAAACGCGCATGGCAACGTTGATTTCCTCTGCGGTGTTAAGGTCTTTAAGGTCTTTAGAGTCCTTAAGGTCCTTAGGGTCTTTAGAGTCCTTAGCGTTGTATTTCAGTCCCGTGATGCGTTCTTCCTCCTTGATGATGGGTTGGAACACATCCGTGTCGTAGTTCGACTGCTTGCCTTGCAGGGCACGCACCAGGCGTTCGAAGCCCATACCCGTGTCGATGACGTTCATGGCGAGTTTCTCCAACGAACCGTCAGCCTTACGGTTGAACTGCATGAACACCAGGTTCCATATCTCGATGACCTGTGGGTCGTCCTTGTTGACCAGTTCACGACCAGGCGTCTTGGCTTTCTCTTCGGCAGAACGCGAGTCCAGGTGAATCTCCGAGCAGGGACCGCAAGGTCCTGTGTCGCCCATCTCCCAGAAGTTGTCGTGCTTGTTGCCGTTGATGATATGGTCGGCAGGCACGTGCTTCAACCAGTAGCCGGCAGCTTCGTTGTCGCGCTCCAGACCTTCCGCAGCATCACCTTCGAAGACGGTGACATACAAGTCCTTCGGGTCGAGTTTCAAGACATCAACCAGATATTCCCATGCCATGTCGATGGCACCCTCTTTGAAGTAGTCGCCGAACGACCAGTTGCCCAACATCTCGAACATGGTGTGGTGGTACGTGTCGTGACCCACCTCTTCCAAGTCGTTGTGCTTACCGCTCACGCGCAGGCACTTCTGCGTGTCGGCACGGCGGCGCGGCTCAGGCTGTTTGGTGCCGAGGATGACATCCTTCCACTGGTTCATACCAGCATTGGTAAACATCAGGGTAGGGTCGTCTTTGATGACCATCGGAGCCGAAGGTACGATGACATGACCTTTCGATTCGAAAAACTTCTTGAACGATTCGCGGATTTCTTTTGCTGTCATATCTTTGTTGTTTATAGTTGACGAATGGTAGTTGGTAGTAAGCAAATTGCTTATTCCGTTAAAAACGGCACAAAGGTAGAAAATAATTATGAATTATGAATGATGTATTATGAATTATTTCGTACCTTTGCCCCAAATTGATAATGATGTAAACCCTCGTTCGAACTCAACTCTCATCTCTCAACTCTCGACTCTCAACTCTCAACTCTCGACTCTCAACTCTCGACTCTCAACAAAAATGGCACTGAACAAGAACAAATCGCATAAGTTGTATTATTCCATCAAGGAAGTAGCCCAAATGCTCGAAGTCAACGAAAGCCTTCTGCGCTATTGGGAAACCGAGTTTCCCCATCTGCGCCCGAAGACTACAGGTAACAACGTGCGCCAATATACCGAAAAGGATATCGAGCAAATCAAAGTCATCTACAACCTGGTGAAGGTGCGCGGCTTCAAACTGGCTGCCGCACGTAAGATGCTCAACAAGAACCGCAGTGGGGCAGAGAAGAGTACCGACATCCTCGATACCCTGATTTCAGTTCGCGACCAACTGCAAGACCTCAAACGCCACATGGGCGGTTTGGTTTAGTAATCCCGTAACCACTTTTTTGTAAACCCATTCCCACTTATTGGTAATCGGATTACCGCTATTCGGTAATGCCCTTACCGAGTGTTTGTAATGTGTTTACCAAACGTTTGGTAATTGGGTTACCAGAATTCAGTAGAGTGTTGGTAATTCCGGATTTTCAAATAATACTCGTCATACAAAATTATCACTAATCACACTAAAATATCACTGTTTAACGCTCTTATAGTCAATGCGTTAGGCTTAAAAATGATATTATGATATTTTTTTGCGAAAAAAATCACAAGAATGGGTAAACCAATGAGTTGGCAAACACGCCTTTAACTGCCCCAATAATATATATAAATATATGTACGCGCGCGAGTTTTAACAGTTTCTCGGTAAAATTCCGAATGTTAAAGTTAATCCTCGTTTCGTTTTTTTTGCAAAAACACTTGGTCGATTCAATAATAATGTTTAAATTTGCCCCAAATTTCCAAAGACTGCAAAAACCATGTCTGTAACTATCTATCAATCAATGTATAACTAAAACAACAATTATGTATCTACAAATCAAACGAGCCTCGATGGCTCTGCTCCTGAGTTTGTTCTGCTTTGTTGCGTATGCACAGCAGACCGTTTCAGGTACAGTGAAGGACGCTGCAGGCGAGCCGATGATTGGTGTTACAGTCCTGATGGACGGCCAGCCAGCCGCTATCACCGACTTGGACGGTAACTTCACCATCAACAACGCCAAGCCGTCTTCAGTAATCAAGGTGACCTACGTCGGCTATACCGACCAGCAGTTCACCGTTGGTAACAAGTCACGCTTCGACATCGCAATGAAAGAGGACAACCAAGCCCTCGACGAAGTCGTTGTCGTTGGTTACGGTACGATGAAGAAATCAGACTTGACCGGTTCTGTTTCTTCTGTTAACACTGAGCAACTCAATGCCAAGGGTGCCTCTACAGTCATGGGTAACCTGCAGGGTAGCAATCCTGGTGTGAACATTACACAGACCAGCGGTCGTGCCGGTGGTGACTTTAACATCGAGATTCGTGGTAAGTCTTCTATCAACAGTGACACCACACCTCTTTATGTTGTCGATGGTGTTATGTGTTCTGATATCCAGTGGCTCAACCCACAGGACATCGAGAAGATTGACATTTTGAAAGATGCTTCTTCTACTGCCATCTACGGTTCACGTGCTACGGCAGGTGTCGTTATGGTAACAACGAAGAGTGGTGCCGGCGTCAGCAAAGAGCAGAAGCCGACCATCAGCTACGACGGATATTTCGGTTGGACCAAGACTGCCCGCATGCCGGAATTCCAGGATGCATCACAGTTCTATAGCTATCGTATGCGCAAATTCACCGAGTTTGCCGGTGATATCGACGCTATGCCAGTAGCTCATCCTGTTTATGGATTCTCTCAGGCTTCCTTCTATCAGGGCAAGTTGGCAGAGCATTCCACCAGCGGAGAATTTATCTTGGACAAATTGTATCTTGAAGGCCGCAACGTGAACTGGCCCGACTTGGTGACACAGACCGGTCGCCAGCAGAACCACTTCCTCGCTGTCAGCGGCGGTAGCGCCAGCGTGAACTATCACTTCGGTGTCGGTTTCAACCAGGAAAAGGGTATCTATATCGGTGACGAGCAGAAGCGCTACAACTTCAAGGGTAGTGTTGACGCGAAGATCAACAAGGTAATCAGTGCCGGTTTCAGCGTGAACGTAGCCAGCATCAATAACCACTATGCTGATGACAACGCCATTCAGGAAGGCTTCCGCGCCAATCCGTTTATGGCAGCTTACGATGCCGAGGGTAACATCATTCACAATCCGGGTCTGAACACTGCTTTCGGTACAGATGGCAACCAGTTTACTTCTGCCATCAGTCCGCTCGACTTGATGAAGAGTTCCAAGACCAAGCGCGAAACTTGGCGTATTCTTGGTAACTTCTACTTGAAGTTCGACATTCTGAAAGGACTTGATTTCAAGACTACGTTCTCTCCGAACTACACCTCTTACCGTCACGGCTATTTCGACGGTTATGTAAATCCCGTTACAGGCAAAGCTTACAGAGACGACCAAAACGGATACGATGGCACAGAGAAAATCAACCAAGCCAACGTAACCAACTATCGCAACTTCTCTTGGACATGGGACAACGTTATTACCTACAATACCACGATTGCCAAAGACCACAACATCAACTTGATGGGTCTGTTCTCTATGGAAAAGGGTAATACCGAGAACAACTACTGGGCTGCTACCAACGTAATGGAAGGTACAGACTGGTGGAACATGAACACCGGTACTTACGACGGTGACAACTCTAAGACTTCTTACTCAGAGTCGAGCATGATTTCTTATGCTCTCCGTGCCAACTACAACTGGAAGAACCGCTACTACTTGACAGGTACTGTTCGTTGGGATGGTTCTTCTAAGTTTGCCGAAGGTAACCGTTGGGGTTGCTTCCCCTCTGTTGCCGTTGCATGGCGTGCTTCTGAAGAAGAGTTTGTCAAGAAGGTTGACTGGATCAGCAACTTGAAGCTCCGTCTCTCTTATGGTATCACCGGTAACAACGATGGTATCGGCAGCTTTGCTACTCAGCAGACCGTTGCAGGTCCTGTTTATTATCCGTTCGGAACAACCTACTACAACGGTTACTATCCATCAAGCGTAGTCAACAAGGATTTGAAGTGGGAAAAGTCTCATGAATGGAACATTGGTTTAGACTTCGGCTTCCTCCGCGACCGCATCCGTGGTAGCTTCGACTGGTACAACAAGAAGTCTGTTGACCTGCTCTACAAGGTACAGCTCCCGCTCGAAGCTGGTGGTGGTACAATGACGACCAACATCGGTTCTGTACGCAACACCGGTATCGAGTTCAGCTTGACAACGGTCAACGTGAAGACCAAGGACTGGAACTGGGAAACCACCTTATCCTTCTCTCACAACAAGAACAAGGTGCTTGAAATCAACGGTACAGGTGACCGCGTAACAGGTTCTAATGTCACCACACAGAGCCTCTTCATCGGTTCGCCAGTTAACAACGTCTATGCTTGGGAAGTAGGTGGTATCGTTTCAGACCGCGACATGGTCGTTCCCGATATTCCTGCAGCTACCAACAAGGGCCTTCGTCCTGGTACTACTATGAAGGAATATGACTATTACTATGCTGTCTATGGTCAGAAGGAAGGTCAGCCTTGGATTGTCGATCAGAACAACGATGGTACCATCAACGACTTAGACCGCCGCATCATGCGTGCAGACCCAACTTGGATTGGAAGCTTCACCTCCAACCTGTCATGGAAGAACTGGGACTTCTCATTCTCTATGTATGCAAAGTTGGGCTCAAAGGCTTACTCTAACTTCCTGAACCGTTACGAAGCTCTTGACGACCGCGGACGTATGCGTCTGAATTCAGACTATTACATCCCTGCAGGACAGATTATCGATGCTGACGATGTCTTGGCTGACGGTACCTATGTCAACCCTGTTTTCCAAGAGACTACTCACTACGGTGACTTCCCCATCGCTACCCGTGCCGACAACAACGGTCTTGGTACTATGGCAGACTATTGGAACAACGCTCGCTGCGTGGTTAACACCAGCTACCTGAAGGTGCAGAACATCAGTTTGGGCTATACCTTCCCGAAGGCTTGGATTAACAAGTTCGGTTGCAACCACCTGCGTCTCTACTTTACCGTTACCAATCCGTTCGTCTTCACCAAGTACAAGGGATTCGATCCGGAATGGGCTAACGCAAGTCTGAAGAACGACGGTCCAAGTACTGTAACCTATCAGATTGGTGCAAGCATTAAGTTCTAAAATCAATAAAAACAAGACAATAATGAAAACATATATTTATAAATCAGTAATTGTTGCCCTCTTTGCCGGTGTCGCACTGACCAGCTGTAGCGACTTCCTCGATGCAGAGAACAAGTCAGCTGGTGGCCAGACTGCCGACGACTACTTAGGCAACAACCCACAGGCGATGCTTTCTTCTGCCTATGAGAGCATGAAGGATATCGTATTCGTTCCTGAAATCTATAGCCAGGGTACTGACCTCTACATCAATACTCGTGGACATGATGGCGGCGACTTCAATACCTACTTCCTGACTGCCGACAACGACAAAGTCTCCGACTTCTATGCGAATGTTTACAAGATGATCAACTATGCAAACGCTTCTCTTAGCTATGCAGGTGAGGCATCGACCATTGCACAGGAAGCCCGTTTCATCCGTGCTTATGGCTATTACATTCTGACACAGCAGTTTGGTGCCGTACCTTACGTCACCACCTACATCAACAATGCCAATACCGATTATCCGCGCACTCCGCTGACCGAAATCTATCCGGCATTGATTGAAGACCTGACCGACCTGTACAACAATTCCTCATTGGCAGCGCAAAGCCATGAAGGACATGCCAGCAAGCAAGCTGTTGCCGCACTCTTGGCAAAGGTGAACCTCGCTGCAGGTTGGGATCTCGAAACTGAATATGTTGATGTAGCCAAAGGAACTTATACCACGAAGGGTACAAACTATTTCAACGAGGCTGCTAAATGGGCTGAAACAGCTTGCAGCGCAGGCGGCTTCAGCGGTGATCTGACCATGTCGTTTGCAGAAAAGTGGTCGCCCACCAACGAAAACAATGCTGAGGAAATCTTCTCCGTTCAATATGAGCGCAATGGATATCCTGGTGACGTTGGTACGGGTGGTCACAGCATGGAGAACAACTTCGGCGGCTACTATGGTGAATGTGCCAAGACCGGCTGCAAGCAGGTGGGCAGCGACAACCAGCAGTCTGAGAAGTCTATGTTGCTCTTTGAGCAGGCTGATCATCGTTGGAATGATACCTTTATGGCAACGTTCTATAACTATAATGGAAGCGATTGGGGACCTAATGGAACCGGTTATTATTCATACTATGGTCCTGATGGCCCAAAGGGCATCCAACTTCAGTTCTTCCCCTATTGGTGGACTGAAGCAATGGCTGAGTCATACTTCAAATCATACAAGAACAAATTCATGAAGGGCTCCTACATCAATCAAGTGAAGGCTGCTATCCTCTCTGTTCCTAACGTGATTACTTATTCGTTCGATGCCGAAGGTAATTTCAAGAAGAGCATCATGTCTGTCGATCAGTTTAATGCTGCTACAGAGAATGGTGTCTGTGTGAAGAAGTTCGACGATCCCAACTCTGCACAGCTGGGCTCAAAGAACGACTATCGCGACATCGTCCTGATGCACGTCAGCGACCTTTATTTGGTGGCTGCTGAGGCTTACTTCATGGCTGGTCAGACCGATAAGGCTCTTGAGAAGGTCAATCAGGTGCGCAAGCGCGCCGGCTTGGTAGCCTTGGGTAGCTTCGATGAGTATCTGCAGAACAATATCAACTACAACATGAGCTCTGCATTCGAAAGCTCGTTGTCTCCGCTGGATCTCATTCTCGACGAGCGTGCTCGTGAGCTCTATGCTGAAGGACACCGTTGGATGGACCTCCGCCGCACCAAGCAGCTGGTTCGCTACAACGTTGAATTCAACAAGTATGTCACCACTGCTACTCAGATGATGGATGCTGCTGCTAAGAATTACAAGTTATATCGTCCGATTCCTACGAACGAAATTTCAAGTAACACAGCCATCTCTATGGAAGACCAGAATCCTGGCTATGTTGTGCTGGCAGACAAAGCTGTTGAACCTGAGCTTGAAAAGTAATACTAACATTTAAAGTAAAAACAAGATGATGAAAAAATATGTTTTAGGCTTATTCGCTTGCCTGGCAATGATGGCGTTTGTCAGCTGTGGCAGCGACGGTGAGGGTCCGATTCCCCACGATACTACTCCGGAAATCGCGACAGCAGGAACCTATCAGGGTCAGTTCCATATCAAATGGGAAGACAAACAAGGAAAGCACGAAGGATACAATCCTGGAACGTTTACCTTCAGTGCTACTGAAAAGACGGGTATCAGCTCTCTGACTATTACATGTCCTGATATGGGCTTGACGATTGAAATCCCTCAAGTTAATGTGTGGTATGCTGGCAAGGGCTTCCAGTTCAGTGTTACCGGCGACGCTTTGGTCAATGGAACTTCACAGCTGCTGAAGATTTATGGTCTTAGCAACGACGGAAGTCTGCTCAGCGCTGCCTTTGTCGTCAATGTGAAGGTGGGTCGTTCAACGACTTCTTATATGTACGATGTCACTGAAGCGGTAAAAGTTGAGGAAGAGATCGTAAAATAATATTCCTGCGTCAGGGGATAACATGTCCCCTGACGCAGATTTACTAACAGAACAAACAAGTGCTTCGTGCACATCAATTATTTTTTATTTATTCATTTTTTAAAACTTACAATTATGAAAAAAAGTTTACTTATCGTAGCTGCCATGACGATGTCTATGGGAGCTTTCGCACAGGAAAGTGCTTTCGTTGACACTGAAACACTCTTCGCTGGCATGGAAATGACTGTTGTTGGTCAGGACTCAAAAGGCGCTGATGTTATGGGTTACAACCTTGCTGCTGGTGCTGTATTATGCTCATCAGAAAATGTTGATATGGTAACTCCTTACGACAACATCGGTTACAAGGCTACTGCTTTGGCTGGTGAAGCAGACAATGCAAAGGCTGTCAACATTGGTGGTACTGAATATAAAGCTACTACTGGTGTTCAGGGACAGATGAACCCGTCTCCCGCTCCAACGCTGACTTCTTGTCCTACTGCTGGTGCTGTTATTCAGTTCAATGTTAAAAAGGATGGTTTCCTTTATGCTATCTGCAAGCTGTCTTCCAACAAGCAGTATTATGTTTGGGAAGGTACTGCCGTTTCCAATCCTCCTGTAATGGCTTACACCTATACCCAGCACTTGCTCAAGGCAGGTCCTGAAGGTGCTATGGACATCAACTACACTCTTCCTGCTGACGCTGATGGCTACTTCACTGCAGCACAGGATCCCTCTAACATTTACTGCGACGGAACAGGTCTCCGTTGGCCGGAGAAGATTGCTTGGGGTGCTGACATTGCTGACCAGAAGATCAATGGTCTGGGCATCATCTCTTTCCCGGTTTATGCTGAAGCAGGTACATACCTCCTCCACGCTCAGGGTTCTAAGGTGACCATCGACGGTTTCGTATTCTCTGAGAGCAAGCTGGATGCTTCTGTAGTTACAGAGACCGCTGGTATCAATGGTGTTGTTGCTGACAAGGCTGAAGCTGCTTCTGTTAAGAAGTATGTTGAGAACGGTAAGGTTGTTATCGTTAAGGCTGGCAAGAAGTTCAACGTTGCTGGTGCTCAGCTGAAATAAGAGACCCCCTCTGACTCCCCCTGTTTAGGGGGAGAAACGAAACCCCTCCCGTCCTCCCCTGTTTAGGGGAGGGGAAAGGTTAAGAGGAGAAAATCAAGGCGGCGAACCACATGGTTCACCGCTTTTTTCTTTGCTTCATGATTTTTTAACTTTAAAATTTGGCGGTTCTGAAAAAAGTATCTAACTTTGCAGCCGATTCGAAGTAATGAACAAACTGCAAATCATATTTCAACAAACTGCAAATCATATTTCAACAAACTTAATAGTAATTTTAAACCAAACAAAATGAAAAAGATTTTTACTCTTATCGCTGTCGCTGCTATGGCACTGAGTGCAAGCGCACAGGAAATTTCATTCACGGAAGCTGACGTTGTGGCTGCAAGTACAAGTGCACCGCTGAACAACAAGACTTTCAGCAATGGAAGCTTTTCCATTACCGTTACCGATGGTGAAGGCAAGTTCGCCATTGACGCTAACAATGCATACTTTGGCGATGCTACTGCTCAGACCAAGTATTCTTATCGTTTGAAGACTGGTGGCAAGTCTCAGACTACTTCTGGCAAGGCACGTTTCATCACACTGAATGCTCCTTCTGCAGGTACGGTAAAGGTTTGCGCCCGTTCTGCTTCAAGCTCTTCTGTTCGTGCTATTGAGGTCAATGGTACAAGCCAGTCTTTGAACGATGCTAACGCAATCTCTGTTGAGATGGAGGGTAACATCTCAGAGACGAACCCCACTGGTGCAACCAAGGTTTATCCTGTCTATGAGTTTTCTGTAGCTGCTGGTGCTAATACCATCAATTTCGCTGATGGTGCCATCAACATCTATAGCCTCGTATTCGTTGCCGGTGAAGGTGGCGGCGAAAGTGGTGGCGGCGAAAGTGGTGGTGGTTCTTCCACTACTGGTGAAGCTGGTGACATCTTTTTCACTGAAGCTGATGTTGTAGCAGCAAGTACAAGCGCACCCCTGAACAACAAGTCTTTCTCTAATGGCGGTCTTACGATTAAGATTACCGATGGTGAAGGCAAGTTCGCTGTTGACGCTAACAATGCATACTTCGGTGATGCTGCTGCTCAGACCAAGTATTCTTATCGTTTGAAGACTGGTGGTAAGTCTCAGACTACTTCTGGTAAGGCACGTTTCATCACGCTGACTGTTGGTGGTGCAGGTAAAGTAAGGGTTTGCGCTCGTTCTGCTTCAAGCTCTTCTGTTCGTGCTATTGAGGTCAATGGTACAAGCCAGTCTTTGAACGATGCTAACGCTATCTCTGTTGACATGCCGGGCAACGTTTCAGAAACCAACCCCACAGGTGCAACCAAGGTTTATCCTATCTATGAGTTTACTGTAGCTGCTGGTGACAATACTATCAATTTCGCTGATGGTGCCGTCAATATCTACGACATCACCTATATCCCCGATTCTCCTACAGCGATCTCTTCTGTAACTACTACTGCTACTGCTGCTGCAGTGAAGAAGTATGTTGAGAACGGTAAGGTTGTTATCGTTAAGGATGGCAAGAAGTTCAACATCGCTGGTGCTCAGCTGAAATAAGAAGACCCCCTCTAACTCCCCCTGTTTAGGGGGAGAAACAAGACCCCTCCCGTCCTCCCCTGTTTAGGGGAGGAACTTAAAAAAGCAGCGACCATCGAGGTCGCTGCTTTTTGTTTCCTTTTTGTTTGGTGGTTGAAAATAAAGCGTTATCTTTGCACAGGGAAAGGTATACGGCAAATTGTGAGTAAACTCTCTCTTGGTGCTCATTTGCATATTCCTTGAAAATGATTTTATGTGGATTATCTATAAATATGGAACAGACCTTACACATCACACCGGCACAATACGAAGTGTTGAACATGCTATCGTGTATTACACACGATGAAGATGTTGCAGAACTGAAAAATGTCATCGTGAGATTTCTTAATTCCCGGTTGCAGAATGAGATAGACCATCTGTGGGATAATGGAACTCTTAACGAAGAAAAGATTTCAGAATGGAAGCATGAGCATATGCGTACACCGTACAAGAATTAATCATGGAACGCTTCGTAGTACTTGATACCAATTGTCTCCTACAGTCGTTGTCAAGGAGAAACGTCTACTATAAAGTATGGGAGGACTTCGTTCTCGGAAAATATACTTTATGTGTTTCCAATGAGATATTGGAAGAATATGAGGAGATTATATCGTCTCACATGTCACCAGTTGTCGCTAAGTTGGCTGTAGAAACGATATTAAGAGCTAATAATACGCTAAGAGTTGATGCACAGTTTAGGTTTCAACTCATTGAAAGTGATCCTGATGATAATAAATTCGTCGATTGCGCTATTGCTGCTAATGCAGATTACATTGTTACAGAAGATACTCACTTTAATCCATTAAAGATGATCTCTTTCCCACACGTTGAAATTAAACGTCTTCATGATTTCTTCGAGGAACTCTGCAAACAAGACGAAGTATCTTGAGAACGGACAGGTTGTTATCGTTAAGGCTGGCAAGAAGTTCAACATCGCTGGTGCTCAGCTGAAATAAGAAGACCCCCTCTAACTCCCCCTGTTTAGGGGGAGAAACAAGACCCCTCCCGTCCTCCCCTGGTTAGGGGAGGGGAAGGTAAAGGGGAGAGAAAGATATAAAAGAAAGACGGCGAACCATGTGGTTCGCCGCTTTTTTATGTCCTATTGTTTGGTGGTTACAAAGAAATATGTACTTTTGCAGGAGAGAAACAAAATGTTTGTTTATGAATACACAAGCGATGACACAAACTATTGCTGAATATTTTAAGACTAAACCTGTCTTAAAGGCATGGTTGTTCGGCTCTTATTCACGTGGTGAAGAAACACCAGACAGCGACGTGGATATTCTGGTTAGCTATGATGAGAAAGCTAATGTTAGCCTCTTTACTATAGGAGGAATGTATATGGACTTGCGTCGTTTGACAGGAAAGAATATTGATTTAATAGAAGAAGGTACGCTGGAACCGTATGCTGAAGAATCTGTAAATCGTGATAAAAAGTTATTCTATGAGAGAACCAATCAGGGATAAAGGTAGGTTAAGGCATATTATAGAATATGCAGATAATGTGGAGCAGATGATAAAGGATGTTAGCTATGAACAATTCGATAGCGATAAAATCCTGTATTTTGCAGTCATGAAGAATGTGGAAGTTGTAGGAGAAGCTGCTTATATGTTATCGAAAGAGTTTATCGTTATGCATCCAGAGATGCCTTGGCCTCAAATTATTGGTATGAGACATGTGCTTGTTCATGGTTATGCGACTATTTCTAAGACGAAATTGTGGAATACTGCAAAGAATGATATTCCTGTCTTAAAACAACAAGCAATGAAATATTTAAAGGAATTATCTATCGAATAATATCAAAAGCGGCGCTCAATGAGCACCGCTTTTCTTTTTGAGCCTTTCAGTTCAACGTTCTTTTAACCATTCGGTGCAACCGAAGATGGAGGAGGGGGTGATGGCGGCTGCTTCGGCAGCGGTGAGCTGACGGCTCCAGCTGACGCGCGCCTGTGGGTTGGCACCCTTGCCGCTGTTGTTGTATTCCTCGTAGCGGACGGTGTGCTCCTGTGCAGGGTCGTGATAGTCTTTCCAGTTCTGCCAACCTGCGCCAACGATGTGCTTGCCAAGGTCGCAGTTCATGAAGAGGGTGTGGGCGTAAGCACGCCACGGACGACCGAGATAGACTTTGTCAACACCTTCGTCGGCTGTCAACCGACAGTTGTTGAAGATATAGCCGTACTTGATGTACTTCGGAGTGGAGGCAGCAGTAACGTAGGAGTTGACCTTGCTGCGAATCTCGCAGCCTTCGAACCAGGCGGTGCTGGGACCGAAGATGAAGTCGGTGGTGCCGTTGATGAAACAGTCCTTGAAGTATAACCGTGTGTTCTCCATGCCGGTATAGACGGTGTCCTGGTTGCCGAGGATGCGACAGTTGATGAACTTCAGACGGTCGCCTTCGGTGTGGAGGGCTACAGCCTGTCCCTTGCGGGGTGCGTTGTTCTCGATGGTGATGTTGCGGAAGGTGATGTCGCAGCCTTCAACCTTGACGGTATAGGTGCGGAAAGTGCCCATAGCCCCCCTCATTCCCCCCAACTGGGGGGAGGAAGTTGCGACGGAGTCGCAACATGCAGAACAAGATGATGGTGTTGCCTTTGCACGGCAATATACGGGAAGGGGAAGGTTGGCATGGTCGTCATAGGTAATGATGGTCTGGTCGCGGTCTTCGCCGACAATCTCGATGTTGGTGAGCCACGAGGGGATGATGACCTTCTCCTTGTATGTGCCTTTCTTGACAAAGATCACCTTTTTGTATTCCATGAAGGCTCGGCAGACCTCTACGGCATCGTTGAGGGTATGGAACTCGGCACTGCCGTCTTTGGCAACATAGAGCGTGTCGGTGTTGTCGTACTTACCGCGCGATGCTGCTTCGCCTGTGGATAATAGGAGCAGGAAAAGGGACATGACAATCGCGGCTGTCCAGCGTCTTTTGAGTATGGGTTTCAGGTGTTGCATTGGGATGAGGTTTTTTTTTATAGAATTCTATAGAATTCTATAGATTCTATAGATTCTATAGATTTTATAGGCTTCTATAGATTCTATAGGTTTCTATAGGAGTTTTGATTACATGATTTGTGAGATTTCCTGCAAGTCGTTGACCAGTTGGAGCGTTTCAATGATGACCTTGGTGTCGTTGCGGTCGTGGACGCGTACTTCAATGGAACCGTCGAAGACTCCGTTGTTGCTGGTGATGGTAATCTTGTGGATGTTGATGTCGAGCTGGTCTGCCAGCACGTCGGCAACATCGCGCAGGAGTCCCTTGCGGTCGATGCCTCGAATGCGTATGGTGGCATCGAAGAACATCTTGCGGTGCATGTCCCATTTGGCATCGAGGATGCGGTTGCCGAAACTTGCTTTGAGCTTGTTGGCTACCGGACAGGCACGTTTGTGTATCTCTATGTGCCCTTTGTTGTCGATATAGCCGAGGATGTCGTCGCCAGGAATGGGGTGGCAGCAGAGTGGGTTGACATACTTGCTGATATTCTCCTCGGAGACGAAGATGGGTTTCTTCTTGTTGAAGTCCTTGCCTACGATGATATAGGGTTCGTCGGTGAGTTCTTCCTGTTGCTGCTTGGTGCTTTGTGGCGATGGATTGCCTTTCAGGAAGGGCACGTACTTGCGCCATGACGACTTCTTCTGTTTGTTTTTGCCGTGCAGCTCGTCGAGGTCTCTGTCACCCAGGATGATGTTCTTCTCGCCGAGGGCTTGCAAGAAGGCATCGTGCTTACGAATCTCGTGCAGGTCGCAGAGTTTGTCCAGATAGGAGGTCTTCATCTCCAACTGGTTATGCTTGAGCCATTTCTCCAGTATCTCTTCGCCCTTCTTCTGTATCTCGCGGTTGTCGCGTCGCAGGATGGCTTGTATCTTTCCCTTTGCCTTTGCCGTGCTCACGAAGTTGATCCATGAGGGTTGTACGTGTTGTGAGTTGGAGGTGAGAATCTCTACTTGGTCGCCACTCTGCAACTTGTGGCTCAGGGGTACGAGTTTGTGGTTGACCTTGGCACCGATGCAGTGGCTACCGAGGAAAGTATGAATCTGGAAGGCGAAGTCGAGGGCAGTACAACCTGCCGGCATGGTTTTGATTTCGCCTTTCGGCGTGAAGACGAATATCTCCGATGCAAAGAGGTTCAGTTTGATGGCATCGAGGAAGTCCATGGCATCGGGCTGCGGGTCGTCGAGAATCTCCTTGATGGTGCGCAGCCAGTCGTTCAGTTCGCCTTCATCCTCCGTGATTTCCTGTAGCATCTTCTGTTCGGTGCCGTCCTTGTATTTCCAGTGGGCGGCAAAACCATGTTCGGCTATCTCGTCCATGCGGTTGGACCGGATCTGCACCTCTATCCACTGTCCTTGCTTCGACATGAGGGTGACATGCAGTGCCTGGTAGCCGTTGGCTTTGGGGTGGCTCACCCAGTCGCGCAGGCGGTCGGGATGGCTCTTGTATATCTTGCTTAGTGCCAGGTAGATGTTAAAGCAGTCGTTGGCTTCGGCATCCATCGCCGTCGGCGTAAAGATGATGCGTACGGCAAGGATGTCGTAGATTTCGTCGAAGGTGACATGCTTGTTCTGCATTTTGTTCCAGATGGAGAAAGGACTTTTGATGCGTGCCTTGATTTCATACTGCAATCCCATCTTGTCCAACTGTTCGCGGATGGGTGCCGTGAAATCGGTGAAGAGCTTGTCGCGCTTCTTCTCTGTCAGTTCGAGTTTCTTCTGAATGGCACGATAGGTGTCGGGATGTTCGTATTGGAAGCTGAGGTCTTCCAGTTCTGTCTTGATTTTGTTCAGTCCTAGGCGGTTTGCCAGCGGGGCATAGATGTAGAGTGTTTCACCGGCAATCTTGTACTGCTTGTTGGCAGGCTGCGACTGCAGGGTGCGCATGTTGTGCAGACGGTCGCAGATTTTGATGAGGATGACGCGGATGTCATCGCTCATGGTGAGTAGCAGTTTCTTGAAGTTCTCTGCCTGTGCCGATGCCTGTTCGCCGAAGATGCCTCCACTGATTTTGGTCAGACCTTCCACTATCTGTGCTATCTTCGGTCCGAAGATGTTCTCAATGTCCTCGGTGGTGTAGTCGGTGTCTTCCACCACGTCGTGGAGCAATGCCGAACAGATGCTCGTCGAACCGAGACCTATCTCCTCTGCTGCAATCTGTGCCACGGAGATGGGGTGCATGATATATGGTTCGCCCGACAAGCGACGCACACCCTTATGTGCCTGTCGTGCAAAGTTGAATGCTTTGGTGATGATATCTACCTTCTTGCGGTGGCGCGAGTTCAGGTAGGTGTTCAGTAAGTGTTCGAACGCTTCGTCAACTTTCTTCTCCCAGTCAATCTCATTTACCATGGCTTCTTCTCCTGTTGTTTTTAGGTGTATTCTGGTATTCTTTCTTATGTCTTGTCTTTCCCTTGCTGCCGTAAGTGTCTTGTTGGTTCACGGATGGCACCTCTGACTTCTGGTCGGGTTCACTGCGTCGCGGACGATGGGCATGACCGCTTGGGGCTTCGTTGATGGCTACCTGCGGACGCTTCTTGTGATAGCTGCTGCGCTGGTAGTTATAGATAGAGTCCTGCAGGTCGATGAATTTCATGATATACGGCAAGGGCATCCTGATGCTTGCCGTGCCGCTGCTTCCGTTTACGATGTTACGGCGATATTGCGGGTTCAGTTCTTTCAGTTGGTTGACATCAATACCGATGACGGCTGCTATCTGGTTGAAATGCAGGTCGCGGTCAACATGTATGGTGTCGGTGTGTAGCGGCAGGCGGGTGTCCATCGGACAGATGTTATGCTCGCAATAGTAGTTCATGATGTAGTTGGCAGCGATGAAGGCAGGCACATAGCCGCGCGTCTCCCTGGGCAGGTGGGGATAGATTTTCCAGTAGTCGGTCTCTCCGCCTGCACGGTGAATGGCTTTGTTGACATTGCCTGGTCCGCAGTTGTAGGCAGCAATGACGAGGTTCCAGTCGCCGAAAATCTTATAGAGGTCGCTCAGCATGTGGGCAGCAGCATAGGAACCTTTGATGGGGTCGCGCCGTTCGTCAACGAGTGAGTTGATGCGCAAGTCGTATTGCTTGGCTGCCGACGGCATGAACTGCCATAGTCCTCCTGCACCGGCATGAGAGGTGGCATTAGGGTTCAGTCCCGATTCGATGATGGGCAGGTATTTCAGTTCGAGCGGCAACCCATAGCTTTCCAATGCCTGTTCGAAGATAGGCATGTAGAAATTGGCGATGCCCAGCAGGGCGCTGACCTGTCGGCGTCCGCGTTTGGTATAGCGGTCTATGAACTTGCGCACAGGTTCGTTGTAGGTCATCTCCATCATTGTCGGCATGCGTTGCAGTCGGTCGATGATGGTTTCTGTGCTGGTTTCAGGGTCGTAGTTCGGCAGGTTGCATTCTTCTCTGAGCAACGTCTTGGCATGATACATCTCCAGTCGCTTGTCAACATCAAAGGTGAACGAGGCAGGCACTCCTATCTCCTCGCGGTTGCCCTGTTCGTCGGTGACAACCACATATTCTTCGCTTTGCGCCAGGACTGTTCCTGATGCTATGGCAGCGATGGTGAGGGTCAATATCTGTCGTTTGATGTTCATGCTGAAGTGGTTAGAATTTCAAACTGCATCCTATGCCGATACCCGATGGCTTCATCGGGTTGCGCGAGTTCTTGTCGCTGATGATGGTTGGTGCCACCCGCAGGCTGAGGTCATCGGTGATGTCGAACTCCGAGAGGGAGGCGTCCACATAAGCATCGATGACCGAAAGGGCATAAATGCCTATCAGGGCAAAGATGCTGAGGTCACGGTAGCGGCGGTAACGGTCTTTACGCTTTCGGAACAGGTCTTGGTAATAGTCCTTATTGCTGTCGTCGATGACTTTGCCGAGATGCAGGAACTGGCTGTAGCTTTGGGTGTTCGGATCGTTGTCCGAAATGTCGATGTAGGCCTGCGAATAGTCGTGGTACATCTGGTTGTTCCAGGTCAGGGCATAGATGCATCCGACAACTCCGCCGTAGAAGATGGGCAGTTTCCAGTATTTTCGGTTGTAGATTTGTCCGCCGCCTGGAATGACCAATGCCAGCCACAGGGCACGTTTGGCATCCGGTCGCCATTTCGACCAGTCTTTTTTGCTGTTTTGTTTCTTCTGAAGAGTCGTGTCGGCCATAGCGACAATCATGGCACTGTCTTCTCCTGGAATGAGGAGGGGCTTGGCAATGAACAGCGAGTCGTCCTCGACAAACTCCTGTGCCGTGGCGCATCCTGTTCCAGCCAGCAACAGTGCTGCCGTCATGATGAGGTTTCTGACGATATGTCTGATTGGTCTCTTCACTGCCGTCTTATGATTTCAGTCGGTCGAAAACGTTCATGATATGTTCCAGTTCTTCTTCCGAAGCAAAAGGAATACTGATTTTTCCTTTTCCTTGTGCGTTGCAACTCATCTGAACCTTAGTGTCGAAGAATTTCGACAACTGGTTTTTCAGCAGGTTGAACTCTTCGGGCAGCTTTGCCTTTGTAGCAATGACCTTCTTGGCTGTCTGGATGTCCTCGCCGTTGTTCAGCTGGTGGCAGAGTTCTTCCACCTTGCGCACGGAATAGCCGTTTTTGTAGATTTCCTTGAACAGTTTCAACTGAAGGGAGGGACTGGCAAGGGATAGGAGCGCACGGGCATGTCCCATGTCGATTTCCTTCTTCTGTAATGCCATCTGCACCTGAGCCGGCAGCTTCAGCAGTCGCAGGTAGTTGGCAATGGCAGCGCGGCTCTTGCCTACGCGCTCACTTACCTTCTCCTGCGTCATGCCGCTCTTCTCCAACAAGTGTTCGTAAGCCAAGGCTATCTCTATGGCATTCAGGTCTTCACGCTGGATGTTCTCCACGAGAGCCATTTCCATGACATTCTCGTCGTTGATGGTGCGGATATAGGCAGGGATAGCAGTCAGACCTGCCAACTGTGATGCGCGCCAGCGGCGTTCGCCGGCAATAATCTGGTATTTTCCGTCCTCCATCTGGCGGAGGGTGATGGGTTGTACGATACCCAACTGTTGGATGCTGTGTGCCAGTTCCTCTAATGCCGCCTGGTCAAACTCGCGTCGCGGCTGGTTGGGGTTGGCTTCTATCTGACTGAGGGGTATCTCGTTGATGGTGGAGCTACCCTGTGTGCTGACGTCATCGGTGGAAATCAATGCGTCGAGTCCACGACCTAATGCCGTCGTCTTCGTACTTTTGCTATATTTCTTTTTTACGGCCATTGTTTAAGCTTTCTTTTCCTTATTAATAATCTCCTTAGCCAACGCCAGGTGGTTCTGTGCTCCTCTGGAGTCGGCATCGTAAAGGATGACGGGCAGTCCGTGGCTCGGACTTTCGCTGAGTTTCACGTTGCGCTGGATGACGGTCTTGAACACCAGTTCCTGGAAGTGGCGCTTCACCTCGTCGTAAATCTGGTTGGCAAGGCGCAGGCGTGAGTCGTACATCGTCAGCAGGAAACCTTCAATCTCCAGCTTCGGATTCAGTTTGCTCTTGATGATTTTGATGGTGTTCAACAGTTTGCTGATTCCTTCCAATGCAAAGTACTCACATTGCACAGGAATGATGACCGAGTCGGCAGCCGTCAGTGCGTTGACGGTAATCAGACCGAGCGACGGAGAACAGTCGATGAGGATGTAGTCGTATTCGTCACGGATAGGAGCCAGCAGTTTATCTACTATCTTTTCGCGGTTTCGAAGGTTCAGCATCTCAATTTCGGCACCCACCAAGTCGATGTGGCTGGGTATGATGTCAAGTCCGTCTATGTCCGTGGTATAGATGGCGTCACGCACATCGGCGTGGTTGATGATGCATTCGTAGAGCGAGCAGTCCACCTCCTTGATGTTTACCCCCAGTCCGCTCGAGGCGTTTGCCTGTGGGTCGGCATCGATTACCAACACGGTTTTCTCCAGCGTTGCCAGCGATGCTGCGAGGTTGATAGAGGTTGTCGTCTTTCCAACACCGCCTTTTTGGTTCGCTAATGCGATGATTTTTCCCATTTTAGTCTTACTTATTAAAGAATATTAGGGGACAAAATTACGAATTTTATTTGAGATGACGTGCATTTAAACCTTTTTTCGTATTTTTGTGGGCAAATTTGTATGAACTTATGAATGACGAAAAGAAAAAACCATTGATATTGATTTCCAACGATGACGGCTACCATTCCGGCGGTCTTCGTTACCTTTGCGAATTTCTCAGCGACATGGCAGACATCCTTGTCGTTGCTCCAGAGGCAGCCCGTTCAGGCTTCGCCTGTGCCTTCTCGGCAACGACACCACTATATCTGAAGCGTCGGAAAGACATTGCCGGTGCCGAGGTGTGGTCGTGTACGGGTACGCCTGTCGATTGCGTGAAGCTAGCCCTCGACCAACTGATGGCAGATCGGTGGCCCGACCTGATTATCGGTGGCATCAACCACGGCGACAACTCCACGGTGAACACGCACTACAGCGGTACGATGGGTGTGGCAATGGAGGGCTGCCTGAAGTACATCCCGTCGATAGCCTTCTCGTCGTGCGACTATAATCCCGATGCCAACCTGTCGTATCTGCGCCGCTATGTGCGCAAGATTGTAGCCCGCGTGTTGGAAGAGGGACTGCCGAAAGGTGTCTGCCTGAACGTGAACTTCCCGAAGGTGACGAATTTCGCAGGACTGAAGGTGTGCCGAATGGGCTATGGAAGCTGGATCAACGAGGTGGTGAAAGAGCGTCATCCGCACGGCTATGATTACTATTGGATGACGGGCAAGTATCGGAACGATGAACCTGATGCCACTGACAACGACCGTTGGGCATTGGCTAACGGCTACGTTTGTGTCACTCCGACACAGATGGACGTCACCTCGTACAAGACATTGGAACAGATGAAAGGGTGGGAAGAGTGAGTTGAAGATTTGTCTATAGCATGAAATATTACATCATAGTAGGAGAGGCGAGTGGCGACCTGCATGCGTCAAGACTGATGCAGGCGCTGAAAGTCTATGATGCCTCGGCTGACTTTCGTTTCTTTGGCGGCGATGCCATGAAGGCTGTCGGTGGTGTGTGTGTGAAGCATTACAAGGATTTGGCGTATATGGGTTTCGTGCCGGTGTTGTTGCACTTGAACACGATTTTCAAGAATATGAAGATGTGCAAGGAAGACATCATGAAGTGGAACCCCGATGTGGTCATCCTGGTGGATTATCCGGGCTTCAACCTGAAGATAGCGAAATTCCTGGGCAAGCAGGTCAAGCGTATTCCCGTCTATTACTATATCTCCCCCAAGATATGGGCATGGAAGGAGTGGCGCATCAAGAACATCAAGCGCGACGTGAAGGAGATGTTCTCCATTCTCCCGTTTGAAAAAGATTTCTATGAGAAGAGGCACCGCTATCCCATACACTATGTCGGCAATCCTACGGTAGAAGAGGTGGCATCGTTCCAGGCTTCCTATCAGGAGTCGTTCGGTGATTTTGTCTCGCGGCTGCATGTCGGCAGCACGTTGGACCGTCGTCCCATTATCGCCTTGTTGGCGGGTAGCCGCAAGCAGGAAATCAGAGATAACTTGCCGGCAATGATAGAAGCCGCGAAGCGTTTCAAAGACTACCAGCTGGTGTTGGCAGGAGCCCCGTCGATAGACGATGCCTATTATGAGAAGTTCATCAAGGGAACGCGCGTAAAACTTGTGAAAGACCAGACCTACGCTTTGTTGTCGAACGCTACGGCGGCATTGGTGACCAGTGGTACGGCAACCTTGGAAACGGCTTTGTTCAATGTTCCGCAGGTGGTCTGCTACGAAACACCGTTGCCCAAGTTATGTCGCTTGGGTTTCAATCATATTCTGAAGGTGGATTATATTTCGCTGGTCAACCTGATTGGCAACAAGGAGATTGTGTCGGAACTGTTTGCCGACCGCTTCAGTGTCTATGCTATTGCCAATGCGCTCTACCAGATTCTGCCCGGACAACCAGGCAGAGAAAAGATGCTCAGCAACTATGCTTCTGTCCGCGAACGATTAGGCCATGCGCTAGCTCCTGACAATGCTGCCCGCATCATGATACAACTGCTCAACCCTCAGACAGCCGCCAACGTATAGAGGTAGATGACGGCAGCGGGAATCGCCATCAACGACGAGTCGAAGCGGTCGAGCATACCCCCGTGACCAGGCAGGATGTTACCGCTGTCCTTGATGCCGAGGGTGCGCTTGAACAGACTTTCTACCAAGTCGCCCAAGGTTCCGAACACCACCACCACGAGTCCCAGGCCCATCCATTCGGCAATACTCTGTGTGGCAGAAAACAGTGTCGGTTGGTTTTCTGCATCATAAAGTGTCATGTTGTTGATATATCCGATGGCATAAGCTACAATCATCACGAGAACAGCTCCGCCGATGCTGCCTTCCCAACTCTTTCCCGGACTGACGCGCGGGAACAGTTTGTGTCTGCCCAAGAGGGAACCGATGCAATAGGCACCGGTGTCGTTAGCCCAGAGAAAGATGAAGATGCTCAGCGGCAGCAACCAGTTATAGGCTGGATTTGTTTCGCTGGTGACACTGAATGCCAGTAGGTTGATGAGTGAGAAGGGTAGGGTGATATACATCTGTCCCAACATGGTGTAAGCCCAGTTGTTGATAGGGTTCTCTTGTTTGAGAAACAGTTCGCTGATGATGAGGTAGAGCATCGTGAGGATATAAGGCACGAAAGCAATGAAACCTTCGGCGATGCCCGTACACCAAGCAGCTACGGCAAAGAAGAAATAGACACCTGCCACCGTGGAGATGAAACGGTTGACCTGCACACCTTTGATGTCGTTGACCAATCCTGTATATTCCCACAAGGCAAGCCCTGTGATGATGGCGAACAACAGGATAAAGGAATCGGGACGCCAGATGATGCCACCCACCATGATGATGACAAACAAGATTCCAAAGATGGTGCGTGTGATGAAGTTCTTCATTTTCTCACTCATTGGGTTTTCTGATTTTTTTTCTGATTACTCTGAATAATCTGATTACTCTGAATAATCCGATTACTCCGATTATTCCGAATCCTCTGATTACTCTGATTTTTCTGCTTCTTCTGTTTTTTCCGATTGGTTACCTTTCTCAAACTCCGCCTGAGCCTTTCGTACCTCTTCCGGCATATCCTCCAGCTTCGGCTCTTCAGACTTCTCAGCCTCGGCGTTAGCCTCCATGATTTCCTGCGAACGGCTTACCCACGGGCGTTTGCCGAAAATGCGTTCAACATCCTCTGCGAAGATGACCTCGCGCGAGATGAGCAGCTCTGCCAGTTCGTTGTGACCTTCTTTGTGTTCGGTCAGGATTTCCTTGGCGCGGGCATATTGTTCGTTGATCATCTTCAGCACCTCGTCGTCCATAATCTTGGCTGTTGTCTCCGAGTAGGGACGGGTGAACTGATATTCCTGGTTGTTGTAATAGCAGATGTTGGGCAACTTCTCGCTCATGCCGGCATAGGCAATCATGCCGTAAGCACTCTTCGTGGCACGTTCAAGATCGTTCATGGCACCGGTAGAGATATGTCCGGTGAAGAGTTCCTCGGCAGCACGGCCACCCAAGAGTGAGCACATCTCGTCAAGCATCTGCTCCTTGGTCGTGATCTGGCGTTCTTCCGGCAGATACCAGGCTGCACCCAACGCCTGTCCGCGCGGTACGATGGTGACCTTGATGAGCGGGTTGGCATAGCGGCAGAACCATGAGATGGTGGCATGACCGGCTTCGTGAAGGGCTATCGAGCGCTTCTCCTCTGCCGTCATCACCTTCGTCTTCTTCTCCAGTCCGCCGATGATGCGGTCAACGGCATCGAGGAAATCTTGCTTGCCGATGGCTTTGCTGTTGTGACGGGCAGCGATGAGGGCTGCCTCGTTGCAGACATTGGCGATGTCGGCACCGGAGAATCCTGGGGTCTGGCGCGACAGAAGGTCAACATCTACCGTGTTGTCGATTTTCTTACCTTGCAGGTGTACGTTGAAGATGGCTTTGCGCTCGCTCAGGTCGGGCAAATCGACGTGAATCTGACGGTCGAAACGTCCGGCACGCAGCAAGGCGGAGTCGAGCATATCCACACGGTTGGTGGCTGCCAAGACGATGACACCGCTGTTGGTGCCGAAGCCGTCCATCTCTGTCAAAAGGGCGTTCAGCGTGTTCTCGCGCTCGTCGTTGCCACCCATAGCAGGGTTCTTTGAACGGGCTCGTCCCACGGCGTCAATCTCGTCGATGAAGATGATACACGGCGACTTGGCTTTTGCCTGGTGGAAGACGTCGCGCACGCGGCTGGCACCGACTCCCACGAACATCTCCACGAAGTCGCTGCCGCTCATCGAGAAGAAGGGTACACCGGCTTCGCCGGCAACAGCCTTTGCCAACAGTGTCTTACCCGTTCCCGGAGGACCGACGAGCAAAGCGCCCTTGGGTATCTTTCCTCCCAGGTCGGTATATTTCTGAGGATTCTTCAAGAATTCAACAATCTCCTGCACCTCCTGCTTGGCACCCGCCTGACCGGCTACGTCCTTGAAGGTGATGCCCATGTCGGACGACTTCTCATAGAGCTTTGCCTTCGACTTGCCAACGTTGAAGATGCCGCCGCCACCGCCGGCGCCGCCACCCATCCTGTTCATCAGCCAGAACCAGATGACGATGAAGATAATCCACGGCAGGAAGCTCAGCACAATGTCCATGAAGCCGTCTTCGCTACGGTTGTCGTAGCTGTAGCTGCCTATCTTCTTCTCCTTCATGGCTTGGTTCAGGAAATTCTCCAGATTGTCCACCGAACCAATCTCCACATTGATGAAGGGTTCGGTGCCTACCTGCTTTGCACTTGCCTTGAAGACGTCGCGGATGAACTCTGGTTTCACGTACATCTTGGCGGTGCTTGCCTTCTTGTTGACGACGACGCGGGCGGCATAGCCCTTGTTCACGTAGTCAACAAAGGTGGTATAGTCCTTCTTGACACTTGCCGACGAGTTCGTCAGACTGTCGTTGCCGGCAAAGAACATCACCGCCAGCGAAATCAACACAAGGATATAAAGCCAGTTCATGTTGAACTTCGGCATCCTTGGATTGTTGTTGTTTTGAGGTTGATTATTCATTTATTTGTATTCTTTCAAGTTTCTTGCTCAGCAGGCGCTTCGCGATTACGACCTTAGACCTTCTTAATCCAAATTGGGTATGATTTCCATCTTGGCATCCTGCCACAGCGTCTCCAGGTCGTAGTAGCTGCGAAGCTCAGGGATGAAGATGTGGACCATCACATCGACATAGTCCAACGCCACCCACTGGGCATTCTCCAGTCCTACCACATGAACGGGCTTCTCGCCCTCCTTCTCGCGGGCATAGTCGCCTACGCTCTCGGCAATGGCTTCCACCTGCATGGGCGAGTTGCCCTGACAGATGACAAAATAGCGGCAGATAGTGCCGTCTATGCCATCAAGGTCAGCCACCACGATGTCTGAACCTTTCTTTTCCTGTATGCCCTCAATAATTGTATCTACTAATCTTCTTACTTCTTCCATTCAATATATATAAAAAGGTAATCAATGCCTGCGCGACATTATGCCGCAAAGTTACGCCAAACCTCGCGAAGTACAAAATAAAAAACCTAAAACGGTCTTTTATTTGAGTTTTTTTATAAAAAAGTCGCCTTTTTCTTTGCAGGTTTGTGGAAAAACACTACCTTTGCGCCGCAAAACGAACGGAAGGGCATTCCTTCGTAGTGCAAAAGACATTGGGGTATGGTGTAATGGTAACACTACAGATTCTGGTCCTGTCATTCTTGGTTCGAGTCCGAGTACCCCAACTGAAAGAGCTGCCAAGTAGTTGAGTTTCAACACTTGGCAGTTCTCTTTTTTTATTCCATGCTGACGGTGCGCGAGCCGTCAGGCTGCTCGGCGATGGTGACGCGGACGGCATCGTCGGGCAAGAGTTCCTCAATCAGCTCCGGCCACTCGATGAAGCAGATGGAGCCCGAGTAGAAGTAGTCCTCGTAGCCCATGTCGTAGACCTCCTCCAACCGTTTGATGCGGTAGAAGTCGAAGTGGAAGATGGGCCGGTCGTTGGTCTCGTACTCGTTGACAATGGCAAAGGTGGGCGAGGTGATGACGTCCTCGACACCCAACTGCTCGCAGATGGCCTTGATGAAGGTGGTCTTGCCGGCGCCCATGCTGCCGTAGAAGGCAAATACGCGGTGGTCGCCGATGACGTCGACAAACTGGCGGGCTGCGTCGCCGATGTGCTCAATATCCGTTATTGTAATCTCCATAAATCGTTAATCGAAAATCTGTAAATTGTAATAGCTCTATCTTTTCTTTCCTGTCAGTGTGACGATGGGAATAATCATCTCCTCCATCGAGATGCCGCCGTGCTGGAAGGTGTCGCGATAATAGGAGACGTAGTAGTTGTAGTTGTTGGGGTAGGCGAAGAAGGCGTCGCCAGTGGCGAAGACATAGCTCGTCGACAGGTTGGGGGAGGGCAGCTGCGCCTTCTGCGGCTCGCGGATGACGTAGACGTCCTTATCGTTGTAGCTCAGGTTCTTGCCCAGCTTGTAGCGCAGGTTGGTGTTGGTGTTGCGGTCGCCGACAATCTTGACAGGCCTCGTGCAGCGTATGGAGCCGTGGTCAGTCGTGACGATGACCTTGTAGTCGGTCTGTGCCAGCTGTCGGAAGAGGTCGGCGATGACGGAATGGCGGAACCACG
>JAFRYZ010000005.1 GCA_017442825.1 Prevotella sp. | reverse complement strand
AACTTTGTGCATTGGCATTGGTGTTATGAGTCTTTTTGTTTCGCACCTTAAAGTTACTCATTTCTTGCGACATACGCAAGTATCCAATGCCTTTTTTGTACCTATATATTCACGTTTTTATTAACACCCGAAACTTCAATTATTTACTTTAAACCTATACGATTATGAAAAAGATTCTATTAGTAGCGGTGATGTTTGCCGCAATGACATTGAGTGCTAACGCACAGGGCGGACCCAGGAAATGGGTGGGAGGTCCCACTAAAAGCTATGTAGACCGCTCTACGCTGGACAAGAGAGCACAGCAGTATCACTTCATCATCAACGACAAGTCTTCTGATGTATATCTGAGTGAGAAGAACGGTAAGAAATGTTGGTTCGGCGGTGCTACCGGTAAGGACTTCATGGGTTACTATGACGAGTGCATCACCAGCTCAGAGAAAAAGATTCTTGACAAGAACAAGAAAATGAAGGTTTCTAACGGTGTCAAGCTGAAAGGCGGCAACCGCAGCAACCCATTTTCTGACAATTAGACAACAAGAATACTAAACGAAAACTTAATTATAAACCTAAAACAAAAATGTGACTATGAAGAAATTGTTGATTATTTGCGCTATGGTATTGACAACGTTGTCAGTCCAAGCCAAGAAGAGTACGGATCTGGCTCCGTTACCAGCAAATCCAGAGGCAACTCTGCTGACTGAGGCTCCACAACCGCGGCGACACTACCGTGATGCTCCGCCACGTCGCTACTACCGCGATGCTCCACGTCGTCACTACAGGCCAGGACCACCACCGCGTCGTCATTACAGACCGGGTCCACCGCCACGTCGCTATTATCGTCACGGTCCTCCTCCACGCCGTTATTATCGCGCAGCTCCGCCGCCACGTCGCTACTACCGTGCGGCTCCACGCAAATACAGGCGTCGTTAAATCATAAGTATAATTGGAGTTAAGGGGAGTTAAAGAGGAACAGCGGTAACGCTGCGATAACTCCCTTTCCATCCCTTTCCATTCTTGAATAAGTAATCTCAACATTGAACGATGATGAAGAAGTTTTTAATGACATTGTTTGCCCTCGTAGCTTTCAGCCTTTCCATGAATGCACAGGTGTATTACAGAGGTGCCACAGGTAAGGGATATTCAACTACCACGAAGCTCAGTTCCCGCTACAGGAACCACAAGACCGTGATCAACGACAAGAGCCGCGATGTCACGCTGGAGCTGAAGGACGGCAGAAAGGCTTGGTTCGCCAATGTCGGCGGTAAGCATTTCCTCGGATGGGAAGACGAATGCATCACCATGACGGAGAAAATCAAATACGAGAATTTCAGGAAGCTGTATGAGTCGGTCAAGGCCAAGCAGAAGGCTAAGAAGAAGGCAGAGTCCAAGACTGCTGAAGAAGAAGACCAGAACGCATTCTCTTCCGGTAACCTCAACATCACCGGCAAAAGCGATTAGCAACGGATGGGAGGGATGAGGATTCCAAAGGATGTGGGTGAGCGGGTGACGCTGTGCCCGGACGGTAAGTACCGGTGGATACATGAGGTGAACCTGCTGACCAACCCTTCCATCCTGTTCGACGTGTGGAAGGTGTTGGGCATCAGCATGGGCATACTCGTCGTGTTCGGGCTTGTCATCATGCTCTTCACCGGCAATCTCGACCTCGACATGCTGAAGGGATTCGGCGGCGGCATCCTGATTGCCAGCGGTGTCATCGCCGCCATCAGCATTCCCGGCTACCTGGTCTATGCCGCCATGACGGGATGGAAATACGTGGTGCTCTTCATCATGGACGAGAAGGAAGTGGTACACCAGCAGATGCCCAAGACCGCCAAGAAGGCACAGCTTATCGGTGAGCTGACCATGCTCGCCGGACTGGTTGCCGGCCGCCCCGGCATGGTGGGCACGGGACTGCTCGCCAAGTCGCGCACCAGCATGACCACCACGCTCTCCAGCGTACGGCGGCTGATACCCTGCCGCCGCATGCACCTCATCAAGGTAAACGGACTGCTCGAAAAGAACCGCGTCTATGTGCCGGACGAAGACTTCGACTTTGTCTATGACTTCCTTTGCAAACATTGTGTGAAAGCAAAGAAATAATCGAAGAAAAGCCAGCTTTTCTTTTGTGTTTTGCTCGCTAAATCGTACCTTTGACCCCGATATGAAGGACGAAGGTATGAAGTATATCCAAGATGCAGAGGACTTGTTGCAGCGGCTTATAGCGACGCCGTCGGTGAGCCGTGAGGAGGCTGCTGCTGCTGACATCATCGAGGAAACCTTGCGCAGCTATGGCGATGAACCGCAGCGTAAGGGGAATAATGTGTGGGCAATGGCTCCCGATTACGACGAAAACCGTCCTACTGTTCTGCTGAATGCACACATTGACACGGTTAAACCCGTGAGCAGCTGGACACGCGCCCCCTTTACGCCCACGCTTGAAGGCGACCGGCTCTACGGATTGGGTAGCAACGACTGTGGCGGCGGACTGGTGTCGCTGTTGCAAGTCTTCCGTATCCTTACTCATCGCAATGCAGCAGGAATGCCGCGCACATCTCTCCCCTCATCCTTCAACCTCATCTACCTTGCCTCGTGCGAGGAAGAGGTGTCAGGACCTAACGGCATCGTCCTTGCACTGCCCGAATTACCGAAAGTTGACGTTGCCATTGTGGGTGAGCCGACAGGCATGCAGCCAGCTGTTGCCGAGAAGGGGTTGATGGTGCTTGATGTTGTTGCCCATGGAAAGTCGGGACATGCGGCACGAGACGAAGGTGTCAATGCTATCTACGAAGCCCTTGACGACTTGACGTGGTTCCGCAGTTACCAGTTCGAACGCATCAGCGATTTCCTCGGACCAACCAAAATGCAAGTGACTGTCATCAATGCCGGCACCCAGCACAATGTTGTTCCTGATGAATGTCGAATGGTTGTCGATGTGCGCACCAACGAATTGTATTCTAATGAGGAGGTCTTCAATATCATCAAACAGCATACGCACAGCGAGGTCACTGCCCGCAGTTTCAGGCTCAGTTCTTCACATATCGATATTGAACATCCGCTTATCCAGCGGTGTGTGGCACTGGGGTTGACACCTTTTGGTTCACCTACGCTCAGCGACCAGGCACTCATGCCGTTCCCCTCGTTCAAACTTGGGCCAGGTAACTCTGCCCGTTCCCACTCTGCCGATGAGTATATTGGCATCAGCGAAATAGCACAAGCCATAGACCTCTATCTACAGATTCTACAATGAAAGCGAAGATTCTCCGATGAAACCTATGGAAAAAGAAGAAAAGTTGAATATCACCCAATGGGCGGAAGAAGACCGCCCACGCGAGAAACTCATGCGGTTGGGAGCGGAAGCGCTCAGCAATGCTGAGTTGTTGGCAATTCTCATCGGGTCGGGCAGCACAAAGGAAACAGCAGTGGAACTGATGAAGCGCGTCCTCAATGATTGCCACAACAACCTGAACTCGTTAGGAAAACTGAGCATTAACGACTTGTGTGAATACAACGGTGTAGGCGAAGCAAAGGCTATCACCATTCTCGCTGCCTGCGAATTGGGTAAGCGACGCGCCCGCGAGAAGGCTGAAGAACGCACGGCACTGAACTCACCACAACTGATATACAACTATATGCACCCGCAGATGCAAGACCTGGACACGGAGGAGGCTTGGATTTTACTGATGAACCAGAACTACAAGCTACTGAAGGCGGAACGCTTGTCACACGGGGGCATTACGGAGACGGCAGTCGATGTGCGCATCATCATGAAAGAAGCCTTGCTCAACCATGCTACAGTACTTGCCTTCTGTCATAATCACCCGTCAGGAAATCTTCGTCCAAGTAGTGACGACGATCGCTTGACCCAACGTATCATGAAAGCTTGCGACATCATGCGCATCCACTTCCTCGACCACGTCATCATTACCGACGGACAGTATTACTCCTACAGGGAGCATGGAAAACTGTGACGCGCACTGCATGGAATAAATAATAATAGATAAATAATAATGCTAAGAGTATCATGACACAAGAAGAAAAGACAAAGATAGAAGAACGCATCGTCGATGTGCTGAAAACCGTCTATGACCCTGAGATTCCTGTCAACATCTACGACTTGGGTATGATATACAAGATTGATGTCAAGGAAGACGGAACGGTGGACCTTGACATGACCTTTACGGCACCCAACTGTCCTGCTGCCGACTTTATCCTTGATGACGTGCGAACAAAGATAGAGAGTCTGGAGGCTGTGAAGGCTGCCAACATCAATCTCGTTTTTGAACCGGCATGGGACCAAAGCATGATGACAGAAGAAGCAAGAATAGAACTTGGATTTGACTAATCACAAATTATGATATACTTTCTTTCCGACGCACACCTTGGCTCGCTCGCCATTCCGCATAGGCGGACACAGGAGCGCAGACTTGTACGCTTTCTTGACAGCATCAAGGAGAAAGCTACTGCCGTCTATTTGTTAGGCGACATGTTTGACTTTTGGGATGAATACCGCTATGTAGTGCCGAAAGGCTACACCCGCTTTCTCGGCAAATTGTCAGAAATGACCGACATGGGAGTGGAGGTGCATTACTTCACGGGCAACCACGACATCTGGACGTATGGTTACCTTGAGGAGGAATGCGGGGTCATCCTTCACCGCAAGCCACTGACGGTGGAAATCTATGACAAGGTGTTCTACTTGGCCCATGGTGACGGACTGGGCGACCCCGATCCGAAGTTTAAGTTCCTGCGTGGGATGTTCCACAACCGCCTATGCCAGTGGGCTTTGAATTTCCTGCATCCCTGGTGGGGCATGCAGTTAGGACTGAATTGGGCGAAGCACTCTCGGATGAAACGTCCTGATGGCAAGGAATTACCTTATCAAGGCGAAGACAAGGAGTTTCTTATCAGCTATACTAAGCAATATATGTGCGAACATCCGGACATTGACTTCTTCATGTATGGTCATCGGCACATAGAGCTCGACATGATGCTAAGTAAAAAAGTGCGTATGCTCATCCTCGGTGACTGGATTCAACTGTTTACCTACGCCGTTTTCGATGGTGAACACTTGTTTATAGAGAACTATGTGGAAGGAGAAAGTATGCCGTAGGCGCGATATTAGCTGAAGAAAACCGCCGTTTCGTTGAAACAATTTGCGAAACGGTGGTTTTGCATATACCTTTGCATCAGGTTTTAGTTAGGTATATTAGATTAGTGATAAGGAAACAAACGGATGTTTTTTACGTTTCAAAAGACATCACAGTTGTAAAACAGGTTTGTAGATTAAGTTTATTCAAAAAACGGGCGTCGTGAGACACCCGCTTTTTTTTATCTATCTTTCATCCTTCCTTTCTGCAGTCGTTGGCATCGTTGTTCAGGCATTTAAACCTTACTGCAACTCCTTAAAATCATCGTTGCTGTTGGTGCCGTCAACTACACTTTGTATCTCGGTTTCGGTAACAAGATTGAAGTCGCCTACAACAGAGTTTTTCAAAGTTGAGGCAGCCAAAGCGAAATCGAGACTACGCTGATCGTCGTCGCCCCATTTGCACCAAGCATGGATGTATGCTGCTATGAAGGCATCACCAACGCCCATCGGGTCTATCACGGGTACGATGTCATCGATGCGGGTTGAAGTCATCTTGCCGTCACTATAGAGGAATCCGGTCAGCGTATGATGGCTGGATGTAATCTGATTACGGCAAGCCATCACCATCTTCTTACATTTCGGCAACAGTTGTTGCACCTTCTCCATGTAAGCCTTGAAGGCCTCCTTGTCGGTCTGGTAGTCGGACGACAAAGCGGTGAAAGGCACACGTGGCATACCCGACACCACTTCATACTCGCCTTGGTCTCCGAAAATGATGTCAGCATGACTAGCCAACTCCTTCAGTACTTCTTCTGCCCTTCCGCCGTACTTCCACAGATTTTTGCGGTAGTTGATGTCACAGACGATGGTCAACCCCATCTCTTCTGCCGTACGAACAGCCTCCATAGTGGCATCAGCAGCACTCTGAGAAACAGCACAGGTTATGCCGGAGCAATGGAAGACAGCAGCGTCTTTGAAGACTTCGCGCCAAGGAATCATTCCTGGAGCAATAGTATAAAACGATGAATCCTGACGGTCATAGACGACACTGGAATTGCGCATGGCTGCTGCTTCCTCAAAATAATAGGAGCCCAGGCGATCACCACCCTGACAAACGTGGTCTATTGACAGGCCAAAACTGCGCAAGTGCTGGCAACAGGTGCGACCAACCTCGTTGGCAGGAACACGAGTGACGAACGCCACATCGTTACCTAACATCGCTAAGGATACGGCGACATTGGCTTCGCTACCACCGAAATTGCCGTCAAACTGTTTCCCTTGGCACAGTCGCAACTTGTCGGGACGCGACAAACGAAGCATGACTTCACCGAATGTTACAATCTTCTTCATAGGTACTCCACCTTATATAATATATATAGGAGGTCTAGAACCTCCTATATACGTTTGTTTTTACTTGCCCTGTACCAAAGCCATTGTGTCTCTGGCTATAACAATTTCCTCGTCGGTAGGAACGACCCAAACTTTGACGCGACTGTCGTCGGTTGAAATCTCAGCTTCCTTGCCGCGGATGTTGTTCTTTTCCTTGTCTATCTTGATGCCAAGGAATTCCAAACCGGCACAGGCCTCTTCACGCATGCTAATCTGGTTTTCACCAACACCAGCCGTGAAGACAATAACATCGACGCCCCCCATAGCGGCAGCATAAGCACCAATATACTTCTTGATGCGGTAGTTGTACATTTTCAGAGCGAGAATGGCTTTCTCATTACCTTCCTTGGCAGCATTCTCCACATCGCGCATGTCGCTGGAGATGCCGGAAATACCAAGCACACCACTCTCCTTGTTCAAGTAGTCTGCCATCTCCTGGGGCTTCTTGCCGAGTTTCTCCATGATATAGGTAACAGCAGAGGCATCGATGTCACCAGAACGGCTACCCATCATCACACCAGCCAGCGGCGTAAGACCCATAGAGGTATCCATCACCTTACCGTCCTTGATGGCAGCAACGGAAGCTCCATTACCAATATGGCAGGTGACAATCTTCAAATCTTTGATGTCTTTGCCCAATATCTCTGCCACTCGATGAGAAACATAGCGGTGGCTTGTTCCGTGGAAACCATAGCGGCGAACATGATACTTCTCATACAACTCGTAAGGAACGGCATAGAGGAACGCATAGTCAGGCATGGTAGAGTGGAACGCATTGTCAAAGACTGTTACCTGCGGAACAGTAGGCATCAAGTGGTCAACAGCGCGGATTCCCTTTAGGTGACCGGCGTTATGGACTGGTGCGAGGTCACAAAGACTCTCGATACCATCTTCCACTTTCTGGTCAACAAGGCAACTCTTCTCAAAGAGGTCGCCACCCTGTACGATGCGATGACCGACAGCGTCAATCTCATCCAAGCTCTTAATAGCTCCATACTCCTCGTTCAGCAAAGTTTGGAACACAAAGTTCACGCCCTCCTTATGGTCGGGCATATCGTGCATCAATGTTTTCTTCTCGCCATTAGGCAATGTCAGTTTCAGAAAAGCCTCATCAAGACCGATGCGCTCAACGCCACCCTGTGCGAGAACGCTCTCATCGTCCATGTTATACAGTTTGTACTTAATAGAAGACGAACCGCAGTTTAATACTAATATTTTCATTATTAATGATTGTTTTTTATGTTTGCTATTTGCCCCCTCCCGCAACAGGAGAGGGACGGTCTTTTACTTCTTGGCATCCATAGCCTGACAAGCCGTGATGGCTACCATATAATAGATGTCCTCAACAGAACAACCACGACTCAAGTCATTGACCGGACGGGCAATACCCTGAAGAATCGGACCTATGGCGATGGCATCGCCGAGGCGCTGTACAAGTTTATATCCGATGTTTCCCACCTCAAGATTCGGGAAAACAAGCACGTTGGCGTGGCCAGCGATGGCACTACCCGGAGCTTTCTTCTCACCTACTGAGGGAACGAGGGCTGCATCAGCCTGCAGTTCGCCGTCGATCTTCAATGCAGGATCCAGTTCCTTAGCCAATTTTGTTGCCTCAATCACTTTATCAACGACCTCATGTGTGGCACTGCCCTTGGTGGAGAAACTCAACATGGCAACACGCGGGTCTGTAAAGCCTGCAACACTCTTGGCAGTCTGTGCTGTACAAACAGCAATCTGAGAAAGCTGAGCTGCATCTGGCATCGGGGTAACGGCAACATCGCCAACGACGAGGACGCCGTTCTCACCATATTGTTGTTGTTTGGAAATGAGCAGCATGCCACCACTGACACAGGTAATGCCAGGAGCACACTTGATAATCTGTAGTGCTGGGCGCAGAGTGTCACCTGTAGTGCTCAAGGCACCAGAAATCTGACCGTCTGCTCCTTCGGTCTTAATAATCATACAACCCAGGTAGAGCGGATTCTTCACTAGTTCGCGAGCCTGCTCAATGGTCATACCCTTCTTCTTGCGCAGTTCGGCAAGCAGTTGTGCATATTCCTCACTCTTCTCGTTGTTTTCCGGATCAATGATGGTAGCTTTACCAATGTGGGGCAGTCCCCACTCTGCAGCCAACTTGGCAATTTCTTCCGGGTTACCAATAAGAATTAAGTCTGCCAGTTCGTCTGCCAATACCTTGTCGGCAGCACGCAGAGTACGCTCTTCCGTAGCTTCAGGAAGAACAATGCGCTGTTTGTTCGCTTTGGCGCGTGCGCAAATTTGCTGTAATAAATCCATAATAGTGCTTATTTTAAGTATGAATGATGTGCTTTCACTTTACAGTTTGCAAAGTTAAGCATTTTATTTCAGATTGGCTGTTCTTACCTTGTTATTTTTTATAAAAAAGCATTTCTTCTTCTTGGCACAAACAAATGCTCCCTCAAAAAGTTGTAACTGTCGTTAAATCAGATAGAAACACGGAAATATCACGACAACATACGCGAACTTTTAAGACTAAATAAATAAAAAAAAACTCTTTTTTATTGTTTCAAATATCTACTTTTGCACAAAATTAAACAGGTAACCAATTACATAAGCATATGAACGGAACTGACGAAGTATTATTTAAGAGAGCTCAGAAGGCAATTGTAAGCCATAAATTGTACCTGAGGGAAGACATGTCACGCAAGATGTTAGACAAATATGTACATATACCCAAGAATAAGTTTGCTGACGTTTTCCGCAAGCACACAGGGTTTGCTTTTCCACAGTACATCAACAGTTTACGTCTTGAAGTTGCATCAAAGATGCTGTTAGAGCAACCTAAACATACCATTGAGAGCATTGCATGCGATTGTGGTATTCCTGTGGCTCAGACTTTCTACCGGATATTCCGCGAGAAGTATGGTATGACACCGACAGCGTATCGTAAGAAGTATTTGAAGTAATCAAAACGAATACAAAATTACTGAAGGAATCCTCTCTTTCATGAAAAGAAGACGATTCCTTCAGTTTTTTATGTACATAGTCCTTCTTGAAGGAATGCACAATGATTACGAAAGATCTTTGTGCACCATATGTAGGAATTACTAAAGTTCTTTGGTCAGAATACTTTCCAGTTGTTCTGCTGAAAGACGCAACTGGAAGACGCCTTTGTTGGCAATACTGATGCGCCCCGTTTCTTCCGAGACAACAATGGCAAGGGCGTCACTCTCCTGTGATATTCCCATAGCGGCACGATGACGCAGACCAAGATGCTTGGGGATGTCATGATCGTGACTGACAGGAAGGATGCACCCGGCAGCCTTGATACGTTTTTTGGCAATGACCATAGCGCCATCATGAAGAGGTGAGTTCTTGAAGAAAATGTTTTCGATAAGCCGCTGGTTGATTTGTGCATCAATACGATCGCCAGTATCAACAATATCGTCAAGGGGGGCTGCCCGTTCTATGACAATCAGGGCTCCAACCTTTCCGCGGCTCATGCTCATACAAGCCATTACAATTGGCATAATACTCTCTTTATCAACCTTTTGAACTTTCTTACCCGTAAAAAAAGTCATGACATTCTGCATCCGCTGATGAGCACCAAGATTGTAAAAGAATTTTCTAATTTCCTCTTGAAAAAGGACAATCAATCCAATAACACCCACACTCACCAGTTTGTCCATAATGCTCCCAAGCAGACGCATTTCAAGCACCTGACTGACAAACAGCCAAACCAGTACAAAAACCATGATACCGATGAATACGTTCAGCGAGCGCGACTCTTTCATCAGTCTATAGACATAGTAGAGTATCAGTGCTACAAGCACGATATCGATGATGTCTTTTATGCCAAATTCAAAGAAAGTCATTCTAAATTATCTTTTTCGATTCTTCACTCTTCAACTCTCTCCATAGCCAGGAACAATTCGATGGATTCTACTGCCATTTTCACATCATGGACACGCAACAAGGATACACCTTTCATGAGACTTGCCATGTGCAATGCTGTCGTCCCGTTGAGTGATTCCTCTGGAGTGACATCCAACTGGCGCCAGATCATCGATTTGCGTGACAAGCCCACGAGAACCGGAAGCTGCATCATTTGCAACTGCTGCAGCTGCTTCAACAGTTCATAGTTTTGTGCTATCGTCTTGCCAAATCCGAAACCAGGATCCAGGATGATGTCTTTCTGTCCTAAATCACGCATCTGTTGCACCTGCCGTGCAAACCCGAGGATCATGTCATGGATAGTTGCTGCCGACGACATCAACACATAGGGAACCTGAAGTTGAGCCACCATTCGGAACATGGGCGGATAGTCCGCAGTTATCATGTCTGCCGATGGCGATACCGTCGAGCCAAAGACCCCGTTCGGATTGCCTCCGCTTACATCGTTGATGATACCTGCTCCGTATTCTTCCACTGCCATCTTTGCCACGTCTGGACGGAAGGTATCGACAGAAATAACCGCATCAGGCTGCTCACGGCGCACCAAAGAGAGAGCAAAGCGCAACCGCCTCATCTCCTCCTCCTCACTGACGCGTTCTGCTCCCGGGCGTGTTGAATAGGCACCAACATCTATCATCTGTGCACCTTCATCTACAATAAGATTAGCACGCGATACAATCTCCTGTTCCGTCTGCTGTCGTGAACCGGCATAGAAAGAATCGGGCGTACAGTTCAAAATGCCCATCACCTGCGGACGAGAGAGCGAAATCAGCCTCCCACCAACATTCAACAACCTGCTTGCAGTTTGTTTCATGACGACAAAAGTAGGGATAATTATTGAAACAACAAAGAAAACGTCGGTTCTATTCGCTAAAAACAAGTAGTCCGACATTTGTTTTTGTGTTCTTTTAAGGGATTTTTCTTTGTATTGTCTATGGCTTGCACTAACTTTGTCGGCGGAAAACCATCCATAACACTTTATTATTTATATGAATATGAGCATCAAAGAATTATATCAACTGTACCAACAGCACCCCTGTATCACCACCGATTCTCGCGATTGTCCGGAAGGCAGCATCTTTCTGGCCTTAAAAGGCGCCTCGTTTGATGGCAACAATTTTGCTGCTGCAGCCCTCGAAAAGGGATGTTCCTATGCCATCATCGACGACAAGGAAGTGTTCGAATCCCGTCCCTCGACGATTGCCGACCGCCTCATACTCGTTGCCGACTGCCTGCAGACCTACAAGGACCTGGCACGCGAGCATCGTCGCCAATTCAACATCCCTGTGGTAGGCATCACGGGCACCAACGGCAAGACTACCACCAAGGAACTGATTACTGCCGTCCTGGCAGAGAAATACAATGTTCTGGCTACACAGGGCAACTTCAACAATGACGTCGGTGTGCCCAAGACCCTATTCCGCCTGACAGCCGAACACGAAATTGCCGTTATCGAAATGGGTGCAAGCCATCCTGGCGACATCAAGACGCTGGCAGAAACTGCAGAACCCACCTGCGGACTTATCACCAACGTGGGCCGTGCCCACCTGCAAGGCTTCGGTTCATTCAAAGGTGTTGTCAGGACGAAAGGCGAGCTCTACGATTTCCTGAGCCGCCGCGACGAGAGTGTCATCTTCATCAATGCCGACAACGAACACCTCGTTAACATCCTACCCGACAACGCCTGGGTATCACCCTATAGCACAGATACCGAAAATGCCCAAGACTGTGTATGCGGCGAATTCGTCTCCTGTGCACCGTTCCTCCGTTTCCGCTGGCGTGAGACGCAGACCGACCTCGACGAGCGCGGCGAACAAGTACAGTGGTACGACGTGCAGACCCACCTTATCGGCTCCTACAACATCGACAATATGTTGGCAGCCATCACCGTAGGACTCCAGTTTGCCGTCTCCCCTCGTCAAATCTGCCATGCGCTGGCATCGTATGTTCCCTCCAACAACCGTTCGCAGCTGACAGAAACGGAAAGCAACCACCTCGTTGTTGATGCCTACAATGCCAATCCCACCAGTATGGAAGCAGCCATCAACAACTTCCGCATGATGGAAGTCACGCCGAAGATGGCAATCATCGGACAGATGGGCGAGCTGGGCGATGTCAGCCGCGAGGAACACGGAAAAGTTGTCAACATGTTGCGGAAAAGCCAGTTTGAAAAAGTTTGGCTCGTTGGCGACGAATATGCCGACATCAAGTGCCACTATCGTAAGTTCCATGATGTCGAAGAAGTCAAGTCTGCCATATCCGAGGAGAAGCCCGAAGGCTACTATATCCTCATCAAGGGCAGCAATTTCATGAAACTCTACCAATTGCCCGAGCTGTTATGAAATGGGAAAGGGCACTACCTGTTGTGGCAGTTGCGTTGGCAGTTGTTTACTACTGCTACGAACCCACCCCCGATGCACTCTACCCCAAGTGCATCTTCGTTCGGCTGACGGGTTGGCAGTGTGCCGGTTGTGGCATGCAACGCGCCGTCCATAGCTTGTTGCATCTGCGCTTTGCCGAAGCCTTCCACTACAATGCCTACTTCGTCATTGTGCTGCCCCTGCTCCTTGCCTTACTTTTCCAATATTATTGGCGCAGTTGCCTCCCCCGTTTCCACGCCGTACTAACCAGCCAGCCCGTGCTATGGCTGTTGGGCATTTCTGCACTCATCTGGTGGATAGCTCGAAACACGTTCACGTCTCTTTAAAAAAACGTTAATGCAAGGAAGAAATTATGAATTATGAATTGTGAATTATGAATTATTTCCTACCTTTGCAGCCGCTTTAAAAAGCAATCGGGATGTAGCGCAGTTGGTAGCGCACTACGTTCGGGACGTAGGGGTCGGGCGTTCGAGTCGCCTCATCCCGACCTTGGGCGACAAACGGAGAAATTCGCTTGTCGCTTTTTCTTTTATATTCTTGCAACTGCTTGAAAATAAACGCAATCCAATGAGTATGGATGCCCACAGAAAACGCCAGAACTGAATGTTAAACTCTTTTTTCTCTTCTGTAGTCATCTTTATTTGTTTTTACTCAAAGAAGCCGAAACCTGCTATGGCGGTGAGCATCTGGTCAACATAGTTCCACGAAGTGGGCGACCAACGGAAGCCGAGACGATACAGCACTTGTGTGGTGTATTGGTTTTCACTCGGAATCTCGATGACTTTCTGTCCATGAGCCATATCTTGGTAAGCCAAAAGGCTGGAAAGACGCTTGGCCTTTTCGGGGTCTTGCTTTGCAGCCTCCAATTCGTTGTTGAACTCGTCGGCTTCTACCTGACGGGGTCCTTGCGTGACGAGTGAAAGTTCTTGAAGCACATCGCCGAAATGCACAAAATGGTTGTTGAAGGGATGGAACACGCAACATTCCTGTGGAGTCTCCGAAAGCAGGACGATGGCTTTGGCAACTTCGTTGATGGGAGTGAACTCCATCGGTTCGTCGTTAATGGCATAGGGGTAGCAGCCCAGCATCTGATAGACGCGGATGCGACCCATGGCGCTATTCGTGTTGAAGTTGATTTGGAACTCGCCGTCGGTAGAGCGTGGTGCCAAATTACCTACGCGCATGATCTTGGCGTTGAGCTTGTGCAAGGCTACGGCATCGAGCACGATGCGCTCGGAGATGAACTTGGAGTGGATGTACTGGTTGCCGAGGTTCTGACCGAAATAGAGTTTCTGCTCGGTATAGATGGAGTCTTCTGCGGGGATGCCGTCAACGGACATTCCTGCCGTACTGTAGGTTGAAACGTGAATAAGTCGTGCATTGTTGAGCAGACAGAACTTCACGCAGTTGAGCGCTCCACCTACATTGACATCCTCGATTTCAGTGCCTTTAGAGAAATGTTTCACCACAGCGGCACAGTTGAAGACAGTATCAATCTTGCCATCGACCTTAATGTCTTGTGTTACGTCACCGTTGATGATGCGCAGACGGTTGCCGAAGAGTTGGTTGTAGTTCTTGTTGAAGTAATAGAACATCAGACTCTTCAGGCGTCGCTCGGCTTTCTCGTCGTCCTCGCCTCTAACCAAGCACCAAATGACGGGCACGTCATCGCGCTCGATGAGTTCCTGGAGGATATGTATACCCAAGAAGCCTGTTGCTCCTGTCAACAGCACATTGCCGATGGGTTGGCGCTCTCCACCAAGGAAGGCATCGAGGGTATTTTCTTCGAGAAGGGTATTGATGGCGCCGTAGTTGTAGTTACGGGCTTCTTCGTCCTCGTCGTTAGCGCCACCGGAGATGAAGTTGGATAGCTGTCGCGGGGTGGGGTTGGCAAACACGTCACCGTAGGCGATATGATGTCCGTTCTTGTCGGCTTCGATGATGACGCGAGTCACCATGAGTGAGGTGCCGCCCAACTCGAAGAAGTTGTCGGTAGCACCAATCTTATCCATCGACAAGATGTCGCTGAAAATCTTACAGAAGAGTTTCTCAACATCGCCCGCAGGCTCCACATATTCGTGGTCGGCAGCCTGGATGACAGGAGTAGGCAGTGCCTTGCGGTTCACCTTCTGATTCTGGTTCAGCGGTATGCTGTCAATCTGCATGGTAGCTACCGGAATCATATATGAAGGTTTCTGCTTGCCGATGAAGGCATTCAGTTCCTTGATGTCCACCTGTTCATCGCTGACGATATAGGCAGCAACGAACTTGCCACCATTATCATAGTCGAATGCCTGTACGGTGACATCCTTTATGCCAGGATACTGGCGGATAACAGCCTCAATTTCTTTCAGCTCGATGCGGAAACCGCGAATCTTCACCTGACCGTCCTTACGACCTACGAACTGGATGTTGCCATCAGGCTGATAGCGCACGATGTCACCGGTGCGATAGATACGAGAGAACTTAGGATCGTCACTGAAAGGATTATTGATATATACTTCAGCAGTCTTCTCCGGACGGTTGAGGTAGCTTCTGGTAACGTGAGGACCGCTAATCCATAGCTCACCTAAGGCTCCCTGTGGCAGACGGTTGAACTGCTTGTCAACGATATACAGGCGCGAGTTGTCCAGCGGCTTACCCACAGGAATGTCCTTCAGCTCCTTATCTACCTCATATTCTGTGATGAGGATAGTACCCTCCGTAGGTCCATAGCCGTTGTGCATCTTGAAGTTCTTTGGAGGAGCCAGTGATGCCAACTTCTCACCTGCTGCAATCAGGTGCAACAGCGAGTGGTTGTCATAGTTGGTAGCAAACTGATATGCCACCTGCGTAGTCATAAATGAGTGGGTGATGTGGTTCTCCTCGAAATAAGCATTCACCTCAGGCAATGTCAAACGAATGTCATCACCTATTATATATACGCAGGCACCACAGGTCAGCGCCGGGTAAAGGTCCATCATACAGCAGTCGAAGCCGTAGCTTGCGTAGCATGATACGTGATGCTCGGCTTTCAGCTCAAAGCGACGCTGATACCAATGACAGAACGCGGCAAGGTTATGATGCTCCAGCTGACAACCCTTTGGCAGACCTGTTGAGCCCGAAGTGTAGAGGAGGATGTACAGGTCAGCGGGGTTAGGTGTAACATCAACGGGCTTGCTGGCTACCGGCAACTGCTTGATATCCTTTGTCAGCAGTACCTCACCGTTGTATTCGCTCACCATGTCGCGTAACGACTCGTCGGCGATGAGCAGTTTGGCTGCAGCATCCTTAATCATGAAGTTCAAACGCTCCTGCGGATAGCTTGGGTCGAGAGGCTGGTAGGCACATCCTGCCTTCAGCACACCAAGTGCAGCTATAGGCATCCACTCGCAACGAGGAATGATAATAGATACCACATCCTCTTTGCCAAGCCCCTTGCCGACGAGAAGTGTTGCGATGCGCTCCGACAGGTCGTCCACCTCGCGATATGTGTATTTGTTGTCGTGATAGACCACAGCCATATTGTCTGGCGTCAGCTGCACCTGACGACGGAACAGCGATACGACAGTCTGGGTGTCGTCGTAAGGCACCTCAGTATCGTTGAAGCTGTCGAGCAAAGAGGTCTGTTGGACGTCGAGTAATGATATGCTTTGTATGGCTGCCTCCGGCTGACGCATGAAGGCATTCGTGGCATTGCAGATGGACTGTGCCAGACACTGCATTGTTTCTTGACTGTAGCGACCATTGTCGTATTGCAGACAAACGCTCGGTTTACCCAACGGGTCGTTCATGATAAAGAAGGCGATACGGAACTTGGGTGTATCCGTTTCGAAAGTATCTATGGTAACCGTCTGCCCTTTGTACTTAAAGTCGGCGATGATGCCCATCTGATAGGCGAAAAGTATTTCTGCGGAGAGGTCGTAGTCGGCAGCGATACGCGCAAACGGGTATGCCTCGTGTTGCAGGGTCTCGTCGAAGTTCTTGCTTGTTTCGTTAAGGAACTCAAGGACTGTCTGATCACCAATCTCGGCACTCAGTGCCAGCGTATTGACGAACATACCTACCGTATTGCTGATGCGCAGGTCGGAACGTCCGTTGCTGATGGTGGTGATGCACAGCTGTTCGTTGTTGGTAAAACGTGACAGTGCATAGAAGGTAGCAGCAAGGATGTGGTGTGCCGGAGAGATATTGTGCTGGCGGCAGAAGGCGTCGATAGCCTCGAAGTCCAGAGGACAATATACTGTTCCTACCTTACCTTGATCTACTGGGTTAGTAAGGTCTGTCGGAACCTCTGTTACACCTTCGATGTTGCCTAAGCGTGCTTGGAAGAAGTCGCGTGCAGCAGCATATTCCTCGCTACTCTCAGCAGCTTTCTGTGCAGCCACGAAGTCGGCATAGGTGAAGCTTTCGGGCTCGATCTCCTTGCCGTTGAGCAAATCGAACAGTTGCGACAGCAGCACGTCGAATGATCCACCGTCGATAACGAGGTGATGGATGTCCATCATCAGATATACCCACTCCTCTGTAGTTACAATCTCTATGTGATAGAGCGGACCTTGTCTCAGGTTGAAGGGTATGATAAACTCATACCTATATTGAGGCATGTCTGACTCCTTGCGCTGACTTTGGGTAATCTCGATAGGCTGGTTGGGGTCCACAATCTGGATGATGTCTGCTCCTGCACTTCCGAAGTGAGCTTGCAGCATAGGGTGCATCTTGATGAGCGTCTCCACTGCGTTGACCAACTGCTTGATGTCCACATTCTTAGGGAAGCGGGCGTAGAGCGGTGTGTTGTAGATGGTTGACTCGGGGGTCTTAATAGAGTCCACATAAACACCCATCTGTGCGTATGAAAGCGGGATGTTGCTCATATCGGCATGCTCCGTCGCGCCTGCCTGCTGTGTGGTGGCGTTGCCACTCATCAGCATTGTCAATATCTCGTTCTCTATGCTTTGCACACTGCCTGTCTTGGCAAGAGCCTTTGAGTCTAAGGTTATGCCGAAACGCTTGTTAATCTGTATAGCCAGTTTGATGGCCATGATAGATGTAAGACCGGCGTAGCCCAGTATCGTTGTTATGCCAAACTCCTCGTTGTTGATAATTTGTGCGATGATGTCGTGGATTTCCTTCTCCAGTACGTTCATGGGTACGTTGGTTTCCACTTCATCAATGGCGGCTTTCTTCTCTGGCTTTGGCAAGGCTTTCTTGTTTACCTTCTGGTTCTGGTTCAGCGGAATAGCCTCAATCTGCATGGTTACGGCAGGCACCATGTATGGTGGTTTCTGGTCGAGGATGAAGCTGTTCAAAGCCTCGATGTCCACCTGCTCATCGCTGACGATGTAGGCAGCAATAAACTTTCCTCCACCCTCTTCGTCAAAGGCCTGCACGGTAGCGTCCTTGATGCCAGGGAACTCGCGTATGACTGCTTCCACTTCTTTCAGCTCGATGCGGAAACCGCGAATCTTTACCTGACCGTCGCGACGTCCTACGAACTGGATATCACCAGAAGGGAGGTAGCGCACGATATCTCCAGAACGATAAACGCGCGCATACTTGTCGTTGTCGGTGAACGGATTCTGGATATACACTTCTGCTGTCTTTTCCGGACGATTCAGGTAACCTCGAGATACCTGTGGACCACTGATCCACAATTCTCCGGCAGCTCCTACAGGCAGACGGTGCCCCTGTGGGTCAACGATATAGAGATGCATGTTGTCGAGAGGTTTACCGATGGGTATCTCCTTCAACTTCTTATCCACTAAATAGGCGGTTGTGTAGATGGTACACTCTGTCGGTCCATATGCGTTATAGAAATGATAATTGGTGGGTGGTGTCATGGAAGCCAGCTTCTCGCCTCCCGTTGAGAGGTGAAGCAGTGAGTGGTTCTCGATGCTTGTGGCAAACTGATAGCCCACCTGCGTGGTCATAAACGAATGGGTTATCTTGTTCTGCTCGAAGTAGTCGTTGAGGGCTATGAGGTCGAGACGCAGTTCCTCGGGGATGATATATACCGTGGCACCACAGGTCAGCGCAGGATACATGTCCATCATGCAGGCATCGAAGCCGTAGCTGGCGTAGGCTGCCACATTGTGTTCGGGTTTCAAACTGTAATAGCGTTGATACCAATGGCAGAATGCCACCAGATTGCGGTGCTCCAACTGGCACCCCTTAGGTACGCCTGTGGAACCTGAGGTGTAAAGGAGGATGAAAAGATTATTCGGAGAAATCGGAGTATTCGGATTATTAGGATTATTAGGAAGTTTATCGATATCTCTTGTCAACAGCACCTCACCTTGATATTCGTCGACGATGGGTCGCAGTTCCTCGTCAGCAATTAGCAATTGGGCATTTGCATCTTGCATCATGAAGTTCAGGCGCTCCTTCGGGTACGACGGGTCAAGGGGTTGGTAGGCACATCCTGCCTTCAGAACTCCCATAGAGGCAATGGCCATCCACTCGCAGCGGGGGATAAGAATAGATACTACAACCTCTTTCCTTTGAACATCGTCCTTTGACCTTTGACCTTTAACCTTTGACCATATATACCCTGCTATGCGGTCGCTGATGGAATCCACATCGGCATAGGTATATTTCTTATCCTTATAGACTACAGCGATATTCTCAGGTGTAGCTTTTACCTGCTGGCGGAACAACGACACAATGGTCTGCATGTCGTCATAGGGTTCGTCTGTCTGGTTGAAGTTGTCGAGGGTCGCTACTTGCGAAGTCGTAGTGATGTCAATGTCGCAGAGGGTGGTTTCGCTGAGGAAGCCATTTAGGGCAGCCTCATAACTCTCCATGAACTCACTGATGAGTGCTTCGGAATAGGCACTGGCATCATATTCTGCCCGGAGTTGATATTGGCTGCCGATGGTATAGACCATCATACAAAGCGGCACTTCCAGAGTGTGGTTGCAGAGTTGTATGGTCTGCATGGGCTTGCCCATCAGTTGTGTGTCAACAAACAGGCTTCCTCGCCACGCAAACATAGAGTTGCTTTGCAGGTTGAGGTCAGCCATCAGGTCTGGATAGGTATAGACGTCGTGTTCGCGACAGCCTGTATTCTGCTCCTGACAAGCTTTCATGAAGTCCATCACAGAAGTGTCGTTGGTGAACTTAGCATAAACGGGTAGAATCTTCACCGTCATACCCACAGTATGAGCGAGTCGTTGGTCGTTACGTCCGTTATAGACCGTAGTAAACAACGCTTCCTGCTCGTTGTTGAACTTCGCCAGAAGATAGGCGTAAGCTGACAGGAAGAGCGTGTTCTTATAGATGCCGTTGGACTTGCAGAAAGTCTCTATCTTTTCCTTGTCAACGCTAAGCATACGAATGGCGTTTGCCTCCGTGCGTTCCGTACCTTCCAGGTCGGGAATGAGCAGGGTTGATGTGTCGCCACAGTCGAAGTTCTGGGCATACCATTGCTTACCTTCCTCGAAGGCAGGTGTCTGACGCTTCTCGGCGTCGGCGATGGCAACGTCCATCATCGTCATCGTCTCGGGCTCCAGCGCCTTGCCGTAGTAAGCAGCTTCTATGTCGGCAAGCATCACCTTCAGCGTAATGGCGTCGCCAATGATGTGGTGGATGTCGAGCAGGAGATAGAAATGCTCAGCATCTTTCAGCAACCGGATGTGAAAGAGCCGGTCGTTGACAATGTCGAAGGGGACGACGAGCGACTGTGAAATGGATGCGTCATAGGGCTCGACGCTCAACGAAAACGTCTCGCTGGAGTCGAGGGTTTGTATGGGGTCGCCCTGCTCGTTCAGTGCGATGCGGGTAAAGAGGGTGGGATGAGCAGCTACGGCAGTCTCAATAGCCTTCTTTAGTTTTTCTTCGTCCAAGCTACCATCGAGCACAAACATATAGGGAATGTTATAGCAGGTCTCTCCCTTATGGGCAACACACTCGGCATAGATGCCATATTGGATTTTTGATAATGTTGCAGTTTTCATACTTCTAAATAGTTTTAAGATAAATACAATGGTGATATAAGGTTTATATGATATTCAGGGAATTAAGGAAAATAATGATGAGGGCTATGGGTACGAGCCAGCGCAGGATGAACAGATAGATGAATGTGCCCAGGCGTGAGCCTTGATACCTTGCCTTCGGAACGAACCATCCGGTAAACAATGCCATGCCCATGGCGCCGACGGGTATCAGGATGTCGGTGACCAGCGTGTTGGCGCCAACTATGTCCTTGTAGGGCTCGCTCCAGTGCGACTGCCCCTGTTCCAACGGCACTCGGAAATACTCCTCCTTGGTATGGTCGAAGACTTTTCCAAGCTGCATCGACACAAGACCTGCAGCGGGTTCCAGCCACATTTAGCTACAAAGATAAAAAGAAATGAAAAATTCCACAACATAAAACTCTGTTTATTTTCCCCTTTTAACATTTTCAAAGGAGAGAGAAAAGGAAATCTTTCGCCCAAAATATGTATAAAATCTGTTAAGAAAGGGGTTAACAAACTGATAAAGTAAAAAACATTTACCATATCTGCCACCCATCTGCCACTCGTAACCGCCTGATAATCAACGATTGTTGCAGATATGGCAGATATTTCCGCCTTTTATAAATTCTATGTATATGTTGTGCATGCAAGAAGGCGTTCATTGCAGTAAAATGATGCCGTCGTATCAAAAACGATACCACAGTTTGGTATTCCTTGTACCAGCCTGTGGTACTGTCCGTACCAACACATGGTCTCTCACGGACCAATATGCGGTATTTTGAATACCATACTGTGGTCGTCCTCCGACCATTTTTCAGAACTCCACATAGGGTTGCAGGCGTTCGATGGCAGTAGGAGTGAAGTCGTTGAGCAGGCGGAGTTGACTGAGACTCTGCAAGGGACCTTTCAGACGGCGGTAGTCGCAGATGGCGCGTGCTTGGTAGAAGTTGATGTAGGGATGGCGGCGCAGCTGGTTCAGGGAGAGTTTGTTGAGATTCATCTTCTGCGGATGGGGATGGTCTATGACGAAATAGGACAGCGCCTCATCGGGAAAGCCTTCTATCTCGGTGAGCTGGGCTATATCAACATAGCCGCCCAGCAGCTTACCATAGTTGAATATCTGTCGAGCCCATCCGCTGCCGATACCCGGAACACGCTTCAACTGGGTAGTGTCGGCAGTATTGAGAACGATTTTCTCGTTTGGTGCCACCTTAACAGGGTATTTCACCGAGTCGCGCGGCGTTTTGACATAACGTTCAGATGGTGCGACATAGTGTGCTGCCAGTTGATAGTCGTCGGAGATGCGGATATAGGGGCGCAAGGTTTCGTATTGCTCTTTCGTCACTCCATATATGTGTGCCACATCTTCAGGTGTCCGGAAGACGCCTCCTTTCGCCCGATAGCGGTAGATGCTGCGCACCTGCCACGGGGCGAAGCCCAGGCGCAACAGCTGGGTGCTGTCGGCACGGTTGGGGTCGAAGGGTGCCAGTGCGATAGGTCTGCCCTCAGTAGCATAGTGGAGGTAACGGTTTGAGGAATAACTTCCATGCCCTTTCCTCCTGTCACCATAATCGGCACTCCTTTTTCCCCCTAGCATCTGGTTGTCGATAGAATCCTGTGCCGTCAAGGCCGTCGTCTCCCCACGGTTATCGAACAACATCATGACTGCCACGACGATGACAGCGATGGTAAACAAGAACAGCAGCACGCGGCTGTCGGACTTGCGAAAATAGAAAAACTCTTTCAGGTTCATAATTCCAGCTTCCGTTTTTCTCTATACTATATACTCTAAACTCTCATCTCTAAACTATAAACTCTAGACTCTCAACTCTAAGGCTCCCCCTTCATGGGGCTGGTGGCTCTCTCAAATCACTCCCAGTTGATGGAGGAAAATGGCGGCGATGGCTACAGGACAGACGTAGCGAACGGCAACGAGCCAATAGGGATAGAGGCAACGGCAGACGGAGTTCCAGTTGGTGAACTCGTCTTTGACTATCCGACGAGGGACCACCCAGCCGAGGAAGAGGCAGGTGAGAAGACTGCCAAGAGGCAGCAGGAGGTTGGCGGTGAGACCGTCGCAGAATTCCATAAGCGACGTACCGAAGACTTGCAACTGGGGTACAGCTCCCGTGGACAACGAGCAGGCTACGGCGAGCAGGCTGCACACGAGGGTGACAATGAAGGCTGCCTGCCGACGGCTCAGTCTCAACTCTTCGCGGAAGAAGGCAGTACCTATCTCGTGCATGGAGATGGTGGAGGTGAGGGCTGCCAGCGCCAAAATGGCGTAGAAGAGCACGGAGATGATGTAGCCCACGACTGGCACGGCAGCAAAGGCTTGTGTGAAGACAGCGGGCAGAGTGATGAAAATGAGCGAAGGACCGCTATCGGGGCGCACACCAACGGAAGCAGCTGCAGGGAATATCATGAGTCCGGCAAGGATGGCTATCACACAATCGAGCAAAGCAATCTGCAGGGCTGAGGCAGCAAGGTTGATCTTACGGCTGAAGTAGGAGGCGTAGGTGCAGAGACATGCTGTGCCAAGACTCAACGAGAAGAAAGCTTGTCCGAGGGCTTCTAGAAAGACGCGAGACGACAGCTTGGAGAAGTCGGGTTTAAACAGGAACTCAATGCCAGCCGAGGCTCCGGGCAACATGCACGAGGCGACGACGATGACCAACAACAGGAACAGCAGGGTGGGCATGAGGAGGTTGGAGGCACGCTCGATGCCGTTGCGCACACCACGGGTGACGACAAAATGGGTAAGCAGGATGAAGGCTACTGCCCACAGCGATGGATAAAGGGGATGGGAGGAGAAAGTGGAAAAATAGTCGGAGACGAAAGCCGTATCGCCCTGCACCTGACCGGCAACGGAGGCATAGAGGTATTGCAGGCACCAGCCGGCAACAACGGCATAAAAACCAAGGATGATCATGGCGGTGAACACACCCATGTAGCCGATGAGGCCCCAGGAACGGCGACGCGTCATTCTGCCATAGGCACGGGCGGCATTGGCAGCACCATGACGACCGACGACAAATTCAGCTATCATGCCGGGAATGCCCAACATGAAGACACAGACGATATAGACAAGGATGAAGGCAGCACCACCATTCTCACCCGTCATATAGGGAAAACGCCAGATGTTGCCGAGTCCTACTGCTGAACCTGCCGTAGCCAGGATGACTCCTAATTTTCCAAAATTTGCCCTTTTCATCTCTAAAAACTCTCTACTCTCGTTCGAGCTTTGCTCGCTTGCAGAGCGAAGCGGCACAAGTAACCGCGAAGCGCTTCGCTAGCGAAGGACTCTAAACTCTCATCTCTCAAACCACACCAAATTGGTGGAGGAAGATAGCAGCAATGGCTACAGGACAGACAAAGCGCACCAGAAAGAGATAAACCCTGAACAGTCTACCGCGCAATGTGCCCCAGTTGGTATATTCGTCTTTGACAAGTTGTTTCGGTACAAACCAACCAATGAACAGGCAGGTGAGGAAACCGCCGATGGGCAGGAATATCTGACCCGTGACGAAGTCGAAGAGGCTGAACAGGCTCTTGCCATCGATGGAGAGGAAACTCCACTGACCCAGGGACATGGAACAGAACACTCCGACAACCCAACAGGTAACGGTGACTATCCAAGCTGCGCGGTTGCGGGTGGTCTTGAGCTCTTCTTGGAAGAATGCCGTGCTCACCTCATGAAGGGATATCAGCGAGGTGAGGGCAGCCAACGCCAGGAGGGCATAGAACATCAGGGAGATGAAGAAGCCCACGATGGGCATCGAAACAAAGGCTTGTTCGAAGACGTTGGGCAGGGTGATGAAGATGAGCGAAGGACCACTGTCTGGGCGCACACCTACGGAGGCGGCGGCAGGGAATATCATGAGTCCGGCTAGGATGGCTACCATCGAGTCGATGAGGCCTATCTGCACGGCTGAATTGGAAAGGTTGGTCTGACGGCTGAAGTAGGAGGCATAGGTACAGATGCATCCCATGGCGATGCTCAGCGAATAGAACGACTGTCCGAGGGCGCCGAGGAAGACGTCGCTGGTCATCTTGGAGAAGTCGGGCTTAAACAGGAAATCAATGCCTGCGGAGGCACCAGGCAGCATGCACGAGGCGACAACGATAAACAGCAACAGGACAAACAGCAAGGGCATGAGGATTTTGGAGGCTCGTTCGATGCCGTTGCGCACTCCGTGGATGATGACGAAGTGGGTGATGCCGAAAAAGACGCAGAGCCACAATATGGGCTGCCATGGGTCTGAGCTGAAAACAGCAAAATACTGGTCGAAGAACTGCGGACTGCCATGCAGTTGACCGGCTACAGAGGCATAGACGTATTGCAGACACCAACCTGCCACGACACCGTAATAACCGGTAATAAGAAAGCCTGTGAGCACTCCCAGATAACCTACCCACTTCCATGCCGTGCCGTTGGAGAGCTTGGTGTAGGCACGGGCAGTATTGGAGGCGGCATGTCTGCCGATGATGAACTCGCTAACCATACACGGCAGTCCCAACACCAGGACGCAGGCAATGTAAATGATGATGAAGACAGCTCCGCCGTTCTCTCCTGCCATATAGGGGAAACGCCACACATTGCCCAGTCCGACGGCACTACCTGCCGTAGCCAGGACGACACCCAACTTGCTTCCGAAACTTCCTCTGTCTGTCTGTTTCATAAAAAAGTTACACCTATTTATATATAGGACCAAACGGGGATTCTATCCCTATAACGGTTGCAAAAGTATAAAAAATTATCTACTTTTGCAGCATATTAAAAGAAAAGATGCGAAAAATGCGACAATAGAAGAAGAAAAGATGCAGAAAATAATCTCTTTTATCAGTAAATATCCTTTGACAACGATGCTCGTTGCCGTTATCTGGGTAATCTGTATCGTCCCCATTCCAGAGACTCCGCTCAGTCATGTAAGCATGATGGACAAGTGGACGCACATCGTCATGTACCTCGTACTAAGCATCGTCATTGCCTACGAAAGGCTGAGGTCGAAGACCAAAGGGCAAAGGTTGAAACTCAAAAGTCAAAGGCTGAAGGTCGAAGGTCAAAAGCCAAAGACCATAATCGCGAAACGCTTGCAGAGCAAGCAATCGACGAAGACGCTTCGCTTGTTAAAAAAATGTCAATTATTAATTTACTCCCTCCTCCTCCCCTCCCTCATGGGTGGTTTGTTGGAATTGGTGCAAGCCTACTGCACAGGTGGCACCCGCAGTGGTGACTGGATAGACTTCTTTGCCGATGTCCTTGGCTGTGCTTTGGGTTCGTTTATCTGTATTCTTCTGGCAGGTTGTCGCGCCAAAGGCGGAAGGGGTTGCGGCGCATCTGCCGATTGTAGAAGCGACCGTCGCCGGTTACTTCCATTCCGATGAATTCTGGCTTTTCAAAGCTTTCGTCGGCACTTTGCAGCTCCACCTCAGCCATTACCAGTCCTTCGTTGTCGCCATAGAACTCATCAACCTCGAAAACGTGGTCACCGCAACGTACGAGATAGCGTGTTTTGTCGATGATGCCCGGTTCACAGAGTGGCAACAGCTGCCGTGCCTCATCCATGGTAATTTCTTTCTCAAACTCATAGCGTGACAAACCGTCGCGCGAAGGTCCCTTAATGGTGAGGAAGGCTTTGTCGTCACGAGTGCGCACACGAACGGTGTTGACGGCAGCCATGTATCCCTGCTGGATGCGGCTGCTGGCAAAAGCCTGCGCCTTCCAGTCCATGCGCTTATGCACCAAGAACTTGCGTTCTATCTCCAGTCCACTCATTTCCAGACTCTCTAATCGTGAAGCGCTTTGCTTGCAAAGAACTCTAGACTCTCAACTCACAATAAACACGGAATAGACGGCGAAGATGATGGCAAGTACCAACAATACACCGAAAATCCAGTTTACTACTTTCTTTCCTTGTGCTTCCTGCTTTTTCTGATAAGCAGCTTTCTTTGCTTTAGTTGTTTCGTTCATAGTGTTTTTATTTATTTTAGTGTGAATTATCAATTTTCCCCTTCCTCCATCAGATAAGCTTTGATAAAGCCATCGAGTTTACCGTCCATAACGGCATCGACATCCGAAGTCTGGTAGTTGGTGCGGTGGTCTTTCACGCGTTTGTCGTCGAAGACATAAGAACGGATTTGACTGCCCCACTCTATTTTCTTTTTCGAAGCCTCTATCTTTGCCTGTGCCTCCAGGCGTTTCTTCATGGCTCGGTCGTAGAGTTGCGATTTCAACAGCAACAAAGCCTTCTCCTTGTTCTTCGGTTGGTCGCGCGTCTCGGTATTCTCGATGAGGATTTCCTCTTCTTCGCCGGTATCGGGGTCGGTGTACCAATAGCGCAGTCGTACGCCCGACTCCACCTTGTTGACATTCTGCCCGCCTGCACCGCTGCTACGGAACGTGTCCCACGACAGTTTGGCTGGATCGACATACACCTCAATGGTGTCATCGACCAGCGGTGTGACGAAGACAGAAGCGAAACTCGTCATACGCTTACCTTGAGCATTAAACGGACTGACCCGCACCAACCGGTGGACACCGTTCTCGCTCTTGAGGAAGCCATAGGCAAACTCGCCACCTTCAATCTCCATCGTGACACTTTTGATGCCTGCCTCGTCGCCTTCCTGAAGATTGGAAATGGTAACCTTGTAACCGTGAGCCTCAGCCCATCGCATATACATGCGCATGAGCATCTGCGCCCAGTCCTGGCTCTCTGTGCCACCGGCACCGGAGTTAATTTTCAGCACCGCGTCCATCGGGTCCTCTTCCTGCCGCAGCATGTTCTTCAGTTCTAGGTCTTCTATGGCTTTCAGAGCTTTGGCATAATCAGCATCCACCTCTCCTTCGGTCACCATATCCTCATGGTAGAAGTCAAACGCCAGCTGCAGTTCATCGGCGAGAGTGCGCACCTCTTTGTAACCCGTTAGCCATTTCTCTATCCCCTTCACCTTCTTCATCTGCGCCTGAGCACGTGCCGGGTCGTCCCAAAAGTCTGGAGCCTGAGTCCGCAATTGTTCTTCCTCAAACTCCACCTGCTTCTGTGGTATGTTCAGATAGCGATGCAAGGCATCAGCCCTATCCAATATGTCTTTCAGTTGGTCTTGTGTAATCAATTGTGAATTATTAATTGTGAATTGTGTAATCGCGTAGCACTTGCAGAGCGAAGCGGCGCAAGAATTATCAATTTACTCCTCGTAAATTTTATTGATGACGTCTTTATAACTCTTATACACCACGGGGCGGCGCAGTTTCAGCGTATTCGTCAGTTCGCCGTTCTCCATGGAGAAGTGGTGAGCCAGCAGCACGAACTTCTTGATTTTCTCGTAGCTGGCAAGTCCCTGTGTGAGCGTTTCGATACGTTCTGCCATCATGGCTATAACCTTCTTGTTGCTGCAAAGTTCCTCCCTGTCGTCGAAGGCGATGCCGTTTTCGCGTGCCCACTCCTCTAGGATGTTGTATTCCGGGACGATGAGTGCCGAGACGAACTTGCGTTGGTCGGCCACTACCGCCACCTGCTCCACAAACTTGTCAACCAGCAGCAATCCCTCAATCATCTGCGGAGCGATATATTTGCCGTTAGAAGTCTTGAACAAGTCTTTGATGCGCTCCTTCAAGAACAATTCACCGTCTTTCAGGTAGCCGGCATCACCAGTATGAAAGAAACCGTCTTTGTCGAAGGCGGCGGCATTCGTTGTGTCGCGCTTGTAATATCCCTTCGTGATGGTCGGACCCTTCAACAGAATCTCTTCGTTTTCGCCAATCTTGATCTCGATACCTTCTATCGGTCTTCCCACCGACCCGATGGTATAGCCCTCGTCCAGATGGTCGCACGAAACGGTGGCAAGACTCTCCGTCAGTCCGTAGCCCACCACCATCTTCAGTCCGATGGAATGGACAAATTCCTCGACTTCCGGCGAGACGTACGCTCCGGCAGTGGGGAAGATATTCGGACGGATAAGCCCCAGTTGCTTGCGCACCAGACTGAGGATGGTACTGTTGACCAGTCTGTATTCCATCTCCACCGGCAGAGGAACCCGCTTGCCGTGAGCCAGATACTCCACATTGCGCTTCTTTCCCACCGCCAGTGCATGCAGGAACAGCTTGCGCTGAACGGGACTAGCGCTGTCGATCTTCTCTTTCACACCCACATACACCTTCTCCCAGAAACGCGGAACACTCGACATGCAGGTAGGATGGGTTTCGCGCAGCGACTGCTGAATTTCCTTCGGGTAAGTGTTGATAATGAGTTGTGCTCCCATTGTCAGCGCCAGGTACGACCATCCGCGCTCAAAGATATGTGTCAGCGGCAGGAAGTTAATCACCTTGTCGTCCTTTGTCACCGGCACACACTTGCCGTTAGCCTCCATAGCAGCATGATATTGTCCGTAGGTCAGCATCACCCCCTTCGAGTCGCCAGTCGTCCCGCTGGTATAGAGAATATTACATAAATCATCTTCGTTAGCTTGATGCCATAGTTCCTCCACCTCCGACTGGCGCGGTAGTCCCTCGCCCAGCTTCAGGAAGTCCTCGAAATACAAGCCGTGAGGATCGTGGGTGCTGATGCGCACACTAGAGTCGAAGACAACGATGCGCTCCAGTGTCGGACAGAGCGGTGCCACGCGATGCGCCTTGTCATACTGCTCTTGCTCGCCCACAAAGAGGTAGCGAACGCTGCCGTCGTTGATCATGAACTGAATCTGCTGTTCGGAACTGGTGGCATAGAACGGTATGGAGACGACGCGGATGCCGTAGGCGCCGAAGTCGGTATAGAGATACTGTATGCAGTTCTGTGCAAACACCGCGATCTTCTCCTGCGGCTTCAAGCCCAAGTTCAGCAAGGCGTTAGACACCTGTTTGACACGCATCGAGAACTGATTCCACGATACCGTTTTCCACTTCAGGCTGCCGAACGACCGGAACGTCAGCGCAGGCTTGGCGCCATACTTCTTTGCCTGTTCATGAATGAGAACGGAGAGATGACATTTCGTTTGCATATATTCCCTAACTTAAAAAAACACCGCAAAGATACGATTAAGTGAGCACAAAACCAAAGAGCTAGCTCTTTTTTTTGTCGAGCGTTAGTATTTTCGGCGTAGCCAAAGATACGATTAAGTGAGCGAAAAGCCAAATCTATTTGGACTTTTTTAAACGAAAGTATCTTCTTGCGCCGCTTCGCTCTGCAAGCACTTCGCGATTTCACCGTCAAAGACAAACTCGGCGGGTCCAGTCATATAGATATGGTTCTTCAGGAAGACGAGCCCCCCGTCGTTACGGTCCGACTCACACCATTCAATGCAGAGAGTACCGCCATCCATGACAATGTCGCACCTTCGTCCTGCCCGTCCTGTCAGGCAAGCCGCCACGGCAGTAGCACAGGCGCCCGTGCCGCAAGCCATGGTGATGCCGCTACCGCGCTCCCATACTCGTGTACGGAACGCCGTCGTCCCCTCCGCCGCAGCACCTTCCTGATGGCATCTTCTGGCAAACTCAATGTTGCAGCGTTGCGGGAAAGCCGGATGACGTTCAAGGACTGGCCCCGTTTCGCCCACCTGGTCAACATCATCCGTGAAGATGACGTAATGGGGGTTGCCCATCGAGACAAACACCCCACTCTCTCCCCCGTGCTGGCAGTCGTCCGAACTTTCATCGCAGAGCGATTCAGCCCGACGGGCATTGAAGAGAGATTCGTCCTCCAATATCGGTTCGCCCATATCCACCGTAACAGACTCGACAATGCCGTTCACAATATGAAGATAGAGCGTCTTGATACCGGAGAGCGTCAGAAGAGATACAACCCGTTTTTGAGTGAGTCCCCTTTCATAGACGTACTTTCCTATACACCGCGAGGCATTGCCGCACATCATGGCTTCCGAGCCGTCGGCATTGAAGATGCGCATGGAGAAGTCAGCCTCCGGCACCGTACTCTTGCCGATGAGCACCAGCCCGTCGCTGCCTATGCCCTTGTGGCGGTCGCTCCAGGCTATGGCAGCCTCCGATGGGTCGTCCATTGGAAACAACTGGGCATCGACGTAGATATAGTCATTGCCGCACCCGTGCATTTTTGTAAATTTTACTTTGTCCATTTTGTTACCGTATTTTCACTTTCGCTTTACACTTTGTCCATTTTTCGACTGCAAAGATAATTCAAAAATAAACCTTAACCATAAAAATATAAAATAATTTTGTATTGTCTTCGGTTTGCACTACCTTTGTCAGCGAGATGACAAAGAAAATACTGCACATCGCACTCACCTGCTTCCTGTTTATACTGGCAGCGACACCCATTGGGGCTACATCTGAGCATAGTGTATGCCCAATGGTAAAGATAGAGGCTGTGCGGCTGCCCGACCTCAACGTTGCACGCGGCGGACACAGCACGTTCTGTGCCAACGGCGAGGTGGTGGTGGTAGGTGGACATACAACGGGATTCATACCAACGGCAACGGCAGAATACTTTAAAGACGGCAAGTGGCACCTGATGAAAACCGTCTATGCGCACGACCAAGGCTTTTTCCTTCCTCTTCGTTCGGGTAAGGTAATGATTGGCGGCGGCCATGAGCAGCATCTGGGTATCGGACAAATCTTTGCCACCGAGTTCTACGACCCGAAGACTCACACCTTCACAGGCTGGGGATGCTTAGACAAGAAGCGATGCATGGCAGGTGCTGCCGAACTGGACGACGGCAAGGTCTATATCACCGGCAACTGGTACAACGATGACAGTTGGGAACGCTACGACGGTGCCGTCAACAACACCCCCGTGAAAGAGATTCGCAGCGGACGCTCCTACCCTTACGTCTTCCGGACAGCCAAAGACAATGCCATCGTACTGGGAAATGCTGACATCCACGGCAATGTTCCCGACACATTCCTCATCACTCCGCTGAAAGGTGAACCATTTACCGACCCTTTGTTCGACACATGGCGACCGTTGCACGCCCATCAGCAGCATTTGTCTGCCGACAACTTCATCGGCAACGAGGCAAAAGGCATCTATACCTATCTGATGCTGGTAGAGAACAAAGCCGGACAATATGCCATCATCAAGACAGAGAATGGAAAATTCTCTATCTTGCCCACAAAACAGCCCATTCCATCGAAAAGTAAATGGGGAAGAATCCATTATTTCACATCCGTCATCACCGACCGGAACCGCAACCGCGGATATGTGGTCGGCTGCGATGACAGCCATCGCCTGTATATATTATGTGTCACTTTGCCACAAGCTGCCCTCACCCTCTACTATACCGACCCACTACCGAATATCGGACTGAGCACGCCAGTGCTGACGCCATGCGGAAACCTCATCATGGCTGGCGGCACTCGCGAGAGCAACTTTTCTCCATATGCCTCAGCCGTGCTGCTACCCGTGGGTGGCGAACCTGAAGATATCATTAGCATCAGCCCATGGTGGTGGCTGCTGTTGGGAACATTATCCATGCTATTTGCTATTGGATCATTCCTTGTTTATAAAAGGATGAGGAATAAGAAGAAAAACAACCACATCAACCAAAAGAATGAAAACACGGATAGGGCACAGAAATCCACACCTTCCAAAACACTGATACAACGCATTGAAACGCTGATGGAAGAAAAGCGTCCTTACCTTCGCAGCGACTTGAAGGTTGCCGACATTGCCGACATGCTGGGTGTGGGCAGCAGGGCGGTCACCGATGCCATCAAGCGAAACTACAATTTGTCGTTCTCACCTTTCATAAACGGCTACCGCATTACCTACGCACAGCAACTGCTGTACAGCCAACCCAACATGAAACTCACTGCCATCAGCATGAAAAGTGGTTTCGCCAACGAAACCTCCTTCTTCCGTACCTTTAAGACACATACGGGTATGACGCCGAGAGAATGGATTCTCCATCAAAACATACGAAAAGACTAACAAATCCTGTTTTTGCAGTCGTTTTACTGGAATTGTTAGTCCTATTCCTGTCTTTTTACCATACTTTTGTCATTGAAAGTGCAGACAAAACCTGCAAACCCTACTTCTTGAACACTAAATTTAAACTATAAACCACAATGAAAAAGTATGTATTAACCCTCGCAGCCATGCTGTTTGCTATCACAGGCATGGCACAAGATTACCAGACACCACCGTCGAGCCTCAGTTCGTTACGCTCAAACCAAGGAAAACTGTACACCTTCAAGGTCACAGGAAAAGTGAACGGGCGCGTATGGGGTGGCAGGAACAACATCTACACCGACAACTCCGACCTGGCTACGGCAGCAGTACATTCCGGTTATGTTAAAGTCGGCGAGACCAAACTCCTGAAAGTGAGAATCATTAACGATGTGAAGGACTATCCATCCATTTCGCGCAACGGCATCAACAGCATGAAGTGCGACACATGGTCCGGTGCTTACCACATTCAAAGCAGTCAGACGATGCCCAAAGAGGAGCCGAGAAAATTCAAGGAAAGGGACGAAAAGCCCAGTTTCATCGGCGGACGTCCGCAAACACGCAACCACAACGGGTGGGATCTCGACGGCAACCGTCATCACCATGATAAAGACGACAAGTTCAGGTCGAGACATAATGACGAAAAGAACCGCGATCGGTTCGGCGACAAGAAGCGCGAGCAGACCAAGCAGAACAACGGCAACATGACCAACAAGGAGCGTGCCGACATGCTCTATCGCCTGTTGCGCAACAACATGTCACAGATGCCGGAAGGAACGATGTATCATGCCGGAAACAAGACCACCGTCAGGGCAGCCATCATCAACCGCCGTCCTGTCACCAACCGCGAGTATGCCGCTGCCACCGATGTATGGCTGAACCGCAATGCTCCCGATGCACCAGCAAAAGTCAACGACAGCCAGCGCAACCTCTTCATCAAGTGTATGGATCAGGCATTCGGTCGCACCGGCCTCTTCCGCGTTGCCACCAGCGATGAGATGGCATACGGTGAGCGCAACAACTACATCAAGAACGCCGGAAGCTCATACATCTACTTCATCTATCGCGACAACTGGGACAAGTATATCAAGAACAAGCAATACCTCAACATCTTCGGTATCAAGATGTAGTATATAACTAAAAAACCATACGACGATGAAAAAGTTATTTCTATTGGCAATCATAGCGATTGCAGCGGCAGTAAATGCCAACGCACAGAGTTTCCACGGCAACGGCGTCAGCACCTATGTTGACCGCAGCACCATGTGGGAGAGAGCGAAGAACCACCGTGCCGTTATCAACGACAAGAGCCGCGACATCTTTATCGGTGACAAGAACGGCAGGAAGGCTTGGTTTGCAGGTGTCGGAGGCAAACACTTCATGGGATATTACGACGAGTGCATCACCATGTCGGAAGAGAAAATCATGAAGAAGGAAAAGGCTCCGGCAAGTAGCGGCAATAAAAGTTCTGTGAAAAACCGTGACGAGATTATCTCCACCCAGCTCATCTTCAAGATGATGAAGGTCGGTAACAAATATGCCATCACGAAAAGCCCCATCAGCTACTACCTGTACTGGGTAGTGACGGGCGAGAAAGCCAATGGTTCAACTGCCAGCAGCGTTGCCAATATCCCGTATGCCAAGCAACAGAAGATGGTGAATACGCTGAATCAAGAGGCAAAAGGCACGATCAACTTCAGTATTGCTACCGCTGCACAGATTGCGGAAGCCAAACGAAGCGGGTTGCAGGGTGGCGGCACCGGATTCTATCTGGTCATGCCGTACAGCCAATGGAAACCGTTTGAAGGAATGTACTAAAAAACAAATAAAAAAACAATAAAAACACGACAACCATGAAAAAGTATCTATTTTCATTAGTAGCGCTGTTCGTACTCAACTCCATTCTGGCATCGGCTCAAAGCTCTACATGGTCAGCCGGAAGCGGTTGCGCAGACATCCGGTTCATATCCAAAGAACCTACAAAAGAGATGATTTCCAAAGTGCCCGGCACCAAGTATATCTATTCTATATATAAGGTAAAAGGCGGACCCTCCATCGGAAAAGTGTATGTATCACTTTACGATGACGGCAGCGTAGAGGTAGAAAACGACACCAACCGCTCGATTAAGGCAGGAGCTTCAGCCACTCGTGCAGACAAATCCCGAATAGAAGTAACCCCTGTGGTATTGGAGCCTGAAGGTGGAAGTGTCCATCAGCCGTTCAGAGGCGGCAAATTTGTAAAGACTACTCTGAAAATTATAAAAGTCTGGTAACATTATCATCATTAAAAAACGATATAACTATGAAAAAGATTTTATTAGTATTAGTAGCACTGTTCGCTATCAATATCGCAGCAGATGCACAATCTCAAAAGGTTGAGTATAGATTCGGCGGCGGAAGTAAAGAAATGTTAGAAGGTTCTATGAACACATATTATGAAGAATGGAACCCGTATATCCTAAAGAGAATCAATGGTGGCGACTGGTTCAAACTGAGTGACGACCGTGTCGTGATTTCAGGAAGTAGAACAGGTGTTGATGCCAAAAGTAATTATTGCTTACATGTCAAGAACTACAGCAAACATACAGTTCGCTTTCTGATTAAATATAAATACGATATGTACAAAGTAAATAACAAGACTAAAAGTCTTGATATGCACCGCCCCAATCAGCGCGGCTCAAAAGAGATTGTCGTACAAGGACGCGGAAATCCCAATGGCAGTTGGTCGATAGCCGAGCCCCTGTTTTGGTTTAATCAGGCAGCGGGACTTCGTATAAAATTCTATATCGAGTCTGTAAAAATTATCAAAGTAGAGGAAAAGAAATAGCGACAAGTTCATTCTGATAAAGACTCTTAAACTATCAAGCCACAAGGCGGCAACATGAGCAAGGTGTTGCCGCTTGTTTTATTGCGAGAAATTCTGTATTCTTGTCTGTAGGTATTCAACAAAGCACCATTAGATTTCAGATATAGTGTCATAAGCCTCAAAAAAAGTACCCATTCGGCATTCCTTTTAACTTTTGACCAAGGTCAGAGATGTTTCTGACCTTGGTCAAAAGATGTCAGGGCATAGTCTTTGTGACTTTATCAGCACTGATTCATCCCTTCTTTGTAGTTTCATTGATGCCGTATTGTGACAACCTTTCTACATTTTGCGCACTTTTTTTAATGCAATTCAAAAATAATGCGTAATTTTGCGGTGCATTTCGAGTAAAAAAGAACAAAAGACGATGAAACTATTCGACGTATATCCCCTCTTCAACGTGAATATTGTCAGGGGAAAAGGTTGCCGCGTGTGGGACGACAAGGGGCAGGAGTACCTGGACCTGTATGGCGGTCATGCCGTCATCAGCATCGGGCATTCGCATCCGCACTATATCGAAAAAGTGACGGAGCAGGTGAACAGGCTAGGATTCTACAGCAACTCGGTCATCAACAAACTGCAGGCAGAACTGGCTGAACGGCTTGGACGCATCAGCGGCTACGACGACTATCAGCTGTTTCTCATCAACAGCGGGGCTGAAGCCAACGAAAATGCGTTGAAACTGGCTTCGTTTACCAACGGACGCACTCGCGTGCTGTCGGTTGAAAAGGCTTTTCACGGACGTACCAGCCTTGCAGTTGAGGTGACGAACAATCCCAAGATTATCGCTCCCATCAATGACAACGGACACGTGACATATCTGCCCTTGAACGACCTTCCGGCATGGGAGGCAGAACTGGCGAAAGGCGATGTCTGTGCCGTTATCCTTGAATGTATTCAGGGCGTCGGCGGCATCCGCTTGGCAACAAAAGCATTTGCACAGGGACTGCAAGCAGCCTGCAAGAAATACGGCACCATCCTTATTTGCGACGAGATACAATGTGGCTACGGACGTAGCGGAAAGTTCTTTGCACATCAGTGGTTAGATATCCGCCCCGATATCATCACCGTCGCCAAAGGCATTGCCAACGGATTCCCTATGGGCGGTGTGCTGATTGCTCCCGACTTCAAACCTGTTTATGGACAACTGGGGACAACATTCGGAGGCAACCATCTGGCTTGTGCTGCTGCACTGGCTGTGCTCGATGTCTTCGAACAGGAGGGACTGGTTGAAAACGCACACCGTGTAGGTGATTATCTAATGAAGGGGTTAAGGGACTTACAGGGGCACGAGGGAGGCAGACATATCCTGGATGTCCGCGGACGAGGACTGATGGTGGGTATCGACCTAGACATACCACATAAAGACGTGCGCGTGCCGCTGATTGAGCAGGAGCACTGCTTCACAGGCTGTGCGGGGGCGAACGTGTTGCGACTGCTGCCGCCGCTCTGTCTTACAAAGGAGGAGGCGGACTGTTTCTTGGAGAAACTGAAATGCATTTTAGCTAAACTGTCATAACAGAATGGCAATATAACGACATCCCCAAAAACAAGAAAAACAATGAAAATAACAATCATAGGAGCAGGAGCCATGGGTGGCTCGACGGTGGAAGGACTGCTGGGCAGCAGCCTGTTGAACGCATCAGACATCTGCGTGGCAGAACCCTGCCATAGCGTTCTGGACAAGTTTGCAAAAAAAGGTGTCAGCACGACAACCGACAACGCAATGGCTGTGGTAGGAGCTGACATGGTGATGGTGTTTGTAAAACCGTGGCTCGTAGAACAGGTCCTGAGGGGTATCAAGGATAGCATGGACTACAACAAGCAGACGCTCGTAGTCGTCGCTGCCGGTATCAACTCTGCCCAAATAGAAGAATGGATGAAAATGGGCGACGGACAGTTGCCTGACTTCTTCTTGTGCATACCGAACATTGCCATTGCTCAACGCCAATCGATGACGTTCCTGGTTCCTGCCCATGCCTCTGAAGAGGCTACGGAAAGGGTGAAGGCTGTCTTCGACGACTTGGGCGAGACAATTCTTACCGACGAACAGCATCTGGCAGCGGGAACGACACTGGCATCGTGCGGTATAGCATATGCCATGCGCTATATCCGTGCTGCAGCAGAAGGGGGTGTCGAACTGGGCTTCAAAGCCGACGATGCCAAGCGCATAGTCATGCAGACCATGAAGGGTGCTGTGGGCTTGTTGGAGGCAACAGGAATGCATCCCGAAGCAGCCATCGACCTGGTGACAACCCCTGGCGGAGTCACCATCAAAGGACTGAACGAAATGGAACATGCCGGATTTACTTCGGCAGTCATCCGAGGATTGAAAGCGGGAGCGAAGTAATTATGAATTATGAATTGTGAATTATTAATATGAATGACCAACTGAAACAAATAGGTGAACGGTTGCGCGGACTGCGTGACGTTCTTGACATCTCTGTCGAAGAAATGGCTGAAACCATTGGTATCGACAACGAGAAATACGAAAAGATTGAGAAGGGAGAAATGGACATCACCATCTCAAATCTGATGAAGATTGCCCATAAGTATGGCGTAAGTGCCGAGGAACTGATGTTTGCCGAGGCTCCTCACATGAAGTCGTACTTCGTCACACGCAAAGGACAGGGCATGAGTGTAGAGCGTACAAAGGCTTACAAATATCAGAGTCTGGTGAGTGGCTTCGTCAACCACAAGGCTGACGTGTTTATCGTCACCGTAGAACCCAAGCCAGGGGCACGTACCATCTACAAGAACACCCATGCAGGACAGGAGTTCAACATGGTGCTGGAAGGGAAAATGGAACTCTATATCGGCGGAAAGACCATCATCCTGGAAGAGGGTGACAGCATCTATTTTGATTCCACCAAGCCGCACGGCATGCTGGCTGTGGGCGACAAAGCCGTGAAATTCTTGGCATTTACAGTAGAATAGGTATTGAAAGCCATACCGTTAAATACACCAACGACAAAAAAATGGTAGAAAGATTTTTAAAACAGACTCACTTCGAGTCAATAGAAGACTATAACAAGAACCTGGAATTCATCATCCCAGAGAATTTCAACTTCGCCTATGACGTCATGGACAGATGGGCTGAGGAAGACCCTGAACGACTCGCCCTGCTGTGGACTAGCGACAGGGGGGAAGAGATACGATTCACCTTCAAGGACCTCAAGGAGAAAACTGACCAGACTGCCAGCTTTTTCCTTTCACTCGGCATCGGTAAGAACGACCCCGTGATGCTGATTCTGAAACGCCACTACCAATGGTGGTTGTCTATGCTGGCACTGCACAAGATTGGGGCTATTGCCATCCCTGCCACACACATGCTGACCAAGAAGGACATTGTCTATCGCAACACCAGGGCTAGTGTCAAGGCTATCGTTTGCGTCAACGACGAATATGTCACGTCGCAGATTGCCGCCGCCATGCCCGACAGCCCTACGGTTAAGGCTCTGATAGCGGTTAACTCTGATGCTGAAGCAGGAAAGCCAGTTCCAGAGGGATTTCATAACTGGGAACAGGAGTGGAACAACGCGAAACCGTTTGTGCGTCCGTCGTTTGTCAATGCCAATGACGACACAATGCTCATGTACTTCACCAGCGGTACCAGCGGGGAACCGAAAATGGTGGCTCACGACTATCTGTACCCGATGGGGCACCTGACCACGGGTGTCTTCTGGCATAATCTGCACAAGGGGAGCCTCCACCTCACTGTGGCTGACACGGGATGGGGCAAGGCGGTATGGGGAAAGATTTACGGACAGTGGTTTGCTGGAGCTACCGTTTTCGTCTTCGACCACGAGAAATTCAATGCCGACACGCTGCTGCGGCAGATTGAGAAATACAAGGTGACGAGTTTCTGTGCACCGCCCACCATCTATAGGTTCATGATTCGTGAAGACTTGTCGAAGTATGACCTCTCTTCGTTGGAATACTGCACGACTGCAGGCGAGGCGCTGAACCCTGCAGTCTTCGACAAATTCAAGGAGAAGACTGGAATACAGATGATGGAAGGTTTCGGACAGACGGAAACGACAATGACTCTCGGTACAATGCCCTGGATGACTCCGAAACCGGGAAGCATGGGTATTCCCAATGCACAATACAACATTGAATTGGTAAAGGCTGACGGAACGTTGTGTGAAGACGGCGAGAAGGGAGAGATTGTCATCCGTGTGGGCGACAAAAAACCTATAGGTCTTTTCAAGGAATATTACCGTGACCCGGAATTGACGCGCGAGGCTTGGCATGACGGACTGTACCATACGGGAGACATGGCGTGGCGCGATGAAGACGGGTACTACTGGTTTGAAGGACGTATCGACGATGTCATCAAATCCAGCGGTTACCGCATTGGACCGTTCGAGGTGGAAAGTGCCTTGATGACACACCCCTCTGTCGTAGAATGTGCCATCACAGGTGTTCCTGATGACATCCGTGGCATGGTGGTCAAGGCTACCGTAGTACTCGGCAAGGAATGGAAAGATAAAGCTGGAGAAGAACTCGTCAAAGAATTGCAGAACCATGTCAAGCGCACAACTGCTCCCTATAAATATCCACGCATCATTGAGTTCGTTGACGAACTGCCGAAAACCATCAGCGGAAAAATACGCCGTGTGGAGATTAGGAAAAAAGATGCAGGAGAAGATTGATGAGTTAATATTTATAATCGAGAATTGACAATTGATGAAAAAAATAGTAGTCAAAGTCGGCAGTAATGTGCTGACAAGAAAAGACGGGAAACTCGATGTCACACGGATGTCTGCCATTGTCGATCAGATAGCTTGGCTGCGCCAAAACGGTTTCGAGGTCATCCTCGTTTCGTCGGGTGCTGTAGCTTGTGGAAAGAGTGAACTTCATGTGGACAACCAGTTGGACAATGTGGAACAACGACAATTGTATTCTGCTATCGGACAGGTAAAACTCATCGGACTCTACTATGACTTGTTCCGCGAATTCCATATTCATGTGGGACAGGTGCTGACGATGAAGGAGAACTTTGAAGCGGGTGAACAATATGAAAACCAGCAGGCGTGTATGTCTGTCATGTTGGAAAACGGTGTCCTGCCGATTATCAATGAAAATGATACCGTCTCTGTAACGGAACTGATGTTCACGGACAACGATGAGCTCTCAGGATTGATTGCTCAGATGATGAAGGCCGACGAACTGATTTTGCTGAGCAACGTTGACGGCATATACAACGGTGCTCCCGAAGATCCGCACAGCCGTGTCATTCCTTCTGTTTATTGGAACCGCGACATCAGCGACTATATCCTTGACGAGAAGAGCGAATTGGGACGTGGTGGCATGCAGTCGAAATGCAATATCGCCCATCAGGTTGCCAATGCCGGAATAAGGGTAGTCATCGCCAACGGCAAGAAAGATAATATCCTCATAGATTTGATTGAACGGCCGATGGATGTCATGCACACGGAGTTTATTCCAAAAGTGGAGAGTTGAATATAATCATACACAATATGGAGTTGAAAGATTCTTTTAAAAGGGTAAAGGCTGCCAGTACAACGCTGGCGCTGATATCTGACGAGAAGCGAAACGAAATACTTAATGCTGTTGCTGATGCCATCGTTGCTCAACAGGACGAACTGCTGACTGCCAATGCCAAGGACTTAGCACGTATGGACAAGAGTAATCCGCTTTACGACCGATTGCAACTGACCAAACAACGGTTGGCAGATATTGCATCCGACATGCGCAATGTGGCGACTCTGCCATCACCACTGGGGCATATCACTAAAGAGAAGACTTTACCAAACGGTCTGCAACTGAAACGCATCAGCGTACCGTTCGGTGTCATTGGTATGATTTATGAGGCTCGTCCGAATGTCACCTTTGATGTTTTCTCGCTTTGTTTTAAAAGCGGAAATGCCTGTGTCTTAAAAGGAGGAAAGGATGCTGACGACTCCAACCGAGCTGGTGTAGCCCTCATCCATAGGGTGTTGGCACAATATGGCATCAGCGAAGATATTGTCACACTCTTGCCGGCTACCCATGAGGCTACTGGCGAGATGCTGAATGCTGTCGGATACATCGACCTCTGCATACCGCGTGGCGGAAAGAAACTCATCGAATTTGTACGTGACACAGCCCGTGTACCTGTGATTGAAACAGGCGCTGGTGTGGTTCATGCCTATTTCGATAAAGATGGCGACTTGACTATTGGCAAGGCGATTGTCAACAATGCCAAGACTCGTCGTGTTTCTGTTTGCAATGCCCTCGACACGCTGCTGGTGCACAAAGACCGCATTAGCGACTTGCCGGATTTACTGGCACCCATGGAAGGTAAAGTGGAATTCTTGATGAACGACGAGGGTCAGTATGACACTGAATTTATGGACTACAAGATGAACGTTGTCATCGTCGATTCGCTTCAAGCTGCACTCGACCATATCGCTCAGCATGGCAGCGGTCACAGTGAGTGTATCATCACCGAGAATCAAGAAACAGCACGTACCTTCCAGCAAATGGTCGATGCTGCCTGCGTCTATGTCAATGCTCCCACCAGCTTTACTGATGGTGCCCAATTTGGACTCGGTGCCGAGATTGGAATCTCTACACAAAAGCTGGGACCACGGGGACCTATGGCGTTAGAGGAGATTACAACCTACAAGTGGCTGATAGAAGGTCACGGACAGGTGAGGGCGTAATTCATAATTCTTTAATCGCTTCGCAATAACATCATTCAAATCACACTTCCTTGACTAGGAGAGAATCATCAATCAAAATCTCATGAAAAAAGCACTTTCAACCACTATGTTCCTGCTGCTGACCATGCTGTCAGTACAAGGTCAAAACAATCCAAACCCTATCTTCTCTGTAGCGATGGGAGAGTTCAAGTATATTAACAAAGCTGCTCAGGAAACTCCTAAAGGAGCAGTCCTTGGTGCCGTTGTTGACATCTTATCCAAACAAACTTCAACCGAACAACCTGCATACTTGGAAGCCACTAAGAATGCTATTTCCACTGGTCTCAACTATGCACGCCGACTCAGCATACGAGGTAACGTACAGGAAGGACAGAATTATGACATGATTGCACAGGGCACTATCGAAGGTCTGTCAACGACAACCCGCTTCGTTGAACGAAACGGGAAGCGCGAGATAGAATACCGTGCCGACATCAGCGTAACCATCAACCTCGTAGATCCGGAAAATGGCAAGATATATAGCAGCCATAACTTCTCTATCAACGAGGGTAGCTATTCGTGGATGCGCAGCATTGACGATGCCATGAAGAACTCGCTCTCCTCCCTGCGTAGCAGAATGGGCTACTACTATAATAGTGCTTACCCCAGCAAGGCCAACATCATTGAGCGTGGTTATGAGAAAAGAGACAAGCAGAAGGAGTTTTATATTGACCTTGGAACACGCGACAATATGTACAAAGGCATACATTTCAAAGTGTATTCCGTCAGCATCATTGCCGGCAGAGAGGCACGCAAAGAACTCGGAAAAGCTAAAATCGTCAGCGTAGAAGGCGATGACATCAGCCTTTGCAAGGTGCAGTCAGGTGGAAAAGCTATTAAAGAAGCCTTCGACCAAGGCAGACAACTCGTTGCAATAACAACCGATTAAGATATTATCTATATGAAGACTTTCTTTAATGTAGAAGACCTGGGCAATTTGCAGACTGCTCTTGCCGAGGCACAAGAAGTGAAAAAGAACAGATTCGGTTATCAGGAGCTGGGGAAGAACAAGACGCTGCTCATGATTTTCTTCAACAACTCTCTTCGTACACGCCTTTCCACACAGAAAGCGGCGATGAATCTAGGCATGAACGTCATCGTCCTCGATGTGAATGCAGGTGCTTGGAAGTTGGAGACTGAGCGGGGTGTCATCATGGACGGTGATAAGAGTGAACACCTGTTGGAAGCCATCCCTGTTATGGGTAGCTACTGCGACCTCATCGGCATCCGCTCGTTTGCTGGTCTCACCGATCGTGATTTTGACTATGCTGAAACCATCGTCAACCAATTTGTACAATATAGCGGCAGACCTGTCTTCGCTATGGAGACCGCAACCGTTCATCCTTTGCAGGCTTTCGCCGACTTGATAACAATAGAGGAACATAAGACGACAGCGCGTCCAAAGGTCGTACTGACTTGGGCACCGCATTGCCGTGCTTTGCCGCAAGCTGTTCCCAATTCCTTCGCACAGTGGATGAACGCGGCAGACGTCGACCTCGTCATTACCCAACCTAAAGGCTACGAACTAGACCCGAAATATGTAGGCGATGCCATCGTTGAATATGACCAAAGGAAAGCTCTCGAAGGTGCAGACTTCGTCTATGCCAAAAACTGGAGTTGCCCAGGAGTAACAAATCCTGCCGACTATGGCAAGATTCTGTCAAAAGATATGTCATGGACCATTGATACGGAACACATGAGTTGGACCAACAACGGCAAATTCATGCATTGTCTGCCTGTTCGCCGTGGACTGATTGTCAGCGACGATGTCATTGAAAGCCAGAACTCACTGGTCATTCCGGAAGCTGCCAATAGGGAGATTTCCGCCGAGGTGGTCATCAAGAGAATGTTGGAAAGTTTGTAAGAGAAAGTTATGATTTCATTTGAGAGTGACTATAACAACGGTGCCCATCCGAAAGTACTACAGAATCTTGTTGAGACAAACCACGAACAGACACTCTGCTATGGGGCTGACAAATACTGCGAACGAGCCAAGGAGAAAATCAAAGCGGCATGCGGTCGTCCCGATGCACAGGTGTGGTTCCTCGTCGGAGGAACGCAGACGAATGCTACGGTAATAGACTCTATCCTTCATACTTACGAGGGAGTTGTCAGCGTCAGCAGTGGGCATATCAACGTTCATGAGGCTGGAGCGATTGAGTTTACAGAGCATAAGGTAATCACGATTCCTGATCATGAGGGGAAAATGAATCCACAGGAATTAGACCATTTCATAGACGAATTCCTTCATGATGGTAATGCCGAGCATTCCGTTTACCCTGGAATGGTCTATATCACTTTTCCCACCGAATACGGCACGCTCTACTCCTCAAAAGAGATTGATGACATTTACCGGGTATGCCAGAAGTACCATCTCCCTCTGTATATTGATGGCGCTCGACTAGGCTACGGGCTGACTGCTGACGGCAACGACATTACCCTGCCTTGGCTTTCCCATCATTGCGACATCTTCTATATTGGGGGAACAAAAGTAGGTGCCCTATGTGGTGAGGCTGTAGTTTTCACGCACAACAATGCCCATGAACACTTCTTTAACATTGTGAAGCAACATGGTGCACTCGTTGCCAAAGGACGCCTTCTTGGCTTGCAGTTCGATGCCCTTTTCACAAACAATCTGTATTTCGAGATAGCACGTCACGCCAACGAAATGGCGATGAAACTGAAAGACTTGTTGAAAAGGAAAGGCTATACTTTTTATATCGACTCTCAAACAAACCAACAATTCGTTATCTTACGTAACGAAGAAGCAGCCCGACTCGGACAAAAGGTCTTGTTTACACGATGGGGAAAATATGACAATGAACATACTATCTGCCGTTTTGTTACCAGTTGGTCAACAACAGAACATGACATACAGCTATTAGAGCTAATACTATGATGGTGCCTTGACAGCAAGATAATTTCTCAATGGATTGGCATACATCGTCAAAATACGTTCACGCAAGAACGCTTCATCCTTATTGGGCAGTTGGATTTTCTCCAACTGCCTTTTCAAATACTGTTCAAAAAACTGTTTGTCCTTTGCAGTATACCGATCAGCATACGTGGGACGGCCTTCCAACTCATCCAGAGCGATATAATTGCAAGGATAAATACGATATCCCGCATAGATTTCACGGTCTATACGTCTGCAAAGTTCAGTATAGAAATCTCTTGCCGACAACTCACGAAGTTCGTCTATCCATTGATTAATAGGAGTTCCACAATGATAATGTACCCGACCTTTATATCCGAAGATACCCGTTTTCATATTGTCAAGGTCATCCTGACGACTTTTCTTAAAATTGGGATTGTCGCGTTTCTGTTGGAATTCCTGCGCCTTCAAATAGTCACAAGGGTCGAACTCATAGCTGATGGTCAACGGAGTGATGTTGATATCACGCAACTTGTCTGTCAACGAACCTTCACCTCCCATGGCAAGCATCTTCAAAACCGCCTCTTGAGTATGGTCGCTAGAGTCCTTTGCTCTTCCTTCACGCTGAGCTATCCATATATTCTCCCGCTTTTGCGTAACAGCAAAATGTATATAGCTACTCATCAGCTGACTGGAACGCACCATCTCGTGGGCTGTCAATCCGCGACGTACAGTGAATGCTTTGTTCATTCGTACCAAACGCTTTATCCAAGGATAAATCAGCAAGTTGTCACCAATACCAATCTCAACTGTTGTAGGGTATCCTTCGTTCACCAACATCAAGTCAAGAAAAGCCGAATCGAGCACAATATCGCGGTGATTGCTCACAAAAGTATAGCGCTGATCATAGGCTGACGATAAAGCGTGAATGGCTTTGTCCTCAAAAGTACACCCATCAGTATATTTCCAGATAATGTACTTGACAACAGGCTTCATGAATCGTTTCTGAAAGTCAAGCGGACTCTTCACTCCTTTGAAAGCCAATCGCAGCAAACCATTGCGTACGCTCTTGGGCAACCATGGGGCAAAACCCTTCAACACCAACGAAAACTGCCGGTCATTCAACATTTCGTCAAACGCCTGTTGCATCTCGTATGGTTCATACGGCCGAATCTCGTCGAAATCACTGATATCAAAAGCCATCTCTCTTACTTCCTTTTCATGCGACCTGCTGCATCGTTAATACTACTTCTCAAAACTGATTTTCCACGATATCGGTCAAAACATCCTTGATGTCAAGACCGGCTGCACGAATCTGCTGGGGAATGAAACTTGTTACAGTCATTCCCGGCGTCGTGTTGATTTCCAGCATCATCAGCTTATCCTTTCCTTCAGCATCTTTCGTGATGATATAGTCAATGCGGATGATGCCATTGCAGTGCAAGATATCATAGATACGCGATGTCTCTTCTTGCAATGCTGTTGTCAGTTCCGGCGACAGACGTGCCGGCGTTATCTCCTCCACCTGTCCATTGTATTTTGCATCGTAGTCGAAGAATTCGTTATTGGTGACCACCTCTGTCACAGGGAACACAACCGACTTCTCCTTCGTCTTGTAACAACCTACGGTAACCTCGGTTCCTTCCATGTAGCTTTCTATCATCACCTCGTCGCTCTCCATGAAAGCAAGACGCAAAGCAGGAGCAATTTGGTCAACATTCTTCACCTTTGACACGCCGAAACTACTTCCATCGGCAGCTGGCTTGACAAAACACGGCATACCAATCTCATTCTCTATCTGTTGCTCGTCAAGACGGTCTTCCTCGCCACGTCGCACGAGAATGCTCGATGCTGTATTGACACCGTAGCCACTTAAAAACTTGTTCAGCACAAACTTGTCGAATGTCAGTGCCTCTACCAAAACACCACTCGTACTATAAGGAATACGCATCAAATCAAAATAACCCTGCATGATACCATTCTCTCCTGGAGTTCCGTGAATGGTGATATAGGCATAGTCAAACCAGATGGTCTTATCATTCAGTTTGAAAGAAAAGTCGTTCTTGTCGATTTTTGCCGTACTGCCATCATCCATATTCACATGCCAGTCTATTCCTTTAACATCTACAATAAAAATATTGTAACGTTCTTTGTCGAAAAAACTATACAGTCCCTGTGCAGAACGCAGGGAAACATCATGTTCTGATGAATCACCACCACAAACGATAGCTACCGTTCTCTTCATATTTTTCATACTATAATCATATTATTTATTTTCTTCCTTGAATAAATCCACGCCATTTCTCCAACAGAGCCTGCATGTCTGCCGGCAGTTCTGAGGTAAAATCCATCTGCTCACCCGTGGTAGGATGGACAAAACCTAAGGTACGGGCATGCAGCGCCTGTCGCGGACACAGTTTAAAACCATTTTGAACAAACGCCTTATACGTGCTGCTACGTTCACCTCGCAGAACCTCCATGCCGCCGTAGCGTTCATCGGCGAAGAGAGGGTGCCCGATATGGGTCATGTGTGCACGTATTTGATGTGTCCTTCCTGTTTCAAGAATACACTCCACCCATGTCACGTAACCGAATCGCTCCAGAACCCTGTAATGTGTCACAGCCGGTTTCCCAATTTCCGAATCTGGCGGTAGCACCGTCATGCGTAATCGGTCTTTTGGGTCCCGGGCAATGTTACCCTCTATGCGTCCCTCGTCTTCGGCAAAATTTGCCCATACCAAAGCGTTGTAACTGCGGTGTGTTGTTTTATTGAAAAACTGCAACCCAAGTTTTGTCTTGGCTTCCGGCGTCTTTGCAACGACCAACAGTCCGCTAGTATCCTTATCAATGCGATGCACCAGTCCGACTTCTGGATCATTGGGGTCGTAGGTCGGCAGATTGCGAAGATGCCATGCTATGGCGTTGACCAACGTTCCGTGGAAATTGCCCACTCCTGGGTGCACCACCAGTCCTGCCGGTTTGTTGATAACCATCAACTGGTCATCTTCATAGACGATGTTGAGTGGAATCTCTTCCGGTTGTATCGTTGTGTCGTGAGGCGGAGTGTCCAACATCAAGGTGATGATATCACCCGGTCGAACCTTATAATTACTCTTTACCGCCCGCTCACCTTTCTTTTGCCGTTGGTCTTCTACCGAAAGCACATGAACGAATCCTGCATCGGCAGCTTTCTGTATGCGATTACGGCTGGAGTGTTGCAGATGTTCCGTCAGGAATTTATCGATGCGTACCGACTCTTGCCCCTTGTCAGCAACAAAACGGAAGTGCTCATACAACTCCTGCTCAGGCTCGTTCTCCAAGCAATACTGATCTGTCATCAAGTCAGGTTCCGTCATGGTGCTGGTGTTGGCGGTGCTGGAGTAGAAGGTTCCGATGGTTTAGATATCTCATTGCCTTCAGCATCCACCGGCACCTCTATCACTTCGTATTCGTATTCTGGTTCTTCCTCCTCAACCTCTTCGAAATGAACACTATTGTCATTGAAGAGAGCAGAATCCGTAATGCTACGCATGCCGTCTCCTACCACAATAACCAGGCGGGCATCTTTAGACACTCGCTGTCCTGCCTTCACAGCTTTTCCATTGACCTTGATACCATATATCCAATCACGCTCACCAGGAATATATTCTGGTTCGCCCAATTTGAATCCCATTGCCATCAACTGTGCACTAGCCTCTCTGAACGAACCATTATCGATTACATCGGGAATAACCAGCGTTGGCGATCCTGCCGAGTTGATGGTGACATAGATAACCCTTCCTCCTTTCACACGTTTCCCTGGCACAGGCGACTGGTCAAGAATGCAGTCTGGCGGCAGCGTCTTAATGTATCCCGTATCCGTCACCACAATTTTCAGTCCGAGGGAGTCCAATTTGTCCTCCGCATCATCGAACTGCATATGCACGATGTTCGGCACCACGATAGACTCACCATGACGTGTATAGAAATCCAGGCCAAGTTTCACGCCTATCGAGAGCAGCACAATGACAATAAGGACAGCCGTCACGTTGCCCCATACGTATGCACTTGCAAACTTTGCTAACAGTTTTTTCATGCTTTCATCGGGTTTTGGCGCAAAGGTACACAAAAAAGCAGAAAGAAGCAAAGAATATTCTCTACTTCTTTCCGTTTTTCTTCTATCCTGCCTAATTCGCTGTGAAATACGCCACAGCCTCAGCCAAGAAAATTACTTGCCGTGGTTCTCGTCTGAAACCGTCAGCTTCTTACGTCCTTTGGCACGACGAGAAGCCAATACACGGCGACCGTTCTTCGTTGCCATTCTCTCACGGAAACCGTGCTTGTTCACGCGACGGCGATTGTGGGGCTGAAATGTTCTTTTCATTGTTTTGTCCTTATTTTATTGTTATTATTTTCATTTACGGGCATACCAATCCCATTGTTTTGGGCTGCAAAAGTACACATTCTTTTTGAAACAACCAAGAATTATGCACTTTTTAGTTGTTATTTATCTGCATTTTTATATTTTCTTTGTAACTTTGCACCCGATTTCATGACATCAACAACTATTTAGATAAGAACAGATTATGATTAAATCACAAGACATCAAGAAAGGTACATGCATCCGCATGGACGGCAAGTTGTATTTCTGCATCGACTTCCTGCACGTGAAGCCGGGCAAGGGAAACACCATCATGCGCACCACACTGAAGGATGTGGTTAGTGGTCGCGTATTAGAGAAACGTTTCAACATTGGTGAAGCACTTGAAGACGTTCGTGTTGAGCGCCGTCCCTACCAGTATCTCTATCAAGAGGGTGAGGACTTCATCTTCATGAACCAAGAGACATTCGACCAAATTCCTATCGCCAAGGATCTCATCACAGGTGTTGACTACATGAAGGAGAGTGACGTTGTCGAGGTGGTTAGCGATGCTGACACCAACACCATCCTCTATGCCGAGATGCCAGTGAAAACTATCCTGCGCATTACCCATAGTGAGCCGGGTGTAAAAGGCGACACAGCTACCAATGCTACGAAGCCTGCTACACTGGAAACGGGCGTAGAGATTCGCGTTCCGCTCTTCATCAACGAAGGTGAGTTAGTACAGGTCGATACCCGCGACGGTTCATACCTGCAGCGCGTAAAGGAATAAAAGTCTAACCCCACCCCAAAAAGGGAGAGGGACCCAAGATGAAATATTCAATCATCGTTCCCGTCTTCAACCGTCCCGACGAGGTGGACGAGTTGCTACAGAGTCTGACAACCCAGCAGTTTAAAGACTTTGAAGTAATTATCGTGGAAGATGGTTCGACAACTTCTTGCAAGGATGTCTGCGACAAATACGCAGACATCCTTCCTTTACATTATTACTATAAGGAGAACAGCGGACCAGGACGGAGCCGCAACTATGGTGCTGAGCGAGCCAAAGGCGAATGGCTCATCATTCTCGACAGCGATGTGGTGCTGCCAGAGGAGTATCTCACAGCAGTAGAAAGAAGCCTCACCCCCCGCTCGGCCGAAGGAAGCTTGCAAGGCAAGAATCCCTCTCCCACTGGAGAGGAGAGTGGCTTCTCTCAAGGGACTAAACGATCTTTCCCCCTTGCTGCTTTTGGTGGTCCCGATGCTTCACATCCATCATTCACTCCTGTACAGAAAGCCATCTCCTACTCCATGACCTCGTTTTTCACTACCGGCGGTATCCGTGGTGGTAAGGCGGGAAAGAAACCAGAAGGGACTACAGCCTCTTCATCAAGTGAAACGAAGGGGGCTTTAGATAAGTTTTATCCCCGTTCGTTCAACATGGGCATCCGTCGTGATGTCTATATGCAACTCGGTGGTTTTTCAAAAATGCGTTTCGGTGAAGACGTCGATTTCTCTTACCGTATCGTTGAGGCTGGCTACCATACACAACTCTTCCCCGAAGCATGGGTATGGCACAAGCGACGTACTGACTTCCGCAAGTTTTTCCGACAGGTTTATAACAGTGGTATTGCCCGCATCAATTTGGAGAAAAGACATCCTGGCACACTGAAGCTTGTGCATCTCTTGCCAACCATTTTCACTATCGGTGTCCTCGGCTGTTGTTTGTTGTGTCTTCTCTTCGCCGTTCTAGCATCATTGTCAATTGTCAATTATCTATGGGCTATATTGTTCCTCTCCCCATTATTACTCTATAGTCTGCTGCTTTGTATCGACTCCAGTCGCCAGAACAAAAGTGTAAAAGTGGGCATTCTCTCCATTCCAGCCGCCTTCGTCCAACTCATGGGCTACGGCTTCGGTTTTATCGAATCCTGGTGGAAACGATGCGTTTTAAAGCAGGACGAATTTACTGCTTTCGAGCACAACTTCTATAAGTAGCACTGCATGACGAAGCGTTTGCCCTATACCAGGAAAGAAAATGTTTTATTGAGCATTGCGACGCAAACACTTTAACTATCTGTTTTACAGCCGTTTACAGACTTATTAGCGAAGAAAGACGAGCGCAATTGAGCGCAAATTGAGCGCAAACGGCACTTTTCCCTACATTTCCGGATAGCATAAACGGGCTTGCGCTCAAAACGCATTGCTTTTGCGTTTCAAACGCATAGCTTTTGCCGTTCAAACGCTATGCCTTTCGCGTCGGAAAGCTATGCCTTTGAAAACAGAAGGGGAAATAGGGAAAAAAGAGGAGAGTACGACTTGCGCTCAATTGCGCTCGTCTTTCTTCGCTAATAAATTTGTAAGCACCTAAGAAATAGCGACATACAGATTTTGCGTCGCATGACACGATGTTTTTTATTATCCTATGGTATAAATATAGCATAACAAAAGCAACCGCCGAAACTTCGATGGAGTTTCGACGGTTCTGTTTTCAGTCGGAAGAGAGATTCACCTCACAACAATCTTTCGCCCGTTCCTGATGACAATGCCCTTATAGCTCTGTCCTACCCGCTGTCCGCTGAGGTTATATGCCGGCGCATTATCATTTGCCGTTTGCACATTATCATTTAGCGAAGCGCTGCTAATGCCCGTCGTCAGTTCATCTATCGATTTAATCGTATATTGTCCCCAACCAGCACTTGCTTTGCAAGCCTCTACGCGGTTTTCCGGCACATAAATAACAGTACTGAGGTCGAGATACTGTGCCGCCCTTTCAGGATAGATATCATAGTTAAGAATGTCATCACTGTAGATAACCAGTTTTTCAATCTTCGTATTATTGAAAATGCCAAGATAGTAATTGCCATTGACTACTAATCGTGAGGAACAAATCGCCGAAGCGGGAATCTCTACTGTCCCTAAATGCTGGCAATTGCGGAAAGCACAACTTATTCTGATACCTGTATCTGGTATCGTAACATCGCCAGTTCTGGCTGGCGGACAACAATTAAGGTAATATTGACCATTCCCTTTTTCATACAGCAATCCGTCTATAGACGAATACTTGTTGTTATATTCATCAACGTTAATTGCCTGTAGTGCAGGACATGGATAGTTATAAAAATCAGAAAGGGTTAAGGATTCCACTGATGTCGGGATATTCAGCACCTTCAGCTGCTGTAGGTAAGCAATGGCACCGCTTTCTATTCTTGTCACCCCATTCGGTACGGTGAACGTTTCCATCTGATGCCCTTCAGGAATCAACATCAACGTCTGCATACTTTTGTCGTAAAGGACACCATCTTGTTTGGTGTAGTATGGATTATCCTGATGCAAATAGATAGCTTTCAGAGACCTGCATCCCAATCCCATATCGACAATCTCTTCAATACCGTCGGGCAAGGTAATCGTTTCCAAGGATGTTATATTCTTCAAGGTCTGTATCTTCTTTACAGTACTGGGAACGACAAAGTCAGTTACATCGTTCTTGGGCATCGGATACATCACCAGCGTAGTCGGCACACCGTTTTCAGTACCATAGAGTATGCCATCCTGTACGGTGAAGTGAGTATTGGCAGCATCGACTGTGAAGGATGCTAATTTTGTGCAGTTGCTAAAGCAGTTGTCACCGATATACAATGTGCTTTTGGGAATATTGAACGAAGTCAACTCACGAGAATTGATAAAAGCACTATTACCAATACTCTTCAAGGCAGCAGGCATGTTGATTTCTTTCAGTTTAGAGCATGCGCCGAATCCCCATTCTCCAATCTCTTCTATCGTCTCAGGAAGAGTTATCCGCTCCAAGAGATCAAAAATACTATTCCAATAGAATGCATAATCGCCAATACCAGTAATGGTATATCCGTTAGCGGTTTCGGGGATGGTCAATTCCGTCTGCCCCATTGCTACATCGGCAGCAGTAATAATAGCCGTCTTTTCGTCTTCGCTGATGACTTGCAAAGTTAGTTTCGTCCCCTCTTCGGTCGTAAAGGTAGTAGTCTTTGGTGTTGAAGATGATTCAAACTCAATAGGAACGAAGATGATACTACAAATATAGATGGATCCGTATGGCGAGGTAAGTTCTACTCCTGCCGCAGCATTCTCAACTGATACAGGAATGCACGTGTTGGGATAAGAACCACGCATCGTCCCGTCTGCATCTTGCATATCTACCTTACTATTAGGAAGTTCTACCTGCTTGATGTACCTCTTCCCAATCGCCCTTAATGTTCGTCCTGGTACACCTGTATAAGCATATACATACAGATAGCCTGCAGTGGGAGTGGTAACAACCATATTAGTAGTAGTGACTTTCGTATTTGTATTCAATCGCGTTCCTTCCCATAATTCAGCAATACCAAGAGGGTTTTCGAACCAAAATCTCCTATCAATATCCCATTTCATTTTATTCTCTTGGTTATTGACTTTTACCTTGAGGGTACCCGTAGCATCGGTATAGGTCGTATCTAACGGCATCCTTTGAGACTTGGTTGCCCAGTCGTCCAGCGTCAGCCAAGTAGACTTGTCAGGCAATGCTCCGATGATTTCTACAGCTTCACCTCCATTCATGTCATACACTTTGCAGCCTTTATTATTAAATAAATAGGCTATAGAGGTAGTAAGAACGTTTCCTTCCCCACTGTCTTTGCTGTCGATGGCATAGAGATTGAACGTAGTTTCACCCACAGAGGATGGCAACTCGCCACTGAGTTGAATCATGGCATTACCATCAAGCTGGTTGCCGTAGCAATACAGTTCGGTCAAGGCAGTGAAATTCCCGATACCCTTCAAGCTCTTGATGCCCAATGACTGCACGGACAGGCTGGTAATCGCATTGATCTCGGCATCGGTAATCACTCCGTCTGCCCCATACGGTTGCTGAAGGAGCCACTCACGAAAGTTGCGGTCGGGGAAGTGTACTTGGTTGATGACCATTTCTTCGGCACTTGCCGCTATCGTCAGCAGTGCCGTCATGACTAATAGTAATGTTCTTTTCATAGTTGTTGATGATTATAAAGATGAATAATGTTTTGACTAAGCACAAAAAAAGCGTGGACTATCTACTTCGTTCACGCTTTCAGATGGTATTGGGGATAACCTTTTGCCGCATTTACGAGTAAAAGCCCACGTCGAATTGACGTGAGCATCAACTTCTACTCTTGCGGCTTTCTCCAAATTCCCCAATTCGTCTGAAAGCAAGAATTAAAAGTTAACGCTTCCGTATCTTCAAAAGAATGTTCTTATCTCATTGGCGGTCTGTATATAAGATTTCACAATATCATTTATGATGCAAAGATAAGCAATACACCGAAAATTGCCAAAGGATTATGACAATTATTTCATGTAACTACGCTTGCTACTTGCGATTATGCTTATTCGACTGTACGCTGTGCGCCCTTACTCACCTTCAGTGCGCTATCCAGAAATCGCAGGTAAGCATCCACATCTTCATTGTATGCATACGGACTAGTGAGCAAATTGCCGTCAGCATCAACGGCAACATAGAAAGGTTGTGCCAGATAGCCAAACTTAGTCTGTTGTAAGTGTGACCATTTGTCACCCACCGTACGCAAAGTTTTTTCCTTGCCATCGGCACCCATTACTTTAAACGGCTCGGGCAAAGGCTGTTTGTCATCGACATAGAGTGAGATAAGCACAAAATCACGCGTCAAGCGTTCTGCAACACGCGGGTCCGTCCATACAGCAGCCTCCATTTTCCTACAGTTTACACAACCATAGCCTGTAAAATCTATCAGTACGGGTTTTCCTTGAGCGCGTGCAGCCTGCATGCCCGCATCGTAGTCGGTATAGGCAGCCCGCACCTCATTCTTGTTCATATTGAACTGTTGTGTATAGATAGGTGGGGCGAATGCTGATACAGCCTTACAAGGTGCGCCCCATAGTCCTGGTATCATATAGAAAGCGAAAGCTATGGAACAAAGTCCCAACAGAATACACGGAACGGGTTGCGCCTTTCTATCACCATCGCTTTGGAAACGATAGACACCTATTAAATATAAGCCTAACAAAAGGAAGATGGTTATCCACAAAGCAAAGAAGACGTCACGACTGAGCAAGCCCCAACCGTAGGCAAGGTCTGCAACGGAGAAGAACTTCAACGCAAAAGCTAGTTCCAGGAAACCCAACGTCACCTTCAACGTGTTCATCCATGCACCTGACTTCGGTGCTTGCTTTAGCCACGAAGGAAAGAGGGCAAAGAGCGTGAAGGGTAATGCCAAGGCAAGAGCAAAGCCTGTCATACCGAGCAACGGACCGATACGGCTGCCCGTTGTCACCGCTTCTACAAGCAACAAGCCCACAATAGGTGCCGTACAGGAAAATGAAACAAGCACCAAGGTAAATGCCATGAGGAAAATGGAGAGCAAACCAGAGAAGAATGCAGGTTGCTCACTAGATGCAGAAGGGCTGGCAGTCAGTTCATCCGCTTTCTTGTCAACACGATCTGCCCATCTTGACGGCAGTGACAACTCAAACCAGCCAAACAACGACAGGGCAAAAACGATGAGCATGGCAAAGAAGAACAGGTTAAACCATGCGTTCGTAGCAAGCGCGTTAAGAGCTTCTGGACGTGCGAATGCGGTTACTATGGATCCCAACAGCAGGAAGATAGCAATAATGGAGAAACCGTAGATAAACGCATCTCGAACACCTTTACGCTTGCCTTTCGACCGCTTCAAGAAGAAACTGACTGTCATGGGTATCACTGGCCACACACAAGGTGTGAACAAGGCTAACAGGCCTCCGAGGAAACCCATGAGGAACAGACTCCAGACACCAGATGCTTCACTCCCATTCTCCCCAGTTGGCGAGGAAAGAATTGAAGCTGCAGAAGAGAGAGAGTCTGGAGTCTGGCTTGCTGCAGAATCAGAAAGAAGCGTGTCGGCTGCTACAGGCTTTTCAACCACTTCAACAGCCTTTTGTTGATCGGCAGGAAAGATATTGTTTGTACTTTCTTTCTCATTCTCCTCTTTTTGAGCGGGAACGGACGCTTTTCCTACAGCCTCAAATTCCACCGTCTGCGGCGGCATACACATCTGGTCGTTGCAAGTGCCATACTCCAAATAACCCTTCACCTTAGCAGGCTGACCTGTCAATTGAAAGCGTTGTATAAAAACTACTTGTTTTTCAAAGTAGCGCAACTGCATTCCAAAAGTGGGATCATAGGCATTAATCTCCTTCCCTTGAGTACGCAAACCGCCTTCAGGTTTCGCCCCTTGTACTTGCTCCACATGCAAGGTTGCCGATGTAGGACCGCCAGCAGGCAATCCGGTAGAATAGACATGCCATCCATCGGCAATCTTTCCAGTGAAGACTACCTCCATAGAATTGGGAGAAACCTGCTTCTGTTGCACTGTAAACGAAACGGGTTGCTGACCGTATGATGGCAAGTTGGCGACAACAACAAACAGAGTCGCTATGGCAAATTGCTTAAAAATATCTAAATTCATGCTGCAAAAATAGTAAAAAGATTTTTTATTGTGTACCTTTGCGCTGGTAAATAAGATAAAAAGATCAAGAAAGGATACGGGATTCTGACACGTATAATGTCGGGATTCTTTCTTTTTTGCATCTTCAACAACGAGAAAATAACAATAAAATAAAAGAATATTATATGGCTTACATGTCACAAGAAGGCTACGACAAACTAGTAGCCGAACTCCAAAGACTGGAGTCTGTAGAACGCCCGAAGGCTTCGGCTGCCATTGCCGAGGCTCGAGACAAGGGCGACTTAAGTGAAAACAGCGAGTATGATGCCGCCAAAGAAGCACAGGCACACCTCGAGGCAAAAATCGCTCAGATGAAGCTCACCATTGCCGATGCGAAGATTGTTGACACCTCACGTCTGAGTACTGATGCTGTGCAAATCATGTCAAAGGTAGAGATGACGAATATGACGACCAACCAGAAGATGGTCTATACCATCGTGAGCGAGACAGAGGCGAACTTGAAAGAGGGAAAGATTTCCATTAAAACACCTATCGCACAAGGACTGCTCAACAAAAAGGTCGGTGACATTGCAGAAATCAAGATTCCTCGCGGCACCATCAAAATGCGCATTGACAGCATCAGCCTTGATGCTTAGTTTACGTCACGTATTACAAATAACACATTTTATTATGGACATATTCAGCAAGATCGCTGCTGGTGAGATTCCCAGCTACAAATGTGCTGAGAACGAACAGTTCTACGCCTTTCTCGACATTAACCCTGTAGGAAAAGGACACACCCTTGTCATTCCTCGTCGTGAAGTTGATTACATCTTCGATATGAGTGACGAGGAAATTGCTGCTTTCCAGGTCTTTGCCAAGAAGGTGGCAACAGCGATGAAACAGGTGTTTGAGTGCAAGAAGATTGCGCAAATCGTACTTGGATTGGAAGTGCCGCATGCACATATCCACCTCATCCCGATGAATCAGGAGAGCGACGTCGATTTCCGCAAACCAAAAGTTGAACTTTCCGAAAAAGAGTTCAAGCAGATAGCGGACAGCATCTACACTGCTTTCTGCAAATTGTAACAAATAAAAGGAGTTCTTTTCTTACAAGAACTCCTTTTTCTTTTATCATTTATGAAACGCTATTCCTATTTTACGGTGATATTTCCCTCGCCATCAATATGAATGGGCGAGTTTTTGATATCACTTTCCGTAAGCATCTTGATTTCCTTTGCCACACTGTTATTGGCATCTTTACGCGGACCGACACCTTTGGTCTGGATGAACGAGTGTATCTTACCGTCCATGAATGTTCCATCGGGCTTGATACGAATGGTCACCACAGGCGAATAGCCACTTATGCCGGCAAGAGAGATTCCGTAAGGTGTACAGAAATTGCCGAGACTGTAGGCGATGAAACGACCGTTATATACTTCCATGGCGCGAACAACATGTGGTCCGTGACCATAGACGACATCGGCACCATTATCAATGCAGAAGTGGGCAAAGTTGCGCAAGTCGCCTCGGTTCTCACCAAGAAACGATTCTGGTCCATACGGCAAGTGGTTACGCGTACGTCCTTCAGCACCACCATGAAACGACACGATGACGATATCTGCCTTCGAACGCAAGTCTGTCAATATACTTTTTACCAGATTGAGGTCAGTATGCTTCAGTGTATAGGAATTATGACCGAAGGCGCAGATACCGTAGCGTACACCACCAAGCGTAACGACAGCAGACTGTTCGTGCCCCTTGATACCGCAGAAGGCAATACCTTGTTCCTTCAGCACACGCTCGGTAGAGGCTATACCCACATCACCGAAGTCGCGCGCATGGTTGTTTGCCATACTCAGGAAGTCGTAGCCTGCATCCTTCAGCAAAGGAGCATAACTCGTCGGCATACGGAAGGCATAACTGTTCGGTCCCGTTCCCTTCGTGCTGGTACCACCATCACAGACAGCACCCTCAAGATTACCTACTGCAATGTCAGCTTTTTGTGTCAATTCCTTCGTATCGCAGAACAAGTCGCGACCATCATTCGGTGGCAACATGCGCGAAGGGAAGGTCGTTCCCATCATAATGTCACCAGTCATAGCAATGGTAATAGGAGTTGTACGTCGCTGACCTGTCGGTGACGCTGTTGATGCCGCAGCCTCAACAGTTGTCCGCTCTGACTCGACATTCCCTACTTGAGGTGCCTTTTCAGACTTACATGCGCCCTGACCAACAGCCAGCAACGCAACAAAAAGCAAAGTTTTCATAATCTTTTTCTAACGTTTTATTCTCTTTAATACATGATTCCCAACCAACGTAAGACATCGTTGAGGTTGGCGACAAGCATCAATAAAATAAGGATGGTGAAACCGATATACTCCGCACGAACCAGGAACTTCTCACCGGGTTTACGACGGAATATTATTTCATAGAGAAGGAACAACACGTGACCACCGTCTAATGCCGGTATAGGCAGTATGTTCATAAAGGCAAGGATGATGCTCAGCCAAGCCGTCATCAGCCAGAAGGCATGCCAGTCCCATGTGGGTGGGAAGAGACTGCCAATGGCACCAAAGCCTCCCAGAGATTTCGCTCCGTCAGCAGAGAACAGGTATTTCAAGTCGCCTACATAACCACGCAGCTGGTTCCAGCCGTAGGCAATGCCTGCGGGAATGCTCTCGAAAAAGCCATATTCCTGGTGAGTAACCTTATAATAATCGGTATAGAGCTTGGGGAAGAAGCCGAACTTCATGTCTTCCGGCATTGTCAGTGTAGCAGTATAAGCCTGATTGCTACCTTCATGGCGGAAAGTGACGCTGATGTGACGTGCCTTCAAACTATCAGCCCGCGTCTGGGCCGCAGCAAGCACATCCGTCAGTTTGCCCATCTCGTTCTGGAACTCGTTATAAGAATCGACTTTAACACCGTTGACAGCCAACAACTCATCGCCCTTGCGCATGTCCAACCGAGCTGCCGTAGTACGTGGGATAACACTATCAACACGTGCTGGCATAAAAGGACTCATAAACTGTGGTGTCTGTTTCAACATGTCCAGCAGGTTCAACTCTACCGGAAGATCAATGCTGACCTTCTTTCCATTGCGCAACACATCAACACGACTAGCTTTTGCCATCTCGCGGAACACATCTACGCCATACGCTTCGAAGGTTGTATTGTCCGTGCCGACAAGGATGTCATGGTCTTGGAATCCCAACGCCTTAGCTTCGCTGTTGAACTTCATACCCATAGACATATCCTGCGTACGAATATAGTCATTGCCCCAGGTAAAGAGCACCATCGCATAGATGAACAATGCCAGAAGGAAGTTAACCAGCACTCCACCAATCATAATCAGCAGACGCTGCCACGCAGGTTTACTACGAAACTCCCACGGTTGTTCAGGTTGTTTCATTTGCTCGGTATCAAAGCTCTCGTCTATCATACCGGCAATCTTACAATAGCCTCCCAACGGAAGCCATCCGATGCCGTATGTCGTTTCGCTCTTTTTGGGTTTCCACTCAAACAGGTGGAACCAAGGATCAAAAAACAGATAGAACTTCTCTACACGCACGCCGAAGAGACGGGAGAAGAAGAAGTGACCACCTTCGTGCAACAATACGAGCAACGAGATGGATAACATGAATTGTAATAGTCTAATCAGAAATACTTCCATTGTTTCTTTTGTTTACGATTTGTATCTTTTTACCTTTCTACTATTATTCTTTTAATGAACTCCACGCAGACATTCCTCAGCTATACGACGCGCTTCGGCATCGGTGTTGAAGTAAGTGTCGAGCGAAGGATGGCTGTTGAAGGTGGCACGCTGCATGGTTTTTTCGATGACTTCGCCCATTTGCAAGAACGAGCACTCATTCCTTCGGAAGGCTGCATTGACCACCTCATTGGCTGCATTGACAATACAAGGCATGTTACCGCCTTGCTTCAACGATTCGAAAGCCAGCTCCAGACAGCGGAACTTCTTCAAATCAGGTTCAAAGAACTCCAATTTCTGACTCTTAAAGAGGTTCAGACGCTCTCCGTCCAACGGCAGGCGTTCAGGGAACGAAAACGCATATTGGATAGGCAACCTCATATCGGGCACACCCAACTGTGCTTTCACCGATCCATCGCAAAACTGCACGGCACTATGTACAATGCTTTGTGGATGGATGAGCACCTGTATCTGCTCTGCCGGAACACCGAAGAGCCATTTGGCTTCAATCACTTCAAAACCTTTGTTCATCAGCGATGCCGAGTCGATAGTTATCTTCGCGCCCATATCCCAAGTGGGATGACGTAAGGCATCAGCGGCGGTAACCGTCTGCAACTGTTCATGAGAGAAGTTGCGGAAGGGGCCGCCAGAACAAGTCAACAGAATCTTCTCTATAGCATTGTCACCTTCGCCCACAATACTCTGGAATATAGCTGAATGTTCACTGTCAACAGGAAGAATCGGAACATGATGTTCTTGTGCCAGCTGACAAATCAGTTCTCCTGCCACCACCAACGTCTCCTTGTTGGCAAGACAAATCTTCTTCTTAGCTTGAATGGCATGCACCGTAGGTGACAATCCGGCAAAGCCCACCATCGCCGTGAGCACCATGTCTATCGGTTCTGCTTCAACAATCTGGTCGAGAGCCTCTTTACCAGCATATACTTTGATGTCGGGCATGTCGCTGAGTGCGTCGCGAACGGCACTATAATGGTCTTCGTTGGCAATGACAACAGCAGCCGGCTGATATTGTCGAGCCTGCTCCACCAACTGCTGCCAGCGATTGTTTGCAGTCAGGCAATAGACCTCATAGCGGTCGCTATGCTGACGGATGACATCCAACGCCTGCGTTCCGATGCTACCGGTAGAGCCGAGAATACATATCTGTTGTTTCATATCAATCCTTCAGGAATGTTCATTTGTATGGTTCTGCTATCGTAATCAACACCTGTAATCAGTTCTTCAGATGCGGGAATCAGCAGTTCTTCATTATGTGCGTCAACAACAAAAAGGACGTTCTCCGTACTGTCGTCAACCTCTGTAATTGCGCCTATCGTCTGTTGCGTACCATTGTCCACAATATGAAAACCGATGATGGCAGCCCATGACAAATCATCCTCACTATGGTCGGCAAGACGATGGGGGAAATAGACGTCGCAACCTGTCAGTTCACGAGCCCTATCCTGTGTGTCAATGTCACAAAACCTAACCAAAGCCGTCTCGTCACCGCGAAAACGATATTCCTCCATGAAGAAGGGTACAAGAATGCCATCGACCATCAACACGAGATATTCAGCATCTACCCTGTCGAAGACATCATCCGTAAACATCAGGTTTACCTCACCTTTCACACCGTGTGGTTTCCCGATGCGACCAATCTTATAGACTTCTTCCTGCTTTATCATAGTTAATCATCCACACGCGTAATTCTTGCTCCCAGAGCATTCAGACGACCTTCTATATCTTCATATCCACGGTCTATCTGTGCAATATTAGCGATACGGCTCGTTCCCTTGGCACTGAGAGCAGCTATCAACAAGGCTATTCCAGCTCGAATATCAGGACTGGTCATGCGTCCTGCACGCAAGGTTATCTTACGGTCATGACCGACAACGACTGCGCGGTGAGGGTCACAAAGTGTAATCTGCGCACCCATATCAATCAACTTGTCGGTAAAGAACAAGCGGCTCTCAAACATCTTTTGATGGAAGAGTACACTGCCACGAGCCTGCGTTGCTACAACGATGAGCACAGAAATCAAGTCGGGTGTCAATCCCGGCCATGGAGCATCGGCAAGCGTCATGATTGTCCCATCGATAAAGGAATCAACGGCATAGTGAGCCTGTTTCGGAATAAACAAATCGTCACCCTCAACTTTCACCTTCACCCCCAGCCGTCGGAAAGCATCAGGAATGATTCCTAAGTCCTTCACCGACACATCTTTGATGCGAATGCCGTCGCCTATCATAGCAGCCATGCCGATGAACGATCCCACTTCTATCATATCGGGCAACACCGTATGTTCTGCCCCATGCAAGGCATCAACTCCTACAATCGTCAACAGATTGGAAGCAATACCGCTTATCTGAGCACCCATGCGGTTCAGTAGATGGCACAGTTGCTGGATATAAGGTTCGCAAGCTGCATTATACACCGTTGTCGTCCCTTTCGCCAACACTGCCGCCATAATGATATTGGCAGTACCCGTCACCGATGCTTCATCGAGAAGCATGTATGCGCCTTTCAACTTCTTGGCGTGTATCTCATAAACATTACGATCTTCAATATGATCAAACTTGGCACCAAGATATTTGAATCCGAGGAAGTGCGTATCCAGTCGGCGGCGTCCAATCTTGTCACCACCTGGTTTAGCAACGGTAGCCATTCCAAATCGTCCCAAGAGCGGACCGATGGTCAGCACACTGCCACGAAGCGATGAACAATTCCTGACAAACTCATCACTGCTCAAGTAGTCCAGATTCAATTCGTCAGCTTGGAACGTGTAGTCTCCGTGCCCGTTCTTCTGCACTTTCACACCCATGTCCTGCAACAACTTAATCAGGTTGTTGACATCCAGGATATCGGGAATATTCTTGATGCGCACAGGGTCGCTGGTCAGCAACGTGGCACAGATAACTTCCAAAGCCTCGTTCTTGGCTCCCTGCGGCGTAATAGTACCTTGTAGCGGATGACCGCCCTCAATGATAAACGACTCCACTTTCTATCCCCTTCTCTTCTTGCGCGTCTCGTTGAGTTCACGCTCGTTGATTTTAGCAAACTTAAACGTAGCAGGATCCAACTGAATCTTACCATCGGTGAAGCGGGCAAGGTCGGAGATGACCTTCTCGTCGTCAGCCGAACCATGACTCCACTGCAACAGCGACCGTTTCATCTGGTTGGCGGTGATACGTGCCAATTCGTCGCGTTCAGGTCCCTCCGACATGGTCTTCAACTGTTCAAAAGCCTCAAACAGCATTTTTCCGTAGTGGCGCACGGGAATATGGGTCATCGGGTACTTCATCGGTTCCGGCTTACTGGCAATCTTCAATGCTTGCGTCACGTCGTATGGATAATCAATATCAAGTTTGAAGTTGCTCATCAATGCCAGATGGTCCCACAGTTTCTGCTTGTAGTCAGCCCCTTCATGGTTCTGCGGGAACATTCTGTCCATAATTCCGATAATCGTCTCTGCACAACGCTGACGTTCTTCCTTGTCAGGAATAGCAACGGCATGGTCAACCATTTTCTGCACTTCACGTCCATACTCTGGCAGCACCAGCTTCTCGCGTTGTGTGTTGTAGTCTAATCCTTCTATATTCACTTTTTTCGTATTATGATGATTCTTTGTTTCTTCTTTTCTCTTTCCTACAGACACTTTTACTTCGCTGTTCCCAACAAGTCTTTTGGTGCCTTAGCGACGAAGTCTTTCAAGTAGAAAGGCACGAAATATGCCACATCCTCAAACTGCTCCTTTGCCAGACGCTGCTCTGCCAGCGGCATCATATTCCGTGCCAGCGGCTCAATGTCGGCAATCAGGTGGGCATTCGGATGAGCAATCTGCTCCATACACTTTGCAGCTCCGTTACCGAAGAAATACACCGGTCCGCGGTCGAGGTATTCCCGATAGGTTTCAGCATCAACCACATCAGCCTGTATGGGGCGAACTTCCTTCAGCGAACGGTCGAAGAGTTGCGCATAGACCTCCATGCGCCTTGCATCGAGCATCGGACAAAGCAATGCGTTTTCCTCCAGTTCGTCAGCATGACCGAGAAGCACGGGCACACATAACAATGCCAACGTGGGGACAGCTATCAGCTTCACTCCCCGTCCATAACACACGCCCTTAGCCATCGATACCCCGATGCGCAATCCTGTATAAGAGCCCGGACCACTGCTTACCGCTACCGCATCGAGCGGTATGTCTCTCTGCTCAACAAATGCCAAGGCTTCGTCAACAAAAGACCCCAGCTTAACAGCATGGTTAGGACCGCCATGGTCTTCCTGCTGAAAGAGGCACATTCCATCCTGACTCACCGCCACTGAGCACACGTCAGTAGTGGTCTCAATATGCAATATACAAGACATTTCTTTTATTTTGGCTACAAAGGTAGCACATTTCTCATTCAAAATGATTACTTTTGCAGAAAATTAACTGAAAAGACCATGATACAATCCATGACAGGCTACGGAAAAGCCGTGGTAACCTTCCAAGAGAAGAAGATAACAGCAGAAGTCAAATCGCTGAACAGTAAGCAGTTAGACATCCAGACGCGCATAGCCCCCCTCTATCGCGAAAAGGAAATGGAGCTGCGCCAACTGATTGCCAAGTCGCTGGAGCGCGGTAAGGTTGATTTCGCTATTTGGATAGAGAAAGAAGCTGGTGCCGATGCCACCCCCATCAATAGTGCTTTGGTAGAAAACTACTACCATCAGCTGAAGGACATCTCCAGCAAGACGGGCATCCCCGAACCCGAAGACTGGTATGCCACCCTCCTTCGTTTGCCCGATGTCACTACACGCACCGAAATGGAAGTACTCAGCAATGAAGAATGGGAAGCTGCCCGCAAAGCCGTACTGTTGGCACTGGCACAGTTGCAAGAATTCCGCATTCAGGAAGGAGCAGCCCTGCAAAAGATGTTCACAGAGAAAATCGACAACATCGCAGCCCTTCTCGACAGCATCGAGCCCTACGAGAAACTCCGTGTAGAAAAAATCAAAGCCCGCATCGTGGAAGGTCTGAAAGCCATCCCCGAAGTGGAATACGACAAGAACAGGCTGGAACAAGAGTTGATTTACTATATCGAGAAACTAGATATCAGTGAAGAAAAACAAAGGCTCACCAACCACCTGAAATATTTCCGTGAAACCATGGAAGAAGGACATTCACAGGGCAAAAAGCTCGGTTTCATCGCACAAGAGATGGGACGCGAGATCAATACAACGGGTTCCAAGAGCAACTTGGCAGAGATGCAAAACATCGTCGTCAAAATGAAAGACGAACTGGAGCAAATCAAAGAACAAGTACTCAACGCCCTATAACCTATAGAATATTGAAAAATAGAAGACCTTAGGCCTCAGGCTTTTTGACCTTAGATCATAAACCCACAACCCATGAAAAAAGGCAAACTCCTCATCTTCTCAGCCCCATCTGGTAGCGGAAAGTCCACTATCATCAGTTGGCTCATGCAGCAACATCCCGAGCTGCACCTTCATTTCTCCATCAGTTGCACTAGTCGTCCACCCCGCGGCACCGAGCAAGACGGTGTGGAATACTTCTTCATCACGGCAGAAGCCTTCCGTGAGAATATTGCTGCCGATGCCTTCCTTGAATATGAGGAAGTCTATGAAAACCGATTCTACGGCACCTTGAAAGAACAGGTGGAACGCCAGCGCGAAGCAGGGCAAAATGTCGTCTTCGATGTCGATGTCAAAGGGGGAATCAATATCAAACAGTATTATGGCGACGAGGCAATGAGTATCTTCATCCAGCCGCCCTCGGTGGAAGAACTGCGCCACCGACTCGAAAGCCGTGCAACCGACAGTCCCGAAGCCATCCACGACCGTCTGGCAAAAGCCTCCTACGAACTCTCCTTTGCCCCACAGTTCGACCATATCGTTGTCAACGACGATCTCGACACAGCCAAAGCCGAGACCCTGCAGCTCATCACAGCCTTCCTGCAACCTTAGACCTTTGACCTTTGACTTTAGACCTTTGACCATAAAAACGATGATCGGCATCTACGGCGGCTCCTTCAACCCCATCCACAACGGGCATATCGCCTTGGCACGGCAGTTTCTCCAGACTGTCGGGCTGGACGAAGTATGGTTTGTCGTCTCCCCGCAGAATCCGTTCAAGGTCAACGACAGCCTTCTCGACGACGACAAGCGTCTTCAACTTGTCCAACAAGCCCTGCAAGACGAACCGCAGATGAGTGCCTGCGATGTGGAGTTCCACCTTCCTAAGCCCTCTTACATGTGGAACACGCTACAGCAGCTCTCCGCCACCCACCCCGACAAAGAGTTCATGCTCCTCATTGGTGGCGACAACTGGACGAGTTTCAGCCGTTGGTATCATGCCAACGACATCCTCGACCACTACCCTATTGCCGTCTATCCGCGTCGCGACGACCCTATAGACGCCTCCACGCTACCCCCTAACGTACAATGTCTCCATGCCGACCTGCTCGACATCAGCAGTACCGACATCCGTCAACGCATTGCCACGGGGCAACCCTTCCGTCACCTCGTGCCACCACGCGTTTACCGTACCATCATAAAGGAAAAACTCTACCTTTGACCTTAGTCCTTCGACCTTTGACCTTTCTTTTAGTCGCTTCGCTTGGTAAAAGCGCTTCGCGATTAGTCCTTTGACCTTTGACCTTAGACCTTAGACCCTTATCTAAACAAACCCCTCTCCATATTTCAGTTTCACCTCATTGATATACTTTCGTACCAATGCCGATGAATCTTCCTTTTTACAGATAAACAGCACATTACCCTGCTCTGCCACGATATAACCCTCCAGTCCGTTGATGACGGCAAGGTGGTCGTGCGGTATCTTGATGATGTTGCCCTTGCTTTCCTCAATCATCACCTCCGAGTCTATCACCACATTGTCGTCGGCACTCGTGCTTATCGCCTCAAATGCCGAATGCCACGTGCCAAGGTCGGCCCATCCAAAATCACCCCGCATCACATATACATCCTGCAAGCGTTCTAATATACCGTGGTCTATCGAGAGGTTGGGATAGCGCGGAAAATTCTTGCGCACATATTCCAGCTCTTCCTCCCACGACACGTCGGCACCCTCGTAGTCGATACGCCGCATCACGTCGGGCAACAACTCCTTCAGACTCTTGATCATATAAGTTACGTTAAAGAAGAAGATGCCCGTGTTCCAATAGAACTCACCGCTCTCCATGAACAGCCGTGCAAACTCACGTTCGGGTTTTTCCGTAAACGATTTGATGCGGAACACCTCACCATGTTGCACCTCCTCGCCCAACTGCACATAACCATAGCCAGGTTCCGGTCGTGTCGGTTTCACACCCAGTGTCAACATTCCGTCACGACCCGACACGAAGTCGAACCCCCGTTCCACGTCCTCAGCAAAAGCATCCTCGTTTACCACAGCATGGTCCGATGGTGTCACGATGATGCGGGCGTCGGCACACAAATGCGAAATACGGTAGCACGCCCATGCCACACTCGGAGCCGTATTCCTGAAGATCGGTTCCAGCAATACGTTCTGTTCCGGCAGTTCGGGCAGTTGTTCGCGAATCAATGCAGCATAGTCCTCGTTAGTACTGACAAAGATATGGTTTGCCGGCAACAGCCGTGCAAAGCGGTCGAAGGTCTGTTGCAACTGCGTACGCCCCACACCGAAGAAGTCAATAAACTGTTTGGGTAACCGTTCGCGGCTCACAGGCCACAGTCTGCGTCCCATTCCGCCAGCAAGCATCACACAATAATTTTTGTTTTCCGTAGTCATAGATTGCATTTTTCGCCGACGAAGGTACATATTCCTTGCGACACCTACAAATGTTTTATAGTTTTTTCAACAAAATATTTGGCAATTCAGAAAATTAGTGTACCTTTGCACCCGCTTAGAAGCCCAGATGGCGGAATCGGTAGACGCGCTGGTCTCAAACACCAGTGGGGCAACCCGTGCCGGTTCGACCCCGGCTCTGGGTACAAGGCGGGGATAACATCCTCGCCTATTTTTTTACCAATCATCGCAATAACACCATGAAAAACATTGCCATTTACACGCTGACATCAGAACTCCAAAACCAAGAGGCAGTCAACCAATCGACCACCGCTTTTCTACAGACACTAAACATGCCGTACGAGCTGAAAGGTGCAGACTATAGTGACTACGGACAACATGCGCTGGACCTCATCTATGTGTGTACAGGTGGCACAGAAGGCCTGTTCCGCAGGCTTCTCCCCACCCTGCAGGCACAGTCGTCACGTCCGTTCTACCTGTTGACTTCGGGTAAGAGCAATTCCTTGGCTGCATCGATGGAGATACTTTCCTTTCTGCGCCAACATGGGCTAAAGGGAGAAATCATCCATGGCGACAACCACTACATCCTAAACAGAATTGACATCTTGTCACAGGTGGGACGTGCCCGCAAGGTTTTACAAGGTTGCAAGTTGGGCATCATCGGCAAACCGTCAGACTGGCTCATCTCCAGCGAATACGATAGCGAACAAGTACGGTCGAAATTGGGTGTCGAATTGCAGGACATCCCCATGTGCGAACTCCTCGATATCTTGCAGCAGGTACCTGACGGAATTCCTGGAGCAGAAGAGATAGAACGAGGATTGCGTGTCTTGGTAGAGCGCCATCAGCTGCAAGGACTAACCATCCGTTGCTTCGACCTCCTCAGTGCCGTCCACAATACGGGTTGCCTGGCTTTAGCTCGGCTCAACAGCGACGGCATCGTTGCCGGCTGCGAGGGCGATGTGCCAGCCATGCTGTCCATGATGATAGTCCGCGCTTTGACAGGAGTTTCCGGCTTCCAAGCCAACCCTGCCCGCATCAACCCACAAACCGGTGAAATGCTTTTTGCCCATTGCACCATCCCTTTGAATATGGTTGAACGCTATGATTTCGACACCCATTTCGAGTCGGGCATCGGCGTAGCCATCCGCGGTTACATGAAAGAAGGACCCGTCACCATTTTCAAGGTTTCAGGAGATCTTTCCCACCATTTCATCGAAGAAGGCTATCTCGTTCGCAACCAGTCGGAACCCGACCTATGCCGCACCCAGCAAGTCATCCGCTTCAACAATCCCAGCCGCATGAGTTATTTCCTGACCGAGCCGATAGGCAACCACCACATCATTCTGCCTGGTCATCATCGCGAGTTACTACTGGAATTTACTTTGTGCTGACTTTCCAATAGATTACAGGAAGCATCGTGACCACCATCACGATTATCTTTTTCATGATTCGGCCACTCTTCAAGATCGCAAATTGCGACCTTGAAGAAAGTGCTTCATCTTTTGTCAGTTGGAACATGAAATCTTCGGGGAACCTCTCAGTGTTACGTCTAACCTGCTCATTTAAGCGCCTAGTTTCTACACCATATAGCATAGCTAAGTCTGTATCAAGTATCACTTGCTTCTCCCTAATGAACCTTATAAGTGATTCTATCCTCATAGTTTTGAGGTCGCAATTTGCGACTTCAAAATTCGTGGACTGGTCGCAATTTGCGACGGGTTGGTTATTCGCAGTCTTTATTGTCTTCTTTGCCATGTGATTCCCTATTCTACAATTCCCAATTCTTTCAGGTACACCTCAATCTGCTTGTCAAGGTCTGCGCGTTTGGCTTCCAGTTCCTTGATCTCGCCCATCACGGCATGAATGTCGATGGGTGCTTCTTCCTCAAAGGTGTCAACATACCGTGGGATATTGAGGTTGTAGTCGTTGTCGATGATTTCCTGCATCGTTGCCAGATGGCTATACTTCTCAATCTCCTTTCGTTCCCTGTATGTATCGATAATCTTCTGTATATGCTCAGGACGAAGTTTGTTCTGGGTCTTTACCTTCTCAAACTCTTTGCTGGCATCTATGAAGAGTACATTGTCACCCTCCTTGCGGCATTTCTTGATGACAATGATACACGTCGGAATGCTTGTACCATAGAAGATATTGGCAGGCAAGCCGATGATGGCATCAATATAGTTACGCTTTTCTATCAAGAACTGACGTATCTTTCCCTCGGCAGAGCCACGGAACAACACACCGTGCGGAGCCACGCAAGCCATCGTGCCACCATCGTTGAGGTGATAAATCATGTGGAGGATAAAGGCATAGTCGGCTTTTGACTTGGGAGCCAGCACACCAGCCTTGCTGAAACGGTCGTCGTTGTTGAACTTGGCGGCAGCACCGAGGATGTCAATGTCACTGGCATCTTCCAGTCCGAAGTCAATGCCATTCAGTGCTACCAGTACGTCACTGATAAGTCGGTTCTTGTCATCAGCCGTCTTGCCAAGTTTGGGAGAAGCAAGGTCAATATCAGAGAACAGGCCTCCAAAATCATCTTCGCTTTCCTGTCCGATGGTGCTGTCCTCAATCTTTTTCAATGACCGTTCCAGTTGGGGCAGAATAATCTCCTTACGCCAGATAGCATCTATGATGGTGGAGAAAAGGAAGTCCGGCTCAACAAAATACCCCAGATTATCAACGCACATCGCCTTTATCTCCTCTTTCATCGCCTCGTCATCGCTCTGCCAAACCTTTTGGAAGGTGGTCTCGTCAGCCTCTAACTCGTCATTGACGTACAACTCTATCTTTTCCGACAGGTATTTGTAGAAGATGAAGCCAAGAGAGAAGTACATGAAGTCGCTTGCCGACATGTTTCCTCTCAGCGTATTGGCAATCAGTTAGCTCAATACACTTCTTTTTTTGTGGAACATAGGTGCAACAAATCAGACTATAACCTCCCAGAAACCACCTTTGTCTGGACCTACTCGACGGAGATATTTACCACGCATGGCTTCGATATTACGGTAAATTGAAGTTTCGCTAATTCCAACATTATTTGCCAAGTCAGCTCTCGATATATACGGATCTTCTATCATCAGTTCAAGTATCTTGATTCTATTAGCTGTTAATGTCTCTCCCAATGCAGCAGCCTTTTCTCTCAACTTTTCTGTTACCTTGCCATGATTTTCTGCTACCTTTTCTGCTACCCCATTATGGTTTTCTGCTACCTTTCCACCGTTTTCTGTTACGTTTCCAGTTTGCTTCTGTACGTTTTCTGCTACCTTTGGCACTGTAATCTTCAGGATGAATTCGTCAGTTCTGAAGGATTATAGTGATTTTCTAATGCTATTCAAAGAAGTTATAAAAGGTAAATAACGCCCGTTTCCCTTACGTTGAACATTCCTAATGTCAATATCATCGACATCAACAAACTTATCTGTATCATAATCTATTAGTAAAAACTTCTGGGAACCCGTTGCCATGCGAATAAGATAGCAACTAGGTATGTCATGTATTTCTACAGTTCTCAATGGTTTTATGATACGATGTAGTATTGCCTTCTCATTATTCCAATAGTGAAACATAATGTAGTCAATATTACTAATTTCTATATTATTCAACATTCCAGACTTAATGCCGATCGCCAACTTGCCAACTGGCTCAGTTTTCTTACGAGAAACTGAGCCTATTGCGTACATTAGTACAAAAGAAGCATCATTTGAGTTTTTATCCTTTAAGAAAGGTAGTGGTTCAATTTGGCTGTTTTCATCGCACATAAAAATGTCCATTTGCGTATCATCTGCTTTTAAAATATCGGGTATTTTATGCCGAAATGTTGCAAATGTTTTGTCGTTCTCAATCTCCTCACGGCGGGCCTTGCTTATAGCAGCAAAATCTTCTTTGCGCTCTATGCCAAGGAAACGGCGACCTAACAGGTTGGCTGCAATGCCCGTTGTGCTGCTTCCGGCAAAGGGGTCAAGTATCCATGAACCTGCTCTTGTTGATGCAAGGATGATGCGGCTCAACAGTCCAAGTGGCTTTTGCGTGGGGTGCTTGCCGCAGGACTTTTCCCACGGAGCAATGGCAGGCAGTCGCCATACGTCTGTCATCTGCTTGTCGCCGTTGATATGCTTCATAAGATCATAATTATAATAATGTGCCACCTTCTCACTCTTGCGAGCCCAGATAATGAACTCCGTGGAATAGGTGAAATAGCGGCACGAAATGTTGGGCGGCGGGTTCGTCTTAGCCCATGTTATCACGTTCAGAATCTTATAGCCAAGTTGCGTCAGGGCATTGGCCACGGAGAAGATGTTATGGTATGTTCCCGAAATCCAAATCGTACCATTCTTCTTCAGTTTATCCCTGCAAAGCGATAGCCATTTGATGTTGAAGGCGTTGATGTCATCCTGGGACATACTCTTGTCCCAGTCGCCCTTGTCCACACAGACCACCTTGCCGCTCTGCACAGATATTCCCCCATTTGATAAGAAATAAGGCGGGTCGGCAAATATCATGTCGAACTGGAAATTGAACTGCGGTAGCAACTCAAACGTATCGCCGCAGAGCAGGTTGAAGTCGTGGGTGTGGGATTTATAGTATGGGGTTATCATTTTTCAGCAATTCAACGAAAGAGCTGATATTAGTCAGATTATAAACGCTGGGGATAGTGTTGTAGGCCTCTTCCAATTTGTTGCGTGCCGACTTCCAACCTATGCCATCAGTAATCCAAACGAACTCGAAGCCTGTCAAGGAGTTGACCTTTGGAGCCAGTTCTGTGTAGGCACGTGCCACTTCGTTAAGTTTAGAACCGCCACCGCTATAGAAATTTACCTCTATCAGATATTTCCTGTTGGTCGTTTCTATGAAAAAGTCAAAACGTTTTTCATCCGTTCCAAGTATTGACAACTCTGAGAACTCTGATGAATAGACTTCCTGACGGAACGCGATATCATTCTCGTTCAGAATCCGGGCAACGGTTCCTTCCATGATATGACCGCTACGATTTTTTCGCGCGTTAGTGTCAAGACCTGTCTCAATGCCGAATACATAATCCACCAGATTTTTAATACGACGCGACTGGAACACTTCTGCCAATCCCGTTCCGTATAAAAACTCCTCAACTTTTTCGGCTGACTCGAAGTAACTCTTTAACAACACAACATTACCGTTGCAGTCAACAACAGGCTTTTTTCCTTCATCTCTGACGGCAATCAGAATACTCAGAACTTCAAAAACTTTAGGGTCGCGCAACCATATATCTTTCACGCCCTTAGATAAATCCTCCCTGCCAATGAGATAGTTGAGTGTGTTCAGACTCATTTCTACATCTGCAACATTGGCGGATATCTTGCCGAAGTCGCAGAAAAAGTCAAGTGTCTGATTTGTCTCTTTTAGTTGAGACATAAAGAGAGCAAAATCCTTATTCATAATTCTTGATTAATAGTTCAGTTAATTTACCACGCTTACTTGGATTGGCGTTGATAGAACGCGAGGCATAGACACGTTCTATCCGAGAGTTCCTATACAATTCCTCGAAGAAAGTGTCTTCGGGATTCTTGGCAGAACAATCTGCATTGCTTTCCATCCATAAAATTCCACGGTCTGAAAGTTGATGGCAAAAATCAGCCAAGGAACGTTGATCGTCATCATTGAAATCACCTTTTGCATATGCCGTAAAACTCGACGTGGCATCTAATGGACGATATGGAGGGTCAAGGTAGAAAAATGTTAGCCCATTCACATATTGCAGGGTTTGAGCATAGTCGCCATGATAGATTTCAACCTTCGCCGATTGCAATAGTTGGCTGTCGGCTTTCAACACCTCTGCATTACAGATGGCTGGGTTGGAATATTTACCAAAAGGGACATTAAATAACCCTTTCTTGTTAACACGATATAAACCGTTGAAGCAGGTCTTGTTCAGAAATAAAAGTTGCGATATGCGTTCAATACTATCACCAATACGTTGATTATATCGTTCTCTTATCTCATAGAACAGTTCACTTCGTCCGTTTTGATCGGCAATGTCCAAATACTCTTTCTCCATCTCTCCAAGTTTGTAGATAAGTTTCTCTACATCACTCTTGATGGTTCGATAGGCAAGAATCAAATCCTCGTTGACATCGTTGATGATGGTTTTCTCGATGTTATCAAAATGGTGCAACATATAAAACAGCATCGCACCGCCACCAACAAACGGTTCGATGTAAACAAACGGTTCTACGCTAATCTGTTTGGGCAGATGTTTCGCCAACTGACTCAACAATTGTCCCTTACCGCCAGCCCACTTCAAAAATGGTTTTGCCTCAGTGCTCATTATTCTTTTGCCGTTTTGCTTGCGGACAAAAGAAAGCGTACCCTCTTCCGATTCACCACTTAACGAAGGCCGTCCACCACAGAAGCCTATACAGAGAGGTGAAAGGAAGGGGTACGCCTATACTGCATAGGCGTATCCTCATCCCCAGAGACTCTCTGTAACTACTATTAGTTTGGTGGACTGTTTTCGTTAAAGTCTCTTAGAAACTTAGATACTACTATCTAATTCCACAATGTCTTGCCGACGCTTAAGAATCTTAGCAATTAGCAGGTGCAAAGATAATAAATTCTCATAACAAAACTTATAATTTGCTTTGCCCTTTCATCTTTTTGCGCCGATTTCTGTTTCTTGGTAGTCAGAAGCATCTAGAACAATGTCGCAATTGTGATACATCCGCCTTACCATTTCAACAGCATCATCTTCATTTTCTGCTTCCGTCTCTATGATGCGGCTCAGTAACTCTCTCACTTCTATTTTGTACTTCGTCATACGCACAGCAAAGATACGCAAAAAGAGTTACTATTTTGGCAAGAGATCAAAACTTAACAAATAAGATCAAAATAAGACAAATACTTTTAAGATGTAATATAAAGGGATTTAAGTATATTCATTCTATATTCTTTAATGCCCTGTCCCTGTCTTCCAAGAACCTTTTGCCTTCTTCGCTTTCAAGGAAATCCCTTCGTTCTTGGTAGTTTTCAGGCAGCTGCTTTGAGTACTCGTCGTAAATTGCTTTTTCCTTCTCTATTTGTTTCTGAAAATTTTTATTCCATTCTTTCTTCTCTTCTTCCTCTTTTTGCATCTCGTTGCATGAACGAATTAGAACGAATAGGAATATTACAAAAACAATCAGACACCCCACAGCACCACTCTTCGTCTTCAGGAGGGCTGCACATAGCGCTACGATTACGACACAAAAACAAAATATGCCAAAGTATTCAAACATAGTTGGGTATTATTTCTTCTTCCTCTTATACACTCCCAGTTCCACTTTATACATGCCGACAACGTCTTCGCGGTCGAGGTTGCTGTGGTCTGCTTCTTTGACAAGGGCAGGAGGTGTGAGATAGACCCAGCGGAAGATGGAGACGGGACGGCGGCGGTTGGATAATCCTCCGTATATCTTGTCGGGGGTGAGGGGGATGCCGGCTTTCTTGATGTCGGCAGCAAGCTGGTTGTAGAAGATGTTGGCATCCTTCTTCTGAGAGAAATAGAAATGGTACCACTGCCGGTTGTCAGACCAGTCCCAGTCGCTGACTCCGATGGGAATGCCCCGATAGGTGAAATGGTAAGCATCGTTGGCATGCAAGCCGATATTGCCGTTGACAATCTCGTAGGAACCGAACAGGGCGGTCAGCTGTTCTTGCGCTTCCTCTTGTGAACTGATATGCTGGGGCAGGCAGGCGAAGGGGAAGTAGAGCAGGTCGTTGATGGTTCGCTCTGTGGTGCTGACGGGCGACGGAGAAGCAGGCTGTGCCGAAGCAGTTGATGCACAAAGGAGGAGCGCCCCCATCAGGAACAATACGGTTTTGCTGTAGGATAATGGTTTCATAGCTATTTTGTTTGATCGGGTACAAAGATAAACATTATTTGTAAAACTTCCCAACTTCATGTTGAATATTATCGTTCTGAAGTGATGAATCTATTGAAGTTATCAAGTGATGAAGCTATACATATATTTTTTTGCAAAAATAAATATCATAATATCATTTTTAGATGTAACCTTTTGAAGAATAGGTAGTTAGAGTATGATATTTTTCGTGTAAAAATGATATTTAAAACATCATTTTAGGGAAGAAACATTTGGATTTTTGCTGAATTATTATTATCTTTGTAGGGTAATTAAAAACAAGAATTAAAAGGTAAAAGTATGGAAAAAGTATTCAGATTTAAAGATGTACCCAACAGATGGGCTTTGTGTTTCAACTCAGCTTGCGAGAGACGAGAAACGTGTATGCGCTTTTTCGCCGGCAGGCATGTTCCTGAACAGATGCTGACGGGTAATGCCGTCTTGCCCTCGGCATGGCAGAAGGGTGACTGCAAGGCTTTTTGCGAGATGCGGACAGTACGCATGGCGCGTGGCTTCAGCCATATTTTCTACAACCTGCTGGCTCGTCACACGGCGCTGTTGCGCGAGAAGGTGAAGGATTATCTTGGTGGCAACGGCACGTACTACCGTTACCTGCACGGCGAGAAACCCTTAACGCCGAAGCAGCAGGAGTGGATTCGCCAGTTGTTCTCGCGCTACGGCTATGCCGACCAGGTGGTGTTTGATGCCTACGAAACGGCGTATGACTTCCAAGGATAAGTCAAACGTACGGAAGTGTATGGATTACCAATCCGATTACCACTCTTTGGTAACTCGATTACCAAGCGATTGGGAAACACATTACAAAAGTGCGGTATGCGCCTTACCGATATTCTGTAACAAGTTTACCATCAAGTGGTTACGTGTTTACCCACCATCGGTCAGAAGAATACAACCTTATCTACAAAAAGACAACCATAAAAAACAAAAAGCAATAATATGAAGATTACATTATTGAGAACAGACAGCATGCAAGGCAGACATCTGTCTGTGCGCTCTTTCGAGAACCTCATGGAGCGCATCAAGACGGGTACGAAGGAAGGAGATGTAGAACGCTTCCGCAACCGTCTGTACTACTACGGCTACGACAGCGACGACGCCCAGCGGCTACCGGTGGTCTGTCCGGCGGTGAACATGCGACTCGATGCCAACGGCAACGCCGTGATGAAGGAGTTCAACGGCATCGTAACCCTCTCGGTGAACGACCTCCGGGATGACAGCGACGTGGAGCGCGTCAAGCGGATTGCCGCCATCATGCCTACGACGATGGCAGCCTTCAAGGGTAGCAGCGGCCATAGTGTGAAGATTCTGGTGAGAGTGTGTCGCACCGACGGTTCGTTGCCGCAGACGGAAGAGGAGGCAGAACGCTTCATGAGGGCAGCAGAACGAGTGGCAGCTCGCAGCTACGAGGGACTGGGACTCGTCGTGAACAGGCGGGAGAAGAGACAGACAGAGCAGACGGAGGTCTCTCCGCTGATGCGCGGTTTTCGCATCACCCACGATGAAATGGCATATTTCGAAGCGAAACCCGCATTTTTCCGTATCGACACGAACGAGGTAGAGGCACTCATCCCAGCCCCCATGTCGGCAGACGACAATGCCGCCGAAGCCGCACCCATAAGCGACAAGCCCACAGCCGTAGGCAAGGAGACACGCCAGCTGTTGCAGTTCATGGACTGCCGCTACGAATTCCGCTTCAACACTGTCATGGGCTACACCGAATATCGCCCCAAAGGTCGTTACACGTTGAGCTGGATGCCCGTTGACGAGCGGGTGAAGAATCGCATGGCGATAGACATCCGATCGGCAGGTCTCGACATCTGGGACAAAGACATCAACCGGTACGTCATGTCGGACAAGATTCCTGAATACAACCCCGTCATGGAATATCTATGGAAAGTGCGTGGCACATGGGACGGCAAAGACCATATCGGCAATCTTGCACGCACCGTTCCCACCGACAACCCACACTGGCAGAAATGGTTCCGCACGTGGTTCCTCGCCATGGTGGCACAGTGGTTAGGCAAAAACCGCCGCTACGGCAACGCTGTGGCTCCGCTGCTCATCTCGCGACAAGGCTACAACAAGTCCACCTTCTGCAAGCTTCTCATCCCGAGGGAGTTGCAATGGGGCTATAACGACAACCTCGTACTGTCCGAACGCAAGTCGGTGTTGCAAGCCATGAGCCAGTTCCTGCTGATCAACCTTGACGAGTTCAACGCCATCTCACCCAACCTGCAAGAGGGGTTCCTCAAGAATCTCATACAACTGGCATCGGTCAAGGTGAAACGTCCCTACGGCAAACACGTGGAGGAATTCCCCCGTTTGGCATCGTTCATCGCCACGGCGAACATGAGCGACATTCTGAGCGACCCGTCAGGAAACCGCCGTTTCATCGGAATAGAGCTGACCGGCCCCATCGACATCAGCCACCGCATCGACCACCCACAGCTCTTTGCACAGGCACAAGAAATGATCGAGCGCGACGAACCCTACTGGTTTGATGCCGAACAGACGTCGCTCATCATGCAGAGCAACGAGCGCTTCCGCAGACAGTCGCCAACAGAAATGTTTTTCTACGAATACTTCGAGATTGCCGCCGACGAGAAGAGCGGCACCTATATGTCGGCAGCTGCCATCTTCAATGTGTTGCGCGAGCATTGCGGCAGCGCACTCAAGGTGAACAGCGTGCGTGGTTTCGGCAGACTGCTCAGTCAGATTTCACAGTTGCAGAGCAAACGTACCAGCCAGGGTGTTGCGTACCTCGTCCGTCAGAAATAAGCAAAAAAAACTAAGAAGAGGGCGGAAGTGATGTTTTAAATATCACTTCCGCCTTCTTAATATCACTCACCAATCCGCTAATAACCAGATGGTTAAGTAGAAAAATGATATTATGATGTTTTTTTTAGTTTTATACGCTCGACAAAAAAAGAACAAGTTCTTTGTTTTGTTCTCGCTTAATCGTATCTTTGCAAAATGTTTGCGATGACAAGAGTTTGGAAAGGATTAAGGCTTATGCTGTTGTTGACGGTATTATCGGCAACAACAGCTGTGGCAAGTACTGTAAAACGGCTCGACATAAACGTAGTCCTTCACGATGACGGCAGTGCTGCCATACGGGAGTTGTGGGACATCGACCTCGATGACAGTGATGCGAAAACTGAATGGTATGTGGCTCACACAGGGCTGCAAGGCATGAAGATAACGCAGTTGCATATACAGGGCTTCATTCCCGACAAAACGGGGATGCAACCTTTCGAGACACTTGAAGAATGGGACGTTGATGCAAGCCGCAAGGAGAAAACGGGCAAATGCGGACTGAACAACGGCGGTCAAGAGATTTGCTGGGGCTTCGGCAATTGGGGAAGACATCAATATGAAGTGAGCTATGTGCTGACGGGACTGGTGAAGGCTTATGACACCAACGACGGCTTCAACCATTGTTTCGTGGACATGAACTGCCAAATTGAACAAATGCAACTGACCATCAGCGGAGCCGATACCATCAGCCTCTCAGAAGCTAATACCCGTCGCTGGTCGTTTTGACACCAAGGCACCATCATCTTTGAAGGAAACAACAAGTTGGTGGTAAAACCAACTAACGGACTCGACAGCGGTGAACGCATCATCGTGATGCTGGAGTTCGACAAGGGGGTCTTCCACCCTACCGTAAAAGCCGACGAACCTTGGGCAGACCGCAAGCAACGAGCATTAGACGGCAGCGACTTCGAAGAGGAAGAATGGAGTCTGACCGATTGGCTGCTGCTGATAGGGTTCATCGTCCTTTGTATCGTGTTTTACTTCTGTGCAGACCTCATCGCTACGCTTCTCCTCTCCATTTTTACACCCTTGTTGCTCGTCTTCTTAGGAGTTGTCTGGTGGATTGTCTCCCTGTCACCGTTGCGCACCTACCGACGCCGACGCAAAGCGGGCATTGCCAAAGGCAACTACTGGCGGACGGTAAGCCCTGAATGGTCGTTGACGAAAAATAAGATGATTGTCGATGAAATGGCATATTTTTATGGCATGAACGACAAAAATATCATCGCTGCACTCCTCTTGAAACTGATAGCGCGCGGAGACGTGAGCATTACACGCGAGAAATATAAAAGAAAGATGCACGACATGCTGAAGATTGACAAGCCGACAACAGAGATTGAGACTGACCATAAAGGCGACGAGCAACTGTGCCAACACCTGCTGAAACTGCTGACGTTGGCTTCTGGCAAAGATCTCATCTTGCAACCCAACGAGTTTGACGAATGGTGCAAGCAAAGGAAAAATGCAACCATCATCAAGAATTTCATGAAACTGTTAGAAACGAAATATGACAAACCATACCTACAACAGCATGCCGCCAACCTGTTCGGACTGAAAGCCTACCTGAAAGATTTCTCGCTTCTGGATGAGCGACTGATTAGGGAGGTGAAGCTATGGGATCAATATATGATGTATGCCGCCTTCTTCGGCATTGCCGAACAGGTGAGCCGCAACATGGAGCAACTGTGGCCCGAATACCGCAAAATGTCGAAGATTGCAAAGTCATTGGAGACGGCTACCGAAGGGGCTATCGTCAGCTCTTTCAGCAGCTCCATCTATACCGCCACAACCAATGCTGTTGAGCGCACCGCCGCCCGTACCTCCTCATCGAGAGGCAGCAGCGGCTTCAGCAGCTTCTCGTCGTTCAGTGGAGGAGGAGGATTCTCCGGAGGAGGAGGAGGAGGAAGATAGCAAAATTATTCCCCTTTTTATCGCAAAAAACTTCTCATTTTAATATATCAAAAACAATGAAACAATTCCGTTCATGGATGCTCACCGCCATCCTTATCCTCTGCGGTGTGTTAGCTCAGGCGCAAGCCGTAGTGACTTATCCCGACCCGTTCCTCGACGACAAGAGTCGTCCCGACGGAGTGCTTTTCCTGCCGGCACCGCTGGAGACTTCCGACCCAGCTTTCTGCAACGACTTCTACTACTATCAGTGGGGCAAGCAGCAGCGCAACACGGCGTTCGGTGCTCAAGCAAAGAAGGACAATCCCTTGGAACTGTACGATGTCTTCTCTTCTACCTTCGGACTGAAGATTAGTCCTGCGCTGACACCGGAGATTGACAAACTTGCCGGTGGTGCCAGCAGCGATGCCCATCGTGCCAACAAGCGTGTGAAGAACTTCTACCAGCGCAAGCGTCCGTTTGCACAGTTTGGCGAGCCGTCGATAGAGCCTGCCGAGGACGAGGCTGAAACCAAGACCTACAGCTATCCTTCGGGGCATGCCACTCGCGGCTATGTCTATGCGATGACACTCGCGCTGATTGAACCCGACTCTGCCAACGTGCTGATGAAGCGTGCCTACGACTATGCGCTCGGTCGCGTGGTTGCCGGTCATCACTACAAGAGCGACATTGATGCGTCTGCCATCCTTGCTGCCTCCGTGCTGGGAGCCTTAGCTGGCAACGATGCTTTCCGCAAACAGTTGGAAAAGGCAAAGAAGGAATATGCGAGGTTGAAGAAGAAGTAAAGAAGAGACGAGAGTTGAGAGACTAGAGACGAGAGTTTAGAGACTAGAGTTGAGAGACTAGAGACTACAAACTATAAACTCTCAACTATAAACTATAAACTCTCAACTTTAAACTATAAACTCTCAACTATAAACTCTCAACTTTAAACTATAAACTCTCAACTATAAACTATAACCTATAAACTATAAACTCTCAACTATAAACTATAGACCTTTGACCGAATGAAAAAAGCCTTCCCGCGGGAAGGCTTTTTTATTCAGTGGATTATCTTACCATGAACTTCACGCTCTTCGTTTCGCCATTGAAGTTCAATCGTGCGATATAGACGCCTGGTTGCAACTGAACGTTAACAGGAATGGTGTATTGACCTCCTGCCGTTGCCAACAGGTTAGCTATGGTTGCCACCTGTGCCCCCTGTGCCGAGAAGAGGGCAACGTTAGCCTTGCCGTTGTCAGGAGCAGTAAACTGGATGTTGCCATTGACAACCTGCAGCGACAATTGTTTGTTATTGGTCAGGACGAGCTGAGCACCGGTCGTTGCCGACGACTTATAGTCGTACGGACCAATGTCGTGACCGCAACGATTGACAAACTGCTCATAGATGTCAGGGAAGGATGCCTGCAAATCTGCTGTAATGTCCTTACCCTTGCCAACGAGTACGGAACTGCTCTTCAGTCGGGCAAAACGTGTAGGCAGGCTGCCGTCGGCTGCTCTTGGAGCAATGGCGTCTTCTTCCGCCAGACTGACATAGTCGCTCTCAGAGAAGCCCGAAGATACAACGCTGTTGGTCCATCCTTTGCCGCCCACGAGGGTAGCATTGTTGCTTTCTGTGCCGCCAACCGACATCTGGTTGACCGTCCGGTTGCTGCCAATGGAATGGATGGTTCCCAAAGACACATTATTATAGAAATAATTATTGGAACCGCTGATGTTGTAGTTGTATCCGTTGTTGAAAGACAGACAACCATACAGCTTGATGCCGCCGCTATGACTATTTTGGTCGAAGCCTTTCACTGAGCCCGTCTTGTTGCAGTCGAAGATGACACAGAACCAAGCTTCGTGTACTCCCTTTGAACTGCCGCCTTCGCCGTTGCCACCGAGCTTGAAGCCGTTGCCGTTGCCTTGGAAGGAACCACCACTGATATTCTCGCCCCACGAGAAATCTTCTTTTATGGCTGAAGCCCATGCCCAGCACTCGATGAGTTTCACGCCGTAGTCGGTCTCGAAGAGGTCCCAGGCATCGTCGGCGTTATGCCATGAACGGCAGCGGATGAAGCGGTTGCCGATGCCGTTGTGCATCTTGCAGGCGAAGCCGTCGGCATCGGAGCCACGGTTGTCGCTGTCGTAGTTCAGATAAGAGTCGCAATCAATGATGTCGTTGTAGGCGCAATACGTACCGTCATTGCTGCTGATGCCCGGGTGGCTGTCTTCAAAATGATGACCAAAGCCCAATTGCAAGCCCGTGTCGTCGTTGTAGCTGAAGGTGCAACGCTCCACCTTGTTGTGGGAGCCTTCTACCTTGATGCCGTTGTCGCCCGCCTGGGTAATGTGCAGACCGTATATGTGCCAGTAGTCGCCCGACAGTTGTATGCCGCCATAGGTGGTTGACTTGTTGGTACCCTTAGGTTGGTCTTTGAAGTTGAGCACGGGGAATTCGCCGGGGAAGGTCTTGATGGTGTACCAATGGTCGGCATCACCTTTCTTGTCGATGAGTATCTTGTTGGTCTTGAGCAGTTTGCCATCGGACATTTTGTCGCGCCAAGCACTGGGATAGTAGAGACCGCCGCGCACATAGATAGAGTCGCCGGGCTGTGCCTCGTTGATGGCTTTCTGCAGGTTGTAATAGGGATGCTCCCACGAACCGTCTCCACTGTCGTCGGGTGCCCAGGGGGCTACGTAGATACAATGCTCCACACTGTGCGGACCTGTCCATTCTATCTCTGGCTGTGGGGCGGGGTTCGTCGGCTCGTCGCCACCTTCACCGCCACCTTCAGCACTGCCTGAAGCACCAGTAGTGATGTTGATGTCGTCGATGTAGATGGTGGCATTTTTACAGGTAAACTTAATCAGCACCTGTGTGTCATCTTCAGCGGAATTAGCATTGAAATTAGAAGTGGCATAGGGTGTGCTGGAAGACACCGTGACTTCGCCCAGCTGAGTCCATGTGGTACCGCCATCAATAGACTTCTCTACGATAAGTTTCTTACCGCTGCCGCTGGCGCGATGGATGAAGGTAATGCTTCCAGGACGGTCAAGCGCAGGCGTGATGATATAGCTGTCGGTAGAGCCCATCGTAGCACGCATGCTGTTGTTGTCTTTCTTTCCATAGACTCCCTTCAAGGTCCATTCTCCGGAACTGAGCGTAGCCTTTGTTTCTGACGAAGGGGCAGACGAGGGCAGTCCGCTCTCGAAGTTCTCCGTCAGGCTGGCTGCCTGTACTGCGCATGCGCAGCAGGTCAGCAATAACATTGAAATAATTTTTTGCATTGTTGTTTGTAGTTTGTTATAGAATATAGGTTTCTGTTTGCAAAGATACGATTAAGCGAGAGAAAAGCCAAATTTATTTGGACTTTTCCGAGCGAGAGTATCTTATTCAAAAAAAAGGAAGCCACTCTTTGAGGTGGCTTCCTTGCGTTCTCCCCCTAAACAGGGGGAGTTAGAGGGGGTCTTTACAATTTCTGTCCCAATGCGTTGTAGCGTTCACCGTTCTTCACGATGATGAGCTGTCCGTCCAAGAAGTACTTGCGTGTCTTCACTTCCTTCTGTGCTACATTGACAGCCTTGATAGCGGTTGCGGTGTTGTCTCTAAGCTCGTAAGGACCGAGGTCGCGGGCAGTGCCAGTGATGGTACGTGCCAGGAAGGGGAACTCTGCAACGAGACCTTCCCACACATTGTTCACATTGTCGAGGCTGGCGTTGCCGGCATCAACCAGAGGGTTAGGTTCTTCAATAGTAACTCCCCATTTGTCAACATAAGAACTTGGCGGAACGAGTCTTCCGAAGCGACGCGGCAGACCGCCATGGATGTCACGTGGCATCAAGGCGTCGTCTTCATCCAAAGAAACAAAGTTATCTGCACCGATACCTGTTACGAGGTGATTTGTCCAACAAAGTTTAGATCCCTGCTCTGCAACTCCATTGTAATCATCGCTACCAACGCTGATTTCTTGGCTTCCCAAACAGATATTGTTGTAATAGAACGTCTTGGCATCGGAACCACCGCTCTCGAACATGTAGTCATAGCCATTGTCGAAGCCTAAGCAGCCTACCAATACGTGACCGTCCTTATGGCTGTTGCAGTCGAAGCCCTTGGTAGAACCGCTCTTGTTACAGCCGAAGGCAATGCAGTTGAAGGCGTAGTGTACACCGACTGAAGAACCGCCGGTACCATTACCGCCGAGCTTGATGCCGTTACCGTTGCCTGAGAAGGAAGCAGAGGTGTTCAGATACTCTTTCACCCAAGTATGGTCGCTTGCCTCGCCAGACTTCCATGCCCAGCATTCAGCCAAGATGACGTCGTAGTCGGTCTCGTAGAGGTCCCATGCATCATCGCTGTTGCGCCATGCACGGCAGCGGATGAAGCGGTTACCCTTACCGTTGTGCATCTTGCAGGCGAAGCCGTCGGCATCAGAACCATAGTTGGCATCGCAGTCGCAGTTGTGGTGAGAGTCGCAGTCGATGATGTCGTTGTAAGAGCAGTAGCTACCATCGTTTTTGCTGATACCGGGGTGGGTGTCTTCAAACTTGTGTCCGAAGCCCAGTTGGATGCCGGTGTCAAGGTTGTAGGAGAACTCGCAACGCTCAATGCGGTTGTGGCTGCCTTCCAATTTGATACCGTTGTCGGCAGCGTGCATGATGTGGATACCGAAGATGATGTGGTAGTCACCGGTAAGGGCAATACCACGGTCGCCGACTTTCTGTGTTGACTTGTTGCAGTCGAGCAACTGCTGTTCGAAGTCGAAGACAGGTTTTTCGTTAGGAGCACAGGTGATGACGATAGGCGCATCTGCCGTAGCGATCTTGTTCATGCGGACGGTCAGTTTGCCATCGGTGCCGTACTTGCTAATCTTATAGGTTCCACCCTTGCAAATGATGTGGTCGCCAGGCTGTGCTGCGGCATAGGCTACAGCAATGTTGTACCAAGGCTTTGCCTCGGAACCGTCACCAGTCTGGTCGTTGCCAGAAGGAGAAATGTAATACGTATTCTTGGCTGTTGGGAAGGGCTTGTACGGTACCCATTCGCCATCGGTGACATACGTCGGGTCGTCGGGGTCGGTCGGAGTGACACTACCAGTAGAATATGTGGCTGTAAAAGTTTTCATGTAGGCGTTATCTGAACCTTTCATGCGGAATTTTACGCCAGTCAGTTCATCCGTTTCTGTCTTTTTAGTGTATGTGCTAAAAGTTGAAGAACTACTCTTGATAGTAAGCGTCTCGATGGTTGTCCATGATGCACCGTTATCGGTAGAATAGCTAATCTCTATGGTCTTGTTGCTACCACCAGAACGATAGCCAAAGGAAATCTTGCCGACATTGTCCAACGCAGGGGTGATGACTGTACCGCCACTGGAGAACTTCAGGCTCTTATCACTCTGAACATTTACACTACTGAAACTCCACTCACCACTGGGCAATACCTTAGTGCCACTGAGTGATCCACTGGGTAGTGAAGAGAAATCTTCAGAGAACTTGTCTTGCGCCTGTGCTGCAAATGCGCTGCATAGCAGCATCAATGATACAAATATTTTCTTCATAAACGTAAAAAAAAGACCCTCCCTAACCCTCCCTGTTTAGGGAGGGGAAGGAAAGGGTTGTTATGGTTTGTTTGTTTTCATTCTATATTCCTCCTTTGTTGAAGGAACGGAAAGAAGTGTTTTCCGAGTTCCTCCCCCTAAACAGGGGGAGGTTAGGAGAGGGTCTCTGAGTTAGAGAAGGGTCTCTTTACATCTGCTGTCCTAAAGCATTGTACTTCACACCATTCTTCATGATGACGAGCTTGCCATTCTGCATGAACTTCACCACCTTGCTGGTGTTAGCCTTCTGAGTCGTCACAGCATTGATGCCAGTGGTCTCAGCCGGTACGCGGATGTACATGTCGTAGATACGGCACTCACCGCCACTTGCAGTGTTGAGCAGAGAGATGCTCTTCAATTTCTTGGCTTGAGCTTCGGTCAGACCAGCCTGTCCGATAACATCCCATTCGCAGTAAGTTCCCTTAGAGATAGAAGAAATATTAACGGTCTGCTCTGACTCACCATCCAACTGATAGAGAATCTTGAATGTACGACCACCTGTGAAGTGCAAGTTAATCTTCAGCTGCAGCACACCATTGGTGAAGGTCCACTTGGCACCGCCGCCGCTACGTCCCATGACGAGAGCACCCTGCGTGCAACCACCAGGAATAGAACCATCCTTCGGCTCTGTGTATGCAGGATCAATCTTAGAATACTCATCGGAAGAAGAAGCCTTTACAACAGAAACAACATTCGCGATGTCTTCGGGCAATGCTTCGGGAGCATCCTGGAAGTGATACCAGTCACCGGTGAGCACTTTGTAAGGAGTTACAACAATGATGCTACCCGTTGTAGAACGAGGTTTCACAGAAGAACCGGCATCACCAGAGGCTGTCACGGTGAATGTGCCGCCAGCTGCAGGTGTACCAGAAATCGTCAGGGTATTGCCTTGAACTAAATAGCTCAGACCGTCGGGCAGGTTCTCGACAGTACCATTGGTAGCCACTTCATTCCATTCATATACGATGTCTTCGATAGGCTGACCGGCAACAACTTCCTGAGAAGAGTTAGCAGTCTTACAAACCAGTTCAATAGGATCAGGAATGACATAGTCGGTATAAGGTACGCCATCCTGTTCGAAAGCTCCAAACTCAGGAGCTGCATCGTTATAAGGAATATAGATGTCGTCGGCAGTAATCAACTCAATGCCTGCTGATGAAGCCTGTGCCTGGGTCATCTTGCGAGTCGGGGTATAGCCGATGATAGGCATACCCTTATCATGGAAGACGGTGCTGGTAGTCTTCAGACGCGCGAAACCGTTATTGGGCAGTGAGCCGTCAGCCTCACGCGGTGCCTGGAAGTCGGCAACAGAGAGTGACTGGAATTCACCGCTGTAGTCCTTGGTCTTGATTTTCTTGTCCTTGATGGGCTCGCAGCCGTCGATGGTGGTCCAAGAGTTGTAGTCGGTGTTATGCTCAGGACCGCTGGAGAGGAATTCGTGGTTGTTGTTTTCAGCACCCCATCCGATACAGTTGTGAATGTCCATCAGACCATACTTAAACTCAGTAGAGAAACGGTAGTTGTATGCGTTGTTGAAACTAACACAGTTGAGGATGTACATGCCCTCGTAGGCATTGTTCTGGTCGAAACCTTTCTTCAGGTTGCCGAAAGCTACACAGTTGGTGACTACGTGAGCACCTACAGACTGTGCGAAGGCAGCACCACCAGAGGTTCCACCGCCACCGAGCTTGAAGCCGTTACCGTTACCTACGTCGCGTCCGTCAGTAGTACGACCGGCATTGTAAGCCCAGCAATGGTCAATCACTACAGGATGGTAAACCATATAGAGGTCCCAGTTGTCGTCGGAGTTGGTCCAAGCGCGGCAGCCGTGGAACTCGGTACCCGGTCCGGGGAACAACTTACAAGCGAAACCGTCGGCATCACCGTAGTCATCGCTACCGTCGAACGTTTTGGCATCAGCATTCTCGTAAGCGTCGCAGTTGATGACCTTGTTGCCGCGACAATAGGTATAGCCCGGGTTGAACTGAGGTTGACCGCTGATGGGGAACGACTTGGTTTCCTCAATGCTGAAATCCTTAAACATACCGATTTGCAGACCTGTGTCGTTGTTCCAACGGAAGACGCAACGCTCGATGATGTTGTAAGAACCTTCCACCTTCATACCGTTGTCCTCGGCATTCTGGAGAGTCAGACCGTAGAAAGTCCAGTAGTTTGCCAAGTGGTTCACATAAATACAACGCCCCATTTTAAAGGCATTGTGATTCGAATAGCCAGCAGACTTAGTATGGTTCATAGCAGAACCATCGATGATGACCTTGCCTACAGCATCCTCCGGCCAAGCACGCATCTCGCAACGATTGTCAGGACTAGTAGGTAATTCTGGAATCTTCAGGCGCTCGCTGATGACGTATGTACCCTCGTGAATGAGGATGCGGTCACCTGCCTTAACCAGTTCCAAGGCCTTGTGGATAGTTGCCAAAGGAGCTGCTTCCGAACCGTCATTGTTGTCGCTACCTGTAGTAGCGACGTGAATGTCAGTAGCATAAACACTCGTTGCACATGCTGACAAAGCCAGCATAGCCAACATCTTTCTCACGGAGAGAAAGCTTTTCGTAATTCTGTTCATAGACATGAGTTTTGTAGATTATTATTAAATTGATTAGTTATTTTTGATTTTGTTTAAGTATCCATCGCCCTCATTATGACACGAAAAGGCAACTTTGGGCACAAAGGTAAAACAATAGTTTTTTTCTACCAAATTTTTAGGGTAGGAAATCAAAAAATAAAAGAAAAAAAAGGAAGTGAGGAACAAAATCCTCACCTCCTTGATTTGAATTGGCTCTCATCCAGAGCCAAGTGGTACAAGCCATCGTGTAGTGCTTGCTACGCGAAGCAAACCATCGCATTGTGCTTAAAAGCGAAGCAACGCAAAAATTATTTCACATACTTCCTTCCGTTGCGAATCACAATACCGCGATAGCCGTTGTTGACACGCTGACCTTGCAGGTTATACATGTCTGAAGGAGTATGGGTAGCATCGGCTTTCACCACGTTAATGGCGGTAGAACCCGGGAACTCAAAAGTCTTCTCTTCGCTCCACTGCGAGAAAGTACTTTCCTCACCCAGTGCTCGCACGCGATAGATATAGCGTTTGTTGGTATTCAGACCCGTGAAGGTATAGCTATTATCCGTCGTCGTCATCGTCTGCTTCTCTGCAGCGTAGCGCGGACCGTCAGCCTTGGCATTGTTGGCGTTCAGTCCCAGTTGCTCGGCTGTCCACTTGCCATCGTAAAGAGCGAGATAGTTCAGATACATCTGCGCCTTCGGCAAAATGTTAATCCAGAACAGATTCTTGGTAACCGAGAAGTTGAAGACCAACTTTTCATCGGCAGTAACAGTGAAACTCTGACTTTCGAAAGTAGCCTGTTCGCCTTCGTTTCCGAAAGCGATCTGAATGTCACCTGCCACTGGTGTACCTGCTTTGAAGACTTTGGCACCCATCACGATAGTCATATCCGACGATTGCGGCACCTTCCAAGTCGGCGTGCGCACCTTACCTGTCGCACTGGAGGTTCCTAAGCGCAACTTTTCGGGAGTAGTAAACAACTTACTGCCCGACCATCCGGGAAGTCCGTAGTCCGACATCTTTGAAGAGATGTCGGTAAATCCGTTTGTTTTGCTGTAACAACCGCTAAAGTCAAAAGAATTCAGCAGTGCTTCGGCAGGATCGTCCGATGCCTTGCCGATTTCTGTCAGTTCCAGTTCGTAGCCGACAGCTCCGGAGATTGCCTGCCACATCACCGAGAAGGCATTCTCGTTCTCTACCTGCTTGCCATTGTCAGGTTCGGGAATAGCCAATTCCGGGCGGCAGAGCACAAACGACACCGTTTTGTTCTCATTGTCTTCGGTAATATTGTCGATAGGCTTGTTCATGAACTGACCGGTATAAACAATAGCCGCCGGTGTGGTATAGTTGGTCAGTGAGGTAACACCACTGGTTCCTGGGAATGGGTCACCAGCCTCAGTGGGATAAGAGTCTTTGTTGTCTGCAGGTATAATCGTCATACGCTGATGACCGGCTTCAACATTGACACTATTGGTATTCCAAGCCCCCTCGTTATAATCCACATGGAGCACGAGCAGTCCGTGTCCAGGCAAGGCACTGTCGAATTCTACGGGCTGTCTGTTTTCCAACAGGTAGTATTCGTCTTTGTTTTTCTCGTTATACAGGATATATGCCTCTTGGTTATTAGCCAACGGTTTCATGCCATTGATGCGGGTCATGGTGTTGATTTCCGTGGGTTGCAGCCACCCCGAGAACATACGCTCATAAGAAGTGTATCCAGCTGGTGTGCGCGAGTTGTTATTATAGTTTCCAGAACACATCACATCCCAGTCGCCCATACCAAACGCTAAGTCTGCTGTGTCGTACATGTCAGGCAGACCCATACAGTGGCTGAACTCGTGACATGCCGTACCGATACCATCCAGAATGCCAATATCATGAACTCCATCGCCACTCAACTCAGATGCGCAACCGTAGGTGTCGATGGTGCAGTTATTATAGGTGCGTGTAGCACCTTCACCAGCCAGACTGTATTCGTGCGGCCAGATGGTGTTCTCATCGGCGCCTTGTGCCTGAGCATAGCCTGCATAGACAACGAATACCTGATCGACTTCACCGTCTTTGTCCCAGTCGTAGTTGCTGAAATCAACCTCCTCAGCTGCAGCATCAACACCTTCTGCCACCATCAGGGCTGGATGTCTGTCGTTGTGACTGTAGTCCTGCTCGTCGGTGTAAGGTTTACCGTAGTATTCCATGTTGTTCTTGGTGGTATAGGGACCAACAACGTCGAAGTCAATATGGAGTTGGTTGTAGCTCTGCTTGAGGAAATAGTCTTTCACCGATCCAGACATGCCGAAGTCGCTATAACCCGTCTCGTTAAAGAAACGTTGGAAGGTGGCTTTGGGGTCGGCTGTAGAAAACGGCACGTCGGGGAACTGCATCAGAATGACCAGTCCGCGGTGGTTTCCCGTTGTCGATGACTTGGGTTTGCCCACTTCGTTCGGTGCCAGCTTTCTGCTTTGCTTTCCTGATGCCTTGCGGCGCACCTTTGCCAGCCTTGCCTGCTTCTGCTCCGTCCATGCTTGCTTTGCTTTCTGCATGGTAATCTGGCGAGCTTTCCCTGTTGCATCCAACAGGAAGGGCGTACCGTCCTTGTCTGTATAGAAGGAAAAATGCTCGTCACCCCGCAAGGTTAGTTCCAAGATAGTGCCATCGGCTTGCTTCACCTTCTTCGTCACTCGCTTGGCAGGAACGGCAGATGCCGTCAGGGCTGTTATTGCCATCGCGGCAATCAATAGTATTCTTGTCTTCATTTCTATATGGTTGAGTTAAGAAATATTACCGTAGGTTTTAAAACAACCGAAAGGCGTGAAGCCACATATTGCTGTGACCCACGCCTCTTGGTAACAATTCTATTGCGTTAGAATGCTAATTTTTTTGCTTGCGGAGCGAGTTGGATCAACTTCGAAGCTTTTTTACGGAGCATCTGGCGCTTGATATTCTTGGAAACAGACTTACTTGCAGATGCCTTCACGCTACGATTGAAGTGGCGTCCCTTGGTAGCAGCAGCAGCCTTGCGTGCCTGGGCTTTGACAGCTTCGGGAGCACCAGGCAATACGAGTTTAACAGCTCCATTCCTTCCTTCAAACCAGTATTCCTCACCGCCAAACAGATAACCTTGGAACATCAACTGTTGACCAGTACTTTCATCGATAATAGGACCTTCTGCATCTTCAGCACCAATCAGCGGGAAGGTGATGACGCCATTTTCTAACTGACCGAAATCACCTGGATATGCAGCGATGACTTGCTCTGGGGTTACACTGTATTTAGCAACCAAATATTCTACATCGTTACCACCGTATGTACTGATGGCGAAATTACCATAATCTGCAACAAATCCAGTAGTCTGAGTCAAGACATATACACCGGCAGGATTCTCAGCATGGACGATGATGTCTTCTTCGCCACCACTCATACCGAACATGCCACAGAGCGGAGCATAGGCGTTCTTGATGCGATACACGCCCGGAGTAGAAGTGCTCTCCTGAATCTCCACCTCATAAGTTACAGGATCATAACCGTAGTGTGATACGATAAAGTCTTCAGTATAGTAACCAATACCTAAGGTCTGCCAAGGACTGCCTCCACCAAAGTACTCGAACGGAAGAGCTGTTACTGTCTTCACCTTGCCACCGTTGAGAACAACGAGGACAACCTGCAACTTGCCTTCCAAGCCATCAGCGATAGGCACATTGTTCTGTCCGTCGAGGATTTCGATGCCTTCCAGTTCACCAGCAGCAATAGCGTCAGCTACAGCTCCTGCATCGGCATCTCCTTCAACGACTACAGCCTTGACATCGGAAGCGTCTTCACCCAACTTAGTTTCAACAACTGCAAACGGTTTTTCAGAAACATTGGTGAAAATACCCAGGTAATCAGCCTCAATGGAGAAGTCGCCAATGGTAGCACCTGGCAAAGCAATGGCAAAGAGACCGTTGTTGTTGACGTAGTTCCATAGCTGTCCGTCACGAGTGAATATTAATTCGCTGGCAGGCATAGAAATAACGCCATCTTCAAGCGTACCGAAACTTTCTGGATATTTAGCCTTCACGGCATCCAAAGTCATACCTCTGGTATTCAAGAAGTAGTCAACATAACTTATGATGGTCATATTGAATCCAAAAATAGAAGCATAAGGCATCTCAAACTCCTCAATCCAAACGAAATTGGGATCCTGTGCATTAACCACGATGTTGGGTGTCACACCAGTTGTCAAGCCATAATATTCTTCAATTTCATCTTCGGTACTCCACAAACTACTCTTTCTATAAGCATCAAGTCCATAAGGATCTTTCACCATATAACGTCCTGGTGTAGCCACACTCTCGTAGATTTCAACATTCCAAATCTCATTGGATATACCCATAAGACCAGACATGATGTCGTCACGATAGGAAGCCTTACCCAGAGAAGTATCCATGAGCTTCCACTCTGTCTTTCCAGCCTTGAAAGCATAGGATGCCGCACCATAGTTACTGGTCAGCGACTCATCGTTGATGGTGACGGTGATGTCATCATAATGACCATATTCTACATCTGCAGGATTATAGGCAAAAACGAGTTTAGCTGTAGATTCGCCATCGGCAAAAGTTACAGACGTTCCTTGCGGCGTGAAGATGCTACCATCGCTCATGGTAACCGTCAGCGGAACAGTCAGTTCACCCTGCGTATCGGTACGATTGACGGTAACGGTGAAACTACTTTCGTCAAAAGAAACCTCGACCGTAGCATCCAAATCCTTGCTGAAATACACTTTCGAACCTTCAGCCAAGGCACCGTCGTACTCGTATTTGTTGACACAGGCGGTCAACGTCAGCCCTAATACGGCAAGAAGGGCTACGAATGCACTTTTAAATATCTTGTTCATAGTTCTTTTCGTTTTAATTGATTATTATTCCCATGGAGTATAAAGGTCTGACGGGTCTGGGTTGTTCCAGTGGTTGACAGCTTGGTTGTCCTGATACTCGCTGACGGAGATGACAAGATTCATCCAAGCCGGACGTCCGTTAGAATTCAGACGCATCAAGTTGAAGAATGGTGTTCCTTCATAACCACGGTTTACACTCATATTCAGACGTTTGTAGTCAAAGAAAAGTTGACCTTCGCCCCAAAGCTCAACACGCTTCTGGAAGATGATTTCGTCGATGGCAGCTTCCACCGTAGAAACTTTCTTTGCGAAGTTAGGATCACGATACTGAACCATGAAGTCGGTCAATGTAGCAAGGCCCTTGGCTGCATCGGTATGTGCTTCAGCTTCAGCCTTGATGAAATACATTTCTTCTACACGCATGAGAGGAACAGCTACGGCGCTACCCACATTGTAGTCTTCCGTATTACCCTGTCCGGGACGGAACTTGAGGGATGCCAGTTCTGGCATATCTTCAGCGGCGGAAGCTATCAGGTATTCAATATGGTTCTTAGCCTTCTGGTTGCGGAGGTCGGAACCTTCGGGAGCTTGCCACCACTTGATACGCCAGTCGGTAGGAGAGATGCGATTGTAGAACTTCTTGTCGCAAATCATATACTGACCTGTAGCAGTACCGGTGTAACCATAGGTAGTCTGGTTAGACATCCAAGATACGAAGTTGACAATACCCGACTGTACGGCAGCATCTTCTTTCACGAGGTTACAGCACCACATGAACTGTGACGGAGTATTCATACCAGAAGCCTTATCCAGAGCGACAGCCTCTGACAGCGGAGTCATGCCCGATTCGGCAATAGCATGTTCTGCAGCTGCGGCGGCAGCGGAATAGTCCTCAATCCACATATCGAAACGTGCCTCCAAACCATAAACACAAGCCAGGTTAGGCAGCGTGCGGCTGATGCGGTCAGTAATATTAGGAATATACTGCTTAGCCAGTTCCAGGTCGCCCTTGATAAATTCAACCATATCTTCCTTCTTGGCACGTGGGTTGTTACGAGCCTCCTGCTCGGTCATACCCGGCTTCACGATAGGAACAGTCAGACCTGTAACATCGTTATTGTCGGCATTGACGCTCTTGGTCATTTCATTGGGCAGGAACTCATACATACGGGCAAGGTCAAGATAAGCCATTGCACGGAAAGCGTAGGCAGCACCGAGGAAGCCCAGCTGCTCCTTGGTAGCAGATTCTGGATTAACCACACCGATAACAGCATTGGCTGTTTGAATGAGTTTGTAGTAATATTCCCAAATGTAGGCCAAATAGATATACTGTCCGCCTAAATACTTATCAGCACCGAAATAATAGAAGTGACTGGCATAATCACTAGTAGGGAATCCCATATCGTTACACATCATGTCACGAATGATCATCATGGCAGGATAACCGAAGGGAGCATGCCAGTTGTAATTGTCAGTATAATCTTCGTCCATCGCGTTCAACTGAGCCGGCATAGCCATCGCCTGAGCTTTGGTGGCAGAAGAGGAACGTTCAGCCTGTGCCTGTGTAGCCACGCTTGTCGGCTCGGTCTCGTCAATACAGCTTGTGTTGGCAAGTACAAGGGCAAAGAGACCAGCCGTTGTCATTAATCTGATATATCTTTTCATAATTCTTGATTTTCTGTGATTCAGTTTTCAATGAAATTAGAACGTAACCGTAATACCACCTGAGATGGTACGGATGGGTGAATAGTAGCCCTGACCACTGTTACTGGTAATAGAAACACGCGGGTCGAGACCTTGACGCTTAGACCATACCCATACGTTGTCGGCAACACAATAGACGCGTACCTTCTGGATACCCAGTTTCATGGTCCACTTCTTCGGGAAGGTATAACCTAACGTGATGTTCTGAAGAGAGAGATAAGAAGCACTGGTCAGGAATCGGTCGGAAGAACCTGCCATGTAAGTGTCACCATACTGGAGACGTGGAATGTTGGAATTGGCATTCGTTGCAGACCATGCGTTCAGCAGGTCAACATGCAGACCGTAACCTCCGGAATTGCCAAGAGTCATGAGTGAGGCATATTGTGAGTCATAGACCTTGCCACCCAACTGATACTGGAAGTCAACAGAGAAGTCAATGCCCTGCCAGCTGATGCTGGTACCGAAACCACCGTAGACATCGGGCAGAACGTCGCCAACGATGAAGTAGTCAGCTTCAGAATAAGTCTTGGTTGTACCTACACTCTCAACGATAGGATTGCCATTAGCATCGAGTTCGTTGCCAGTACCGTCTTCTTTCTGTTTGTATTGGTATTTGTACCACAGCGACTCACCCGTTTCAGGATCAACACCGGCATAGCTCTTGGTATAGTAAGAATAGCGAGACTCGCCTTCGGTGTAGAAGAAGTTTCCTGAGCGATATCCTCTGTGCTGACCATCGCCAGTCCACTGTGTCTTGCGCTCTTCTGGCAACTTGGTCACTTCATTGTGGTTGGTTGTAAGGTTCAAGTAGGCAGACCACTTCAGGTTCTTGTTGCGGATCATGTCGCCGGCAACCTGGAATTCCAGACCACTGTTGCGCATGTTACCGATATTGGCATAGTAGCCTCCGTAACCAAAGCTGTTAGGCAGCGTGAAGTAGGAGAGCATGTCCTTTGTGGTGTTAGAGTAGTACTCGAATCCACCAGTGAGTCGTCCGTTCCAGAACGAGAAGTCGAAACCAACGTTGAACTTACCGTTCTTCTCCCATGTGATGTCAGGATTACCCAAAGCAGAAGGAATCAAGGCGGCGTTGTCGTTAGAGTTGACAATAGAAAAATAGTTAATGTAGCGGTATGAACCAATCTGGTCGTTACCGTTCTCACCATAAGAAATCTTCAGTTTCAACTCGTCAATCCATGTTGCATCCTCCATGAACTTCTCCTTGTTGATGAGCCAACCAGCACCGAAGCTCCAGAAGGTACCCCAGCGATGACCAGGAGCGAAGTGAGAAGAAGCTTGGCGCACAAGGCTTGCCTGAGCGAAGTAGCGCTCGTCGAAGTTATACATGGCACGTCCGAGCCATGACTCGGTGTTGTAATCGCCACGGGTAGAGGTACCCTGACCAGCAACAACGGCACCAGCCAACTCGTCGTTTTCGGGTGAGAACTGGTTGTTCTTGTAGTAATACAGGTCGTAGTCGCGCAGACGATAGTACTCGTGGGCAGCCATCAACTCGATGTCGTGCTTGCCAAAGAGTCGTTTCCAGTTGATACGCTGCTGGTAGTTGTACGACCAATAGCGCTGGTGCTCTTTAACAACCTGACCATTCAGGTTGGCATACTGTCCATAGTAGGGGTTCGTTGTATTCGTAGAGCGCCATTCACGCAGATAGACGTTGTTGATAGAGGTGAAGGTGAAACCATAGGGGAAGCGTACTTCCAAAGTTCCTGTACCGTTGAAGGTGTTACCTTCAGAGTTGTTCTTGTCCAGACGGTTTGCTGACAACGGGTTAGACTGGCTCAGGTACGGACGTACAATACCTACAGAACCAGCATCACCATAGTCGTAGCGTGGCATCTTAGTCGTTTCGTCATAGATGACCTGACCAGAAGCGTCGCGCATATAAACCGGATAGATAGGAGCGATGTAGCCCAGCGCAAAGATATTGCCCGACGATCCACTCTCACCATCGTCACCAAGATAGTTGCGGTCGAAGTGTGCATAAGACATGTTGGCACCAATCTTCAACCAGTCTTTCAGCTGATAGTCAGCCTTCAAACGAGCAGAGAAACGCTTGTAGTCAGAATTGGTAGTGATACCGTCGTTGCTCAAGTAGTTGACAGAACCGTAGAAGGTTCCCTTGTCGGTGCTACCCGTAGCTGAAACAGTATATTCCTGACGCAAACCGGTCTTGTAGATGGCATCGTTCCAATCGTCGGGATAGAGATAGTATCCATTGACGATGTTACCCAATCTGGCATTGGGGTTCAGTTTGCCGTTCTGACCAATCAGGTACTGGCCATCGGGTACATTATAAACATTGTAACCCAAAGAGGTTGCCTGACCAGCATCGAACATAGCCTTGTTGGCATATTGCCAAGCATCCTGAGCACTGTAACCTAACTTGTCCTGTCCGTAGTTGTACAATCCCTGATACCACATTTCGTAGTACTTGGCAGGAGAGTTGATGACCTCATACTGAGGAGTAGCGCGGTGGTTACCACCCCACTTGGCATCAACGGTAACGACGGCGTCCTTGCCTTTCTTGGCACTCTTCGTGGTAATCAAGATGACACCGTTACCACCACGTGCACCGTAGAGGGCAGTAGAAGCAGCATCCTTCAGCACCGTCATGCTCTCGACGTCAGCCGGGTTGATATCGTTCAACGAACCGTCGTAGGGTGAACCGTCGAGTACGATCAGCGGGTCGCTGCCGGCAGAAATAGAGTTCACACCACGAATGCGGATGGTCGGCGTAGAACCAGGAGCACCTGTCAGGTTGGTAATCTGCACACCAGATGCCTTACCTCTCAAAGCGTCGATGGCGTTCGTCACCTGTACTTTGCCTATCTCTTCAGAGTTAACGACTGCTGCAGAACCCGTGAAAGCTGATTTCTTCTGGGTACCATAAGCAACAACCATTACTTCGTCGAGGGCACTCTGGTCGCTACTCAGCACAATCTTCATATTCGGACGTGCACTGACTTCCAGTGTCTCCATACCAACGTATGAGATTCTCAGTGTGCTCTTTCCTTTCGGAACAGTCAGCGAGAACTTACCGTTCATGTCAGTAGCTGCACCGACTTGTGTCCCGGGAACAACGATGGACGCACCGATCACAGGCTGATTATCTTCCTGTGAGACGACGGTACCATTCACTTGCATCTGAGCCAACGCCCCTCCTACAAAGCAGAAGAGGCTGACTAAAATCATGGTTAGTCTTCTTTTCATAAGTCTTTTTTTAAGTTAAATATATTAGATGTGTATTTATTAAGGCAGTGTTTTCTTACATTTTTGTTGTTTTTTGCCTACCTCTGCGTCAGAGGTGGCATTTGATAACCAAAAGATAAGGATATGATTAAAATTAAATTTGAATTGCACATTAACGTGTACAAATCGGAAGAAAAGCGCGGTTTCATCGAAAAACGAAGGATTCTTTTTCGTAAGAAGAACCGCTCGTCAGAGAAAGAAGGTCGGCAAGAAGCCGGTGAGCGTACCCTCGGTATACGAAAGTTCCTGCAACAAGAGGTCGCCGGCATGAGAAAACTGCGTAGTGAGAGTACCATAAATAATTACGAAACTGCCGTCAGGTCGCTACTGCTTTATGTCGGGGAGCCAGACTTGGACTTTCATGACATCACGGCTGAGCTGATAGGAGCTTGGCAAAAGTGGCTTCGACTGAAAGGAGTATGCCTTAACACGTCTTCTTGCTATGTCAGGTCGTTGCGTTCACTTTGCCATGTGGCGGCAAAGAAAGGCTTTTATGTAAAAGAAAACTCCTTCGAGAAGGCTTTCACGGGACGTACACAGACGGAGAAACGTGCCATAGAAACGGATGACATCAAGCGCATGATGGCGATTAAACTGAAAGAAGGAACCTTCCTGGCGCTTGCGCGCGACTTGTTTCTCTTCAGTTGCTATGCCTTAGGTATGCCGTTTGTCGATCTTGCCTTCCTGAAAAAGTCACAACTGTCTGACAACAAACTGACCTATGACCGCAGAAAAACGGGACAACGTGTCTCTATGCAGATAGAACCGTGCATGAGGGAGATCATCAACAAATACGATAACCCTGACAGTCCTTATGTCTTCCCCTTGCTTACTTCCCAAGTTTCAGTACAATCATCGCGCGAATACCTCCGACTGTTGGGGCGGTACAACCGTGCCTTAAAAGTGTTGGCAAGGAAAGCGGGTATCCATTGCCGCCTTACCTCTTATTGCAGCCGCCATACTTGGGCAAGTTTGGCTTACCAAAAGAATATTGACCTCCCCGTCATCTCTAAGGCTTTGGGGCATACCGACACCCATACCACCTTATTATATATAAGAGGAATCAACGACAAGCGCCTGCATGATGCCAATAAGAAGCTGCTGGATGACTTAACCCCCGTGCCGCTGATGCAGGAACCATAATTATCCGATATCGAGAAGGGAATAAATAATGGTATAAAGCAGGCAAAATGGGGCTGAAAAGGGTATAAAGTATTAAAAAAGGTAAAAAAACAGGGCTTGCTTTAAACTTTCTTTGTTTAGTTAACAGGTTTGCATTATCTTTGCAAATTGTTAAATTGTGGGCATGAAAAGCTACACCTCTGACGCAGAGGTGTGCAAAAACGATAGATTCGTAAGGAAACACTGCCTTAATAAATACACATCTAATATATTAACTAAAGTAAAAAATTTATGAAAAGAAAACTAACCATGATTTTAGTCACCCTCTTCTGCTTCGCGGGAGGGGCATTGGCTCAAAGCAGAATCACGGGTACTGTCGTTTCGCAAGAAGACAATGAGCCTATTGTTGGCGCAGCAGTACGTGTGACGGGTACGGAGTCTGGCGTTGTTACAGACATTAACGGCGCTTTCAGCATTACTCTTCCGGCAGGTAAGAAAAACATTACCATCTCTTACTTGGGTATGGAACCGGTGGAGATTGTTGCAAGAGACGGTATGCGCATCGTGCTACGCAGCAGCAGTACCGACCTGAATGAGGTCGTTGTGACGGCAATGGGTATCTCGCGCGAGAAGAAATCCTTGGGTTATGCCACACAGGACATTGATGCCGACAAGCTGACACAAGGCATGGGAACCGACTTGGCATCAGCCATGTCGGGTAAGTTGTCGGGTATCAACATCACACCTTCATCCGGTATGCCTGGTGCCTCATCGCACATCACCATTCGCGGCGCCCGCTCGTTCACCGGCGACAACACCCCACTCTATGTTGTCGATGGTATGCCGATTGCCTCTACTGCCGATATAGATACCGAGCAGTCCGTTACCGGTTCCGACTATGCTAACCGTGCACTCGACATCGACCCGAACGACATTGAGAGCATCAACGTGCTGAAAGGTCAGGCTGCCAGTGCGCTCTACGGTATGCGTGCCTCCAATGGTGTCATCATCATCACCACGAAGAGCGGCAAGGGTGTTGCCAAAGGGAAACCACAGATTACCTACAACACCAGCCTCTCTTTTTCAACCGTTTCTACACTGCCCGACGTGCAGAAAGAGTATGCTCAGGGTGCTGGTGGACGTTTCAATCCCAACACCTCCTTGGCATGGGGTCCGAAAATTTCGGAACTCCCCAACGATCCCACCTACGGTGGCAAAACAGACAACTCCTACACACAGCGTTTCGGCATACATGAAGGTCAGTACTACAGCTCCAAGCGTGCGGCTGCCGGACTCGACCCGTGGACGGCACCCGATACCTACGACAACCTGCGTGACTTCTTCCAGACGGGCGTAGCATGGAGCAACAATGTCAGCATCACCCAGAACCTCGGTCGCGGAGACTACTCGTTCTCTATCGGCAATACCACACAAAACGGTATTGTTCCGGAGACGGGTATGCAACGCTATAATGCCAAGTTGAATGCCTCGTTGAAAATCAACAAGTACTTTACTACAGGCTTCAGCGGCAATTTCATTGCCTCGAAGATTACCAAGCAGGCTGGTGCCAACGATGGTATCATGGCTGCCCTGTATGGTTGTCCATCGTCCTACGACCTGAAAGGCATTCCTTCTCACACCCCTGACGACCCGACCTCGCAGGTGCTCTATCGTCCGGGAAGCTTCAACAATCCGTACTGGGCAACACAGAACAACGAATTCTCTGAGCGTTCGCAGCGTTTCTTCGGCAATGCTTACCTGAAGTTTGAATACCCCATCAACGACAAGATGAAGATTGATGCCAAATACCAGTTGGGTGACGATGCCTATACCACTAAATATAAGGACATGTACGCCTATGGCGACAACAGTCGCGGCAGTGGCGAGATTGATGACAACTCGATAACCATCAACGAGTTGAACTCCTTACTGACGGCTTCGTTCGACTGGAAGATTAACAAGGACTGGCACCTCAACTTTCTCTATGGTAACGAGATTGTGCAGAAGAAGAGACATGAGCTGGAGTCTTTCGGAGTAGGCTTCAACTTTGCAGGTTGGAACAGCATGAACAACATCTCTTCTTACACAGGAAGAGAATATAACTACAAGACACGTACCGTAGGTAACTTCGGCAACCTCTCTATCGACTTCAAGAACATGCTCTTCCTGAACGTTACGGGACGCAACGACATGGTATCGACCATGCCGCGCAACAACCGTTCGTTCTTCTACCCGTCTGTTTCTCTCGGATTTATCTTTACCGAGCTGAAACCGCTGAAGAACAACATCCTTACCTATGGTAAGATTCGCGCATCATACGCCGAAGTAGGTATGGCTGGCACTTACTACCAGTCTTATTTTGCAGTTCCTACATACGGCGGTGGCTTCTCCAGCGGTACCCCGATGCAGTATCCTATCAACGGTATCGTGGCATACAAGCCCTACGAGCGTATCTATGACCCGAACCTGAAGCCACAGAACACCCGTTCCTACGAGTTCGGCCTCGACTTGGCTTTCCTCCACGGCTTGTTTACCTTAAACTACACCTTCTCCCGTCAGAACGTGAAAGACCAGATCTTCGATGTGCCTATGGCTGGTTCCACCGGTTACTATGAATTCCGCACCAACGGCGGTTCCATCCACACCAACACCCATGAGTTGACGATTGGTGCACGCCCTGTCAACACGAAGAACGTCAAGTGGGACTTGAGCCTGAACTACACCAAGGTGAACAACTATGTCGATGACTTGGCTGAGGGCGTAGAGAGCATCTTCCTCGGTGGTTTTGTCGAGCCGCAGATACGTGCCGGCATCGGCTATAAGTTCCCTGTCATCTATGGCATCAGCTACCTGCGCAACGAGAACGGCGACATCGTTGTCGATGAAAATGGTCTCCCCATGCCAGGCGAGGAAAAAGTGCTGGGAAATGTCTCTCCCGACTTCCAGATTGGTTTCAACACCTCGCTCGAACTGTACAAGTTCCGACTGAATGCCACCTTCGATTGGAAGAAAGGCGGCAAGATGTATGCCGGCACCTACACCATGATGGACTACTACGGCACCAGCCAGCGCTCTGCCGACCTGCGCAGCCAGGACCAGTTCCTCTTCGAACAGCCTGCTGTCAAGGACAATGGCGACGGAACATATTCGCCTAACGACATCTACATCAGCGGAAGCGCAGCCAATGCCTATTTCACGGCATTGAACGACATCTCAGAATCCTTCATTCACAGCTCCACCTACCTGAAACTGCGCGAATTATCACTGAGCTATCCCATTGTGGAGAAACCTTGGTTGCATATCACCTTGAGCGCTTTCGCCCGCAACCTGCTGCTCTACTCATCTATCAAAGGCTTCGACCCCGAAGCATCACAGGGCAACAACAACATGTCGGGCGGCTTCGAACGCTTCTCACTGCCCGGTTCTTCTACATACGGTTTCGGACTTACATTCAACTTCTAAAAGCAAACAACAATGAAAAAGATATTCAAGATATTCCAGACAACGCTCTTCACACTGGCAGTTGCGACACTTTTCGCAGGTTGTTCTGAGGATGCTATGGACAGTGTGAACAAAGATACGAACCACCCGTTGACTGCTGATGCGAAGTTCATGGTGGCAGACCTGGCTACGGCTACGGCTGTCAGTGTGTCGGGCGGTGATTTCAACACCTACGCAGCCATCGCAGTAGAGCATGAGGGTGGTGTCTTCAACCAGCTGTACAATGCCGAGACCCGCATGGGCGAGTGGACAGTTTCGTCCACCTTCAACAATGCGTGGAACGCTACCTATGCCAACCTGAACAGCGCACTCAAGGTAGTAGAAAAGACAGAGGACGATGCTGAAGGCTCTGATGCCGGCAATGCAGGCATCAGGGGTATTGCCAAGGTATATGTGGCATACAATGCCGCTATATTGACCGACCTCTTTGGCGACATTCCTTATTCGGAAGCCTTCAGGGGTAGTGACAACATGAACCCGAAAATAGACAAGCAGGAGGACGTGTATAAAAGCATCATGCAGACACTGGACGAGGCTATTGCCGACCTGCAATGCACTGGCGATGCAGGACTGGGACGCTATGACTTCATCTACGGCGGAAAGACCGCCAGCTGGCTGAAGTTCGCCTACGGTCTGAAGGCACGTCTGCTGCTCCACACCATCTTCCGCGCTTCCGACAAGAATGCTGTCTACCAGCAGATTGTTGAATGTTGCAACAATTCCTTTGAAAGTCCGAACGAGCAGGCAGCTTACAACACGTATGATGCCAACAACTGGAATCCTACTTTCGACCTTCAGTACAGCCGCGACTACTTCGGTGTCAGCGAGAGCATGTGCAAGAAGCTTATCGAGCGCAACGACCCGCGTATCAGCCGCATCCTCTTCCTTCCCTATGATGCACACATCACACCGGAAAGCGAAGACTTTCTCCCCGTTCCTAACGGTACGCCGGAGCAGATGCAGTGGGTCTATACCTACGACTGCTATTCGCTGGCACAGACCGCTTCCACCTACCTGCTGAGCTACCACGAGGTACAGTTCATCAAAGCTGAGGCACTGGCTCGCTTAGGGCAGGAAGATGCTGCCAAGGAGTGTGTGAAGAAAGCACTCGTAGCTGCCTTTGCCAATACGGAGGCTTCGCTGACTTCTGCCTTGGACAATGCCGGCAACACTGGCTATTGGTTCAACGAGGATGAGGGCGACACGAACACACCGCTGACCGAAGCCGATGCAGAGGCTTACTACAACAACATCATTGCTTCGCTGACGGGAACAGACTTGCTGAAGGAGATTATGGTGCAGAAATACATTGCCTTCTATGGTGCCAACGGTGAATCGACGGAGGCTTACAACGACATCCGCCGCCTGAAGGCTCTCGGTGAGGACTTCATTGTGCTGGAAAATCCGAAGAACGCCACGCGCTTTCCACTCCGCTACGGTTACGGAAACAGCGATACAACAGCCAATCCGAACGTGAAGGAGGCTTTCGGCACAGGTCAGTATGTCTATACCGAGCCGGTATGGTGGGCTGGAGGTTCCCGATAAAGTTTGTAAACAGCCTACAGGCTTGTTAAGCATCATCAGCAATGGGGGCGCATTCCGGACAGGGATGCGCCCTACATTATTGTTTTTTTCGGTAGAAATATTTGGAAGTTTTCTGCTATTGCATTACATTTGCGTTCGGAAAATGAATGGAAGTAGTATTGTCAGGGGCTGGCGCACCCTGTTGGCGGCAATAGGGGGCATAGTGGTAAGCATGCTTTTCTGTCTGTGTTCTCCTGCCGACAAGGGAGAACGAGGAGAGCCGATGAATGCTGCCTACTATTGGAGCACGGTCTTCGACCTGGACAGTGCTCAGCTGGCGTTCATCCGCGAACAGCATGTCGGGCGCATCTACCTGCGCTATTTCGACGTGGTGATGAAGGACGGGATGCCGATGCCCAATGCTACGGTGCAGTTTGCCGGCAACAAGCCGGACGGGGTGGAGGTTGTTCCCACCATATACATCCTTAACAACTGCATGGAGCAAGACCATACGGACTTGGACTCGCTGCTGCTGAGCCGCATCTTGCAGATGAGCGAGACACACGACATGGGACGCATCCGCGAGATACAGCTTGACTGCGACTGGACCAAGCAGACGTGCGGCAACTATTTCGCCTTGTTGGAAAGGTTGAAGGAAAGGGCTAAGGCTCACAACATACGCCTGTCGGCGACCATCCGCCTGCACCAGCTGTCGCAGCCCACCCCACCCGTTGACCGCGGTGTGCTGATGATGTACAACACGGGCGACGTGACGAAGTTCGACGGTACCGACCCCATCCTCGACATGCACGATGTGAAGCCCTACCTGCGCTACTTGAAGGACTACGACCTGCCGCTCTCCACCGCCTACCCCGTCTTCGCTTGGCAAGTAGTGTTCAGGAAGGGGGATGGTCAAAGGTCTAAGGTCAAAGGTCTAAGGTCTGAGGGGGCATGGCGCTATATCGGCATCCTGCACCGCGACGACTACCTGCCCATCCTGCCCGACGACTCCATCGTGGTGCGGCAGCCTACTCCCGATATGGTGAGGCAGGCACGACAGGCTGTTGACAGCCTGCGACCCGATGCCAACCGCGAAGTCATCCTCTACGACATCAGCCGACAGAATATACAACGCATTAAACAATACCACTATGAAAAAGTTATTTTTCCTTCTCCTGCTGGCAGCGGCACTCGTACCGAATGATACCCGTGCCTGCATCGGTATCAGCACGCACAACTACTACCTGTTCGACATCCTCGACGGCAGTTTCTCAAAAGAACGGCGCATCACCGAACGGTGCAACCAGTTCTGGCAGAACTATACCAAGAACGAGGTGAACAACTATCTCTGGAACAAAGAGACCGTCATGGAGATTGCCAAGAAACGTGGCGACCGCGAGTTGATGAACTACATGACGGAGTTGAACAAATACCTCGACATCAGCGAGCAGTTGGGCGACAGCTGGACCTATCCCACCAAGGCGGAACTGGCTCAACGACAGGAGACATTGCGCCAGATGGCAGCCAAGGCGTTTGCCTATAAGGGAGCACGGCTGAAGAGTCAGTGGGCTCTGCTCTACATGCGTGCCAACATGCTGATGAAGAAGCACCAGACGAACATCAACTATTGGAAGAACACGGGCAGCAAACTGCCGCAGAGTGTCTATCGGGAGATGATGGAGAACATCTATGCCGGAGCGCTACTGCATACCGGACAGCGCAAGGCTGCCGTAGAACTGTTCACCCAGCAGGGCGACTTCACCAGCGTGCGCTGGCTCTTGCGCAAAGCCCGCAACGTAGAGGGCATCCGCAGTGTCTATAATGAAGACCCTACATCACCGTCACTGCTCTTCCTCGTGCAGGACTTCGTGAACAACGCTCAGGAAACCATCGACAATACGGGTGAAGACAAAACCATAGACGAGGACTGGATCAAGACCATCAACGCCCGCGTCGTGCGCAAGGCTGACAGCGAACAGTTCATCCGCTTCGCCAAACAGGTCATCAACGAAGGCAAGAACCCCTACCCCGCCATGTGGCAGGCTGCCATCGGCGAACTGCAATACCTCAACGGCGACGCAAAGACTGCCATCGGCACTCTGACCAAAGCCATGAGCATGAAGGGTACGCAGCGCATGCAGGACAATGCCCGCGTTATTCGCCTGGTGGCTGCCGTGAAGGGAAAGCGCAGCGACAAGGATTTTTCTAAGTGGATGGTGAACGAGATGAACTGGCTTATTGCCAAAGGCAACGAAGCCAAGAAGGAGAACGAATACAGCCAGAGCATCTACCACCGCGCTATGGAACGCCTGGTCTATGAGGAGATGATTCCGATGTACCAGAAAGAGGGCAACACCTGCATGGCGACCTCGCTCTACAGCATGATGAACGAAGGCGACCGCCTGTGGACAGGAGTGGCTAAACAGGAACAGAACCAAGACTGGAACGACAACTACCAGGACTGGGCAGGCTACTCTACCGCCCTCGGCGAACTCAACGGCGACCAACTCGTGGCTTACGCCAAATGGTTGAAGCAGAATCCTTCCGATGAAATGGAGCGTTTTGTCAAACAACGCATCAACGACAACCAGACTTACTTCAACGACATGGCAGGAACACGCTACATCGCAGAAGGAAAGTTCGAGAAAGCCATTCCGTTGCTGAAAACCGTGCCGCTGACCTTCATGGAGAGCCAGAACATCAGCTTCTATCTCGCCAAACGCAACTACACCATCGGACGATGGTTCGGCAGACAAAAGTTTGGCAAGAACGTACAGACCGAAGGACCTCATCTCGCCAAACTCAACCACAACCCCAAACTAGCTTTCTGCGAGGAGATTCTGCAACTGCAAGCACAATACAGTCTTGCCACAGGCACCGAACGCCAGCGCCTTGCCCTGCAACTGGCACGCCGCTACTATCAGGTGTCGCACAACGGCGATTGCTGGTACATCACCCACTACGGACACAGCTGGGGCGATACCGCCAAAGAAGGAGAGATGGATTTTGTCAATGCAGCCAGAAAACTGCTGCAGGAGAGCAGCGCCTCCAGCGATTTCGACACTCGGCAGGAGAGTCTCTTTGCCCTTGCCTTCATCCCTGAAGAGGCAACAGGAGAGCATGGCGGATGGGGCGATGACAAACCCGACTGGAAGTCTGTTGCCAACAACCGCGACCAAACAGCTCTTGCCAACCTCGCAGCCTTCTATCAGCAGAACCGCAACCGCGTGGCTCGATACATCACCAAGTGTGATGTCCTCGCAGCCTTCCAATAACCAAATCCTTCCGGAGGCTTCGGAAACTTTTTCCGGAGGCTTCGGACACTTTTTCCGGAGGCTTCGGACACTTTCTCCGGAGGCTTCGGATAAGTTCTCCGAAAATATCGAAGAAGTTCTCCGGAAATATCGAAGAAGTTTTCCGGAAATATCGAAGAAGTTTTCCGAATAGCCATTATAAAGGAGGTGTTTGCATGCGGCGGTCTCAGACAAGCTAAGACCCTACACAGATGGGAACTCTAATGAAAGTCCCCCTACTTTTCATACGTAAAAATACGTTAATTTTCGGCTTTTACTCAATTATTTCCTCACTTCCTCACTATTTCCTCACTCCTCGCAACGCCGATAAACACAGGGATTGTGACATATTGAGTGAGGAAGTGACATTTTTTATCGAAGAAAAATTCCATAAGGATTGTAGAACAAAGACAATGCGCCCGCAACCATCACGGCTGCGGGCGCACTTGCAATATAGAATCTTTTTATGTTAGTTCGTTATATTACTCCCAACCCATATCATCCCATGTTGCCCAGGCATCGTAGCGGGCACCTACTGGTGGTGGGGTGTCACCTGGATTAGGGTCTTCCACACCGATGGGGTTATCTGGATTATCTGGATTCTGCTTATCATCATAACCAGCACTCGGAGGTGACCCGGCACATATTTCGAATGGTCTTGATGATACAATCTCTACTTGTGGTTGGAAATATACTTTTTTCATTATCATTTTATCCTATTGAAATTTTCTGTGCTATCCAATTATTTAACCACTTGTTTCTTTCCGTCGATTATATAGACACCTGCCGGGAGAGTAGCCCTATCCTTAGCACTTGCCGAGAGTTTCTTACCGTCGATGGTATAGATACCCTTTGCACTCTCCGAACCAATTGCTTCCATGACTCCGCCATCAGGAATGCCGACGATTGTCGTTGGAACAGAAGGTTCTGGCTTGTCTTCATAAGGTTCATTGTATGTGGTACTCAACAGGCGTGCTTGGTTGCTATCGCTTGTACTATTCTTCAAGTAAGCACGATAATTGCCACATTTGACATTATCCCATACGTTTCTCGTCAAGTTACCAGTATTGCCATTGAGGAAGTATGAGTACTTGTTCATGGTCTCACCATTATAAGTTCCCACAAACTCGAATACAGAACCATTCGGGTCTTTGATAATCCTCTGCTTTTGAACAGGAACTGTTTCATCCGATGCAGCAGGAACATAGCTATTTCCTATCTTTTCAATCGTCACACCTTCGAAGACAAGATTTGTCTTACTCTCACTATTATCGTCAAAAGCAGGACATACGAAGTATGGACGACCAGCCTCCATCATGTGATAGTTGTGCATGGTGAAGTGGATGTAGCTCAAGTCCTTGGTAATCTGGTCGAAGGTGACAATCTTTGCATTCTCGCCGAACACTTTCTTGAAGTTATACTCACTGACAGCGAACGGCAGACAGAGTGATGTCCAACGATTATTATAGAAAGTGCGACCAGAATAGGTGACGTTACTGGTTTTACCATAAACGGCTTCTGCACCACCAGAAACTGCGGCAAGGCTCTGATCCAAAGTGTTTGTATCGTCTATGGTTACACTAACAGGAGTTTCTCCCATCGTATCAGGATAGCCAGTCGGCACGAATGCAAATCCACAGAAGTTCGGCTTGCTACCATGCTGGAATACCCAGTAGCTCTTACCAGCTTTCACGTTGACAGCATAGCGTACATATGACTTACTGATTAAGATATGGCCATTGCTTTCCGGGTCGGTAACAACTTGTTCTACATCACCTGCACCAGTCCATTTTTCCATGATCTGTTCCTTCAGACTTTCCAAGTTGGAGTCTTCACCGCGATAGTCAACAGAGAATCCTTTCGCGTCATTACCCGTTTTACCATTTTCCCAAAGGAAGGTGAAGTCAGAAGTCTCACTATCCGGGTCGGTATTCGTAATCTGACGGATATACGAATCGTTCTTATCGCAACGCAACAAGCCTTCTGTATAAGCTCCAGACTCTTCCATGAAGCTGCTGATAGCACCATCCCCCAATTCAATGTCTGTAGAAACATTCTGACCTGTCTCATCGACAATATAGAGTGGTTTCCAGTCTAACAGCTCATAGTTCTTGCTATTTGAACCTAACAATGACGGGTTACCTGTATAGGAGCAAAGACCGTTCTGAACCAGATAGACAAACAAGGTTCCACTTACTCGCGGCTCGAATCGCCAATATGCACCATGTGCAGGAAGAGTGAAGGTATTCTTATAGAATCCACGCCTGTTGTCTTTGATCACACCATTGATTCCATAAAGATAGTCATCACTCCTCTGACCATCTTCTGGCATATAAGCCGGATCAGTTATATAGTTTCGATAGTTTTGTGAGTTGTTTTCGTCAGACGGGTTCTGCTTGGCTACGTTACTCCATGTAAAGTTGTCAATATACTTATTGAACTGAGTATCCGTATCTGTCAGACCTGCGACTTCAGCATTACTCTTGGCTTGATACTCGTCCTTTCTTATAACAATAGAGTCTTGATCTGTCTGACCTGCCACTTTCGACTTAATCACATTTCCATCAACACCTATGGCTTTATATTTGTATTGATTTTGCCAGCCACCGTAAGTCATACGGATAGGAGTCAGAATGTTATAGGTACTTACCGTATCACCAGGCACTGGTACATAAATCGTTCCCTTTGCATTTTGAGCATCATCTGTACCAGAAGAGACGAAACCATCTTTTTTCAATCCATCATTTGCCCAAGCATAAGTTTCACGCTTTTGGTCACCCAAACGATAGGTAGGAATGTCACCTATGACTAGGTCATATTTCGGCCACTTATAAATCGGATTACCCTTCGGCGAGGTAATAGATGATGTTACTTTCGCACGGATATTTACCTTATGGTTAACCAATGGATATGTCAAAGCCTTAGGCGTCACCTTACCAGACCGTATTCCAACCTCAGCATAAGCCGAAGCATCCGTGGCAGTACCGTCCAGTACAGAAGTATAGCTATCATACTCCATGTCGTGGTTGGCAGCGGTTATCAACGGGTTACTGCCAAATCCGTTCATGAATGAAGTTGCCTTAGTCGTAACAGCATTGTTTGCCGGATTCAAGAATACAGGGTCGAAACGCAAGCCGTGCATGTGCAGCGAACTTCCCGCTGTAGCGCAATAGAGATGGTAGCTGTGGTCCTCCAACAGCGGTTTCTCAAACGTAAATTCACCTTTTATTAATTCTGACGGTTCGACAATCTGAACATTAGAAGGATAGTCATAGTCAATCAATACATACTTTTTGCCTACCTCAAAACGACCGTCAACAGTCAGTAATCCATTAGTATGAGCATAGAACTCATAGTAACAGCCGCCAGTAGCAATACCTTTTTCATCCAAAACAACAGGTGAAGTATCACCACCGATGAACTTGTTATGCAAACCTGCTGTTAGGACATGGTTTTCATCCTCTGCCTTATCATGGTCGTTGTCTTTTGCACCGATTTCTGAGGTATCGTCTTGTTTGACTTCCCAAATGGTACCATCGAAACTACCTAAACGTAGTTCAAGACCTGGTATGCCAGAGATGGTGTATCCTGCATATACACTACCTGTATTGATGAAGTGCATCTTACCCATCTTCGCTGCTGCTGCTGCTGCATACTGCTCAACAGTAGTTGTATTCGGCATATTCCCTGCATCATCATCATGGCTACTGATAATCTCATACAGAGCACCACTGGCAGGATTATCAAGGATGCGAATAGTATAAGTGTCAAAAATCGCATTGTTAACTGTAGTATAACTTGCATTTTCTGTATATGCATACACCTTAACTGTCACCTCACCTGCAGTACCACCAATATTGATATCATGGTCAGGCTTACCCAGAGTTCCATAGTCTGTAAATGGAGACGCAACTGTTGTTCCTGTTCCACCAGCATCAACAATTTCATATTTGAACTGGAAATCTTTAGTTACTTCAAGTCCAGACATATCTTCTACCCATACGTCCGGCTCTACGAAACCTACTTGACTAACCGTAGCTACCAATGACTTCGGGTCAATCTTCAAAACTGGCGTCTTTCCTTCTTCTACGATATAGCTCTTGACGACACTTCTTCCAACGTCCCAACGAGCGTGGTTATACGGATAAATAGTGTAAGTAACATTGTAAGGAACTTTATTTCCACCCTCAACAGTTGACGCATTGGTGAAGATCATTGCCCATTCTTTGTCTGTACCATAGCCTTTCACTGAGAAATACTTATAGGTATGAATCAAAGGAGTCACATCCTTGGCATCGCCTTCATGGAAGATGTCAACTCCATATTTCGTATTCCAAGCAGCAGCTTCCTCTGCTGTCAGCGTTTCCGGCGTTGTTGTAGGAACATCGCGCCATTCATACCACCATTGATTCACATCCTTGCCAGCAGGATAATACTTCTGCTTTTCTGTTGTATAAACCGTATAAACCGGCATGTCATTGGCGTCACGTGTGATAGGCTTTACGATATTGCCATCAGCATCCAACGCAAAGATATACTGGCCGTGAGGCCAATTCAGAATCTGAATTCCAGAAGCTTTCGTAAACTCAAAAGAGTAGCTGAAATGGTCGGAGTTAGCATCAGGCGCACCAAAAATCATGTCACCAGCAGTTCCATCGTTGGCATCTGTGATGTGACCTGTCAATTCAAAACGGTTGTTGAAGGTAATGGTGTCTGCTGTGCTGACTGTGATTTCATCTGGATCTGGGTCAAGCGTCAGTTCCGGTGTACGATGCATCACATCAATATAGAAGTATTTTACTGGTGTCACGCGCAGGAAAGTTGTTTCACTGTAATCATCTGGTGTCGTCCATGTCTGCGGATTGACACCCCATTTGATACCAGTGGGGTTATTCTCTGCATCGTACGCATTATTAACGGGGTCTATCACATTATCATTGTGATACTGATACAATTTCTTGGCATCCTCATTCATCTTTTGATTGATATAGACGAACATACCCACTTTCAGCTTTCCTGCTTTATTACTTTGATAGAGAAAAGCATTATCATCTTGATTCAAACGCGGATTAACGAACTTAGTTCCAGAAATTGAACCATCAGTTGGAATTCCTGCATGCCAGATATGACCACTTGACAACAGCGAAGTAGAGTCATTGATATTCATCTCGTTCAACATGCAATAGTCCTGATACGTGGAATCGCTTACTGCAAAGTAAATCACACTGAACTGATTGTTATGCGTCAAATCATTACCATTGCTGGCGGTAACGATAGGACGCGGCAAAACATGGTTACTACGTGAATCAAGACCACCATGACGATTTGCATTCCAACGACTCCAATGGAAGGTATCATCACTCGGCGTATCAATCGTGAAGTCAACAGAAAGTTTGCTGGCATCGTCAGCAGGCAAATTATTTCCCATCACGAAGATCGTTACATCAACAACTTTTGTTACAGTAGTATAAGCATCTGCGAACTCTGCCTTTGGCGTCAGCGTTACCAGAAGAGTTGCAGAACATCTTGGATTGGGATTACTTGGGTCATCGTTCTTGTATGGATTCTGAATTTCTTCTTCCGTTTCTAATGGAGCAGTATTATAATCCTCTCCTGCATTAAAATGTGCACTAATAGCAGTGTCATCGTCAACCAAATCAATCGTTCCACTCTGCACAGAATAAGATACATCAAAGGCATCCGTCAAATCCTGTGTATAAGAGCCATTCGTTACTGAAACCGTCGCTGTAGGTACTATAACTTTTTCCGTCGTATTATTAAAAGAATAGTAAGTCTTATTATCTACTTCACTTGAACCTTCTGTATGGAAAACGGGAATAGACAGGCTACTCTGCGAAAGCGTAACAGTCGGCGACTCTTTCTTAATCTTAAAAGAATAAGTTCCATTTAAAGACGTTAGCGTATTTGCATAAGCAGGTAGTGGAGTCGCTACAACCTGAATGGTTACAGTTGTCTCGTCATAGCCATCTTCCGTTTTGTTACCTACATTGACTGTACCATAGTTATAATCAACCTTGGTATTGGTTTTGAGATCAGTAGTAATATTACGACTGGTCACAGGATCCACCGTAACATCCGTTGAAGATAATCCGTTTATCAAGTAAGTGAGGACATATTTGTTGGTCTCTACAACATCCTGTCCACTTTCTCTATGATAAACACGGACAACAGGTTTGTTAAAGCTCTTCCATCCAGGAGCTACCACCTGATACTGGGTCTCCAAAGCACCAATCTGCAGTACGTTAGTTGCAAAATCTGGTTCTTGCGCCCACACACTCTGTCCTGCCAACACCATCATCACCATGGTAAGCAGGAACCTCGTCTTGAATCTCTTAAGATTTTCCATTTGTAACGTCGGTTTGAGTTTATAATTATGTATTGAAGTTTCGGGTGTTAATAAAAACGTGAATATATAGGTACAAAAAAGGCATTGGATACTTGCGTATGTCGCAAGAAATGAGTAACTTTAAGGTGCGAAACAAAAAGACTCATAACACCAATGCCAATGCACAAAGTT
>JAFRYZ010000036.1 GCA_017442825.1 Prevotella sp. | reverse complement strand
TCCACCCCCATACACCATCCCTCTCCCCCTCGCCGGTGAGAGGGATGTTTCGTTTTGGCGATATGGTGTCAGGTGTTTCATTTCAGTAATTTTATGAGAGGGCGAACAGTGCGGTGATGATGGTTTTCTTGTTCATAGTTGTTTTATTTTATTTGTGAAATATTGCTCCGATAATATAATAATGTGGTGAGTTTTCGAAGTAACCACTGGCCTTGGCCTCTTCCTCAGTCAGTTCCGTCTCCCCACAGAAGCGACACATTTTATAGTCTGAATCCCACCAGAATGAGCCGTAAAGGACAAGGGGAATGAAAGTGTCGATTGATAATGATGAAAGCCTATATGGTATTTTCTCGTAGAGGTAGAGGGTTTGGGGCGCATCGGGAACAGGCTTAAGGATTAAGTTCCATTGTGAGGAATCTTGATGGTCAGAGCGCAACGTGACAGTCACAATGGAGTCTGACTGCTTGCGAGAGAAACCAATGGAAAGAGACTTGGGAATTGTATTGCCTTCTCCGAATTCTGGCAGAGACTTCTCATCTGTCATTCCTTGCTGATTATACTCCCGTATGACGATGGTTAAACCTGATGTAACATCCTGCATGGAGGAAATGTCGTACGTTAATACATCGTCATTTTGCTTCATAGCCTCTACAGAATCTTTGGAAGCCTTGGAAGTTTTGGCCACTTTCTTAGTGTCTTGCTTATGCCCTATTAATATGATGAAGACAATCAGTACAGCAACGAGGGCCAGCAGTGCGGTGATGATAATTTGCTTGTTCATATTTCTATTTGTTTTTGAAGATTTCTGCAAGTTTCTTCTCTATTTCCTCACCCCGTAGCCCACGGGCGAGGATGGTGCCGTCGGGGGCGAAGAGGATGGTTTCAGGAATGCCCTTGATTCCGTAGAGATCAGTCGCTATTTTCTGCGTGTTAAGGATTTGCGGATAAGGTATCTGCATTTCATCGATGGCTTTCAGTGAGGCTTCGGGATTATCCTGTGCTGCAATGCCAAGCACCAGAAACTCCTTTGCCTTATATTTCTCATAAATGGCAATAAGGTTAGGGATCTCTTGTCTACATGGACCACACCATGAAGCCCAGAAATCTACAAGCACATATTTGCCCCGTCCCACATAATCGCTTAGGTGGGCGGTTTTGCCGTTATACTCCACAGCGAAGTCTTTGAACATGTCTCCTTCTTTTGGTCGAGTTAGAAAAGCTTCTGCCTTTCCCTTCACTTTGACGACATGAGGATGATGTTGTGTGTTCTCGCTCAACTGGCTGATGAGCATCAGCAATGTGTCAGGCTCCAACATGCTGTCGTCCAGCATGAGTAGAAGGGGGATTGCCACAGCATCGTCCTTGTGATGAATGACAAGCTCTTTGACTGTCTCGATGAAATCAGGCGCATTGCGCTTTGAAACAACATCTGACAATACGTTGTTGAGAGGTGTCCCCTGGATGATAGGGACTCGGCTGTTACCATCGAATTGTATGTTACCTGGCTCGATGATGATGGGCATTCTGGAATTCTTCCGCTTTATCTCTCCATTGACTTCAGAGGAGATGCCAATGTTGAGCATGGCATAATATGGCTTATCAACCGTTCCTTGGATAGTGAACACGCCATTCTGTATGGGCTGTCTTGCTACCACTTCGGGAGTTGCGGGATTCACAAGGGTAACGGAGTCAAAACTGAGGCCTTGTTTTGACATTGCCTCTGCAACTTTTGTGAAGTTACCATGAATGGTGTACTTGTTTGTCTGTGCCCAGCCTGTCATTGCGACAGTGGCGAGCAGTGTGGTGATGATAGTCTTCTTCATTATTTATTTAAGTGCTTTCTCTATTTCATTCTTGATAGTGTCTAAGCCAGGGAAGCCGATGCTCTTATAGGTTTGCTCTCCCTTAGTGTTGTAGATGGCGTATGTAGGAATACTATGAGACTCGTACTTTCCGAGGATGTAATTGTATTGATCCTCCGTCAGGTAGCAGTGGTCACCGTCGATGTCTTTGATCATTTCCTGCCATGTGGTTGGAGGCGACGAGGGTGGGGTGATATAGACAAACTGGACGTTCATACCCTTCATCTGTTCCTTCATTGGTGCCATAGCCTTGTGGCCTGCACGACAGGGACCACACCATGTAGCCCAAATATCGATGAGCACAGCCTTGCCCTTATACTTGTCGAGGATGGTCTGGAGGATGTTCTCTGGGGCCACATCATCGTATTTCTTGAAGAACACGTTCTCATTGCCGACCAATTCCTTGGCAATCTGCTGCTCATCCTTCGCATAGACATAGGTATGAATCTCTGCTAATTTCTCTTCGAATCCTATTGGCGCACGGGCAGCGATAGTCTTTTCCACATCTTTCAACTGTTCCAAGTGTGGGAAGCCTTTACTTCTCATTGCCGTTTCGGATATGAGCCATAGTGCACGCATTGTGGCTGCATCTACAGGCAGCGATGGCAGGATAACCATCTGTTGCTTCATCCATTCCATTGTAACGGAGTCTCGTTTTTCCCGAGGTGCATGAGCCAAGTCCATCTGCATTCTTTCTGTCAGCACATCGCGACAATACTCCGTAAGACGGTTCTGCGTCTGTTGCTCAGGTATCGGACTTTCCACCCTCCATAAGGGGTTAAGGCAATCATTGCCCGTCACTTTCACAGTTACATCGGGACGCAGGAAGATTAGAGTGTAAGAATTAGGGCAACCTTCGCCAATGAAAGAGAGGGTGCTCTCAGTGAATTCCTCAACGGGCAGGGTGTAGGCGAAACGTCCGTTTTGGACGCTATCCACAACAGTTCCACTAGAACCAATACCGGCAAGTACCAACGTACCGTCTTTCAGTGCGGGTGAATAACCAGTGATAGTTGCAGTCTTTGTTGATTGTGCCCAGCCTGTCAGTGCGACGAGGGCGAGCAGTGCGGTGATGATAGTTTTCTTGTTCATAATTCTTAGCTATTTTTTGTTTATCTCAATACAGTCATCAAAATAGAGATCAAATGTATCAGGGTCGTCTCCCATCCATTGAAGGATCTTTCCGTCAGGGGCAATCAGTACGTATGTTGGGAACGCCTGGATACCGTATAAGGCCGATATATCATTATTCTGCTCATCGTTAAGAACATGTAACCAAGGCAGTTCGTGACGTCTCACTGCTGTTTTCCACTTTTCTGCTGTATCATGGCAAGCGATACCAAGGATTTCCAAATGGTCACGGTGTTGTTCGTAGAATTCCTTCAAATGAGCAAAGGACTTGATGCAGGCACCACACCATGAACCCCAGAAATCCAACAACACATATTTGCCTCTCAGGGATGACAAAGAAAGTGAATTGCCCTTGATGTCAAGGCTTTGAAAGTCTTTCGCCTCATTGCCAATGATGATAGTCTCTGCTGTTTTTGCAAGGTATTTATCTTGTTCTGCAACTCCAGCCGTAATGTAATCATAGAGTCGTTTCATTTTGCCGTTTTTCGCATGTTCAGTCAATGCAGAAAGGCATTTCCTGAAATTGATAACCCCAGAGAGATGTCGCATCAGATAGACAGAGCCGTCGCTATCGGGGTGAGCGACAACGTAGGCAACAATAGCACGATGTTTTTCCTTGTTGTTTGTAATTCCTTGTACAGCATTCTCTGCTTCATGAAGTTGGCGGAAGGTTTCAGATGATTTGCTGATAATTACCGTGTCTATGACCTCATAGCCATAATACACCACAAGAGTTGTGTCTGGCTCATGTGCTGAGATTTCAGTGGCAAACGCTGCCGATAGGAATAACAGTATTGTTCTCATTGTCGTATTATTTGTTTCTGATAACTCTGAATGTAAACGTATCGCAACCTATCTGCCCATTGCCGTCTATCGCTTCAACTATACCAATGAACTCTGTATTTACGTCGGAAGTGATGAATTCCACTTCTGCTTCACCATTTTCATTTGTCAGTATGATAGGCTTCCATTGAAGAGTGTTCCGTGGGTCTGGCAGAGATGATGCAAGTTCAAGTGGTGTCGGTTCATAGAACTCTCGTTGCGGATAATAACCTTGATCCTTCCACATCCCATACAGCTTTAGCAGTTCTTCTTCGGTATATTGTGGACCTGCATACTTAATAGTCTTGATGTCTGTTACTACCCAATCTCCACCACCACCCATTGGCTCGTATCTGATAAGTTCGTAGTCCTCGTCCCTTTTAGGCATCAACCTTTTACCAGAATAAGATGTCGCAGAGCAACCGTCTGGATGATGGGAATATCCCTTATAGCCATTGAGGTAATGCCGCGAACTTGCAGCATGGCATTCACATACCCACTCACCACTGGCCATCGTTGCAAGGCTGTCGAGATAGCCTGTTACTTTATCTCGGTAAGGCGAATGTCTTCGGGCTGTCACGGTTACGTTGTCGAGCATGACCGTACCGAAGCCGTTAATTACCGTCCGTTCATCATTGTCATTATCTCTGTGGTAGGCAAGCGTTGTATATCTCGGTAAGCCTCGCCTATAGTCGTTAATGCTGTCGAACGGGTTGTCAAGTAAAATTTGTGCCTTATATTTCTTGTTTGACAGGGGCTTTATATAAACGTTGCCGCGCAGAAAGTTCATTTGGTCAGGTGTAATATCAAAATGTCCATTCTCGTCACTCCATACATAACACGTATCACTTTGCGGGGTAAATACACGAAGTAACTGTTGGCTATAGGCTGAATTCTGTTTCTTGCTAATGGTGATTCTTCCACTGATTGCATCGGATAACATCGAAGACTTGCCGCTCTGCTTGTTCTCGTATTTTCTCCATCCCTGCGTCAGAAGCAACAAGTCAAGTGCCTGTAATCTGTCTGTGTTCTGTTCGTCAAAATAATAGGTGGGATTGAAAATGTTTCCTCGAATTTGGGTTGACAGAAAACAATGTGAAAGCATGTTTTCATGACCAGGCTGATAGACATAAGCCTTATCATAGATGCTCACAGCCAGTTCTGACATAACGGAATGTCCCATCTCGTCGGTGACTTTCAGGCTGACTTTCCCTTCTTCACGCCGATGATATGACTGACTATTAGGTTTTGCTTCTATGTGTAGTCGGTTTTTGTCAGGATTCACATATACCAGTCGTTCTGCTACGGGGTTTCCTTCACCGTCAACTAATGTTATTTCCGCTATACCCTGATATGGGAAGTTATCGATGGGCAGTCTGACTATCTGCTTGCCTTTTACTTTCCCTTTGGCACTGCAACAAGGTATTCCCCGCATTTGTGCAAAGACAGAAAACTGCCTTGTTTCGTTGCTTGTAGATGATACCAACAATGATATTTCTGTTTTACTTGAGCGGATTAAATGGAGAGAAAGCCCGTCAGACTCTATTGTTGGTAATGGATATACTCTACCATCAGCCAGAATCACTTCGTATTTCCGTCCTTTGCGGGGAGTAATAAGGAATTTACCCATTCCGTCGTGTTCACAACTAAATGAAATGATATCTTGTCCGTCTTCCAGAACTTTTCCTGATACATCTTCGGGGAATCCATCTGAATATGTCGCCTTGAAAGCCACCAAAGAGCCTATACCATCAACCAGTCTGCCACCTTCTGGGAATAGACGGAAAAACCGATGGCCGTTTTCTCTTAAGATGGAATCTTTTTTTGTATCTACTGTTATGATGGAATCCATCTGAGCGACTTGTCTAACAATGTATATACGTCGCGGACGGATAGCAGCAGAACTGTCATTGGAAAGTGAAGAAGGGGGATAGCCCTCAATATAGTAATCACCATTTTGCCAGTCGTCACCTATATAGATATGCCCATCACCACGACCATGTACAAGTGGGTATTTTTCGTTCCATACAACACTATCATTCGCGTTTCTAATTTGAAGATAAAGTGTCTTGCTGTTATCCGAAAGAGCAAACGTCTGACGATTGAACAAATAGGCTTTGAACCACATATCTTCGCCAGTCTCATATATCTCTTTACTTGGCAACAGATATACAAAGTCTTCACCACCGACATATACTTGCCCCTGCCCCGCCATAGCGACGAGGGCGAGCAATGGAGTGATGATGGTTCTTTGCAGAGACCTCCGCGAAGCGCCTGAGCACCCACGGAGCGCAAGAGAGCGGCAAAGCCGAGCGTTCATGTTCATTTCCTGATTTTACCAATCTTTTCCAAATAGTTGACGAATGCATCCCACATCTCGGCATTCTTTTTGATATTACTCTGCACCTGTTCATCGTTAATGAACTGCAGCGGATAGCAGTCTTGCAGATAGAAGTGGCCTTGTTCGGAGTTGGAAATCACGTCAAAATGCAAGACGAGATCTTTGAAGGTTCGACTATCCCAGTCACCTACGAAACGGCTGACCTTGAGCACGACATTCTCCCCAAGACGGAACTGCAATTCGCCATCGGTCTTCCGCAGCCTCTGGCTGAGCGATTCTTCCTGTACATAGAATTTCACTTCACGGGTGGTAGGGTTGAACCACTCGATGTCTGACTCAGTGAATACAGCATTCTCCACAGGGTCGGTTGTGAACGGCTTTACTGTTTCGTTGTCGCTGCTGCAAGAGACGAGGGAGAGGACTGAAAGCATTGCGAAAGCGATTGCATAAATCTTCATTGTTTTCATTTTGTCTTTTACTTTAAGAATTGTTATCATTATCATTTTTTTAGCTTGTCTTGAGGAAGCAGCATGCGTCATCACGACGAATGCTGCTGTTTAAAATTAATCAACAACGAAAGAGTCTTTATTAGAACTCAATCGTTCGGCAAAGTTAGTGAGACTTAACGAAACGGAAAAGGAAAAGCGGTAAAATATGCATGGGCTTGTTTCAGTCTGATTTCAAAGAAAATCCTTTGTGCATCGGGGCTTCTGAAGATTTGGAGGATGAAAAAAGTGGCAAAATGAAACAAGGAAATAGCGAGATTTAACAGACTGAGGAGGGTTTTATGCGATATTTTGTGTAATTTTGCACACACAAATCATATACGAACAATGAAGAAGATATTGATAGCGTTGGCTGGGATAGTGGCACTGGTGGCTTGCGGGGGAAGTCCGTCGGCAGAGTTGTTGCGTCAGGCCTTCGACGTCGTAGAGAGCCGCCCCGACTCGGCATTGGTGATATTGGGAAAGATGGACGTGGCATCGCTGACGGAGGAGGAACGGGCGGAGTACGGTCTGCTGATGACGATGGTGGATATCAAGACGCGCCACGAGCAGATCACAAACGACTCGATGATTGCGGCAAGCGTCAAATACTACGACCAGCACGGCGACAAGTGGCACCTGGCGATGGCCTATCACTATCGGGGTGTCGTGAAATACGCTTTGAAGAATATCCCCGAGGCTATTAAAGACCTGAAGAAAGCAGAGATGCTGGCAGAGACGCTGGACGACGAACTGCTGCGGAACAAGATATACGAGCGACTGGCCTATTGCAACTACAAGAACAATAATTTTCCATTGGTACTGAAATACTCTATGAAGCTGTTGGACAGCAGCAAGAAAATGAACGATAGCATGATGCTGGCACGTAGTTATACGATGGTGGCATCGGGTTTTGCCAATATGGAGAAAATGGATAGCGCACGCATCTATATGCTGAACAGCTTGGACTGGGTAGACGCCGTGGACTCGTTGACACAAAATGAGATTATATGTAATGTTGCTGCGATGTATCAAGAGACAGGAGAAGTGGAGAAAGCTGAGCAATATTTGACAGATTGGGTGCTCAACCACGCTAACGGGTTTGGTTATATCACCTTGGCACACATTCGTCAGAAGCAAGGGAAATATGAAGAAGCTGTAACACATGCAAAAAAGTCCTTGGAATGTATAGACCAAAAGAATTATATACATTCGCTCGACCTGCTGGCTGAACTCTATAGTCAGATGGGCGACAGCAGTCAGGCTTACGCCATGCAGCGGCGGAGCAAGGAGTTCGCCGACTCGCTGGCATCGGCCAACAAGGCAAGCCAGATGGCCGACTGGCAGATGAAGTTCGACGAACAGCAGATGAGAGAGGCATCCGACAGGAAGAGCCGTTGGCTGCTGTGGGGCGTGGTGTCGGCGGTGGCTGTGGTAGCCGTGGGCTGGTGGTGGCATCGCAGGAAGATGAGCACCTTCGGCAGCATCATCGACGCGAACGTGCGCCAAATAGCGGCTCAGAAGCAGGAGATAGCACGGATAGAGGCCACGGGCACCGAGAACAGCCGCCAGATAGAGGAACTGAAACGGCAGGTGGCTGAGCGGCAGGAACAGTTGTCGGCCCGCCTGCATGTGGGAACGAAACTCTACGACCGGCTGCGCCAGGGCGAGGGCATCAGCCAGGCCTCGGGCAAGGACTTGCAGTGTCTGGTGGAGTTCTACGCGCTGCTGCGCCCCATGAAGTGGTATCAGTGGGAACAGCGCTACCACGCCCTGACACCCAAGCAGGTGGCCTTCCTCATCCTCCAGGACGAACTGCACAGCACCGACGACCAGATAGCCCGCGCCCTCGGCATCACCGAAAGCACCGTCCGCGTCGTCCGCTCAAGGATCAAAGGAAGGGAGAAATAGGCCTATTCGAAAAAGATATATGTGGAGGTGTCCCATGGTTATTTCCTTTCCTTGTAATGATGAAGCTTTGAGCAAACCGAATGCCATCGAGCTTGCTCGAAATGGCTGAGGTGCAGCCAAAGGTATTTAAGTAGGTAAAGTTATTTAGCCACAGGGACACCTCGTCAGATTTAAAGTCTGTTCTTCTCAGCATTACCGGCACCAGTACCCTTATACTTCGACGGGGTGACATTGAAGCGGTAACGCAGGGAGAATTGAATGCAATGGGGCATATCTGTTTGACTGCTTCTGTGCCTATCCCTTTGTTTGAATAGTCATTATGGAGCATATAACCGATTTCTGCATCATCATCTTTCTTCTCAACCGATATGCTGCCTATTAGTTTTCTATCATATACAATAGCTCGATATATACCAGTAACTGCTTCATTCTCAGAAACCGTCTTCAGCCATTCTTCCGCATCCTTTTCTGTATAAGGATTGGGCAGACGGTCTGAAAGAAAACGCCTGTCAACAGCATTGCACAGGCTTGTCAGTTCCATTGCGTCTGCTTGCGTCCAATGTCTTAGTTCCAATTTCAGATGTTTCATTTTACAATAATTTTGTCATTCCGAGCCACAAAGTTACGGAAAGTCCCACGAAAAAACCCCCGACAAGACCGAAAAAGTGTCTTCTGAGGTGAAAGTCTGAACAAATGTTCAGGGGTTTTGTAACATTTCGGGGGTTATCCGTTAATTTGTTCATGATTGAAAACGGCTCTTTTCTTTTTGTGCCCTTTGCGTGTGGCATCGAGCATGAAACTGTCGGTACGGCTGATGCCTGTGTGCTGATCCTCATACACTTGCCAGTCGTCGATTTCCTTGAAGAGCCTTCCGAGGTGGTCGTGATAGCGGTCTGGATAGACCATCGTATAGACGAACCAGAGTTTGCCACGACTGACAAATCGCGAATAATAACTATAGTCATCCATACGGCTGTCGTTCTCATATTGTGGCCCGGAGACGATGAAGTAGTCACTGCCGAGTCTGCGGTCTGTCGCATGAAGCACTTGTGCCAGCGAGTCCATCCCGCTTTTGAGCGACTGGCCATAGTTGCGCAGGGCATAACATTCGAGCACGACGGTTGCCCACTCATTGTCATAACTGAATCGGACATGGCCTGTGTATTCATCGAGCGAGTCGGGCTGCACGGCGAAAAACGACGGGTATCTGACCGTGAAGCCCAAATCAGGGTCTTGGTATGTCTTCATCTCAGCAGTATTCAAGCCTTGCCCAAACACTTCTCCAACTGTCCTTTCTGTGGTGAAAGGCAAGATGAAGTAGATGCATGCCAGGATTACAAGGGCTGCGACGAATATCAGAGCGGTCTTCTTCATTCAGAGTCGTTTCATTTCGTCGTTGGCGGCTCCCTCGCCCTTATACTTGCTCTTCTTGGGGTTGAAGGTATAGGAAACGGTGAGCATCAGGCGTCGGGTGTCTGCGTCGGAGTCTTTGTAGAGGCTCACGTCCTTGACGTTCATCCACCAACTTTGGTTGCGGGTGTGGAAGATGTCGTTGGCGGCAAGGGCTATCTGTAAGCGCTTCTGCATGAAGTAGCGGCGCACGGAGAGGTCGATGCCCCACTGTGAGCGCATGTCATTGGTCATCGTGTGACCGTGTGTAGAGCCTGTCACGTCGAAAGTCATCATCCAGTTCTTCGAGGGCGTGAAGATGTTCTTCAGCATGTAGCGGAAGATGGGCTTGTTGTACTTCTCGCCGTAGAGAGTGAGCCACTGCTGGTCGAAACCGACGGTGAAGTTGGGCTTCCAGAACTTGACCACGGGGGCGTAAGACAGGTAGGCGTTCAGCGTGTTGATGTCGGCCTGACGGGGACTGAACATCAGCAATGGCTTTACGTCGGAATAATGCTCCTTTGTATAGACGTAGGTGTCGGCCAGATGGCTGTAGGTCAGTTCCAGCGTCAGGTCTTTCCAGCCGAACATGTAGTTCAGTTCGTCGGTCTTGCAGTCGGCCAGCGTGGGATTGCCACCCTCCACCTCGTAGGGGCCGACATATAATAGGGAACTGCGCAACTGCTTGTAAGGCGGACGAGTGATGGAGTGCGAATAGTCGAGCGACATGAAGGTGGTCTCGTTGAAGTTGTACGAGAGCGAGAGATTGGGCGACAGACTGTTGTCGGTGCGGCTCACCTCATCGTCACGGATGCCGTCACGCTTGTAGTCGAACTTCACGTATTCGTAGCGCAAACCCAACTGGAGTGACAGGGCATTCCAATCCTTCTGCCATGTGGCGAAGGCTGCGCAATCGGTCTGGCGGCTCTCGTTCTCGGTCGAGGGAATGTAAGTGCCGACGGCAACGTTCTGCATCGTGTACTGTTGATGGTTATAGGTGTAACTGTCCTCAGTGCCAATGTTCAGTTTACCCGTGGCAAATGGAAACTCGTAGTAGAGTTTGCCCGCCCAGAGGTCGGAGTTCATGCCCGTCTGCGAGGGAACAATCTCGCTGGTCGTGGGCGAAACGGTCTGCGTCAGGTTGTTATCGGTGTACCATGTGTGGATGTAGTTGCCGTCGAAGTGCAGGTGCGCCTCGTTCTCGAACGTGTTGTCATAGTAGGCCGACGCCAAATGCTTCTCCTGCTTTGAATCGATGTCGATGAGTTTGCCGATGCTCTGCTCCTTGATGCCCAGCACGTCGTCATCCTCCGTGCCGCGGCTTTTGAAGTGAGTAGGCTGGTTGGTGTACTGGTAGTAGGCACCGAGCGACTGCCCGCCTCTGTTCCAGTTGAAGCCGCCCTTTGCGGTCGTGGCCTCAGACTTGTTGCGCTTCGTAGCCGTGTTTACAAGCTGGTTTTGCTGACCGTTGAAAAGGAAGTCGGTAG
>JAFRYZ010000035.1 GCA_017442825.1 Prevotella sp. | reverse complement strand
CGAATTTGTAACATCGTTATTGGTATTTTGACTGCAAAGTTACAAAATAATGCTGAATTAGGAAAGCGATTTTGGAAATTCTTTGCAAGCAAAGCGTCCTTTTAGGTCGAGCGAACGCAGTTCATCCCATAAGATAATGAAAAATTGGCAAATGACAGTACCTTTGGAAAGAAATTTGAAGAAAAAGTTGCATAATTAACAAATAATCATTATATTTGCCAGCCGAAAGTATGAAGATTCTCGGATAAAGTGTCTAAAATAAACGATAACAGAACCCGTCGGCATCCCGTAGATCTGCTGGCGGGTCACCTTTTTATATAGACAGCAATGAGCAATCAAAAGCCACGCACGATAGATGAGCAAATCAAGTTGCTCCGTTCAAGAGGGATGCAGTTTAGCAGTGAAGAGTATGCGAAGGAATGCTTGTCGCATATTAGTTATTTCCGTCTGAAATACTATTGGACGGATATGATTGACGAAGAAACAGAACATGACTTCCTTGAAGATGCTTCTTTTGATGACGTGATAGCCTGATATAACTTTGACCGCAGTCTCCGTCTGATTCTCTTTGATGCTATTGAGATTATAGAGGTGGCACTGAGGGCGAAAATTATCAACCATCTGTCACAGGCTAAGGATAGTGGGCTTTGGTATCTCGACGAATCTCTCTTTGAAAAGATAGAGTACTACGAGGATTTTCTGCTCGACCTTAAAAATGAGTTTGAACGTAGTACAGAGCCCTTTGCCAAAGAATACATAGCCAAGCATACAGATTGGGATAGCGAGTCAATGGAAGGTGACAATCCAGATGCATGGATGATTCTTGAGGTTGCCACATTCGGCACACTCTCGAAGATGTATAAGAACCTGAAGAGCCAGTTACCCCAACGCGCCACCATTGCTAATGAGTTTGGACTATATTCTGCAAAGGAACTTTCAAGTTGGTTAGAGGCAATATCCGTTCTCCGAAACATCATTGCCCATCATTCACGTCTTTGGAACAGAAGCCTTGCCAAACAGCCAATGAACATTAAGGGGCATTGTGACAAGTGGTTGAACAACCCATTTACAGACAATCAGAAAAAGAAACCTTATGGAGTTATTACGGCTATGCTATATCTCTGCAATGCCGTATATCCTGAGAACCAAATCAAGGCTAAGATTCTTTTCCTTTTGGATAACAGCAAAGATATTCCCTACGGCAAATTAGACTTTACAGGTAACTGGCGCTCTGACCTTATTTGGAAATAATGCGAAAAAAGTCTAATAAGATTTGGTGATTTCAACTATTCTTAGTACCTTTGCATTTGATGATGAGCCATAAAACGGCTGGTGGCTCAGCGTCATGGGTTCTTTGAATGCATTTCATAGCAGAATGTGGAATTGAAAACGGTCTCCAAATCGTAACCCCATTTTCTTTCAATTCCCCAGAATGCCTTTAGATAAAGAAAGAATGCGAAATCTTACAAAGTTACGAAAATTATCGGGATTTATGCCAAAAAAGTTGTACTTTTACACAATAAAAAGTAAGTATTCCCATGGCAAAACTGTTTCTTTTAGATGCTTATGCACTCATCTACCGCGCTTATTACGCCTTCATCAAGAATCCAAGAATCAATTCGAAAGGACTGAATACATCGGCTATTCTGGGCTTCTGCAACACACTTAACGAGGTCATAACAAAAGAGAATCCTACACATATAGGAGTAGCATTCGATCACGGTAAGACATTCCGCCATGATGTTTTTCCGGAATATAAGGCTCAACGACAGGAGACACCAGAGGACATCAAGGTTGCTGTCCCCATTATCAAACAACTGCTGGAAGCATTCAAGATTCCTGTACTGCAGGTGGATGGTTTCGAGGCTGACGATGTAATCGGCACTTTAGCTTTAAAAGCGGGTAGTGAAGGGGTGGAGACATATATGCTGACTCCAGACAAAGACTATGGACAATTGGTAAGAAACAATGTTTTTCAGTTCCGCCCACGCCATGGTGGCGGTTACGAGAAGATGGGACCAGAGGAGGTTTGCCATAAATATGGTATTGCAAAAACAAGCCAAGTCATCGACCTTTTGGCATTGATGGGTGACTCTTCCGATAACTTTCCTGGCTGTCCTGGTGTAGGTGAGAAAACGGCGGTTAAACTCATCGAGGAATTTGGAGACATTGAAAACTTACTCAACCATACAGACCAAATAAAAGGGAAGTTGAAAGAGAAAGTGGAAAATGCAGTCGAGGATATTCGCATGTCAAAATTCCTTGCTACGATACGAACTGATGTTCCGATTGAATTGCATTTGGAAAAATTACAAAGAGTGGAACCGGATGAAACAAAACTCACATCACTTTTTAACGAACTAGAATTTCGCAGTCTTGCCAGCAAATTTCTTAAGAAAAGTGAATCCGTACAAAAACCCGTTAACGGACAGCTCGATTTATTTGTAAATTTCACAACCGAGGAGTCAGGTACACAGAATTTTTCAAATTATGAAACGCTAAAAACCACCCCTCACGATTACAAACTTGTTGATAATGAAGATGATATGCGTTCGCTTTGTGATTTTTTTATGACAAAGCAAATTTTGAGTTTAGATACAGAAACAACTTCTACCAACCCTATTGAGGCAGAATTGGTAGGTTTGAGCTTTGCTGTTGAAGAATCGAAGGCATTTTATGTTCCTCTGCCGGAAAATCGGGAAGAAGCTCAAAGGGTAGTCGAAATTTTTCGACTTGTCTATGAAGAGGAGACGATTTTAAAGGTCGGACAAAATATCAAGTACGATTTGGAGGTGTTGGCAAACTATGGTGTTGAATTGAAAGGAAGAATGTTCGACACGATGATAGCCCATTACCTCATACAACCCGAGCTTCGTCATAACATGGACTATATGGCAGAGGTTTATTTGAACTACCAAACTATACATATTGATGAACTGATTGGGCCAAAAGGAAAGAATCAACGATCAATGAGAAGCCTGCCGCCTAACGACGTTTATGAATATGCCTGTGAAGATGCTGACATCACTCTAAGGTTGAAAAATGTGCTGGAACCGAAACTGAAAGAGGCAGAAGTGGAGTCTCTCTTTTGGGAAATCGAAATGCCATTGGTGCCGGTTTTAGCTTCGATGGAGATGAATGGTGTAAGAATTGATACCGAATCTCTCCAAGAAACGTCAAGACTTTTCACCGAAAGAATGATACAATTGGAGCAACATATCTACGAACTAGCTGGGGAGGAGTTCAATATCTCGTCACCGAAACAAGTCGGTGATATCTTGTTTGGAAAGATGCAAATCATTGAAAAACCGAAGAAGACAAAGACGGGACAATACGTCACCAGCGAAGAGGTGTTACAACAGCTGCGAACCAAACACAAAATTGTTGATGACATATTGAATTTCAGAGGATTAAAGAAACTTCTCGGAACATATGTCGATGCGCTTCCAAAGTTGATAAATCCGAAGACTGGACACATACATACTTCGTTCAACCAAACGGTAACAGCTACTGGACGACTCTCCAGCAGTGATCCGAATCTGCAGAACATCCCCGTTCGGGGAGAAGACGGTAAGGAAATACGCAAATGCTTTATTCCTGAACCCAATTGTTTATTCTTTTCGGCAGACTATAGTCAGATTGAACTGCGTGTGATGGCACACCTCTCCAAAGACGAACACATGATTCATGCCTTCCAAGAAGGGTATGACATCCATGCGGCTACGGCGGCTACCATCTATAAAAAAGATATCAACGAAGTTACTCGTGATGAACGAACTAAATCGAAGCGTGCAAACTTCGGTATCATCTACGGCATCACAGTCTTCGGACTAGCTGAACGCTTGGATATAGAAAGGGCTGAAGCTCGACAACTGATTGAAGGTTTCTTTGAGACTTTCCCACATGTACACGACTACATGGAACAGTCGAAAAAACTGGTCAGAGAGAAAGGATATGCTGAAACCGTATATCACCGACGCCGCTATCTGCCCGATATATTATCACGCAATGCTACCGTCAGAGGCTTTGCCGAACGAAATGCCATTAATGCACCCATACAGGGTTCTGCAGCGGATATCATCAAAGTAGCTATGGTACGCATCTACAACCGATTCAAAGCTGAAAACATCCGCTCAAAGATGATACTGCAAGTACACGACGAACTTAATTTTTCCGTCTATCCCGATGAGAAGGAGCGAGTGGAATCAATTGTCATGGAAGAGATGCAAAACGCTTACCAGCTCTGTGTTCCTCTTGTTGCCGACTGTGGATGGGGTACAAACTGGTTAGAAGCCCATTAAGACCTCTACCCTATCCTACACATCTTATCATTCTATACCCGATTCTGCCACCACGACACATATAAAAGCCATGACCATAGACAACACGCAACGCCAACTTCTCAAGCAACAGCATCCAGAGTTCTTTACTCTGTCTGACAATACCGTTGTTGGAATCCCTATGCAAGCAATGGGAAACCTTTCTCTTCTCAATAACCCTACAAAACTGCAAGTGCAATGTTCGCGTCACCTTTATCAAAACGAGATAGACGCTATCAAAGAAGATTGCTTGCAAAGAGGAAAGGCTGGAGCCGTCATCGTTTCTCCATTTATCAGTCCTGGCGAACAACAGATTGCCACTGCAGCAATGCATGTTAATATCCCACTGATTGTATTGCGAATTAATGGTCTTCCACCCGACTTCGAACCGGAAACTCGTTATTTTGAAGCTTGCGCCAATGGTATATTACTCATACTCACACCTTTTCCCTACCAATCAGAACGTATTGAAAACATGCGTCAGCGATGCTTGCAACTGAATGATATCGCTGCCAGAATCTGCAAAGGATAAATCTTTTCATTGCAATAACACTCTTTATATAGAAGAATTTGTGTACTTTTGCAACCAAATTACGAATAAACCTGCTTTAAGGGCAAGTTAAAAGACTAATATAAAAGAGATAAATGGCATTAAAATGTGGTATAGTAGGACTGCCGAATGTAGGTAAGTCCACATTGTTTAACTGCCTGTCAAGTGCAAAAGCACAGGCAGCGAATTTTCCTTTTTGTACAATAGAACCGAATGTCGGTATGATTACCGTTCCCGACGAGCGATTGACAAAGCTGGCAGAACTGGTACATCCTGGCAGGATTGTTCCAGCAACATGTGAAATTGTTGACATTGCCGGACTGGTAAAAGGTGCAAGCAAGGGTGAAGGATTAGGCAATAAGTTTCTTGGAAACATTCGTGAGACCGATGCTATAATCCATGTATTACGATGCTTCGATGATGACAATATCACCCATGTAGATGGTAGCATCGATCCTATCCGAGACAAAGAGATTATTGATACCGAATTGCAGTTAAAAGATCTTGAAACCATCGAAGGACAACTAGCAAAGACTCAGAAGACCGCTGCTGCCGGCAATAAGGACGCAAAAGTTTTGTTAGGTGTGTTGGAAGCATATAAAGACGTATTGGAACAGGGCAAGAATGCACGCATCGTAGAATTCGACTCCAAGGAAGAGCAAGAAGCTGCCCGCAACCTTTTCCTACTGACGGCAAAACCCGTATTATACGTCTGCAATGTAGATGAAGCCAGTGCCAAAAATGGAAATGAATACTCAAAAAAAGTAGAATCCATCGCAGCTGAAGAAGGTGCCGAAACCATGATTATCGCTGCTAAGACAGAAGAAGACATTGCCTCTTTGGAAACCTATGAAGACAAGCAACTGTTCCTGGATGAATTAGGATTGGAAGAGAGTGGTGTCAACCGACTCATTAAGAAAGCTTATGCCCTGCTAAATCTGCAGACCTTTATCACAGCCGGTGAAATGGAAGTGAAAGCATGGACCTACAAAAAAGGTTGGAAAGCTCCACAGTGTGCTGGTGTTATCCATACCGACTTCGAAAAAGGTTTCATTCGTGCAGAAGTCATCAAATACGATGATTACATTCAATATGGCAGTGAAGCAACCGTTCGCGAAGCAGGCAAAATGGGTATAGAAGGCAAAGACTACGTTGTTCAAGACGGCGATATCATGCACTTCCGGTTTAATGTTTAAATAGTTCATAGTTCATAGTTCATAGTTTTCAGTATGAAGGAGAGCATTATAAAAAATAAAAGCAAGGATTTCGCATTGCGCATCATCAAGTTATACAAATATCTAACAACTACAGCAGAGACCAGAGAATATATACTATCTAAACAGATACTAAGAAGTGGTACCAGTATTGGCGCCAATGTTAAGGAAGCATTACGCGGCCAGAGCCGTCCGGATTTCAGAGCAAAGATGAACATAGCCCTTAAAGAAGCAAGTGAAACTGAATACTGGCTTGAATTGCTACATGAATCAGATTATATTGACGATGCTTCATTCCAATCTATCATTGAAGATAATATTGAACTGATAAAAATACTAACAAATATTGTCAAAAGTACAGATCAATCATAACTAAGAATTATGAACTATGAACTATGAACTATTATACATCCTTTGGAATCCAGATGAGGTTGCTTTTCGGCTCGGTCATTTCGAGTTGCGATGGTATTCCTTGTGTTGGCTTATCGGACTGACAATAGGATATTTGCTCATGCGTTGGCTTTACCGCCAACAAAAGATTGCAGATAGCAAGTTTGAGCCCTTGTTCATCTATGTTTTCCTCGGTATTCTTATTGGTGCTCGCTTGGGACATTGTATCTTTTACGAACCGCAATATTTCCTAACTTCATGGGAACATGTCGTTGAGATGTTTATCCCTATCCGCCACATGGCAGACGGAGATTGGAAGTTTGTGGGTTACCAAGGGCTGGCTTCCCATGGTGGTGTTGCCGGACTGCTTTTTGCTTTGTGGTTATATTGCCGCCAGATGAAGATGCCCGGTTGGGTTGTTCTCGACAATTTCGGTATCTGTTCCTGCATTACCGCCTGTTTTATCCGTCTTGGCAACCTGATGAATTCTGAGATTATCGGCAAAGTCACCGACGTTTCCTGGGCTTTCATCTTCGAGCGTGTAGATACGCTTCCGCGTCATCCCGGACAACTATATGAAGCCATCGCTTATCTGCTGTTCTTCATCGTGATACTCTATATCTATCATAAGAAACCAGAGAAAGTCGGTACAGGTTTTTATTTTGGACTTTGCCTGACTCTTATTTTTACCTTCCGTTTCTTCATAGAATACACCAAGGAAATACAGGAAGCTTTTGAAGCCGGACTGCCCATTGATATGGGACAAATCCTAAGCATTCCACTGATTGCAGTGGGGGTTTGGAGTATGTTGCGGAAAAGAAAAGCTAATGCTTAATATACCCTTCGTATAAAGAAATTTTGGGGGGCGTGGAATCATGTTCTACTACCCCTTTACAATTCGTTTGATGTCATTAAGCTTATTAAGCGCCTCCATTGGCGTTAGGTTGTCAATGTCAAGACCTAAGATTTCATCGCGAATCTGGCAAAGTACAGGATCGTCAAGTTGAAAGAAAGAGAGCTGAACCCCTTCCCTACTCCGTTCCAATTTTTCTGCCGACGGCTTCCCCACCGTACCCACCTGTGCATTATCATTCTCCAACTGTTTCAAGATGACGTTTGCACGTTTCACTATGCTCTTCGGCATACCAGAAATTTCAGCCACATGAATACCAAAGGAGTGTTCCGAGCCACCTCGTTCCAACTTGCGCAGGAAGATAACCTTTCCGTCAACCTCCTTCACACTAACGTTATAGTTCTTCACACGAGAGAAGTTTTTCTCCATTTCATTCAGTTCATGGTAGTGCGTAGCGAACAAAGTGCGAGCTTGGGCACGTTTCGTTTCATGCAGATATTCTACAATTGCCCATGCTATGCTGATGCCGTCGTAGGTAGATGTCCCACGTCCCAATTCATCGAACAAAACCAAAGAATGAGGCGACACATTATTCAGAATGTTGGAAGCCTCCGTCATCTCAACCATAAAGGTCGATTCCCCAAGTGAAATGTTATCACTGGCACCCACACGGGTAAAGATTTTATCTACCAGACCTATTTTAGCGCTCTCTGCGGGCACGAAACACCCAATCTGCGCCATCAGTACTATTAAAGCCGTTTGACGCAACAGAGCGGATTTTCCAGCCATATTCGGACCTGTTATGATAACAATCTGCTGTTTTTCATTATCCAGATAGATGTCATTGGGCACATACCTCTCCCCTACCGGCATTTGCTGTTCAATGACAGCATGCCGCCCTTGCTTGATGTCTAGCACATCAGAATTATCTATCTGCGGACGGATATACTGGTTTTCTTCGGCAGCCTGTGCAAAAGACAGCAAACAATCGATATGCGCCACAACATTGGCATCAGTCTGAATCTGCGGAATATATTCTTGCATGGCAGCAACAAGTTCTGCAAACAACCGTTCTTCAAGCGCAAGAATGCGCTCTTCCGCTCCCATTATTTTCTCTTCGTATTCCTTTAGTTCCGAAGTAATATAGCGTTCAGCCTGCGCCAACGTCTGTTTTCTTATCCATTCAGCTGGCACCTTGTCCTTATAGGTATTTCGCACTTCAAGATAGTAACCGAACACATTGTTGTACCCTACCTTCAGAGAAGCAATGCCAGTTTGTTCACTCTCCCGCTGTTGCAACTCCAACAGATAGTCCTTTCCGCTGCGTGAGATATGTCGCAACTCATCGAGTTCATTCGAGAATCCTTCGGCAATCACATTGCCTTTCGCTACCAACTGCGGTGGATCTGGTTGCATTTCCAATGCTATGCGTTCACAAAGAGGTTCACAGAGTGACAACCGCTCTCCTACTCTCCGTAAAGCGTCATTGTCAGCGACCAGACAAGCCTCTTTTACTGGCTTTAAAGCCAGCAATGCCACCTTCAGCTGTACCACCTCGCGAGGCGACACACGTCCTGAAGCAACACGAGAAATAATACGCTCCAAATCACCTATATGCTGAAACTGTTCATCTACCAACTGACGGAAGTCTGGCTGTCGGAAAAAGTATTCTACTACGTCCAACCGCTCGTTGATAGGCTTTTCGTCTTTTAATGGGAAGATGAGCCAGCGCCGGAGCATACGTCCACCCATCGGCGTAACGGTATGGTCGATAACATTCAACAAGGATGAACCATCCTCCTGCATCGGCTGAATCAGTTCAAGAGAACGGATCGTAAACTTATCCAAGCGTACATAGCGTTCTTCCTCGATACGCGAGAGTGATGTGATATGTCCAATCTGAGTGTGCAAAGTCTGCTCCAGATAGCAAAGTATTGCACCACTGGCAACAACGCCATTCCTAAGATGATCAACACCAAACCCTTTCAGAGATTTCACATGAAAATGTTTCAACAACTTTTGTCGTGCCGTGTTGTCTGTAAACACCCAGTCATCCAACTCAAATGTCGTAAAGCGGCTACCAAAATAGCGCAGGAAGTCTTGTTTGCGTTCGCGGTTGTAAAGCACCTCCTTCGGCTGAAAGTTACCCAAAAGTTTCTCTACATAGTCGTATGTTCCTTCTCCAGTAAGGAACTCACCTGTAGAAATGTCTAGAAAAGCCACGCCACAAGAACCTTTCCCGAAATGTAAGGCAGCCAGAAAGTTGTTTTCCTTGTAGTTCAGCACGTTGTCGGTCATCGCAACACCAGGTGTCACTAGTTCGGTGATTCCGCGTTTTACAAGCTTCTTTGTCAGTTTCGGGTCTTCCAATTGGTCACAGATGGCAACACGCCGCCCTGCACGTATCAATTTAGGCAGATAGGTGTCCAGTGCGTGGTGAGGAAATCCTGCCATTTCCGTCACATCACCCGACCCGCCGTTGTTGCGCCGAGTCAAGGTGATACCGAGAATTTTTGCTGCCGTGACAGCATCATCGCAGTAAGTTTCGTAAAAGTCACCGCACCTGAACAGCAATACCGCATCAGGATACTTCTCTTTAAACGAGAAGAACTGCTGCATCATCGGTGTCAGTCCCTTTTCTTTCTTGACCATAAGTTCTATAAAATCAAATGCAAAGATAAGGTTTTTCACTCACTTTGCCAAATATCAGTGATATATTTGCTAATTTTGCAAGCAAAAAGAAAACAAAACCCATCAATTATGAAAAAGCTGATTACAACTCTCACATTGAGCACACTGGTCATTACGGCCTTCTCGTGCAACAACGGAAAAGTGAATGGAAACGGACCACAAATTGACACAACGGAACAAGAATCTGAAGAGCACCACCTGAGTCTGCTCATTGCCGGCGACCTAATGCAGCACGGTGGACAGCTGAAGAGTGCATTACAAGCCGACGGAACCTACAGCTACGAGGAATGCTTCCAGTTTGTAAAACCTGAAATAGAACGTGCCGACGTGGCCATTGCCAATTTTGAAGTCACCTTGGGCGGCAAACCCTATAAGGCTTACCCACAATTCAGCGCACCAGACGAGTTCTTAAAGGCAACAGTTAATGCCGGTTTCGATATCCTACTGACTGCCAACAACCACTGTTTGGATACCTATCAGAAAGGACTGGAGCGCACCATAGAACTGATGGACAAATTACCCGTCCCGCATCTAGGTACCTATGTCAATGCCGAGGCACGCCGACAACAGTATCCTTTCCTGCTCGAAAAGAACGGTTTCCGCATCGTACTGCTCAACTTCACCTATGGAACCAACGGACTGAAGGTGACGCCTCCAAACATTGTGAATTATATCGACACTGCTGAAATCAAGGCAGACATTGCCAAGGCACGCAAGATGAATCCTGACTTTATCATCGCCATCCCCCACTGGGGAATTGAATACCAGCTGCTGCCCTCTGCAGAACAGAAACAGCTGGCCGATTGGCTGCTGAAACAAGGTGTCGACCACATCATCGGTGGTCATCCACACGTTCCCCAGCCCATAGAACTTCGTAACAACGGAAACACACTGGTGGCCTACTCGCTAGGTAACTACATCAGCAACCAGACCCGCCCCAACACCTACGGCGGAGTAATGGTACGCATGGAACTAAGCAAAAAAGGCAATAAGGCAAAACTGGACAATGCCGGCTATTGCCTCTACTTTGTATCACGTCCTGCAGAAAGTGGACGAAAGAACTTCCGCATCTATTCCATTAACACCCCCGACAGCATGCTCAATGCCCGTGAGCGCGAGCGCCGCAACTCTTTTGCCACTAGCATCCGCAATCTTTTCAAGCAGCATAACAAGGGAAACATCAAGGAATATAAATTCTGAAAAACAGAAATGATTCCTCCAATGAAAAAGGAGTGCTACCTCGTAAGAGACAGCACTCCTTTGCTAATTAATAATTACTTAACCACTTTTCTACCGTTAACGATATAGATTCCCTTTGTTGGATTCTTCACCTTCATACCCTGCAGGTTGTAGAAAGTGCCGTCGGCAGGAATTGTTATGGTCTTGATTGTCTTGATACCAGTTTCCGTCTTCTCATAGGTCAAGGTAATAACAGCATTAGCCAACTGCTTGTTTTTACCGTTTTTATCGTTATCTACTGTGATTGGTTGTGTATCATCCCATGTGGAAATGTTGCTGTTGTCAAACGTGAGCACAATTTTCTCAGCAGCGCGGAAGCCAGAGGCTCCGCCTTCTACGTCGCTCGTTCCTGCCATTCCACCAGGGAAGACAACGGGGCTGGTGAGCACACTCGTGGCGTCGCCATCGATGTAGATGCCCGTCAGGGTTATGCTACGATCAGCCAAAGTAGAGGAGTTGTTGCTATGACCACTAATCTCAATGCCCGTAATCACATAACCTTCATTCACGGTAATTACAATCTCGTTGTTATTGCCTGTACGAATTTTACCTTTCGTATTCGTCAACTCACCATTGGCACCTGCCGTATAGCTCAATCCACTGACCGCATCCTTGTCTGTTCCGGGTGTCTTGATGTCCTCTGTACCCGTTTTCGACGGCTCTATCGGTGTAGCTTCCGGGGCGGTAGAGACAACGTTGGTCTTATACGTTGCTCGATCTATGCCAAGACTTTCAGCCAAAGAGTAGGAGAGATGAGGTGGTTGGTTGTAAGAAGCATTCTGCCAAGCTATTGCCATGCGGTACTGGTGGTCCTCCAACAAGCACGGCACTTTGTACTCCGTCTCCTGAGGCGTAGAGAAAATCATCAATTTCACCGTAGGACTCGACCAGTCTGACTCATATTGCCACATGATCAGCTCCTCGCGCCAGTCGCCGAGGAAATCAGCCTGCAGACAAGGTGTTGCCTTCGTGGTGTTACTCGACTGAGGACTACCATAGTCTGCAAACTCTTGAACAGTTGTGATACCTTTGTTTTGGGTATTCCAAGCACGGATTCGTGGATAACTGATACCCGTATCACTATCATACCGACCATCAAAGGTTTGGTCGAAGGGGTCTCCCGTCCAGTAGATGCGGAAGTTAGTATCTGGTTTGCTGCTACACAAAATTTCTCCGTTATCACAGGCATATATATTATTATTGTTTACTTGGTTCACCTTCGCCGACGACCAAAACTCCGACCCCTTATGAGAAGGAATAAAGTCGCACGCAAGTCCACGACCAGTATCTGCATCTGCCGTACCAGAGAACAGCACCTCACCTGTAGTTGCATCGTGTACATCGTAGCCGAAGGAGTTCTCCTCATGCGGAATCATCACCTCTAGACCAGGACGGTCGGGAACAAGGTCACCCAGGTGGATGGCATCACCATGTCCATAGCCTGTTGAACACAACAGACGTCCATCATGTCCGATTGTAGCACTTCCTATACAAATATCGTCGAATCCATCACCGTTAACATCGCCAATAGAGATACCATGAACACCCTGTCCGTAACTTGATTTACCTGTCGATGATACAGGATTAGTGGTCTCATTGGCTAACTCTGTGCCTGCAGCATCTACAACACTCCATGCTGTCTTTGATGTGCCCTTGTGCAACCAACGGGTTTTCAACCGTGTGCCGTCCCAATCCACTGCCCATATGTAGCATTGTGTATAGTATCCACGTTGCAGAATAGCAGTAGGCTTCAGTCCGTCGAGATATGCCACGGCAGCATTAAAGCGTTCTGCTCGACCGCCGTAGCTATCGCCCCAGAAACCATTGATGGTAGCAGCACCACCATTTTCTCCACCAACGCGATTCGGGCAATACCAAATGGTATGCATGGCTGCACCAGTCTCTCCATTGAAGACAGTCAAAAACTCCTCACCTCCTGTTACATATCCTTTTGAATTCTGATAAGTCTTGCTGTTGTCCGTTGCCTGTATGTCTGAAGCTCCCGCTTCACTAACGTATTTACCCGTTCCATCGGTACTTCCGGCTGCTGTTCGGCAAATCATTTCAGCCTTACCATCGCCATCAAAGTCATAAACGAGGAATGTCATGGTGTGGTTACCCGAACGGATATTATGACCAAGATTGATACGCCATTTCTGCGTTCCATCCATCTCGTTGCAGGTCAAATAAGTAGGCGATGCCTTACCTTCCTTACCAGAGTCACGCTGGTTGTCAGGCAACCACTTGATCACCATCTCCAACTCACCATCACCATCCACGTCACCAATGCTGATTTCATCAGGACGATAGCGACCCGTCAGTGCACCGCTGGCATCCTTCGTTGCTGGAACACGGTTTACAGAGATAGTCTTATACATATTATCCCATGCCTTCACCGAAAACTCTTCGCCATTGGTAGCTTTGATGGTGTATGTAGCACCTGCTTCGCCTCCATCGTCCAAGAAATTTGTCTTGGTAATGACAGGGGAGGAGGTGAGCTTTGTCGATCCGCGATAGACATCGAATCCAAGGTCAACGGCATCACGTTTCAACGATCGCCAAGACACCAACACGCCCTTACTGGTCTTCACTGCCACAGGGGCACGATTCAAATTCTCCGCTTGCGGGGTTTGGGCCTGCATCGTCCATACAGAGAAACAGGCAACGAAAAGGCTTAAAAACTTCTTCATAGCTTCTTTGGTTTTATGTTATTTGGGGACAAAGGTAGTGCAAATCGAGTGAAATACAAAGAATTCATTCTTTTATTTCCGAGATGCAGCCTACCTTCAGCGAAGCCAAAGGTACGATTTAGCAAGAGAAAAGCAAAAATTTTTTGTTTTTCCGAGCGTAAGTACCTTTTCTATTAAAATTGTGTACGCAAACGTTTACGTTATTTTTTTTTATAAAAACGCTACAACTTATAAATAACTGCTGTATCTTTGCATCGAAATCAAATTTCAAAGTCGGTTCTCAAAAATCAAAGGGCACTAACTGAAACTTTTCCTACTAACAAAAAAATCAAAAAACCGTCTGTTGAGCGAATAGACTACAATCTACAAAAATTTGAAATATTTGAATTTACATCAATACTAATTTAATAACAAACTAAAAAACCTAAAAATGAAACAAGCATCTACAACGTTCAAGTGGCTTTTGTTAGCCCTTGTTGCCTTATTGTCGTTACCGACAATGGCAGCTGTTGACGGTGAAGGAAAGTACTTCACCCAGAATTTTGAAGATCAGTCGCAGTTTCCGACTGATACAGAAGGTAAAGGAACCAACACTGAGTTGAAGTACAATACCTCTGACGGCGAATGGATTTATTACAATTCGTTCTCTGCCACGAATGCAAGCTATACTTCTGGCGGAACAGGTATGGACCTGCGTATGCCGAAAAGCGTCGGTTCGTATGTGATTACTCCGGTTTTAGATAATGGCGTAAGCAAGGTGACCTTCTATCTTGGTCGCGGAACCGTGAAGGTTTATACCTCTGCCGACGGCGGCTCTTCATGGGCTGCAGCTGAGACTTCCTCCAGTGGTAAAATTGTCACCGCCACCATCAACAGCGAAACCGTCAACCGCATCAAGATTACCAACGATGCGTCAAAGGATGCCGACATCGACGACCTGTGTGTCTATGCTCAGACCTTCGACCAACCAGTAAAGGTTTCTACAGGTGCTGCTACCGACATCACCAAGACTACAGCTAATGTCAGTGGTTCTATCGTTAAGGCTGAACAAACTGTTTCTGAGGTGGGCTTCGTTTGGAGCAATACCAACAAAGAGCCGACGCTTGCTGACAATGCCATTGTTGCTACCGTAACAGGAAGTGACTTTAGTGCAACGCTGAACGACCTAGCTGAAGGTAAGACCGTTTATTATCGCTCATATGCAAAGTATGGCGAAACTCAGACCTACGGAACCATCATGAGTTTCAAGACTGAAGCTGGCGAACAGCAGCAGACTGTTGACGGCGAAGGTCGCTACTTCATTCAGGACTTCGAAGATCAGAGCACATTCCCCGATGCAACAGGTAAAGATGCCAACATAGAACTTACTTTCCAGGCATTTGGTGGCGAGTGGATTTACTACAACTCTTACGTTTCTACCAATGCCGACTACAACGTCAATGGTTCTACCATGAACCTCCGTCTGCCGAAGAACGGCACTTACGTTATCACTCCGGTGCTGAACAGCGGTGTGAAGAAAGTGACATGGAACCAAATGCGTAAGACTTGTGTTGCCTATACTTCTACCGATGGTGGTAAGACATGGACATCTGCAACGATTGCTACAGATGCTACCGACGCTACGCTTCGCATCGTCGAGGTGAACGACCTGCAGGTGAACCGCATCAAGATTGCCAACGAAGCCAGCGGCGATGCCGACATCGACAATCTCATTGTCTATGCACAGGCATTCGGTACTCCGGCAACAGTGACTACAGGCGGTGTGGAGAGCATTACGAAGAACTCAGCTGTGGTATTCGGACAGATAGTCGATGCCGGCGACCAGCCCATCACCGAGAAGGGTATCCTCTGGTCAACGACCAACACCCAGCCTTCGCTGAGCGACAACAAGGAAGAGAGCGAAGACCTGACCACCAACGACATCACCATTGCCATCACCGGACTGAAGGCAAGTCAGACCGTTTACTACTGTGCTTTCGCCCTGTCTAACGCAGGCTATGCCTTCGGTGAGACCAAGAGCTTTGAGACATCTCCCGCTACAGCCGCTGTTGTTACTACCAGCGACCTGACCAAGAGCGGCTCCAGATTCCGCATCGGCGGTGTTGTTACCGACGATGGTGGTGCCGACATCACTGAAGTTGGTGTCATCTACGGCACAACTCCGGGCCTCGACATTAACAATGGTACGAAGATTGCCGCTGACCGCCCAAGCTCAAAGTTCACTACCTCTGTTTCCTTGGAAGCCGGTACAACCTACTATGTACGCGCATACGCCATCACTACCTTCAGCACCGAGCCGGCTTACGGCGAGGAGAAAGCTTTCACTACCGATGCAGCTGTTGAAGTTCCAGACGAAATCAAGGGCGACGAAATCTGGTGCTCACCCGACGGTGACGACGCTACTGCCGACGGTTCTGCTGAAAAGCCGTTCTTCGACCTGCAGAAGGCTGTCGACATTGCACAGCCCGGCGACCGCATCTGGATGAAGGCTGGTACTTACGTCTATGACAAGCGTATCAACATCAACGACCGCAACGGCGAAGCCGACAAGTACATCGAACTGTTCGTCTATCCGAAGGATTCCAAGGAACATGCTGTGCTCGACTTCTCAGGCATGCCTTACCACGCTCACAGCGACAATCCCTATCAGGGTATCCGTCACACCAGTTCATACTGGCACTACTACAAGATCGACATCACCAACGCCAGTGACAACGGTCTGCTCATTGAACGCAACAAGCCGACCGGCGGCTCTGCCAGCGACATCATCAACCGCACGCAGGACGGTCACGACAACATCATCGAACTGTGTAACTTCTACAAGAACGGTGACACTGGCTTGCAGATGAAGAACCTCGCAGAATACAACTACATCATCAATTGCGACTCCTATCTGAACTGCGATGAGGATAACGGTGATGCCGACGGCTTCGCACCGAAGATCTCCGTAGGCGACGGTAACTACTTCTACGGCTGCCGTGCATGGCTGAACAGCGACGACGGCTACGACGTATTCTTCAAGAAGACGGGTGGATTCGAAGACAACAAGTCCATCATCCTCGACTATTGTTACGCAACCCGCAACGGTAAACTTGAGAACGGTTCTCCCTCAAACGGCAATGCGAACGGTTTCAAGATGGGTAGCGACCAGGGACGTATGAATGTCTATCTGAACCGATGCGTCGCTGCTGCTAACGGCTCAAAAGGCTTCGACCAGAACCACAACTCCGGTGACATCATCATGAAGAACTGTACCGGTATCGCCATCACAAATGAAACCGGCGGTAAGAATGTCAAGGAAGCATATTCCTACAAGATCTACGAGGCTTTACAGTCGGGTAGTGTTTGCCAACTGATTAACTGTATCTCCATCGGTACTACTGCCTACGAAAGTGGCAAGGACATTAAAGCTTCTAAAACCGGCAGTGCCTATGGCGGTATCCGCGTAGACGAAAGTATCGCATCGCTGACCACATGTAACATGAAAGCTGACCCGTCATGGTTCGTTGACTTGACCAACTACACCGAACTGGAAGCTGAGCGTAACGAAGACGGCAGCATACCTGAGACTACATTCGCACACCTGAAGGACGACCCCACCAACCCGCTGATTGGTGCAGGTACCAAGAATACCGAGAGCGCATATCGCGGCATTGACGTTCCTGCCATCCGTGCAAGGTTTGCTGATTTCGACGGCGTTTATTACGATGAGATTACTTCCGACTACGTGCCGAGTCTCGGTGCTTACGAAGCAGAGAGCAACATGCCTACAGGCATCGGTCGCATCGAGTCTGTCGAGAGCAACGGCAAGGTTGTACGTCTCATCCAGTGCCAGAACGGTATGGTTATCCTGGCTGTGAACGGTGCCAAGGCTGCCGACGAGTTCCAGGTAACAGCGTTCGATGCTACCGGCAGAACCCTCGGACAGCACAAGTTCAACGCTACAGGCAGCATCTTCCTGCCGAACGTACAGGGTATCATCATCCTGAAGGTCAGCGGCAACAACGTTGACGAAAGCATCAAGGTGATGATGAAGTAATCCCCACTGAACCTCAAAGAATCTAAGTTATGATGTAAGTAATATAGCAATTCACCATGAAAAACAGACCCGTCTCTTTGCCGTGCGGCACGGAGACGGGCTTTTTTATACCCGCGTGTTTGGTCATTCATACAATTTTATGTACTTTTGTCCCCATTAAATACACATAATCGAAGGAAACAACATGGAATACAACTTCAGAGAGATTGAACAGAAGTGGCAACAGCGATGGGTAGAGATGCAGACCTACCGCGTGACAGAAGACGAAAGCAAAAAGAAGTTCTACGTACTGAACATGTTCCCCTATCCATCGGGAGCCGGACTGCACGTAGGACACCCGCTGGGCTACATCGCCAGCGACATCTATGCCCGATACAAACGGCTGCAAGGCTTCAATGTACTCAACCCGATGGGGTATGATGCCTATGGGCTGCCGGCCGAACAGTATGCCATACAGACCGGACAGCACCCGGAGAAGACGACCACCGAGAACATTAACCGCTACCGCAGCCAGTTGGACAAGATTGGCTTCTGCTTCGATTGGAACCGCGAGGTGCGCACCTGCGAACCCGGCTACTACCATTGGACACAGTGGGCATTCCAAAAGATGTTCCAATCATATTATAGCCTCACCCCCCTTACCCCCTCCTTCCCGACCTTTGGTCGCCACCCCGTAGCCATCCCAAAGGGCGAAGGGGAGAAAGCATCAGCTCATCCGATAGAGGAACTGGTAGCCTATTTTGAAAAGAACGGAACAAAAGGACTGGACACATTCGGTGTGGCTCAGAGCGAGGAACTGTCATTCACAGCCGACGAATGGAACTCATGGGATGAGAAGAAACAGCAGGAGGTACTGATGAACTATCGTATTGCTTATCTTGGCGAGACGATGGTGAACTGGTGTGCCGGACTGGGTACCGTGCTTGCCAACGACGAGGTTGTCGACGGTGTGAGTGTTCGTGGCGGCTATCCCGTGGTACAGAAAAAGATGCGCCAATGGTGTCTGCGTGTGAGTGCTTACGCTCAGCGACTGCTTGACGGACTGGAGACCATCGACTGGACAGACTCCCTGAAAGAAACCCAGAAGAACTGGATTGGTCGTTCGGAAGGAACGGAGATGGAGTTCAAGGTTGCCGACAGCGATGTAACCTTCACCATTTTCACCACTCGTGCCGATACCATCTTCGGTGTTACCTTCATGGTTCTGGCTCCTGAGAGTGAACTTGTTCAGCAGCTCACAACAGCAGAACAGAAAGCTGAAGTGGAAGAATACCTGGCATACGTGAAGAAGCGTACCGAGCGTGAGCGTCAGATGGACCACAAAGTGACTGGAGTTTTCTCTGGTTCTTACGCCATCAATCCGTTCACAGGTGACAAGATTCCAGTATGGATCAGCGAATATGTTCTTGCAGGATATGGTACCGGTGCCATCATGGCTGTGCCTGCTCACGACAGCCGTGACTATGCCTTTGCCAAGCATTTCAACCTGCCTATTATCCCACTCATTGAAGGAGCTGATGTCAGCGAGGAGAGCTTCGATGCCAAAGAGGGTATCGTGATGAACTCACCAGCAGAGGGTTCAAAGGCTTTGAACGGTTTTTCATTGAATGGACTCAGCGTGAAAGAAGCCATTGCCGCTACAAAGAAATTTGTTGAAGAGAACGGACTGGGTCGCGTGAAAGTGAACTATCGACTACGCGATGCCATTTTCTCACGCCAGCGCTACTGGGGTGAACCGTTCCCTGTCTTCTATAAAGACAACATGCCATACATGATTCCAGAGAAGTGTCTGCCACTGGAGCTGCCTGAGATAGACAAGTACGAACCGACTGAGACGGGTGAACCGCCATTGGGACGGGCCAAGAAATGGGCTTGGGATACCAAGACTTGTTCCGTAGTCGATATTGCCAATATCGACCACACAACAGTATTCCCTCTGGAACTCTATACTATGCCGGGGTTTGCCGGTTCGTCAGCCTACTACCTGCGCTATATGGACCCGAAAAACTCGGAAGCACTTGTCAGCAAGGAAGCCGATGAATACTGGCAGAATGTTGACCTCTACGTTGGTGGAACAGAACATGCTACGGGTCACCTCATCTACTCACGTTTCTGGAACAAGTTTCTCTTCGACCTTGGTGTGAGCTGCAAGGAAGAACCTTTCCAAAAGCTGGTGAACCAAGGTATGATTCAGGGACGCTCCAACTTCGTTTACCGTGACAACGAAGCAAGTAAGGCGAAGGGGCACCCCGTGTTTGTATCCTTAGGCATCAAGGGCAACTACAACGACGTGACACCAATCCACGTCGATGTGAATATCGTCAGCAACGACATCCTTGATGTTGAGGCATTCAAGGCTTGGCGCCCGGAATACAAGGATGCTGAGTTCGTATTGGAAGATGGCAAATACATTTGCGGATGGGCTATCGAGAAGATGTCGAAGTCGATGTTCAACGTGGTAAATCCCGATATGATAGTCGAGAAATATGGTGCCGACACGCTGCGCCTGTACGAGATGTTCCTCGGTCCGGTAGAACAGAGCAAGCCTTGGGACACCAATGGTATCGACGGCTGCCACCGCTTCCTGAAGAAGTTCTGGAACCTGGCTATTCAGAGTATTCAGACTAATCAGAATACTCAGAGTTCTCAGAATAGCCTGAAGAGCCTACACAAACTCATCAAGAAGGTTAGTGGCGACATTGAGCAGTTCTCCTATAACACCAGTATCTCAGCATTCATGATCTGTGTTAACGAACTAAGCCAGCAAAAGTGTAAGGACAAGGAAGTGATGAAGACACTCGTTGCACTTATTGCTCCGTTTGCTCCACACATCGCTGAAGAACTGTGGGAGATGCTCGGCGGCGAAGGTAGCGTCTGCGATGCTGCATGGCCCAAGTGGGACGAGCAGTATCTCGTTGAAAACAGCGTCCGACTGGGTGTAGCCTTCAACGGTAAGACCCGCTTCGACATGGAGTTTGCCGCTGATGCCGACAACAAGACCATTCAAGATGCTGTGCTTTCCGATGAGCGCTCAGCCAAATATATCGAAGGAGACATTCTTAAGGTTATCATCGTCCCTAAGCGTATGGTGAATATCGTCTTCAAAAAATAAATGACAATAAAGAACATACTTGTTTGGAATGAGATCAAGGACTATTTGTTCATAGCCCTTGGTCTTCTTATCTATACCATTGCCTTCACGGTATTCCTCATGCCCTATGAGATTGTATCCGGAGGCGTTACTGGTTTGTCAGCCATCATCTACTATGCCACTGGCTTCCATCTGGAGAACACCTATATCATCATCAACGGACTTCTGCTTGTTGTAGCATTGAAAATACTAGGCGTGAAGTTCCTGATGAAAACCATCTTTGCCATCTTCACCCTCTATTTCATGCTGATGTTTGCACAGGAAATCATTCCCAAACAAGCTAACGGACTACCTTTTAAACTGATGGGGGAGGGGCAGGACTTCATGTCCATGATTATCGGATGTATGCTGACGGGTATTGCTTTGGCAACGGTGTTTATGAACAACGGTTCCACCGGTGGAACGGATATCATTGCAGCTTCTGTCAACAAATATCATAACGTTTCGTTGGGTACTGTACTCATCGTCGCTGACTTCTGTATCATCGGGTCGTGTATGTTCTTCCCGCAGTTTGGCACTTATCTGGAACGAGCCCATAAAGTCATGTTCGGTTTCTGTGTGATGGCGATGGAAAACTATGTACTCGACTATGTCATGAATTCCAGACGCCAATCGGTACAGTTCATGATTTTCTCGCACAAATGGCAGGAGATAGCCAATGCCATCGGAACCAAAATGAATCATGGCGTCACCATACTTGATGGTCATGGGTGGTACACGGGTAAGAAGATGAAAGTACTCTGTATCCTTGCCAAGAAAAGAGAAAGCATCAATATGTTTCGTCTCATCAAAATGATCGATCCCAATGCTTTTGTCAGTCAGTCGAGTGTCATAGGTGTTTATGGCGAAGGATTCGACGAAATGAAAGTAAAGATACCCAAGCATATGGAAGACGAGCATCAAAAAGTAAGTGTTTCAGAATAAAAAAAAACAAGTTCCCCAGCTTATGAAAATTGTTTTTGCCACCAACAACCAACATAAACTCGATGAAATCAGGAACATTCTCGGAAAAGACTTTGAGATTGTATCCCTGAACGAAATTGGCTGTCATGAAGACATTCCTGAAACAGGAAAGACATTGGAAGAGAATGCATGGCAAAAAGCTAATTATATCTTCAACAAATATGGACTAAGCTGTTTTGCCGATGATACCGGATTGGAAGTCGATGCCCTCAATGGTGCTCCTGGCGTCTTTTCTGCCCGCTATGCCGGTGGTGAAGGACACGATTCGGAAGCCAATATGCAGAAACTGCTTCGTGAATTAGCAGAAAATAACAACCGAAAGGCACGATTTCGTACAGTTATTGCGTTAATATTAAAAGATGAGAGTCGGGGGACGGGAGACGAGAGACGCGAAACATTCGAAGGAATAGTAGAAGGACATATCGCTCATGAGAAAAGTGGTGCCGAAGGTTTCGGATATGACCCGATTTTTGTACCAGACGGCTACAATCAATCATTTGCCGAGTTAGGCATCGACATCAAAAACCAGATTTCTCATCGTGCCCGCGCCGTTAAGAAGTTGGCTGAATATTTTAATTCAAGTATATGAAAAGACTGTTTTTATCCACAACATTATTGATGTGGGGCATTGTTTGCTCCATGATAAATCTTCAATTGTCAATTATCAATTGTCAATCGCCTACGGCACAAGCTGCCAGTATCGGTACATGGAAAAACTATTTGTCTTACCACAATATCACTTGGGTAGAGAAAGGCGGCAATACATTATATGTTTTGGCGTCTAACAGTCTTTATACTTATAACACCAACGACAAGAGTCTGCAGACCTATGACAAGATAAACGGACTTTCCGATTGCCATATCAACTATATCGCCTGGAACACCAGCACGAAACAGCTGCTGATAGCCTATCAAAACTACAACATCGACTTATTGGACGAAAAGGGCAACATCACGAACATCTCCGATTACTACAGTAAATCGATGACCGTTGACAAGACCATCTACAGTATTGACATGAGTGGTCAGTATGCCTACATTTCCACAGGCTTCGGTATAATCAAACTGAATACAAAGGATGCTGAAATCACCAACACCTACAACTTGGGCTTCCGCGTAGACTACAGCTATGTAGAAGGTGATTATATCTATGCTGCATCCAGTACTAACGGACTGTATCGGGGATATGTCAAAGACAACTTGTTGGATAAAAACAACTGGAAGAGGGTAGGGGACTATGTTGCCCGCAGTAAGACCGTTGACCCAGAACTTTTGGCGACAGTCCAGACGTTGAACCCCGGCGGTCCGAAGTATAATCTTTTCGGATTCATGAAGTTTGCCAACGAGCAGTTATATACCTGCGGCATGATTATCGACAACACCATTCCTGCCTGCATCCAACTGCTGAAAGACGACAACTGGACCATATATCAAGACGAAGGTATCAGCGAGAAAACAGGCGTTAGATACGAGGAAATAGTCTGTCTTGACTACGACCCCAAAGACATCAACCACGTTTTTGCATGCGGCAGAAACGGTCTGTATGAATTTCAAAACGGCAAGTTCGTCAATTTCTTCAATGAAGACAACAGTCCTATAGAACCCGCTTTCCCTGGTGGTAAAGAATATAACTTGGTCACAGGCTTGAAGTTCGATGCTGAAGGAAACTTGTGGATTCTCAACAGTCAGGCACCAACACAAGCCATCATCAAGTTTACAAAAGACAGACAATGGGTCTCTCTTCCTCATTCTGAACTGATGAAGTTGGGCACCAGCAGCTTGGGTGACCTTAGCAAGATGATTATCGACAGCAGAGGCAATTTTTGGTTTACCAATAACAGTTGGACGCGTAAGGCTTTCTATCGGTATAATGCCACCAACGATGAAGTGACGGAATATACCGAGTTGACGAACCAAGACGGAACACAACTGTCCACGATTTACAACATCTCCTGTGTCGTTGAAGACAAGAGCCACAATTTCTGGGTAGGAACCAATGTAGGACCTTTCAGACTCAAGCAGGACGATGCCTACAATCCTGTTGTTCCGACTATCGTCGAGCAAGTGAAAGTTCCGCGTAATGACGGTACCAATCTAGCAGATTATCTCTTGGCCGATGTCGATATCAGGTGCATCGCTGTTGACGGAGGCAATAGAAAATGGTTTGGTACCAACGGTCTTGGTGTCTATCTTATCAGTAGTGACGGTTTGAGCGAAATCCACCATTTCACCACAGAAAACAGTAATCTTCTGTCAAATATCATCAATTCCATCGCTATCAACGACCGCACAGGTGAAGTGTTCTTTGGAACAGATGAAGGACTCTGTTCTTATATGAGCGATGCTACCGCCACCAACGATGAGATGACAAAAGACAATGTCTATGCATATCCCAATCCGGTACGCCCTGACTACAACGGCTTGATTACCGTGACAGGACTCTCTTATAATGCCGATGTGAAGATTGTCACCACCAACGGTGTTCTCGTTGCAGAAGGAAAGAGCAATGGTGGAACCTTTACATGGAATGGAACCGACCTTAAAGGACAACGTGTGGCCAGTGGCATTTACATGGTTCAGACGGCAACACAGACCGGTGAAAGCGGAACAGTCTGCAAGATAGCTATTGTGAATTAGAGTTCTCTGCTCGCTTCGCCAGCAAAGTTCAAACGATACTATAGTTGAGAAGAATATGAAAAGGGTTATCGGTCATCCTTTCTTTTGGATCATTATCCTTTCACCACTCTTTTTGTGGCTTCTCATTTTGTTGTTGCCCACCTTTGACGACTGGACATACCTAACCACACCCTGCTTCGACGATTTCACAGCAGATAGTCTGCTTCCATATAAGAGTTATTGGAGGCCGTTCGACGCAATTTTCGGTCATATATTAGGACTGAACTATCGACTCTTTCCCACACTCAATCATATTTGCATCTATACAGGTCACCTGGCTTCAGCATTTGTCCTATATCGCATTCTGAAAACCATTGGATTCAGACAACATGCCTGCAACATAGCCTTGCTCTTTTTCTTCTTCTCACCCGCTATGTTGGGAACTGTCTATGACATCGATTCCATCAATCAGGTATATGCTCAATTCTGGGGTCTTGTAGCGACGTGGATTTATCTGAATAAGAGCAAGCGTACGGATTACATTCTATGGTTTGTTTGCGCTTATATCGCCACCTTTTCAAAGGAAAACGGCATCACGTGGTTTGTTCTTCCACCAATCATGGCGTTTGCCCTGAATAGAATAAAACTGAAAAACTGCATTCAGGACCTTATACTTGCCCTGATACCCGTTTTTTTGTATTTTATGGTCAGGTATCTGCTTACTCCTGAAAACATCACTATCAACGAAAAATACTTGGATTTTTCTCTTCATACCAAACTGAGAAATATCGGTTTGATTCTGATGATGACGTGGGTGCCGTTTGATTATGTTGCCGTATTCTATGCACCAGAAAGAAACCTATTCTTGGCTGCCAATACGTTGTTGATGACTTGTCCGTTCTTGTGCATGCTTTTCTGGAAAAACAGAAAGGAGTTATTCCATAAAACCTTCCTTCTTCTCTTTCTCTGCACATTCATTGCTACCTCTCCCCATCTGGTAACTCTCTCGACAGCTATGCATGCTTATGCCTCATTAGCTATTGCAGCCATCATCGTTGCTTATCTCCTTCATCAATTAGAACATACTGGTTGGCTGAAAATATCCTTCGTGCTTTTCCTCTTTTCTTGTTTACTGATTGATGCTCACCATTGGCTCAAAGCATACGAATCGGGATTGACAGGACGCAGAATGAGTATGGAAGCCATTCAGAAAACAGGAAAACCCATTCAGAAAGCATTCGTCATCTCCATAGAGTCCGGCAACGATAAATATTCCATGTTCTGTGTGCAGCCCAAAGACTGTTTTGCCTGGGGTTATTCCACACGTTTAGTTACGGAATACAAATGGCCAAAGGAACTGAGAGATACCAATCTTGTTGAAAACGATAGAGTAGTTATAGATAAAATTACTCGCAAAGCTTTTCAGGAAGGTTTCGACAGAGTCTGGATTCTACACCATGATACTGTTGATGTAGTAGCACCATAATCATAGTTTCAAAACGTTTTTTGTACGGTATAGAAATATCATTATAGTTTCATGCCATTGATAAAGCGCAGACATGTGCGTAGAGCTGTTTTCTTGCCTTTTGTTTCGTATAGATAGATGAACCAAGGAATATATAAACCCGTGATACAAGACAGCAGAAACAAAAGCAAACCATCAACTTCAAAAAATTTCATCAACACCTGATAGCAGAACACTTGCGGAAACCACGAAAACAAATATATCGTATAGGAAGCTCCATTCAGATGGTCTAAGAAATGGCTGTTATGATGTAGATAGATGTAACCCAGACACACCGAAAAACCTATTCCTACCAAAGCTGCCACTTGTTTCTGTCCAAAAAACATCGGTACCAACAGCAAAAGGATAGAGAGAAGAAACAAAACAAAAGCCTCTACATGTATTTTCGACTTTCCTATGCGTTCAAATATACCATACCTTTCAATTATTATTCCAAACTGGAAATAAAAAAGATAGTACAAGATACCCGATACATTCAGTATTTTTATCTGTAAGGGCTTAAAAAATAAGGAAACAATCAGAAAGACCACAAGCATTATTCCTTGCAATATAGGCATCGGAATCTTTTTCAGTAGCTTATTGATGCAGACGACTATCATAAAAATGAAAAAGAGGGTAGGGAGGAACCACAAATGTCCCATCGCATTATCATAGGGATAAATCAACTGATGCAGATAGTCGTCGAAAGTAAAACCTATAGGTCTGACAGCATATTGACTGAATTGCGCCTTGACAAAAAAAGCAACCGTACTCAACAGAAAATAAGGAACTAACAGTCGTTTTATCTTTCCAACCACAAAACCTTCTTTTCCAAACCACTTTATTCCAGACAGATTATCCTTGTTTTTATAGGAAAACAACCATCCAGACAACAACATAAACATGGGCATGTGAAACGAATATATCCATGTCTGTGTCTCTACAAAAGGTTCTTCTGCGGCTTTTCCTACAAAACTATGACCTACTACTACCAGTATAATAGTAAAGGTTTGCAGAAAGGATATGATTTTTACCATTTTCTACAAACCTTTATAATTTCAGAAAAACGATTATTTCGCTGTATCAATAAGCCAATATACGGCGGGCTCCACGATACATGCGGGTATAATATTCGTCTGTGCTGCGCGAAATGGTAACACCATGTTTGCAGCTGGCATGAACGAATTTGAACGAACCGTCGTCTTCTACGGAATAGACTATACCAACATGTCCTACGCCTTTACCTGAACGACGGCTGCCGAAGAATACCAAGTCGCCTGGACGAACTTCGTCTTTGTTGATGCTCACACCTTGTGTATATTGATCGCGGCTGGTACGGTTCAACTGAATGTTCTGCTTCTTATAGACATAACTGGTAAAGCCAGAACAGTCGAAACGAGTAGGACCGGTTGCTCCCATGCGATAGGGAGTACCCATATAGCGTTCTGCTGTCTTCAAAATATCTTCACCGGTAACATTGAAAAGTGCTTCAAATTCTGAACTCTCATCATAAAAGTCCATAGGTTCTCCACTTTCCTCCTGAATAGGTTCTGATGCTTCCTGATTATTTTCTGCCATCATCGTTGCAGGCAGAAACATAAACGTACTTACAAATACAGATGTAATTATCTTCTTAAAAAACATATTCTAAAGATTTATTAGGTGACAAAAGACACCCGAAAATTTATTGAACGATGCAAAGGTATTTAAAATCAGGCACTTATACAAAAAACAGTTTACAACTATTCAGACACCCTATAAAATGTTAAATTTAAGAATTTCGAAGCTTACTCCCACATAATCAGTAAGTTACGAAGTTTCTGTTATCGCACACACACAATCTACCTTAAAGGTTTTTATACTTTTTTCCGCTAAAGTAAGTCTAAATTCACGTTATTCACTCCGCCCGCCTTAGACCTTTGACTTTTGACTTTAGACCTTCTTCTCTCTAACCGCGAAGCGCTTTCTTCGACTAGCGAAGCGGCAGAGCCGGTTACACCAAGCGAAGCGACTGAAAGAACTCTAGACTCTCTAATCGCGAAGCGCTTGCCAGAGCAAGAACTATAAACTCTAGACTCTCAACTCTAGACTCTCAACTTTCAACTATAAACTAACTCAGCTCCAACATCCGTTGAATAGGTTTTAATGCCTCTTTCTGAACGTCAGGATCTACATCTACCACAGGCCATTCATATTTCAGACAGTTATAGATTTTCAGCAACGTGTTCATCTTCATATATTCGCATTCGTTGCACGAACAACCCAACGAACCCTCGCTCACCTCTGGCGGAACAGGATAGAACTTTCTGTCAGGACAGGTTCTTTCCATTTCGTGCAATATTCCCGACTCTGTAGCCACGATAAACTCTTTTATTTCGGGATGTTCCTGAGCATACGTCAACATGGTTGCCGTACTTCCTTTCACATCAGCTACAGCAAGAATAGGAGCTTTACACTCCAGATGAGCCATTACGACAGCTTCAGGATATTGCTTCTTCAGTTTCAATATTTCATCTACGGAGAAACGTTCGTGTACATGACAACCACCATTCCACAACAGCATATCCCTGCCGGTAACGCTGTTGATGTAGTTGCCCAGATTGTAGTCAGGACCAAATATCAGCTTTGCATCCTTCGGCAGCGCATCAACTACTTTCTTGGCATTACCGCTGGTCACTACCACATCAGTCAAAGCTTTGACAGCAGCTGTTGTGTTGACATAGCTCACCACCTGATAACCTGGATGCTCATCCTTAAATTTCTTCAAGTCTTCTGCCTTGCAACTATCAGCCAACGAACAGCCGGCATTCAAGTCTGGCGAAAGCACCAACTTGTCAGGAGAGAGAATCTTACAGGTTTCTGCCATGAAGTGAACACCACACATCACCATCACCTTTGCTTCCGTGTCTGCAGCCTTACGAGCCAACGCAAGAGAGTCGCCAACAAAGTCGGCTACCTCCTGAATATCACCTATAGTATAATAGTGAGCCAAGATGATAGCATCTTTCTCCTTGCAGAGTCTTCTGATTTCCGACTTCAGATATTCCTTTTCTGTCATTCCAGCAGGAACATCTACTTTTTCATCAATAAAACCCTGTTTAATCCATTCTTGCTTGGGCAAGCGCTTTGCGGTTATCTTTTTCTGCTGCATATTACTTTTATTTTTTTTAGTGTCGTCTTTTTATCAACAACACTTTTATATATTCTCTTTTTTATTTTTAAAAAGAAGAAAAAGAAAATGAATGGTATGATGTGACGTGGATATGTGTATAACTTCTTTCCTTTTTATTTGGTTTTTCGTTTATCCACATTTTATATAAAGATTTCCACACATCAACGTAGGTTTATCCACACAGCTTCGAGATCTTCTTACTTTAATTATTCTTATCACTTGTTATAGCTCATCTCGCTGATAGAACGAAGTAAGAGCTATCAACTTTAAACTCTAGACTCTCAACTTTAAGACTTTTATCCACCATTTTCTTCTTCGCCTGCAAAGTTAATAAGTTTATATCTTTTTCTCTGTCAAAAGCGTGGAAAAGTTTCTGATAACACTTGTATTTCTCTGTTCATTTCCACACCATCAATACCTCGCCTCCTTCATCCTGTGGATAACAAAACTTTATCCACAAGGTTATTCACATCGTTTTCCACAAACCATATTAAGTTTCTACATAAAACAGTCTTTTACAATAAAAAGCGCACTTTTCGATGCAAAAAACGCCTCTTTTACATGGAAACTGATAGCAACTGAAATTAAAAGTAAACCAAAAGAGAGTCAATAGAAAGTAAAACTAAGTATTAACCCAAGTCAACCACAACTACAAATAAGACTCAAAGTAGTCAACTAAAATCGTTAAACTACACAGTACGTACCAGTACGAACGCTCCGAACTGTCAGTACGAGATATTAAAACTGCTAGTTCGAAGACTTAAAACTACCAGTACGAACGCTTCGTACTGATGTCGTACTGCCATAATCATAACCCGAAGAGTTTATTTATAGTCAAATCGCTTAGCGTTTGCCGGGACAAGAATTGTCAATTGTGTAATCGCGAAGCGGCGCAAGAATTCTGAATTAAATCCGTTGAATCGTTTCAATCGCCCGAAGGGCTTGTTTGAAATTCAGCGCACATTATTTTGTCGTTTAAAAGATATTCCCTATTTTTGCAAACAGATAGCATTTATATATCGAAATGTTAAACCATTAAATAATTGTGAAGCCTATGGGATAGGATAGAACAACAAGACATTAAGATAAGAAGCGTCCGCTTGAATCTTGTCTCCTGAAATTCGCCAAATTTAAAAGAGACGACCAAGAGTAAAGTCAGGATGCTCACGTCGCAAGGCGTGGGCTTTTACTCGTAATATGGTCGTGAGGTGTTTGGCGATACCGCAGGAGACGTAGACGAAGTTTTAGTCCACGTTTTATTTTTGTCTCTCTCAATAATAGCTTTTGGACTATTTTGATTATTAACTTAAAACCAAAAACAACATGAAAAGAATTTTATCACTATCAATTTGCCTCATGACAGCCTTGTTGTCGTTTGCCCATTACTTCGAAGTCGGTGGAATCTATTACAACATCACCTCATCGACAGAACCTTATACTGTCGCCGTGACTTACCAAGGATCATATCCTTCTTCCGTTAAGGATGAATATACAGGGGATGTTACAATTCCTACGTCTGTCATATATAATGGAAAGACCTACGCCGTAACGAGCATCGATGATGATGCTTTCCGTTATTGCAGCGGTCTTACCTCCGTTACTATCCCCAACAGCGTGACGAAAATCGGCGCATGGGCCTTCAATGGTACAGGTCTGACGTCGATTGAAATCCCCGCCAGCGTGACGAGCATCGGCAAGTATGTTTTCGAGGAGTGCAGTAGTCTTACCTCCGTTACTATCCCCAACAGCGTGACGAGCATCGGCGATCGTATGTTCAAGGATTGCATCGGTTTGACCTCATTCACCATTCCCGATAATGTGACGAGCATCGGTTTTCGTGCGTTCTATGGTTGCACTGGTCTCACCTCTATCACATTCAACGAAAACTTAACGAGTATCGGCCAAGAAGCGTTCGGGTTCTGCAGTGGTCTGACTTCCGTTAGCATCCCTGATAACGTGACGAGCATTGGCAAGTATGTTTTCGAGGAGTGCAGTGGTCTTACCTCCGTCACCATTGGCAACAGCGTGACGAGCATCGATGGTGCGTTCGCTTATTGCAAAGCTCTTGCTTCCGTTAACATCGGCAACAGCGTGAAGAACATCGGCGATGGTGCGTTCAATGGTTGCAAAGCTCTTGCTTCCGTCACCATCCCCAACAGTGTTACGAGCATAGGCAGTTCTGCGTTCCGTGATTGCAGCGGTCTGACCTCCGTTACCATCCCCAACAGCGTGACGAGCATCGGCGGTTATGCGTTCTATAATTGCAGCGGTATGACCTCCGTCACTATCCCTAACAGCGTGACGACCATCGGTGATTGGGCGTTCGCTATTTGCTCAGGTCTTACCTCCATTACATCATTTATTCAAGAGCCTTTTGCTACAACATCTAATTGTTGGTATATTGTTCCTAAATCCATCCCCTTGTATGTTCCTTATGGGACAAAGGAAAAATATCAGAATGCAGATGGTTGGAAAGAGTTTACGAATATTATCGAGATGGATGAGACGGCAGGTATTGAAAGCCTCACCTCTGACTCCTCTGCGAAGGGCGAGGAGAGTAGTAACATCTACTCGCTGGACGGCCGCAAAGTTTCGAATAGCGGATTGTCGAAGGGCATTTATATCAAAAACGGCAAAAAGGTCGTGATGAAGTGAGTGAAGAACGGAAACGAGTTCGAGCAAAGCTCAAGGTCGTGATTAAGTAAACTCCTTTCATACAAAAACAATCATTCCCGAACAGTTATTATCGCTGTTCGGGGATGATGTTTAGGATGGTTTTTGTTACTCTTCTACGCTGAAGTCTTCCTTGCCGACGCCGCAGAGTGGGCATACCCAATCTTCGGGCAGGTCTTCGAATGCTGTTCCGGGTTCGATACCGTTGTCAGGATCTCCTACTTCGGGATCGTAAACGTACCCGCAAGTGTCGCAAATGTACTTTTTCATAATGCTTTTGTTTTAATGGTTTATGTAATCGACGAAGTCGCTTCGCTTGTCGAAGAATTATAAATTATGAATTGAATCTTTTCAAGGATGGTTTCTGGTTTGATGTCGTGCAGACAGGCGTAGTCTTGTCGTATGCAAGGTTTTTTGCCGTAGATGCTACAGGGGCGGCAGGGCAAGTCGGTCTGTATGGCGTTGTCGGGGTTTTGTCCAAAGCCCATGAAGCCGGCATAGGGGTGTGTGGCTCCCCAGATGCTGATGACGGGAATGCCGACGAGGGAGGCGAGGTGCATGTTGGCTGAGTCCATAGAGAGCATAAGGTCGAGGTGGCTCATGACGATGAGTTCTTGGTCGAGTCCTTTCAGCTGTCGTGAGATGAAGGAACATGGTGAAAGTTCAGCATCCCACGTCTTCAAGGTGGTATCTTCTTCCTGGTTGCCTCCTCCAAAAAGGAAAATGCGCCAGTCGGGGTGTTGAGTTGCCAACGTACGGATGATGAAGTCCATTTTGTCGATGGGGTAGATTTTACCATGATGAGCAGCAAAGGGCGCAATACCTATCCACCGTTCGTCCCCTTTCTTTTCGGGGATGGTGATGGGGAGTGATGAAAGGTCTCCCCGTCCTTCATGGAAGATGGAAGTGAAGTTCAACGTGACGGGATAGCCCAAGCGACTGAAAACGTCGGCATAGTTGTCGAAAGAGGTAGGCAGTTGTTGGAGAACCTTATTTTTCTCAGCACACAACTGTCGTTTCTCCTTGCGATGCTTGTTGATGTGTTCCACCCGTTTGCCATCGACGTTGAACCGCATGCGCAGATATTTGGTGCGCAGCACATCGTGTAGGTCGGCAACGGCTGTGAAGTGTTTGGCTTGTAACCGCCGGTAAAGGGCATTGAGTCCGTGGACTCCCTTGTACTCTTTCCTGACCTCGGCACCCATAAAGCTGACATTAGGTGCTATATTATTAAATAATGTACGCGCGAAAGGACGGCTTAATACCGTTATCCTCATGTTCGGATACTGTCTCGCCAAAGAAGCTATGACGGGAACCATCATAGCAACATCTCCCATAGCGGAGAAGCGGATAACAAGCAAGTGTTCTGTCTTCATCTCTCTCTAATCGCAAAGCGCTTGCCAAAGCAAGAACTCTCATCTTTCAACTCTCATCCCTCAACTCTCATCTTTCAACCCTTCTTTTGATAAAGAATGGGATTGGTGGCAGGGTCGTTGTACATTTTCATCTGCCGATACACCTTCATGTATTTGCGACCAGCTTGAATGTCGTCGAGCAACTGGTTGATGGCGGTGCCGAGATCAACCTGCTGTTCGAGCAGCACATCAAGTTTCTGCTGACATTTCTGTCGGTGTTCAGCCGAAGCATCTTGGCGTTCTGCCTGTTCGCGCATGTGCCAAATTTTTAGAGCGAGGATAGAGAGACGGTCAACAGCCCAAGCCGGACTCTCGGTATTGATAGTAGCTTCGGGCAACGGCTTCACCTCACTATATACTTGACGGAAATAGGAATCTATCTGCTCAACCAGGTCGGTACGATCTTGATTGGAACGGTCGATACGGCGTTTCAGTATGAGGGCTTCTGCCGGATCGATGTTCGGGTCGCGGATGATGTCTTCGAAATGCCACTGAACGGTGTCTATCCAACACTTCAGGTAGAGACGGTTCTCGATGGTACCCTCGTCATAGGGATTATTGATGGGCGTATCAACGTTATCTTTCACGTGATAGTCGCGGATAGCTTGGTTGAAAATTTCGTTACAATGTTGTGTAAATGACATATCTTTATGTTTTTATTGAGTACTTTCAAAGTTAGCGAAGTTGTGTGCAAATATAATTGAAAATTGAAAAAGGGCAAACAATAAGTAGCCTTTTTTTGAGAAAACGGCTTCTTTTTTGCACAATAGGGGGGTGTATGTGCAAAGAAAGGTGTTTTTTTCTTCGAAATATTTGCACGTTTCGATTTAAGTTTGTTCCTTTGCACCCGAAAATTTTGAAAAGAAATCAATTATTTAACATTTTAAAACTTACAACTATGTCAGAAATTGAAAGCAAAGTAAAAGCTATTATCGTAGAGAAACTGGGTGTTGACGATGCAGAAGTAAAGCCTGAGGCAAGCTTCACTAACGACCTTGGTGCAGATTCTCTGGACACTGTAGAGCTCATCATGGAGTTTGAGAAAGAATTTGGTATCTCTATTCCAGACGATAAGGCTGAGAAGATTGCTACCGTTGGCGATGCTATCGCTTATATCGAGGAAAACGCAAAATAATTATTGGTTTTGCGTACAGCGTTTGGCGTTTAGCGTGGAGTTCGTTTCTAAGACGACAGCTTACGCTAAACGCTAAATCTATGTTAAAAAGACGCTATAAATAAAACGTTTTTATGGAATTAAAAAGAGTAGTAGTAACAGGTCTTGGTGCCGTTACGCCTGTAGGAAATTCACCCGAGGAGACTTGGAAAAACCTGCTTGCCGGCAAAAGTGGTGCTGCACCTGTGACTCAATTTGATGCTTCCCTTTGTAAAACAACTTTCGCTTGTGAGGTAAAAGGACTTGACATCAATGAATATATTGACCGTAAAGAATCAAGAAAACTGGACCGCTACACTCAGTTGGCTATGGTTTCTGCCATTCAGGGCGTGAAAGATTCAGGACTTGACTTGGAAAAGGAAGACAAGAACCGCATCGGCGTCGTCTATGGCGTAGGTATTGGTGGTATCAAGACTTTCCAGGACGAGGTGGTCTATTATGGTCAGCACATGGAAGACGGTCCTAAGTTTTCACCGTTCTTCATTCCTAAGATGATTGCCGATATTGCTTCGGGTCACATCTCTATCCACTTCGGCTTCCACGGACCTAACTATACGACGACAAGTGCATGTGCTTCTTCAAGCAATGCTCTGGCTGATGCCTTTAACCTGATTCGCTTGGGCAAGGCAAACGTGATTGTTGCAGGTGGTGCAGAAAGTGCAATCTGTATGTGTGGTATCGGAGGATTCAATGCCATGAAGGCACTCTCTACCCGCAACGACGAGCCTGAGAAGGCAAGCCGTCCGTTCAGTGCAAGCCGCGATGGCTTCGTGATGGCTGAAGGTGCAGGCTGTCTGATTCTGGAAGAGTTGGAACATGCCAAGGCACGTGGCGCTAAGATCTATGCCGAGATGGTAGGTGATGGTGAGAGTGCTGACGCTTATCACATCACTGCCAGCCACCCCGAAGGTCTTGGAGCAAAGCTCGTGATGCAGAACGCGTTGGATGATGCAGGTTTGAAACCAGAGGATATCGACTACATCAACGTACACGGAACATCGACACACGTGGGTGATATTTCTGAAGCTAAAGCCATCAAGGATGTGTTCGGAGATGCTGCTTACAAGCTGAATATCTCTTCTACGAAGTCTATGACGGGTCACCTGCTCGGTGCAGCTGGTGCAGTTGAGGCTATGGTAGCTGTCTTGTCTGTTCAGAACGACATTGTACCGCCTACCATCAACCACGACGAGGATGATAAGGATCCAGAAATTGACTACAATCTCAACTTCACCTTCAACAAAGCACAGAAGCGTGAGGTACGTGCTGCCATGAGTAACACGTTCGGATTTGGTGGTCATAACGCCTGTGTGATATTCAAAAAATATGCTGAATAATATCATCAACAGAATAAAGCTCCCTTTCCGCAAGGAGAAGGAGCTTTATTTGTCTTTATACGAAATCCTCGGCTTTTACCCTAATGACATCAGGTACTACAAGTTGGCACTGATGCACAAGAGTGTGGCGCATCGCAACGAGAAGGGTAAGCCCATCAACAACGAAAGGTTGGAGTTTTTGGGTGATGCTGTGCTGGGGGCTATCGTAGGTGGTATTGTTTACAAACATTTTCCAGGGAAGCGTGAGGGATTTCTGACCAACACCCGTTCGAAAATTGTTCAGCGTGCCACTTTGAACCGCCTGTCAAAAGAAATGGGTATCAACAGGCTCATCATGACCAATGGCAGGTCTAACGGTTCGCACAACAACTATTTGGCTGGCAATGCTTTTGAGGCAATGATAGGAGCCATTTACTTGGATCAGGGCTATAAAGCCTGTACGAAGTTCGTTGAAAAACGAATTCTCGGTGAGTTGATAAACCTGGACAAGGTAGCTTATAAAGAGGTCAATTTCAAGTCGAAGCTGATAGAGTGGGGACAGAAGAACCGCATCAGTGTAGATTTTCAACTGATTGACGAGAAAACAGACGAGAACAACAGTCCGGTTTTCCGCTTTCAGGTGCTGTTGGAAGAGGTGGCTGGTAGCGAAGGAGAGGGTTTCTCCAAAAAGGAGGCTCAACAGCTTGCTGCCAGAGAAACATTGAAATTACTGAAGAAATCACCCGAATTCATCGATAGCGTGTTTGCTGCTAAAGCAGAGAAAGAAGCATTTCAAGTTCAAGAGGAAATGAAGGAAGAAACTTTCAACGAGGAGGCAGAACAGCTGGAAGAAGTGAATTCGAACAACATAACTAATCCATAGAAAACGATGAGTTTGACAAAGATAGCCAATCGCTTATATTTCCATCGACGTCAGGTAGAATTGGAACGCCATGAGAAGGATGCATTGCAAATGCAAAACGAGGTGTTTTCCTATCTGGTGGAGCGTGGAAAAGAAACGGAATATGGCAGAAATCATCTTTTTAATACCATCAGAACTTATGAGGACTTTGCACAAAACGTTCCTGTTAATACTTACGAGGAACTGAAAGACGACATCGACCGCATGCGCCACGGTGAGCGAAATGTGCTGTGGCCAGGAATGGTGAAATGGTTTGCAAAGTCATCTGGTACGACGAACGACAAGTCGAAGTTTATTCCTGTTTCGGCAGAAGGATTGCAACGCATACATTATCAAGGAGGAACAGATGTGGTGGCATTCTATCTTGCCAACTATCCCCTAAGTAGAATGCTCGACGGCAAGGGTTTGATACTAGGCGGCAGTCATTCTCCGAATTATAATATGGCAGGCTCGCTGGTGGGCGACCTGAGTGCCATCTTGATAGAAAACATCAATCCTCTGGCAAATCTGGTTCGCGTTCCGAAGAAGCAGACGGCTTTATTGTCAGACTTTGAGTTGAAGCGCGACCGCATAGCAAGAGAAACGTTAAACAAAAACGTGACCAACCTCTCGGGTGTACCTTCGTGGATGTTGTCTGTTTTGGTGCGCGTGATGGAACTCTCTGGCAAGCAGCATCTGGAGGAGGTATGGCCCAACCTGGAAGTATTCTTCCACGGCGGTATTGCTTTCACTCCCTATCGGAAACAGTACGAGCAGCTTATTACCAAGTCGGACATGCACTATATGGAAACCTATAATGCCAGCGAAGGCTTCTTCGGCATTCAGAATGATCCTGCCGACTCTGCCATGTTGCTGATGCTCGACTATGGTGTGTTCTATGAATTCATTCCGATGGACGAGTTTGAAAGTGAACACCCGACGGTGGTACCACTCAGTGGAGTGGAAGTGGGAAAGAACTATGTCATGTTGATTTCCACTTCTTGCGGACTGTGGCGCTATCAGATTGGTGACACCATACGCTTTACCTCGAAGAACCCTTATAAGTTCGTCATCACTGGCAGAACCAAATATTTTATCAATGCTTTCGGCGAAGAACTGATTCAGGACAACGCAGAAAAAGCATTGGAAGCAACTTGCAAACAGACGGGTGCCGTGATATTGGAATATACGGCAGCTCCGATATATATGAACGAAAAGGCGAAATGTCGCCATCAGTGGCTCATAGAGTTTGCTAAAGAACCGGAAGATATGAAGGAGTTTGCTCTGATTCTCGATAACAAGTTGCAGGAAATCAACAGCGACTATGAAGCCAAGCGCTTCCATGACGTGACGCTGCAGCAGTTGGAGATTATCAAGGCACGACCACATCTTTTCAACGACTGGTTGAAATCGAAAGGAAAACTGGGCGGACAACATAAGGTTCCTCGTTTGTCGAACAGTCGTAAGAACATTGAAGAGATGTTGGCGATGAATGGGAAGGGGAGTTAAAAGGGAGTTAAAAAGGAGTTAAAGGGGAGTGAGAAGGGGAGTTAAAGAGGAGTTAAAATGAAGAAGACGATAGGTTTCATAGGTTTTATCATGCTTTTGGCATCGTGTGCCAAAATGGGTGCACCAGATGGTGGGTGGTATGACGAAGATCCGCCGAAGGTGTTGGGGGCTTTTCCTGCCAACGGTGCAACGAATGTGAACAGCAAGAAAATCACCATCTATTTCGACGAATATGTCAAGTTGGACAATCCGTCGGAGAAAGTCGTCGTGTCGCCACCTCAACTGGAACAGCCCGAAATCAAAGAACAAGGTAGAAATATCGTGGTCAAACTTCAAGACGACCTGAAGCCTAATACAACTTATACGATAGATTTTTCCGATGCTATTTCCGATAATAATGAAGGAAATCCATTAGGAAACTTCACCTATACTTTTTCAACGGGTAATGCTATTGATACGTTGGAGATAGCAGGCCATGTGCTGAATGCCGAGAACCTGGAACCCATAAAAGGCATTCATGTGGGACTGTATGATATCGGTTCCGTTTCCGATACCGATTCAGAAACGTTTAAGGCAACGGATACGCTTTTGCTGAAAGTGCCGATGCTTCGCGTTTCATCTACCGATGAGAAAGGTCATTTTGTGATCAAAGGTGTATCAGAAGGTCGTTACCGTGTGTTTGCCTTGCAAGATATGGACGGAGATTATCGGTTTACGCAGAAAGCAGAGAAGTTGGCTTTCAATCATGACATTGTTGTGCCGACTTGCAAGCCAGACATCAGACAAGATACCCTCTGGCGCGATTCGCTGCATATCTTAAACATCAATCGGGTGGGGTACACCCATTTTCTGCCCGATGACATTACGCTGACGGCTTTTCAAGAGAAACAAACCGACCGTGCTTTTTTAAAAGCCACCCGTCAGCAGGCAGACAACTTTATGGTCTTTTTCAGCTATGGCAATGCTGAACTGCCGAAGATAAAAGGTTTGAACTTCGATGAAACGAACGCTTTTGTCGTTGAACCTTCTGTCAATCAAGACACCATTACCTACTGGTTGCGCGACACGGCTTTGGTCAATCAGGACACACTCCAATTAGAAATGCAATATCTTGCTACAGACACGTTGGGTGTCTTGCATCAGAATACTGATACTTTGGAACTCATTTCGCGACAGCCTTATGCCAAGCGCCTGAAGCAAATGAAAGAAGCGGCAGAGAAATGGAGCAAGCAACAGGAACGTAAGAAAAAACGTGGAGAGTCGTTTGAGACGGTGATGCCTAGCGTAGCGTTGGAACCCGATTATTATGTGCCTTCATCCATTGCCCCTGACCAGAATCTGTTGATTAAGATGAAATCTCCGATACAAAAGGCTGATACGGCAGCCATACATCTCTATACCAAAGTCGATACGCTTTGGCAACCTGCCCGATACCTACTTAGTGAACAGACAGGTCATCCGCGTGTGTGGCAGCTGATAGGAGAATGGCAGCCGGGTGCTGAATATAGTCTTGAGATAGATTCTGCTGCTTTCGTAGATATCTATGGTAAGGCTTCGAAAGCCTATAAACAAGGTTTCAAGGTGAAGACGCTAGACGAATTCAGTACGGTCATCTTCACGCTGACAGGTATGGAAGACAAGCATGTTGTCGTCCAGCTACTGAACAATAAAGATGCTGTTGAGAAAGAGGTGGAAACACAAAACGCGGTGGCTACCTTGTACTATGTGAAGCCGGGAATCTACTACGCGCGGCTGTTTGTCGATGAGAACGACAACGGTATCTGGGACACTGGTAACTATGCTGAGCAGAAACAGGCAGAAGCGGTTTATTATTATCCCGAATCATTCGAGTGTAAGGCGAAATGGGATGTTCAACAAACGTGGAATCCGACGGCAAAACCGCTGGCACAGCAAAAGCCCGCAGCTTTGATAAAGCAACAGAAGCAGAAGAAACAGACTACCAAAGGACGCAATATTGAGCGTGCACGCAGCCTGGGGATAGAATATGCGCCTCGTTAAACGGTGGCGGTGACGTTTCGTCTATCTAATAAACGGTTTTCTGTTATAATTTTGGTATTAAAGTTTTAAGTTTATAGTTGAAATGAAAATGTATAGGTTTATCTTTCGTTGCTCGTTGATGATGGTTTTGTTGACAGCAACCATGCAGTCATCGGCTCAATGTGCTTTTCGAAACACAGCATTCAATGGTGGTGAGTTTCTTACTTACAACCTTTATTACAATTGGAAGTTTGTATGGGTGAAAGCAGGAAATGCAACCATGTACACCGTCAATAGTATCTATCAGGGAAAACAAGCATTCCGTGCCTCGTTGACAACTCGTGGCAATGGCAGGGCAGACAAGATGTTTGTCATGCGTGACACCCTGCTGTGCTACACCACAACAAATCTTGCTCCACTGTATTTCCGAAAGGGTGCCAAAGAGGGTAAGCGCTACACCGTGGATGAGGTTTTCTATAACTATCCAGGCGGAAAAACCTTTATCAAGCAGCATTTCCAGCGTACTGACGGCACGCATGCATGGCAGCAGCATACCTACAACGACTGTGTCTATGATATGTTGAGCATCTTCCTCCGTGCCCGTTCTTTCAATCCCGTCAACTGGCAAAAGGGACATGTGGTTCAGTTCCCTATTGTCGATGGCGACAGCCGACAGAATGCCATGTTGAAGTTCCGCGGAAAATCTACCATTAAGGCTGATAACGATAGGAAATACCGTTGTCTTGAACTCTCTTATTTGGAGCAGAAAGATGGTAAACTGAAAGAAATCGTTCGTTTCTATGTCACTGACGACGACAATCATATTCCCATTCGTCTGGATATGTTCCTGAAATTCGGTTCCGCCAAGGCATTCCTGGTGTCGATGCGTGGCAACAAACATCCGATTACTGCAGAAATCCAATAATAGATACTACCGAGGATGAAGAAACTCTATATAGAGACTTACGGTTGCCAGATGAATGTGGCAGACTCAGAGGTCGTCGCTTCGGTCATGAAGATGGCGGGTTACGATGTGTGTGAGTCTGTCGATGAGGCTGATGCCGTCTTCCTGAATACGTGCTCTGTTCGTGAGAATGCCGAAAACAAGATATACAATCGTTTAGAGGCTCTCTATGCCATCAAGAAGAGGAGGGAAGGGGAGAGAATGGAAGGAACTCCATCCACCCTCATCATTGGTGTTCTGGGCTGTATGGCTGAACGTGTGAAGGACGACCTGTTGAACAACCACCATTGTGATTTGGTGGCAGGTCCTGACGCCTACCTCTCTCTGCCCGACCTGATAGCACAGGCAGAGATAGGTCATAAAGCCATCAACATAGAGTTATCTACCTCGGAGACCTACCGCGACATTGTGCCCCAGCGTCTGCATGGTGCTCATATCGGAGGCTTTGTCAGCATTATGCGTGGTTGTAACAACTTCTGTCATTACTGCATCGTTCCCTATACTCGTGGACGAGAGCGTTCACGAGACATGGAGAGTATCCTGCGTGAATGTTGTGACCTGCGCGACCGTGGCTATAAAGAGGTGACGCTGTTAGGACAGAATGTCAACAGTTGGCATGACTCTTTCCCCGACCTTCTGCGTCGTGTCGCTGAGACTGTGCCTGAGATGCGCGTTCGTTTTACGACATCTCATCCCAAAGATATGAGCGACGAAACCTTACGTGTTATCGCCGAGATGCCGAATGTCTGTAAACATATCCACCTGCCCGTGCAGTCTGGTTCCAACAAGATACTGAAGCTGATGAACCGCAAATATACCCGTGAGTGGTATTTGGACCGTGTGGCTGCCATCAGGAGCATTATTCCCGACTGTGGACTTTCTACCGATATTTTTGTCGGTTATCACGATGAAACCGAGGAAGATCACCAGCTTTCCCTTTCTTTGATGCGTGAGGTGGGCTATGATTCGGCTTTCATGTTCAAGTATAGTGAACGACCTGGTACCTATGCCTCGAAGCACCTTCCCGACAATGTTCCTGAAGAAGAGAAGATTCGTCGTCTGAATGAGTTAATAGCTTTGCAGACCGAAATCTCTGCACAACAAAACAAGAAAGACGAGGGCAAGGCGTTTGAAGTACTCATAGAGAACTTCAGCAAACGTAGCCGTCAGCAGCTCTGCGGTCGTACGGAGCAAAACAAGATGGTAGTGTTCGACAAAGGCAACCACCATATCGGTGAACGCGTATGTGTGCGCATCACGGGTTCTACCAGTGCCACCCTCTTGGGTGAAGTGATAAATGACAATAGATAACTCAACTTTTCGGAAGTTAAATTCCTTTCCATTCCTAAGTTGAGCGATAAGCGAAACTAAAATAGATAATTGATGAAAGAGTTTTTGCAAGTATTGAAGCGTTTCATTCCTCCTTACAAGAAATATCTTGTATGGGCGGTAGTCTTCAACATCCTGTCTGCTGTGCTGAACATCTTCTCGTTTGCAGCACTCATTCCAATCTTGAACATCCTGTTTAAGACCGAGGAGTCGTTACGCGAAGTGTCGCTGATGCCGTGGGACAGCGGCAACATCAAAGATGTGCTGAGCAACAACATGAACTATTATGTTCAGGGGTGGATACTCGATTTCGGTGCGACGACAACCTTGCTGCTGATAGGACTTTTCTTGGCTGTTACCACTTTCTTGAAGACGGGTGCCTATTTCCTTTCCTCTGCATCAATTATCCCGATTCGTACCGGTGTTGTTCGTGACATCCGTAACCAACTTTATCAGAAGATTACGGATCTGCCCTTAGGCTTCTTCTCAGAAGAGCGCAAGGGTGACATCATCGCTCGTATGAGTGGTGACGTACAAGAGATTGAAAATTCCATCATGTCGAGTCTCGACATGCTTTTCAAGAATCCCATCCTGATTATTGCCTATTTCACCACGCTGGTATTTATCTCGTGGCAGCTCACCCTCTTCACCATCATCTTCGTACCGTTGATGGGCTGGTTTATGGGCTTCATCGGACGCAAGCTGAAACAGAATTCCGTCAAGGCACAGGCGTTGTGGAGTGATACCATGAGCGTGGTGGAAGAAACGCTGGGTGGACTGCGCATCATCAAGGCATTCAATGCTGAGAAGAAGATGAACGACAAGTATGATCGTATCAACTCCGAATATCGCGAGAACATTCTTTGGGTGAACACCCGTCAGCAACTGGCTCATCCCATGAGTGAGTTCCTCGGCACGGTCATGATTATCGTTGTCCTTTGGTTTGGTGGAGTACTGGTGTTGAACAACGCAACCATTAGCGGTTCCACCTTTATTTATTATCTGGTCATCCTCTACAGCATCATCAACCCCCTGAAAGAATTTTCCAAGGCAGGCTACAACATCCCGAAGGGACTGGCTTCTATGGAGCGTGTCGATAAGATACTGATGGCTGAAAACAATATCAAAGAGCCGGAACATCCGAAACCTATCACATCGTTTGAGAAGAGCATAGAGTTCCGCCATGTCTCTTTTGCTTACAAGAAGGAAAAGGATCTCCACTACGTGCTGAAGGATATCAACCTCGTTATTCCTAAAGGCAAGACCATCGCCATAGTCGGACAAAGCGGTAGCGGAAAATCGACACTTGTCGATCTCATCCCTCGTTACTACGACGTGCAGGAGGGTGAAGTGCTCATCGACGGCATCAACGTCAAAGATTTGGGCATCCACGATTTGCGACAGCTCATTGGCAACGTCAACCAGGAGGCCATCCTCTTCAACGACACGTTCCGCAACAATATCGCCTTTGGAGTGGAAAATGCTACGCAGGAAGAGATTGAACATGCAGCAAAGATTGCCAATGCCCATGACTTCATTACCGCTTCTGAAAACGGCTACGAGACCAATATCGGCGATCGTGGCGGACGACTCAGTGGCGGACAGCGTCAGCGTGTCAGCATTGCACGTGCTATCTTGAAGAATCCGCCGATATTGATACTTGATGAGGCTACATCGGCACTTGACACCGAGAGCGAACGATTGGTACAGGATGCATTGGAGCGGTTGATGAAGACGCGCACTACTGTTGCCATTGCCCACCGCCTGTCAACCATTAAAAATGCCGATGAAATCTGCGTTTTACACGAAGGACGCATCGTGGAACGCGGTACTCATGAGCAACTGTTGGCAATGGATGGCTTCTTCAAGAAACTCCATGATATGCAACAGGTATGATATTTGTCCACGATAAAGGCCGCATGTGTAACAACATTCTCCAGTATGCACATCTGTATGCATGGGGAAGGGAGCATCATCGTACGACGATGTCTATGCGCTTTGCTTACAAGTATCAGTATTTCCATATCTGCCACACCCCTTATCACCGCTTCTTGAACTATGCCTTTGCCAAATATGCTGCAAAGTTGAAACTCATCCCCACCGTAACGTTCAACGAAGAGGGAGCACCCACCGACCAACAGGAACAGGTGATGCTCCACCGCCCTCTCGTCATGGCTGAAGGCTGGTATGTATGCTATTTCGATTTGTTCCTGAAATATAAGCCGGAAATCCTTCAACTCTTCGATTTCCTGCCAGAAGTGAAAACCTCCGTAGCTGAGCGCTTCGCAAAATCAGAACGAGAAAACGAAGGGGATGGGGTTGCCGTTCTTTCCCCCTCTGAGAGACGAGATATGGTTTTGCGTGTGGGTGTTCATATCCGCCGTGGCGACTATAAGACTTTCAACGGCGGTAAGTTCTTCTACACCGACGAACAGTATGTGAAAGTCATCAAAAACTTCCTCAACCTCATACAGACAAACCTTAACAAAGAGGGTAGGGGTGATTCTTCCGTCGCCATTTACATCTGTGGCAATGACCCCACATTAGACAAAGACTATTACCGTCAGCAATTGTCAACCCTCAATGGTCCATTGTCTATAGAAACACCTTCCCTTTCTTTCCCCGACGGCAATCCAGGTGAAGACCTCTGCCTCCTGTCCCAGTGTGACTATCTCATCGGACCGCCCAGCACCTTCACCCTTGTTGCCTCCATGTACCACGACACCCCCCTCTGTTGGCTTATAGACATCAACGAACCCATCACCTTCGATTCCTTCAACCACTTCGACTACCTCTTCCGGCACATTATCTGATGATGGTGGGATTACCGATTTGTGGTAGTCCCAATACCGCTTTTTGGTAGTTCTGTGACCACAACGTGGTAGCCCAGATACCAAAGCTTGGTAGCCGCCGTACCAAGCTTTGGTCGCCTTCATACCAAGCTTTGGTCATCTGTTCTCAAGACAGCATAACGATTTTAGTTGACGAATTTGAATCTTATTTGTAGTTGTGGTTGACTTTGGTTAATACTTAGTTTAACTTTCTGTTGACTCTCTTTTTGTTTACTTTTTATTTCTGTTGCTATCAGAATAAAGGCATACAGGAATAAAAAAATAAAGTTAAATAAGAGAAAGTAAGGTTTTTCTTTTATGGATATTTTTTATCTTTGCACAATATTCTTAGCCAAATGGCAAGAATAAAAGACATATATGCGAGACAAGCGTGTCGCGTTCTTGTTTCTCTACTCAGAAAACGACCAAATTGCTGAGAACACAACAGAGAAACTGGGTTCAGGTACGTCCGTTATGTGGGCGTGTGCTTTGCCTTGTTTTATCTGTTGTAGGTTACTTGGTCGTTTCCTTGAGTTGGTAGAGCAAAAGCGAAGGATATGCCTGCTTTTTTTATGTCTTGACAGAAGCTGATTTAAACTCTAAAAACGACCAAATAATGAGTAATAAAGACTTCTGCGCTAAGAAATCCCACCAACGTATCTGTAACGAGGTGGGAGGGGATGGTTATGCAGAATGGTATAACCAGCGCGTTAAATCGTCTGTTGTTGTCACTTTTGTGTGGCGTGACATGAATCAAAAGGAGAAATGTTCTTTTCACCAAGGAGTGAAAGTATTAGGAAAGCATCCTTTTGTCGTAGTACATCCACAAAGTTATTCAATAGAACTCCTCAAACAGTTGTACCCAGAAATAACCTCAATAGAATTGCCAGACGAGCATTTTTGTGGTATTGAGGCTTATAACAAGATGATGTTGAGTTCTTGGTTTTATGCCCTTTTCACAGAATACGAATACATGCTTATCTATCAGATAGATGCTTATGTCTTCAATGACCAATTGGACTATTGGACCATGTTAGACTATGACTATATAGGAGCCCCATGGATGTTGAATGACAAGCCATATGAACGCTTGATAGGCCAACGGGTGATGCGCTTATTGCAACGTCGTCCTATCCGTAATAATGATGTTCATTCTGCCCATTTGTTTCAGCGTGTTGGGAACGGGGGATTTAGCCTTCGAAGGGTTTCTAAGATGAAAGAAATAATGGAAAGAAATCAGGATTTTATTTCTTCCGTTCACGGAAAACATAGTCATCAAGAAGATGTAATGATTTCAATTCTTTTGAAAGAGAGAGAACATTTGAAGATCCCTAGTTGGCGTCTTGCGCTATATTTTTCTTTTGAAAAGTCACCTGCTTGGTGCTTGGAACTGACTCATGGTGTCTTTCCGTTCGGATGTCATGACACCAATAATCGTTACTGGGATAGTTTTTGGAAATATTATATACCTCTTGAGCCATAATTACATTCAAAATCATGAAGACCATCGTTAAATTTTTTTGTTATCATTTTCTTTGGTTTATATCTTCTCTTCCATTTTGCATACTGTATATCTTTTCAGATGTCATCTATTTTTTCGTCTATCGTGTTGCTGCATATCGCAGAAAAGTAGTGCGAAAGAATTTAATGACGGCTTTTCCAGAAAAAAATGAGAGAGGTATCAAGCAGATAGAGCGGAGTTTTTATCATTGGTTTTGCGACTATATGGTAGAGACATTAAAACTGATGACAATTAGCCAAGACGAAATCCAGCGACGGATGGTATTCAGGGGAATAGATGTGATGGATAGTTATATCAACAAAGGAGTCTCGTGTGCTATTCTGTTGGGACATTATTGTAATTGGGAGTGGATTAGTACGATTTCTCTTGCTGTTTCTTCAAAGGCTGTTTGTGCAGAGCTTTATCACCCATTGGAAAACTCCTGGTTGAACCAATGGTTTCTTGATATTCGCCAGCGGTTTGGCAGTGTCTGTATTCCAATGAACGAAACGTTGCGACATATTGTAAGGTATCAACATGCAGGCTATCCTTTGGTTGTCGGATATATAGCAGATCAGAAACCAAATTGGAAAAATATTCATTTATGGTTGAATTTTCTGAATCATAATACTCCTGTTTTTACGGGAACAGAACGAATAATAAAACGTACTCGGCAAGTTGTTTTCTATGGAGATGTCCACCGGATACGCCGAGGATATTATGAATGTCACTTGCAACTGATAGAGGATCATCCTGAAACACTTCCTGATTATCAGTTGACAGAGTGCTATATGCAGGAGTTGGAAAAGACTATCCAGCGAGCACCTGCTTATTGGCTGTGGAGTCACGACCGTTGGTCGCGTACCAAGGAAGAGTTTGACATCCGCTTTTACGATAAAGACGGAAAGGTGTTTGAGAAAATGACGGAAGAGGAATATGCCAAAACTAAGGGATGGAAAAGTTATTGGCATCGTTAAAAAAGGTGATATCTCTACTATTATTGAAATTATCAGAAAAACAAGAATATTATGAAAAGAATATTCGAAAAGTTCAAGTTGTCTTACGAGGTAGGTGTACGTCTTTTGTTACTCTTGCTGACGTTCTTATTGTTTGATTTGTTTTGGTGCATTCAGACAACATTTCGTGCTTTTTCGTATCCAGAGACATATATCAATGCCTTGACAGTCAGTCTGATACTGTTGCTTCCATATATTTTTACGCGTAAAGACCAGTTCTTTCTTCCAATAGTCTTCATTCTTGATATTTTGTTGATTGCAAATTTAATGTATAATCGCACATACAACAGTGCTATACCTTTGCAAAGTTATCTGATAGCAGACAACCTGACGGATTTCCTTCCTAGTGTCATTTCATCTATACGATGGTTCGACTTCCTTTTGCTGTTGTTGATACTTCCTTTCTTTTTTGTGAGGCGAAAGCGTACTGAAGATAATTGGCGGAAAGGCTATAGATATGTGTTAGTCATGTCTGTAACGCTTTCTTCATGTCTCATTTTTGTTATGGGAGGACTGGTAAATGCTATCAAATCACGGAAAACAATTAATGATTATATGTGTGTAACACCAGAATACACCATATTCGGAGGTATGCTATACGATGTATTTACAAGTGGAACGCATATCAGTGAAGAAGAAGCTGCAGAGATAGCGGACTATCTTCGTCAACATATAGCAATATCATCGTCGGCAGACACCTTTGGAGTAAGAAAGAATTTAGTTCTTGTTCTTTGTGAATCATTGGAGTCATGGGTATTGGAAAGGCGTGTGGAGGGGATGGAGATAACGCCGAATCTTAATAGCGTCATCCGCAATCAATCAACCCTATATGCGCCTTATGTGCTGTCACAAGTGAAGGGCGGGCGCAGCATCGACTGCCAACTGATAGTCAATGCCGGATTGTTGCCTGTTGAAAGTGGTGCGTGGTCGCTGCTCTATCCCAAGAATCGCTTTTTTACAATTAACCAAGCTATGAAGGAACGTTGGAGTGCTCATAGCTGGTTGTTGACGGCAGACAGACCAACGATATGGAACCAACAGGCTGTAGCTTTGGCTTTCGGTATTAAAAATGCTATGTATCGCCAAGATTGGAAATTAGAAGAAACGAGTGGTCCAAGAAACAATATCGGTGATGCTGCACTTATGCGTCAAGCTGTCAATCTTATGAGAAAAGGAAAAACATGGCCACATGGAACTCATACCTTTATACAGTTTGTTACATACTCTGGTCATCACCCTTTTAAATTGTCTGAACATCTACATCGGATTCATCTTCGAAAGGATTATCCCGATATGCTGCGCGATTATCTTGTTACGGCTAACTATACTGACTATGCACTTGGCATTTTGATTAATTATATTAAAACACGTCCAGATTATAAAGAAACAATGATTGTTATTATGGGAGATCATGAAGGATTGGCTGGTGACAGAGAGAGTCTTTGCTCAACTCGGGAAGGAAAGGGATTGGTATCTGAAAAACCTTTTGTCCCATTGATAATCATCAACTCTCCGAAGTCAATGCGCTATGAGTCAGTGATGGGACAGATTGATATCTATCCGACGCTGCTTCAACTATTACAACTAGACAATTACAAGTGGAAGGGAATAGGGAGAAGTATTGTTGATTCTAAACCTTTGCCAGTTGCTATAAGTCCTGATTATAAGGTTGAAGGAAATCCAAGGGGTATCACTAATGATATGATAAAACACCTGCAAAATGCCTATACTATTTCTGATATGATTATCAGATATGATTATTTTACGGCACGAGTTGGTCGTTGAGCATGCGGTCCATATAGGATTGGATGATGGCTTTCAGTTCGCGTTCCATCTGTGTTTGCATGTCCACGCTTTTGCCATTGACCACGACCTGTTGTTTCACTTTGCCTAAGAGGTTGTGGCGCATTGCCTGGTCGGTGAGGCGGTAGAGGGCACGTGTTCGCTGTCCGTCGAACTGCAGGATATAGCCGTACTTGGTGTACTGGTAGATGCCGTTGATTTCGCTGACAGCCCATGTGTCTTCAGCAGGTGTGTTGAAGAGGTCGATGCCGAAGGCTACATAGGGTTTGGTGTAGCCTAAGAAGCCGAGGATGGTGGGTACGATGTCGATGTGTTGTGCCACAGCATCGCGCATGCCGGGTTTCAGATCGCCGCTGGGATCGTATATAATAATAGGAGAACAGAAGACACCGATGTCCGATTTGTATTCGTCATGTTCACGCATGTTGGTATGGTCGCTGGTCATGACGAAGATGGTGTTGTTGAACCATGGTTGTTTGCGGGCAGTATTGAAAAACTGGCGCAGGGCATTGTCAGTATATCCGATGCACTTATGTATAGGCATGGTGCCTTCGGGGAACTTGCCTTCGTATTTCTTCGGAATCTGGAAAGGATGATGACTGGAAGCCGTGAAGACAGTCGTGAGGAACGGCTGCTTCATCTCCGTCATCTTCAAGGCGAAATATTGCAGGAACGGTTCATCCCAGATAGCCCAATATCCGTCGAAGTCGTTGTCGCCGCCAAATCGTTTGTCTTCGTCGAACTCTTCCCGTCCATAATAAGCCTGATAGCCAATGGAGTTGGCAAAGCCGTTGAAGCCCATGCTGCCGTCGCGGGCACCGTGGAAGAAAGCCGTTTGGTAACCTTCACCCCTTAGACTGTTGGCGATGCCCCCGAGCCTGTTCATGGCTTGCGGCGTGAGCACGAAAGGTTTGATGAAACGCGGAATGCCACAGAGGATGGAAGGCATACCGTCGATGCTCTGCTGACTGTTGCAGAAAGAGTAACGGAAGGTGACGGCATGTTGCATTAGCGAGTCGGTAAAGGGAGTGTAACCCTTGTATTTCCCGCCGAGCACCTCTTTGTTGAAACCGCCGATATATTCGCGTCCGAAGCTCTCAACGATGAGGATGACAACGTTTTTCTTCAACCTTTGCCCCTCGACCTTAGACCTTAGCCCTTCGACCTCCGCCCTTTGACCGTGTAATGGGGAGTAGATACGCGCCAATTCCGCCTTGTCGGGATAGTAGCCCGGATCGAAGAAGACACTCTTGCCGACGGTGCGTATCATCGTGAACGGCGTGTTGAGAATCAGCGGCGCCTCCTGTGGATGCTCCGTGTATTGGTTGGCATTGCTGACAGCCGTAGGACGGATGTCACGGTGGCGCCAGCCGCCGATGGGTGCAGTGGCAAGAAGGAGAAGTGCAAGGAGGAGCAGGAATCCAACCCCAACCCTCCCTGTTAAGGGAGTGAACCCAACCTCGCTATCAGAGTTTCTCCCCTGAATAGGGGAGGTTAGGAGGTGTCTTTTTTTATATGCCACATACAGCAGCGGAATCGCCAGCAGATATTGATACCAGTGGTTGAGGAATCCGCCGCGTATGCCGCTGACCGTCATCAGCGCCACCACCGCCAGCGACAACGTTTGCAGCAAGTAGTATCTGCCCAGCGGTTGCCGTTTGATGGCGATGCGAGGAGTGAAATAGAGTTTCCACAATCCCCATACGACAACGATGGTCAACACGACGAGATACCAATGGCGCAGCAGTTCGACGCCGAAGATGCTGCCGAGGTTGTCCTCGTTGCTGAACTCATCGAAGACAGAAGTTGTAGTACGTTTCAGCGTAAACTTGAAATAGACGGAGTCTGCCATGTTCATGACAAACGCCAGCGTGTTGACCACGACAAACAGCCACTTGCAAACTTTGTGATAGACGGCGTTCTCCTTCCAGTGTAGCGGGAGAATCATCAGCACTATCCACAGCAGGTTGGTATAGAGAATGCCTGGCGTGTCGAGAAACAAACTGCCATAAAACAGTTTTCCCAGATGACCTTCGTGCAGAATGTGCTTGAAGTACTCGTAGTTCTCCAAGAAATACTCCACACGGGCAATGGAATACGTAAGATATACCAAGAAAAGATTCCATCCGACCGCCATCAACGGTGACATGACGGACCTGTTTAATTCTTTGCAAGCAAAGCGCTTCGCGGTTATACAATTCATGGCGGCAAAGATACGAAAAAGTTGAGAGATGAGAGTTTAGAGTTGAGAGTTTTTTGCCTAGAGTTTTTTGCTTGCAAAGAATTGTCAATTGTCAATTATCAATTATCAATTATTTATCGTACCTTTGCCCCCATGAATGTATTGTATTACATCCTCTTTGGCATCTGGTATCTGTTGTCATTGCTGCCTCTGCGGGTACATTACGTCATCTCCGACGGACTCTACCTCATCGTGGGCAAGCTGATGAAATACCGCCACAAGGTGATTTGGAAAAACCTGACCGAGTCTTTTCCCGAAAAAAGTGAGGACGAGTTGCGTGAGATAGAGCGCAAGTTCCACCATTGGTTCTGCGACTACATCGTAGAGACCGTGAAGATGTTCTCCATGTCGCCCAAGCAGATGCGTCGCCGCATGGTCTTCGACGGCATAGAAGAGATGAACGAAGACTTGCGTAAAGGGCGCAGCGTCACCATCATGCTCGGACACTATTGCAACTGGGAGTGGATAGCTTCGTTGCAGCTGAGCATCATCGACCAGGGCAAGACGGCACAGCTCTACCATCCCATCGAGAATCCCATGATAGACAAGCTGTTCCTGCACTCACGCGGGCAGTATGGTTCCACGTCTATCGACATGAAAGAAGCCTTCAAGGTGTTGGTAGATTGGCAGAAGGCAGGCATCCAACCCGTTACCGGCTTCATTGCCGACCAGTCGCCGGGCTTCAGCAGCATGCACTACTGGCCGCAGTTCCTTAACCATCAGACACCCGCCTATACCGGTGGCGAACGCATAGCCCGCATCATGGACACCGTAGTCTATTATTTCGACATGCATCGTCCACGCCGTGGTTATTATGTGGGAAAGGTCATCAAGATGTGCGACCAACCGAAACAAGAACCCAAGTTTGCCATCACCGAAAAATACTACCGCCTGTTGGAAGACAGCATCAAGCGTGCACCGGAGTTCTGGCTGTGGAGCCACAACCGGTGGAAGAGGGGATGGAAAGAATTTGTGGAGTATTTCCCCGATGAACACGAACGCAAACGCATTCTGAGCAAGCTGTAGCCCATTTCCGCTGCTTATCGCATGGAAAACGCACTATTTTCGCCGCTCTTCCATCAGTTTTGAAACAATCGTAAACTGGTACATGCTGTCCAATTTGGCATGAATCAGTCCAGGTATGCCGTCTAGGCATCCACCTTTCAGGAAATAAGATTTGAAGAATCGGAAGAGCGGTTTACCGATGAGCGCCCCTATGCCGTAGCGTTTGTGTCGGCGTCGTACCACCTCATAGTCGCTGTAGGTGTTGTTCTTGCGCAGAATGTCAGCCACGCTGTCGTTGGCAAGATGTTCAAAAGCCAGTTCTTTGTGTGTTTTCGGAATACGTTCCACCCTGCCTTCTACGACTGGCGAAGTATGGATGACGGGCGGCCAGTGTGTCACCTCCTTGCGGAAGAAGCGCAGGATATAGTCCGGATAGCAGCTGTGCATGAACCTCCCCATGAAATAGTTTTTGCGGGGAATGGCGATGCCGTCCGGACAGTCAGCCTCCTTGATGCGCCGGTAGAGATAGTCTTTCAGTTGCGGAGTCACAATCTCGTCGGCATCCACCACCAGCACCCATTCGTTAGCCGCCTCATGGATGGCAAATTCGCGTGCCGGTTCCACGATGGAAACGCCGTTTTTGGGGAAGGTGACGATGCGGCAGCCCATCTCCCGTGCTATTGCCAGCGTGCTGTCGGTGCTCTCCATGTCGCAGACGAGCACCTCGTCGAAGTCCTTCACCGCCTCTACGATCACCTTCAGATGCTTTTCGGCATTGTAGGTGTTGATGACCACCGAAATTTTCCCTTTCTCTTCCATGTCGGATAATCGTTATTCGAAGTTAAGTTTCTCGTCGATGATGTATGACGGCCGGTGTTTCACCTCGTCGAAGATGTTGCCGATATAGACGGCAATGATGCCCATGATGGAGATCATGATGCCGGCAATGAACCACATCGAGACGAACAGCGTCGTCCAACCACTGACGTCGATGCCCGTGATGAGTGTCTTGACGACGAGGAAGAGAGCAAACAGTATGGCAATGAACGTGACGATGAACCCGAAGTAGGCAATCAGTCGCAGCGACTTGGTAGAGAAAGCCACGGCAGTAGTCACGGCAAGGTTGATGCGCTTGCTCATCGAGTACGACGACTTTTTGCCGTCTGTGCGCTCGTTGTGATCCACAATCACCTTAGCAGTCTTGAAGCCCACCCATTGGTTCATCAGCGGATAGTAGCGACGGAAGTCCCCCATCTGCGCCATGGCGTCCACCACTTTGCGCCGATAGATAGCAAACTCCGCCAGCGACTCATCCTGTCGGGTATCCGTCAGAAAACCCATCAGTTTGTTGAAAAGGTGCGAGCCCTGTGTCATGAAGAAGTTGTCCGGACGGTTCTGGCGACTGGCAAACACGATGTCGTAGCCCTCCTTCGCCTTCTCGTAGAGGTCTTTTATCTGTGCCGGCGGATTCTGCAGGTCGCAGTCCAGCGTCACCACATATTCCCCCTTTGCACAGTCGAAGCCCGCATTCAGCGCATACTGCTGTCCGAAGTTACGGCTCAGAAACACCCCCTTCACCCGCTTGTTCTCCCGACAGATGTCGGTGATAATCTCGCGGCTGTTGTCCGGACTGTAGTCTTCCACTAAGATAATCTCATAGTCCTTCGTCAGTTTGCTGACCGTTTCCTCTATCTGCTGCACCAGTTCACGCAAGAGAGTCGGTGCGCCATAACAAGGACTGATGACAGATATTTCCATCTCTTTCTCGTTTATTTCGTTTGCAAAAATACAATAAATAATTCACAATTCATAATTCATAATTAAAAGTATTACCTTTGCATCGGAAAATGGAGCCACACGGCTTGTGGCAAACTCCCTTGAATGCTTATGAACAAATTAAAAGCCTTTTTCAGCAAGCCCTTCTTCAGCGACTATCGCACGCTGTTCGGTTTGTGGATGCTGTTGCCCATCGTGGCATGGCTGGTGAAGTTACACCATTGCAACAACTATTTCATCTATCGCGGTTCCTTTTGGAATGCCGTTCGCGGTTGGAATCTGTATATGCTGAACCCAGCCGAGTATGAAGACTGCCACCATTACGGACCGTTCTTCTCCCTGCTCTTTGCTCCCTTCTCCATCGGTCCCTATTGGCTCGGACTGCTGTTGTGGAGCCTGGCATTGTCGCTGTTCCTCTATTGGACCATCCGCAAGTCGTCCTTCACGAAACCCCAGCAGCTGTTCATCCTGTGGTTCTGTGCCAACGAGATGCTCAACGCCCTCTTCATGCAGCAGTTCAACATCGTCACCTGTGCCACCATCCTGCTGGCATTCTGTCTGATAGAGAAAGAGAAAGACTTCTGGGCAGCCTTCTTCATCATGCTCGGCACCTTCGTCAAGCTCTACAGCATCGTCGGCCTCGCCTTCTTCCTTTTCTCCAAGCACAAGGGCAAGCTCGTAGCCTCCATGCTCTTCTGGGCAGTCATCATGTTCGTAGCCCCCATGCCCTTCTTCCACGGGTGGGACTACATCGTCAGCCAGTACGGCGAATGGTACAACAGTCTTGTCACCAAGAACGGCGACAATCAGTTTGCCATAGCACAAAACATATCGTTGTTGGGAATGGTGAGGAAAATCAGCGGTTGCGCCACCTATAGCGACCTGTGGCTCATCGTCCCCGGCATGCTGCTCTTTGCAGCTCCCTATCTGCGTTTCTCACAGTATAAGCATGAGGCGTTCCGCCAGACCATCCTCGCCTCCGTCCTCATGTTCATCATCCTCTTCAGCACCGGTTCCGAAAACAGCGGTTACATCACCCCCATGATTGGCGTCGTCATCTGGTATGTCGCAGCCCCCTGGAAGCGTGGCAAGTGGGATATCGCCCTCATGGTCTTCGTCATGATTTGTTGCAGCTTTGCCCATTCCGACCTCCTCTTCCCCCGTGTCGTCCGCGACACCATCATCCGTCCCTACGCCCTGAAGGCACTGCCCATCACCGTCGTATGGCTGAAACTATGCTGGGAGATGATGACAAGAGAGTATGCTTCGCAATTGACAATTAACAATTCATAATTGACAATTAACAATTAAAGCCCCCTAATGGGGGCCTTAGACCTTTGTCCTTAGACCTTAGACCATACACCTTACACCTTCCACCACTAGCTGTGCTATCTTCTCCGCCTGTTCGTCCGTCAGCTCGTAGTATAACGGCAGTCGCACCAGGCAGTCACCATAGTGGTCGCAGTTCACCAGCGGCTCACCCTTGAACAAATCCTTGTAGTACGCACTCGAGTGCAGCGGCAGATAGTGGAACGTCGTCTGCACCCCCTGCTCCTTCAGCCATCCCATCAGCTTCGTACGGAAGTCCAGCGACGGACAAACCAGGTAGTACATGTGTCCGTTGTTCGTGGCATAGTCCGGAATCATGGGCAGCTGTATGCCCATCTCCTCCACCTTTCCCCGTAGCGCCTTGTCGTAGATGTCCCAGATGCGCTTGCGCTTGCCCTGGATGTCGTCCAGCTGTTCCAGCTGAGCCCACAGGAAGGCAGCATTAAACTCCGACGGCAGGAACGACGAACCAATATCGCACCAGCCATACTTGTTCACCATCCCTCGGTAGAATTCAGCACGGTTCGTACCCTTCTCCCAGAGAATCTCCGACCGGCGCACAAATCGTTCGTCGTTCACCACCAGCATACCGCCTTCGCCGCAGTTGATGTTCTTCGTCTCGTGAAACGAGAAGGCACCCAGATGCCCGATGCCCCCCAGCGGCTTGCCGCGGTAGAAAGAGTCTATCGAGTGCGCCGCATCCTCCACCACCAGCAGCCCGTAGCGCTCCGCCAGAGCCATGATGCCGTCCATGTCGCAGGCTATGCCCGCATAGTGCACCACCACGATCACCTTCGTGCGCTCCGTTATCAGCGGTGCTATCGTTTCCACCGTCATGTTCGGATTCTCCTTACCGCTGTCGGCAAACACCACCCTCGCACCCTCGCGCAGGAAAGCGATGGCAGACGACACAAACGTGTACGAAGGAACAATCACCTCGTCGCCGGGCTGCAGCTCGCACAACATCGCACACATCTCCAGAGCATCCGTACCCGACGTACACAGCAGGCACTTCCTGAATCCGTAACGCTGTTCGAAAAACGCATGGCAGCGCTTCGTGAAATCACCGTTGCCCGACATCGTCATCGAGCCGCACACCTCTTTTATATAGTCCAGTTCACGACCAGAACAATAAGGTTTGTTAAAGGGAATCATCATCGTTCATTCTTTTTCTCGGTGCAAAAGTAATTCTTTTAATTCACAATTCACAATTTTCAATTCACAATTAAAGCCCCCTAACCCCCTAAAGGGGGAACTTTATACTCTCATCTCTCTAATCGAGAAGCGCTTGCCAAAGCAAGAATTCTAGTCTCTCAACTCTCTAACCGCGTAGCGCTTGCAGAGCGTAGCGGCGCAAGAATTGTCAATTGTCTAATCGCGCAGCGCTTTGCTTGCAAAGAATTGTCAATTGTCAATTATTTATAGTATCTTTGCATCCATGAAGAAAGAAACCCTGGGCGAAATCCTGCGCTTCGGAATCGTCGGTGTCATCTCCACCGCCATCCACTACGCCCTCTACTGGCTGTTGCAACACTGGCTCAACGTCAATGTCGCCTATACCATAGGCTATGTCCTCAGCTTCCTCGTCAACTACTACCTCACCGCCCATTTCACCTTCCACGAGAAAGCCACCAAGCGCAACGGAGTCGGCTTCGGCGGAGCCCACCTCTTCAACTACTGCCTGCAGATCGCCCTCCTCAACTTCTGGCTCTGGGTAGGACTCAGCCGCGAGGTGGCACCCCTCGGTGTCTATGCCATCGCCGTCCCCACCAACTTCCTCCTCGTCCGGTTCGTATTTAAAAAAGTTTAGAGATGAGAGTCTAGAGACTAGAGAATTATGAATTGTGAATTGAAAATAGCATTCGACGCCAAGCGAGTCGTGCGCAACCGCACCGGACTCGGCAACTACGGGCGCACCCTCGTCACCGACCTCTCCGCCCTCCTTCCCGACAGTCAGCTGCTGCTCTATGCTCCCGACGCAGGCAGCGACGACCTGCGGCAGCCCGTCGAGCAGCTGCCCAACGTGCAACTCGTCTATCCCCACGGCAGACCCCTGCGCCTGCAGCGCGACCTCTGGCGCATGCACAGCATCGTCAGCGACCTCCGTCGCGACGGCGTCAGCCTCTTCCATGGTCTCTCCGGTGAGTTGCCCCGCGGCATCCGTCAGGCAGCCATCCCCTCCGTCGTCACCATCCACGACCTCATCTTCCTGCGCCATCCCGAATACTACCATTGGCTCGATGCCAAGATCTACGCCTACAAGTTTCGTCAGACCTGTCGCGAAGCCCACCGCATCATCGCCATCAGCGAGTGCACCAAGCGCGATATCGTCGAGTTCGGCGGCATTTCCCCCGATTCCATCGACGTCATCTACCAGAGCTGCGCTCCCCGTTTCTCTGGCGAAGCCACCCCCGATGCCGTCGCCAGCGTGCGCCGTCGTTTCGGTCTGTACTCCCCCTTCATCCTCAGTGTCGGCTCCATCGAAGAGCGCAAGAACACCCTCCTCGCCGTCAAAGCCCTGCAGCACCTCCCCGACAACATCCACCTTGTCCTCGTCGGCAAGCGCACCCCCTATACCGACCGCATCCGCACCTTCATCCGTCGCCACGACCTGCAGCAGCGCGTCGTCATCCTCCATGGCGTCAGCGATGCCGACCTCTCCGTCCTCTATGCCCTGGCAGACACCTTCGTCTATCCCTCCCGCTACGAAGGCTTCGGCATCCCCATCATCGAAGCCATCAACAGTGGACTCCCCGTCGTTGCCTGCACCGGCTCCTGCCTCGAAGAAGCAGGTGGTCCCCACAGCCTCTACGTCTCCCCCGACGACGCCGAAGCTCTTGCCGCCGCCCTCCGCCAGACCTTGAAAGGAGCTCCCGGACGCCAGCAGCGCATCGACCTCAGCCGCGACTATGTCCGCCGCTTCGCCGGCAACAACGTAGCCCAACAAGTCGCCGACGTGTATGAAAGAGTGGTAGAAAAGTTTAGAGTTTAGAGACTAGAGATGAGAGTCTAGAGTTTAGAGTTTAGAGATGAAAGTTTAGAGACTAGAGATGAGAGTCTAGAGTTTAGAGATGATTACCATCCTCGGGCGAAGTAAGGTCTAAGGTTAAAAGTCTAAGGTCTAAGGACTAAAAGAAAGGTCTAAAGGCTCCCTGGGGCTTTTAATTGTCTAATCGCGAAGCGCTTGCAGAGCGCAGCGGCGCAAGAATTGTCCATTATCCATTGTCCATTAGCGAAGCGCATGTACTGCACTTCGCTTAAAATTTCCATTTCACCTGCACCTCCATATCCGTCATTGCCGAATGGTCAATCTGTTGCAGTCCGCTGGAGATGTGGTCACGGTCGAAGTAGTTCGTCGTAGAAATCTTACCAATCACCATCATACAGGGTAACACATCCGCACGTACGAATAAGCTATAATGGATTCCTTTGCCGTAGTAGGAGGGGAAAGAGAATTGGTATAACGGTCCTCGTTCGTAACAAAAGATACGCGATTGGTAGTCGTCTGTATGAAAATAGCCAAAGGTTGCTGCTACTTGCAGTTTGTTTTTACAGCCTTTCCAACTAACGTTTTCACTTACCATCCATCCGAACGACTGTTGTTTGTATTGGTTCCATGCACAGTCGGCTTGTGTCTTCATCGTCCATTGGTTATAGAGAAGTGTTGCGGCGAGTCTGCCCCGATGGGTTTGGTCGTTCACTAAACGGGTTTTCTGTTTGTTGTCTTTTTCGCGAACTTTAAATTGATAACGGGCAAATATTGTGACTTTCTTTCCAGAGTAAGTGGCAGAAACATAGTTATCCCAAGATTTAGATGCTGTTGCTGCTTGATATTTCGCCCAAGGGAAGTAGGCGTAGTCTGTATAAACCATTAAAGTTAGTCGACGCAAGGGCTGCCATGTCGCTCCAAGGTAGATGCCGCTCTCGTTTTGAACGCTACTCCCTTCACCGAAACTCTGGCTGTGCAGAGCATGGTATTTGTAAGAGTAGAAACGTTGCAACAACAGCAGTTGCAAGGATGAAACAGGCATCCAGTTTACGCGGTTGATAGTGGCAAGGGCGTGACTGTCACCGGTTGCCGTTTCGCCAGCGATGGAGAAGCGCCGCGATGTATAACCATAATTAACGCTGGCATTCCAAAAAGACTTTCCTGCAGGATAATATTGGCGAAACGCCTGTGTAGTCTTTGGTTGCAAAGGCTTGTCGAAACGATTGAAGACACCCGTTATGCCGATATGAAATCCATTCTTGAAATAGTTCAAATTGCCTCCTCCGCAGGTTTCAGAAGCATTCTCCTTCCTATTCATTTCACTTTCTGTTCGGTGGTAACCAGAAGTTAACAGGGTGGCAATAGATGCCTTGTCGGTGTTTAAGGTTGCGTCAATTTTACGATAGGAGATGAATGCAGTCAAGTCGAGACCTTTCGCTAACGTTACTGTAGCAGCAGCCCCCTGCAGGTAGTTGGCTGCCGACCGTGATGAATAGGCGCGTATGGCATTACTGCTTCTTCCCAAGGTAGCAAGTGTGGCAGTCTTTCCAAAACTAAAGTCAGTGTTCATCACCAACCCCATACCGAACTTTAATTTATAACGTCCGACAGCCAAAGCCTTCAGTCGCCCGAGTTTTCTAATAACCAGATAGAACGAATAGTGGTCGTACCCCATCTTGTTTTCTCTAGCAAAGAAAGGTTCTCCTGCATCTTGTGCCCCGATAAGACCAGCTTGCAGGTAATCCCCATAGTTGAAAGTGTACCGTAAGGAATGGCGATAGGGATAGCCTAAATAGCCTTTCTCGTCACCATGACGTTTGTAGAAGGGTATTTTTGCCGTCACGATAACGTTGTGTTTTCCATATTTGGCAATGTCTTTCCATGAAGGGAATGTTTTGTCCTTTTGTTCGTTGTCGATATATGTGAAAAAGGGGAGCAGCTGTTGGCGTACAGGATCTAAGGATTCTATCATGGCAAGTTCGCCAAACGAGCGCATACCGCCATATTGATATAGGTAAGCACAAAGTTCTTCTATCTGCTGATCGGTTAAGAATGGAATGCGCTCAAAGTCTTCACGTGTGGCAGTATTCAGGTTGATAGGATGCTGTTCCAAGTCGCTGAGCACATCATAACTCGTTTCCCAGTTTTCACCTTCTTCTTCGTTGATGAGTTGACTGAACACACTTTCCCATTCCTCCTGTTGTGCTGCGAGCGGGTAGCAGAAAAGCGAGAAAAGAAGTACGGCTAATAGTTTTTTCATGGCAGGGAGTAAATGTTGTGAGCAGTGATTCTTCGACATGGGACAATATGTTCATTGCAAAGGTACAACACTATATGTATTCTGCCAAAGATTTGAGTGTTTTTTTATGACAATATAATAATGTCTTCACACACGCGAGAGAGAAAAAAACAGCGGGGGAGGTGGCATAATGAGGAGAAATGTTTTGGATTGTGGGGGCTTTGCATTATCTTTGCAGCGAGAAAAAAAGAAAGATAGGATGTGGTTCATGGGTGTATTGACTAGGATGGGGTGTGTGGCGGTGCTGCTGGCGGCAAGTATGACGGCAGGGGCACAGGCTGTGCGGGTGAGTCCTGAGGACAGGGAGGTGGACATGGACAATCCGACGTTCGTGCCGATGGTGAAGATTGGCAAGGCGATGTATGAGGGGGACTCTATCCCGTATGTGCAGACGAATAACGTGTATGTGTTTCCGGAACCGGAGTTTAAAAACGCTAAACAGAAACAGGCGTATAACCGCCTGGTGTTTAACGTGAAGAAGGTGCTGCCGATAGCGAAGGAGGCGAACCAGATTATCATTGAGACGTATGAATACTTGCAGACGCTGCCGGACAAGAAGGCGAAGGATGCACACATGAAACTGGTGGAGAAGGATATCAAGGCGCGTTATGGTCCGAGGATGAAGAAACTGACGTACCAACAGGGGAAGCTGCTGATAAAACTGATCTACCGCGAGTGTAACTCGTCGGCTTATACGACGATAAAGGCGTTTCTGGGACCGGTGCGCGCTGGCTTCTGGCAGGCTTTCGCCTGGGCCTTCGGGGCAAGCCTGACGAAACAGTATGACCCGAACGGGGTGGACAGACTGACGGAGAGGGTGGTGCTGCAGGTGGAGGCAGGGCAACTGTAATAATTGAACGGTGTTCAATTATTACAAATTGACAATTGACAATTAATAATTGACAATTGACAATTCACAATTCTTTGCAAGCAAAGCGCTGCGCGATTAGACAATTGACAATTAATAATTCACAATTGACAATTCACAATTCACAATTCTTTGCAAGCAAAGCGCTGCGCGATTAGACAATTAAAGCCCCCTAATGGGGGCCTTTGACCTTTGACTTTAAGCTTTAGACTTTAGACCAAGGATGGTAATCATCTCTAGACTCTCTAATCGCGAAGCGCTTGCCAGAGCAAGAACTCTAGACTCTCAACTTTTTTACTCTTCGGAGAACAGGACTTGGATGATGGTTTGTCCGACGGCTTTCAGCGTGTTTTTGTCGATGTGCTGCATGTCGTCGTTGATGGTGTGCCATGTGGGTCCGAAGCTGCTGGCGGTGCAGTCGGGATAGAAGGGGATGATGTCGATGGTGGGGATGCCGGCGGTCTTGTTGAGCGGCACGTGGTCGTCGGTGACATAGCCGCCTTCACGGTCGGGGAAGTAGCTGGCATAGCCGGCTGCCTTGGCGGCAGCCCACACTTTGTTGACGATGGCATTGGCGTACTGCATGGACATGCCTTCTTTGAAGAACTGGGCGCCTTCGCCTCCGACCATGTCGAGGAGGATGCCGTAGCGGGCTTCGTAGCCTTGGGGCAGGTTGGCAGCGAAATGCTGGGCGCCGAGTGCCCAGGTGTCGCCGGGGTCTTCACGGTCTGTCTCCCACATGGGGAAGCCCCAGTCTTCGGCGTCGAAACAGACGAAGTCGATGCCGATGGGGAGAGACCCTCCCTGACCCTCCCTGTTGAGGGAGGGTGATGTTTTGAGGGAGTCGCGGAGGAGGCGGGCGACTTCGAGCATGACGGCGACTCCACTGGCTCCGTCGTTGGCTGCCATGACGGGGGTCTTATGGTTGGTGGAGTCGGGGTCGTTGTCTGCCCACGGACGGCTGTCCCAATGGGCGCAGAGGAGGATGCGGGTGGTTGCCTCGGGCTGGTAGGAGGCGATGATGTTGGTGGACTTGAGGAGGGTGCCGTCGTAGCCTTTGAGGTCGGCTTTCTGCAACTTGACGGTGCAGCCGTACTGGCGGAACTTGTCGGCGATCCATTCGCCGCAGCGCTCGTGGGCGTCGGAGTTCATGGTGCGCGGACCGAAGTCGCACTGTGCCTGACAGAAGGCGAAGGCGGAGTCGGCATTGAAAGCGGGGCCGACGGGCTGGGCTGTGTCATCGACGTTGTTCTTGCTGCTCTTGCAGGAGAACAACGCGAGGAGGGTGAGCAATAGTAGGGTTGTTTTCTTCATAATTTTAATGTTTCTTGCCACACGCGGAGCCAGTTGCCACCCCAGATTTTGCGGATGTCGGCAGCGGAGTAGCGGCGACGGAGCAGGTGGAGGGTGAAGTTGATGGCTTCGGAGGCGTCGGCACAGCCGGGGACGCCACCGTCGCCGTCGAAGTCGGTTCCGATGCCGACATGGTCGATGCCCATGATGTCGATGGCGTGTTCGAGATGGCTGATGGCGTCGAGGATGGTGGCTTCGCCAGCTTGACGGAGGAAGCCGTGGTAGAGGGTGGTATGGGCTACACCGCCTTTGGATGCCAGGGCGCGCAGCTGGTCGTCGGTGAGGTTGCGCGGCACGTCGCAGAGTGAGCGGCAGTTGCTATGGCTGCAGACGATAGGCTTCAAGCTGATGTCGAGGGCGTCGTAGAACGACTGTTCGCCGCCATGGCTGAGATCGACCATGATGCCGAGGCGGTTCATCTCACGGATGACTTGTTCTCCAAAGGGGCTGACGCCGCCGTGGGTGTGGGAGCCTCGTGCGGAATCGCAGATGGCATTGTCGCCGTTGTGGCAGAGGGTGATATAGGCTACACCGCGGTTTTTGAAGTGGGTGAGCAGGGCGAGGTCATCTTCGATGGCGAGTCCGTTTTCGATGCCGAGGATGATGGACTTCTTGCCTGCCTGCTTGTTGGCATAGAGATGGTCGGGGGTGCGGGCAAGGGCAAGGTGGTCGTGGTTGTCGGCTACGATGGCTTCTATCTTGTCGAAGATGAGATTGGCGTAGGTGGAAGGTCTAAGGTCTGAGGCTGACAGTCGAAGGTTGAAGGCTGAGATATCGACTTTGTCGGCAAAGACTTCGCCTTGCTTGGGTTGTGGCAGGTAGGCGACCATGAAGACGGCATCGAGGCGGCCTTCGGTCATCTTGTGCAAATCGACGAGGATGCGGGGGTCGCGCTGTTCGAAGTGGATGCCTTGTGGGAAGAACATGGGGGTATCGACATGGGTGTCGATGGTGAGGATGTCACGGTGCAGGGTTTTGGCTTGTTGGAAGAGGGATGCCTGCTGTACGAGCCACTGGAAGAGGGGGAGTCCGTCGGTGCCTAACCATTCGGGATGCCACTGTACGCCGAGGATGGCTTTGTGCTCGCTGCTCTCGATGGCTTCGATGACGCCGTCGGGGGCTGTTGCCGTGACGCGGAACCGCTTGCCGGTGGCGCGGACTGCCTGGTGGTGGAAGGAGTTGACGGGGAGGGTGCCCGGACTAAGGTCTGGGGTGGAAGGCTTAGAATCTGGGGATGAGAAGTAGAGACTGTGGAGGATGGAGTCGGGGACGACGGCGACGGTGTGGGTGGGTTCGCTGCGGTCGGCATCCTGACTGTGTTTGATGAGGGGTTCGTTCTCCTGTTGCTTTGTGCTTTCGCTCTCGATGTCTTGCATCACTTCGCCGTCGAGTGCCATGGCGAGGGTCTGGATGCCGCGGCAGATGCCTAGCATGGGTATCTGCCGGTGGTATGCCATGCGGGTGATGAGCAGTTCGGGCAGGTCGCGCTCGGCATTGATGTTGTGGAGGTGGGGTGAGGGTTGTTTACCTGCCCACAGGGGATTGTAGTCGCCACCACCGGTGAGCAGCAGGGCATCGATGGCATCTAACGTGTTGTGGAGGACATCCTTGTCGGCTACGGGGGGGATGAGCAGGGGTGTGCCGCCGGCAGCGATGATCTGTTTATAGTAACGGTCGCGCAGGGTGGCGTCGCCGTCGCTGAAGTTCGCCGTTATGCCGATGACGGGTTGTCGCCGGCTGTTGGGGAACGACGAATAGATGTCGTCGAGATGGTCTTGTAAACGAAAACGGTTCATCAATCTTCAAGTCTAAGGTATGGAAGTCTTAATAGCGAAGGGATTGCCTACTCAATCTTTACGGGTATTTCGCGTTTGATGCTCTGTTCCAAGGAGATGAGCGTCTCGGTGCTGACAACTCCGGGGATGCTCTGCAACTGGTTGTTGAGCAGGTCCATGAGCTGTTCGTTGTCGCGGGCATAGAGTTTCACCAGCATGGTGTAGGGACCGGTGGTGAAGTGGCACTCGACAATCTCAGGGATGTGGTTGAGCCGTTCGACGACTTCCTTGTACATGCTGCCGCGTTCCAGGTTGAGTCCTACATAGGTGCAGGTGCTGTAGCCAAGGCTCTTGGGGTTGACATCGAAGCCGCTACCGGTGATGACACCGTCTTCGATGAGGCGTTGCACGCGCTGATGGATGGCTGCACGGGAGACGCCACACTCGGAGGCTACGTCTTTGAACGGGATGCGGGCATTCATGGAGAGAATGCTGAGGATTTTTCGGTCTAAAATGTCGATCTTGTCCATGATAGTGTATTTAGCTAGACTACTTCTTTTTCTTGGTAGCGGGGGTTTTCTTCACGGCTGCTTTGGCTCCTTTCTGGGCTGCCGGTTCGGCTTTTGTTGCCGGTGCTTCGATGCCGAGCAGTTCGAGGGTGAAGATGAGGGCGGAATAGGGTTTGATGTTCTGTCCGGCTCCACGCTCACCGTAAGCCAGTTGCTGCGGGATATAGAGTTCCCACTTAGAGCCTACGGGCATCATGGTGAGGGCTTCGGTCCATCCCTGGATGAGTCCGCCGACACCGAACTTGTCGCTCTTGGTGCCGTGCTTGCTGGTCGCATCGAAGACCTTGCCGTCGAGAGTCTTACCTTCGTAGATGACTTCCACCTTGTCGTTGATGGTAGGAACGGGACCGTTGCCGGCTTTCAGCACCTTGTATTGCAAGCCGCTGGCAGTGGTCTGCACGCCTGGCTTGGTCTTGTTCTCTGCCAGGAAGCGCTCGCCTTCCTGCTTGTAGGCTTCGTTGCGTTTGTTGATGGTGGCAAGGCGGGCATCTTCGAAAATTTTCTGGGCTGCGGAGTCGGTATAGATGCTGTAGTTTTTCTGCAGGGAAGCGGCAAAACCGTCGAAGACAAAGTCTTCGCTGACGGCATCGAGCTCGTTGTTGAGATTGGGTATCATGCGGTTTTTCAGCATGTCGGCAATCTGCAGACCGGCAGAATAGGCACGGAAGGTGCTGTCGTTGCGATGACTGGCGGCTTCGTTGAAACCGCGGAGGAAATCGGGCATCTGGGCAGGGGTGATGCCGAACTGCTGCTGCAGATAGGGGAGCAGACCATTGGTGATGGCCATGCCGGCAGCATAGCTCAGTGAGTCGGTGGCAGTAGTGGGCTGCAGTCGCTGAGGTTCAGCCACGACGGTGGCGTTCTTCTTGTCTTTCTTGTCTTTTGCACTTGCTGTGCTAAAAGAAGCACTCGCCAGGATGACGAGTGCCAGTATCATGAGTTTCTTCGTCATGGCTTACTGTTGGATTTGTGGTGCGCCAGCCTGGGAGGATTCTTCGGCTTTGAGCAGTTCAACGGTAAAAATCAAGGCTGAGAAGGGTTTCAGGTCGGGACCTGCCTGTTGAGCACCATAGCCGGCACTGTAGGGGATGTAGATTTCCCATTTTGAGCCGACGGGCATGTGGGAGATGGCTTCAACGAAACCGGGGATGGCTCCAGAGATGGGCATCTTCGCTCCGTCGCGCTTGTCGAAGACTTTGCCTGAGATGTTCTTACCTTCGTAGTTGATGGTGACGGTGGCGTTCTTGGAAGGAACGGCGCCGTTGCCGGCTTTCAGCACTTTGTAGAGGACGCCCAGACCGAGTTTCTGGATGCCTTCTTTCTTGGCAGCGGCAGCCATGAAGTCGTCGCTGGCTTTCTTTTCCTTGGCAAACTTGGCCTCGGCATTCTTGGTCTGGATGGCTTGAGCCTTAGCCTGTCCGAACATGCGGGCTTGCTCTAGTGTCATCTTGGCATCCTTGCCTGTCGCTCCGGCGATGAAGCCTGCTGCGAGGTTCTTCATGGACAGTGTCTTGGTGGAGTCGCCATCGAAGAGCTGACGGCTGTAGCCTTTGAGCATCATGTTCAGTTGCTGACCGACACCGATACCGGCATTGTAGGCTGCCTTCTTCTTGTCGTCAACGCCCTGGGCTGCTTCGGCAATACCTTTTGCAAATTCGTCGATATAGGCGGTGTCGATTTCCATCTGCTGGAGGAACTGCTTTACACCCTGCGACTGCTCAATGCCAAAGGCATAGCTGAGCGTATCGACATCGTCGTTTAATTCTGCCTTAGGGACAGAGTTGCCGCACGAAACGAATGTGGCGGCTGTGATAGCCATTGTGGCTACATAGAAGATTTTTTTCATTGTTGATATGTTGTTTGTTGTTTTCTTTTTTCTATGATTATTATCTAGGATTTCTAGGAATTTCTAAATATTTAGGATTTATACTACCTCGATCAGCTCTACATCGAAGACGAGGGCTGCAAAGGGAGGAATGGAGCCGCCGGCACCACGCTCACCGTAACCGAGCTGATAGGGGATGAAGAAGCGATACTTGCCACCTTCTTTCATCAGCTGCAAGCCCTCTGTCCATCCGGCGATGACCTGGTTCAGACCGAAGACTGCCGGTTCGCCGCGCTGGATGCTGCTGTCGAAGAGGGTGCCGTCGATGAGCATGCCTTCGTAGTGACAGCGCACCTTGTCGGTAGCTTTCGGCTGTTTGCCGTTGCCTTCTTTCAGCACCATATACTGAAGACCCGTTGCTGTGGTGACAACACCTTCCTTCTTGGCGTTTTCGGCGAGGTACTGCTCACCGGCTGCCTTGGCTTCCTTGTGTTTCTCGGCAGCAGCGGCACGCTGTTTCTTCTCTTGGTTGGCGAAGAACTCCTGAACGATGGTCTGTGCTTCGGAGTCTGATACTTGCAGTTTGGTACCGGCAATCACATCCTTGATGGCCTGTGCAAAATCGTCGATGTTCAACTCTTCGGCACCCATCTGTGCCAACTGGCGACCGATTCCGATGCCAAGTGCATAACTTACTTTATCCATTCTTTTCTTTCTCTTTATGATTAAAAACGGGGACAAAGGTACGATTAAGCGAGGACAAAGCAAAAGAAAAGCTCGTTTTTCTTTTGCTTTGTCGAACGAAAAGGCTTCTCAATCAACCTAATGGAATTGACGCTCTTTCCTTTCTACAGTTCCCACGAGAGGGGAATGACCAGTTTCAGGGTGATGTTCCTGCCCATGTTGTAGACGCTGTTGTGCTGGGTGCCGTTGTCCAGTTCCACATATTTCAGACGGCTCAAATGGTTTTGATAGGCTTTGTTGGTCAGGTTGTCGGCATTCAGGTAGAGGGAAACCCTGCGCTTTCCACCGATCATAATATCGGTTCCTGCCGACAGATGGAGCAAGGTATAGGCAGGTGTGGGTGTTTCCGTACCATCAGCGAGGTAGACATGGCTCTGTTTCAGGTTACAGTCTATGCCGAAGGCTACATAGGTATTGTTGAAGATGCGTCCGCTATGGGTTATCTCGTACTTCAGGTCTGACAGCCACCGTGGTGCCGGTGTCATGGGCAGGTACTTCTTGTCAGCAGGTTGGTGCAGTTGTCGGGCATCAACGTATGAGAACGTATTGTTGAAGTGCAGGCAGTGGATGGGATGCACGTCTACCTGTGCCTCGAAGCCCAACAACCGGGCGTCGCCGGCATCGAAGAGGTAGGTGTCAAGGGATGAAGAATGAAGGTTCTTGTCTTGCAAGTGACCCAAGGTCGGGCGGAGTGTTGAAAGTTGAGCGTCGGAGATACGGCGTGCATAAATGTAATTGCTGATGCGGTTGGCAAAGAGTGACACCTGTGCTGAAAAATACTCCGACGAGAAGTCGGCACCGAGGTCTGCCTGCCAGCTGAATTCCGGGTCTAAGTCTCTGTTGCCGATTTCGTAGCGGTGGGTGCCGTGATGGATGCCGTTGGAGCCTAACTCGCTCATGTTGGGCGCACGGAAACCGCGCGACAAGTTCAGTCGTAGGTTGAAGCGGTCGGTGACATGCCACACACCGCCGATACTGCCAGTAACTCCCGTGAAGTGGCGGGTGAAGTCATTGAAGCGCAGTTCGCCGTCTTCTGCCAGCGCCTCGCTATGTAGCTTTCTGGTGTCCAGTCTGACTCCTCCGGTGAGGTGCACCTTACCGATGCGCTTGTCGGCAGTGGCAAAGATGCCGAAGTCGAAGAGGTTGTAGGCAGGTATCAGAAACTCTTCGCCCTTGTTCAGCGACCGCTGATACATGCCGTTGATGCCGGTTGCCACCTTCCAGTTCTTCGGTAACTCTATCTGATAGCGCATGTCGTAGTTCAGGGTATGCTGTTGGAAGTAGAGGCTGTATTCATCGGCACTCTCTTCAAACTCCTTTCGCTGGTTCTGCTGGTAGCCGACGATGGCTTTCAGGTTGCCGTTGCCGAGTCGGATACTGTTATCCCAAACCACCTTATAGTGGTTCACCCGCTGATAAGGCAAGCCGTGGCCATAGGTCTTGACGTTGTCGACGGTCTGGTGCCCGTGCTCTTCTTCATGCTCATGTTCTCCTTCGTGTGCCTCCTCACCTTCATGTTCATGTTCGTGACCTTCACCTTCGATGATGCTCGGTACGAGGTTGAAATAGCTGAACTTCAGGTGAGAGTGTCCCCAATCGCGGATGATGCCGAGAAGTGCCGAGAAGGCTTGCTCACGAAACTGCGAGTTGGGCACATATCCGTTAACGGGGTTCTTATAAGCATGGGCATGCTTACCGCTGTACCTCAAGTCCCATACTATGTTTTCCTTGTTACCACCAACGTTAACGGAGTAACCGAGGAGTCCGTTGTTGGTCTGGTATTCGCTGCTGATGTTGGCTGCCATCTCGTTGAGTGGGGCAAAGGGTGGACGATGGAAAATGAGCACTCCTGCCATGGCATCGGAGCCGTACATGAGACTGGCGGGTCCTTTCTGTATTTCTACCGAACCGATGTCTTGTCCGTCAATCTCTATGCCATGTTCGTCGCCCCATTGTTGACCTTCCTGCCGTATGCCGTCGTTGACGACTATCAGCCGGTTGTAGCCCAGTCCGCGGATTACGGGTTTGGAGATGCCGCTACCGGTTGAGATTTGCGAAACACCTGGTTGGTGGGCTACGGCATCAATGATGTTTGTGGAGGAAACGGACAGCAGGTCTTTGTGGGAAACGATGTTGACCGGCGCTGCCATGTCGCGGAGCTTGCTGTCTCCGGTCAGTCCGGTAACGATGACTTGGTCTATCTCTAAATGCTTGAAGAAGATGTCTGTGGAATCGGACACCGTCTGAGCTGTCATCGTCATGGAATACCATAGCGCTGACAGCATGAATATTGTTTTTTTCATGTTGTGAGTAAAAAAATATGGGTTGTTGCTTGATGTTTTTAATGTATGAAAGAAATCAAGCGACAATAGGGGGGGCGCGAGTTGAAGGATGTACAACACACACTTCCCTGCATCGTTTTTCGGGCTGGACGTAGTGTTGTACTTTTTGGCAGACAAACAATGATATTGCCGCTGAAACGACAATACTGCTTATCTGTAGGAATTGACATAAAACGCAATCTGACACATGGTTGACATGTGGCAGAAGGTGACCGGCATGAGGAACGTGCTTGACACACTCATCACAGTTGCCGGTTCCCGTCGGTTGGAAGTCATGACGGTGGGTTGCCGATAGCAATACCATCGGTATGAAGACTGCCAGTAACAGTCTTGCTGCCCAGTTCCTTTTGTGTCTGATATGCATTTCGCGTGCAAAGATAAATAAAAAAGCAGGAGTTTATGGGGGAATATGAAAAAAACTTTTAATTCTCAACTCTTAACTCTCAACTTTATCCTATCTTTGTGCCCAGAAACTATTTTAATAAGGAGGTTGGATATGAAAAAGAAATTGGTGTTTCTGACGGGTGCCGGAATGTCGGTGGAGAGTGGTTTTAAGACGTTCCGCGGCAATGACGGTCTCTGGGAGAACTTCCCGGTAGAGGATGTGGCAACGCACGAGGGATGGGAGCGCAACCCTAAGCTGGTGACGGAATTCTATAACGGACTGCGCAAGAAACTGTATGCTGCAAAACCGAACGAGGGGCATCGGTTGATTGCCGAACTGGAGAAGGACTACGATGTGACGGTCATTACGCAGAATGTGGATAACCTGCACGAGAAAGCGGGTTCGACGAAGGTGATTCACTTGCATGGTGAGTTGGCGAAGGTGTGTTCGTCGCGTGATCCTTATAACGAGAGTTATGTGCAAGAACTGACGGAAGACAATCCTGAGGTGGAGATCGGTGCTCAAGCTGCCGACGGTTCCTTACTTCGTCCATTCATCGTCTTCTTTGGTGAGAGTGTCCCCATGATAGAACCGGCAGCTGTTGAGACGCAGAAGGCGGATATCTTCGTGGTGATAGGTACGTCGCTGAATGTCTATCCTGCCGCAGGGTTGTTGCATTATGCTCCGACAGAGGCGCCTGTCTATCTGATAGATCCGTCGGACGACGTACAAAATGTTGTCCGCAATGTCACGCATATCAAGGCTGGTGCCAGTGCGGGCATGAAGGAACTGGTGAAGTTGCTGTAGGAAAGCCCACCCCCGACCCCTCCCTGGGGAGGGGAGGAAGTTAAAGGGGAGTTATCGCGGCTTTGCCGCTTGGGAGTTAAAGGGGAGTAAAAGAGGAGTTAAAGGGACATTAGAACTTTCAAACAGAAAAACTATTGTCCTTTTAACTCCTAAGCGGCAAAGCCGCGATAGCTCCCCTTTAAATCCTTTTAACTCCCTTGCTTAGATACAGCAACACGAAATAGAAGATGGTGCCGCTGATGAGACCAAAGATGGCATCGATGAGATAATGAGCCTGAATATAGACCGTAGAACAGCACAACAGTACATAGAAAGGCAATACGACATACAGCAGTCGCCAGTTGCGGGCATGGATTATCAGCCACATAATGACGGTGGAGATGCCGACATGAGAACTGGGGAAGGCTGCTGTCGGACGCTCACCGGCAGCTTTAGCGTCTTCTACGAGTTGATAGAAAAGACCGTCGGTATAGCCTGGTGAGGGAAGACAATCCTGATGAAAGTTGAAATAGTCGTGCATGGGAGGGAAAATGCCTGCCATAATCTTCTTCAAACCTACTGCCTTATAATAGAATGTCGGTCCGGCAACAGGCAGGAAGATGAAGACGAGATAGTAGAGGAAGAAGGAACCCATGACGATGAACGATGCTCGTTCAAACTCATGGTATCGCCAACCGAAATAATAGACGACTCCCAAGGCTATCATGGGGTAATAAGAGGCATAGCCCATGTCGAAAAGTTCGCTGAAGAAAGCACCAGGCATCTTCTGTGAGAAGAGCAGGGCTGGCTGACAGTCGAACCATGATTGTTCCCAAGCTGCGAAGAGGTGGTCGAGGTTGGGCATCATACGGTTGAATTCGTAGGTGTCGGGATACCACCAAGCCAACAGCCCCATTTGTGCTACGATACGTATCATTCGTGTGAAAGGGCAGGGAATGATGCGATAGACCATCCACAGAGCGGCGGTCATGGCAACGATGCGCAGTCGTCCCCAGATGATGGCGTTGGGGTTCTCCAACTTGGTGTACATGAAAAGGGCGAAGACAAGCGTAAATAGAAGGTATGCCATCACTACCCACTCGACGAGTAGGAATCCTTTCTTCGGCTTTTTCTCCAGTTGGAAGATGCTTTTCAGCCTTTTTCCTATATTCTTTTTCATTGTTTCCTTGTTATATTGAAGGGGAGTTATCGCAGCTTCACTGCTTGGGAGTTAAAGAGGAGTTATCGCTTCGCTCAAGGAGTTAAAAGGACGATAGTTTTTCTATTTGAAAGTTCTAATATCCCTTTAACTTCCTTTTAACTCCCTTTTAACTCCCCTTTAACTCCCCTTCATACTACAGCCACAGGTTGTCCTTATACCATGCAATGGTTTCCTTGACACCCTGTTCGAGGTCGTATTCCGGATTGAATCCCAATTCCTCGATGGCAGGCTGAATGTCGCATTGCCAGTTGCGCTGTTTCATGATGTTGTACTTGTCGTCGTTCAATGCTGAAATTTTCCCTGTCAGGTGGGCCATTCGCTCACCGAAGAAGGTGATGATGCGAAGTAGCCATATCGGGGCTTTGATGCGTATCCACCAGGGACGTCCCAGTTCCTCGTGTATGAGGTTGCTGAAGGTTGCACTCTGATAGACTTGTCCGTCGGAAAGGAAGTAGGCTCGCCCTGTCTTTCCGTGTTCTATAGCACGGAAAACAGCCTGAACAACATCTTTTACATAGACGAAAGTGATGTCTTGCCGTTTGAATCCCACAGCGAAGTCCATGTGTCCTTTGATACTCTTCGCCATCATGAAGTAGTCTTTCTCGCGTGGTCCATAGACTCCTGTCGGTCGCAGGATGACATAGGGTAGTCCTTCACCCTCTTTTCTCAGCACTTCTTCAGCCTTGAGTTTACTCTTTCCATAAGCGGTGTTGGGTTGTGGCTTGTCTTGTTCGCTGATGGGTTCGTAGGGTTGTTTCTCGTGGATAGCGCCATAAACGCTGAGGCTGCTCAGGAAGACGAACCTTTCGAGGGGCATCTCCAGTTGGCGCAACACCCTGATGAGATTAGCCGTCCCGTTGGTGTTGACACGGAAGAAGTCTTCCTTATGAAGACACTTCGTAACGCCAGCGGCATGTACCACATAGTCGAAACGGTGAGGAGCCAGTTGGGTTTTCAGTTCTTCTTCCGAGTTGAGGTTGAGCTCGATGAATCGGATGCGCTCGTCTTGCAGGAACTGGCGACTGCTGCTCTTGCGTACAGCCGCCCATACCTCCATGTTTCTGCGCAGGGCTTCTTCGACAATAAACGAGCCGATGAATCCGCTTGCTCCAGTGATGAGTATCGATTTCATTTTTTATGCGAATTCGGAAAGAATCAAGGATGAAAGGTTCACTTGATGATTGATTTTGGGTGCAAATTTACAAATAATTGTGAATAGTAAATGATAAATAGTGCATTATTTCATACCTTTTTCCTACCTTTGTAGCATCATTATCAAAAAAAGAGGTACTATGGGAAAAGGCAAAAGAGGGGGCGTTCGCCTCAATAAGCGTAAGGTTTCGGAGATGGTGGCAGGATTCTTCCAGTCTCAACCGAACGAGACGTTCAGCTTCAAGCAGATATTCAAGGCTCTCCATTTAGACACCCATCCGGCAAAGATGTTGGCGGTGGACGTCATGGAGGAGATGGCTTGGGACGATGTTTTGTCGAAGGTGTCGGACAACCAATATCGGTTGAATACGAAAGGACAGGTACAGGAAGGAGTCTTCGTACGCAAGTCAAATGGCAAAAATTCGTTCTTGCCCGATGGCAGCGACAAACCCATATTCGTTTCCGAGCGCAATTCGCTCTTTGCCATGAACGGCGACCGTGTGAGGGTATCGCTGATGGCTCGTCGTCGAAACCATATCAAAGAGGCTATGGTTACTGATATCCTCTCGCATGCCCGTGAAACTTTCGTTGGTCAGCTGAAGGTGGAGAAGGATATCGCCTTCTTGATTACCGAGAGTAATATGTTTGTTAACGACATCATCATTCCCAAGCGTAAACTGAAAGGAGGAAAGACTGGTGACAAGGCTGTTGTACGCATTACCCAGTGGCCTTCACGAGAGTCGAAACGCATTGTTGGAGAGGTAGTCGATGTTTTGGGAAAGACAGGCGAGAACAATGCAGAGATGCACGCCATCCTTGCCCAGTATGGATTGCCTTATAAGTATCCGAAACACGTGGAAGAGGCAGCCGAGAAACTTTCGGCAGAGATAACACCTGAGGAGATTGCCCGCCGTGAAGACTTCCGCGATGTATGGACATGCACCATCGACCCTCACGATGCCAAGGACTTCGACGATGCTCTCTCCATTAGAATCATCAGCGATGGCGGTAAGTCGAACAAGAAACTATATGAGGTTGGTGTACATATTGCTGATGTGAGCCATTATGTCACCGAAGGTTCCGTCATCGACAAGGAAGCACAACGTCGAGCCACCAGCGTCTATCTCGTTGACCGCACCATTCCGATGTTGCCTGAACGCTTGTGTAATTTCATCTGCTCTCTACGTCCCGACGAGGAAAAACTCTGCTATAGTGTTGTTTTCGTTCTCGACGAAGAAGCCAACGTCAAGAACTACCGCATTGTGCACACCGTCATTCGCAGTAACCGTCGCTATGCCTACGAAGAGGCGCAAGAACTGTTGGAGCGCAACGGTGTTGTCGATGGCACAGGGCAACCGGCACCTCTCCCTGGCAAGGAAGGGTGGCAAGGAGAGTATGCCGAACAAATCTGTACGCTTGATGCCCTTGCCAAGAAACTTCGTGCCAAGCGGTTTAAGGACGGAGCCATCAATTTCGATTCCGAAGAACTGCATTTCGACATCGACGAAACAGGAAAACCTACACGAGCCTATTTCAAACGGTCGAAAGATGCCAACAAACTCATCGAGGAGTTCATGCTCCTTGCCAACCGTACCGTGGCTGAAGACGTAGGAAAACCCAAGATGGCGAAAGGAAAGAAGTTGCCTGTTAAGACGTTGCCGTACCGTATCCACGATGAACCAGACCCGATGAAACTTGAAAACCTGCGCGAGTTCGTCGTGAAGTTCGGCTATCGCATGAAGTCGGCAGGCAATAAGAATGCCACAGCACGGGCCATGAATGCCCTCATCAGCGAGTGTGAAGGTACCAACGAAGCAAAACTTATTCAGATGGTGGCGTTGAAAGCCATGATGAAAGCGAAATACTCCACTCACAACATCGGACACTTCGGACTGGCATTCGAATACTATACCCACTTCACGTCGCCTATCCGTCGCTATCCCGACACAATGGTCCACCGCTTGCTTACCCGTTATCAAGAAGGCGGACGCTCTGCCAACCGCGAGAAGTACGAAGAACTGTGCGAACACTGTTCCGACATGGAGCAAGTGGCTCAAAATGCTGAACGCGACAGCATCAAATACAAGATGGTAGAGTTTATGGGCGACAAGATAGGTGAGGTTTACGATGCCCACATCAGCGGCATACAGTCGTATGGCATCTATTGCGAGATAGATGAGAACCACTGTGAGGGAATGGTGCTCATGCGTGACCTTGACGACGACTACTACGACTTTGATGAGAAGAACTATTGTCTTGTAGGTCGTCGCCACCACCATAAATACCAACTCGGCGACCCTGTTCGCATTCGTGTGGCTCGTGCCAACCTGGAAAAACGACAGCTGGATTTTGAGCTGGAGAGTTGAGAGTTTAGAGACTAGAGTTTAGAGTGAGGTTTAAGATTCATTTCAGCCATAAGGAAGAGTTATGGAACTCATGGTCGCATGCCGGCGGTATTGTGTTGGGTGCGGTCATGGGTACCATTTTCTTGGTATGGTGCGCCCGCCACGAGAATGCTTGGGCAACCTTCGGAGTGTCGCTCTACCTCTTCGGTATGCTGATGTCGTATATCGCCTCCACCTGGTATCATGCTCTTTCAGCCCGTTCGGTTTGGAAGGAACGTTTGAGAAAGTGGGACCATGCTGCCATCTACTGGCACATCGCTGGTTCCTATTCGCCTATAACGCTCATCGCCATGCGCGACCAAGGTTATTGGGGATGGTCGTTTTTCATCTTCCAATGGACTTGTGCCGTGGTGGGTACGGTGCTCTCTTTCCGTAAACTGAGCGACCACAGTCATTGGGAGACTATTTGTTTCTGTCTGATGGGTTTGTCGGTGCTCATAGCCTTCAAACCCTTGATGGATGCCGTGGGCACAGCTGCTGTCAGTTGGATTATTGCCGAGGGAGTAGCCTATATCACCGGTGCCGTCTTCTACTCGCTGAACAAACGGAAATACATGCACTCCGTTTTCCATTTCTTCGTCCTTGCCGGTTCTGTTTGTCACATCATTGCCGTGTGGGATATCCTGTTGGAATATCTGTAATCATTTGTTTGGCTACTTCGTGTTGGTGACCCCTTCACCTGTTTGGCGACTTCGTGTTGGTGACGATTTTCGTCATCTGTTTCCACTTGCGGTAGCCAAAGACGGCTATGACAACGTATAGCCCGTACAGAATAGCCTTGAAAGGAATGCCTTTTTGAATGTAGAGGATGGTGCATACCCCATCGACTACCATCCAGAAGAACCATTGTTCCAGATACTTGCGTGCCAAAGCCCACAGTCCAACGAACGACAAGGCATTGGTGAAGGCGTCGAGGACAGGAACCGTAGAATTGGTAAAAGTAATGAGGATATAGTAGGTGCCCCCCCATGCAGCAAAGAATGCTATTACTGCAGGCAGATAAAGTCTGTGCGGCATGTGTATAATCGGCAGTGGCTGATGCGTCTTGCGAGTCTTCTTGAACTTCCAAACAAGAAAACCATAGACGGCAGCCACCGTATAATAGCATGCCATGCCTGCATCGCCATAGAGTCCGTGACTCCAGTAGAGGTAGATGTCCAATGCAGGCATGACGATGCCGAAGAACCACAGCCAGATGCTGGCACGATACTCCAGCCAGATATAAATCAAGCCGAGTATCGTGGTAAACAAGTCTAACCCATGTTGTAGAAAGAAGTCCATTCCCATTTAACTTCTGAAACTTGAGTTTTAAAATCTCAGCGTCACACTTCCCATAGCGGTGAACCCCGCAGCAGGGATGAAGCCGATTTGGTAGTATCGGTTCTCGTTCGGGTGACCGTAGTCTTCAAGAATAGACGAATACACCCATCCGCTGGTGGCATAGCGACGTCCGAACACGTTGTTGAAGTTCAGTCCCAGGACGACTTCCTTGATGCCCAGTGCCTTTCTGACTTTTGAGGAATAGCTCAGCTTAACGTCTGATGCGGAATAGGCAGGTAGCGAACGGTCTTTGTTCTGTGTGTTGTCCAGATACTGGCGACTGACGAAGTTGGTATGCCATACGGCTTGGAAACCTTTGTAGTGGAAAGTGGCGAAGCCGTTGAGTATGGCACTGGGCGAGAAGGCCAGCGTAGCATCGTCGTAGTGGATGGTGCGGAACTCTTTCTCCCAGTTCACACTCGCCTGCTCGTCGAAGTCTTTCAGTTTGTTTTGACTCAGTGCCGCATTTCCTTCCAGTGTCAGCCACGGGGCGACGTCCCATCCAGCTGTCAGTTCAATACCCATGCGGTACGACTTCTTGATGTTGGTAGTCAGATTTTCTCCGATGTCGCTCAGAGCCCCCGTCTGCACGAACTGGTCCTTGTAGTGCATATAATATAGGTTCACGCCTGCGCGCCACCTTTTTGTCGCATAGTTGTAGCCCAGTTCGTAGTCGAACAGTCGTTCAGCTTTCGGAGCTGGATAGCTGCCGTTGTCGGTGAAATTGTTGCGTTCAGGTTCGCGGTTGCTCATGGCAAACGATGCATAGGCATGGTGACCACCGTTGTGGTAGCTCACTCCCGCTTTGGGGTTCACGAAGTTGTATTTCTCTTTGATGTCGAGAATAAAGTTGCTGTAGGTGCCGTCTCCGTTTTCTACAAAGCGGTCGTGCTTGCCGTCGGTCTTGTAGTTGACATGACGGTACTGTACGTCGGCAAAGACGTCTAAGTTGCCGGTGAGGTGGTAGGCAGCTTTCAGGAAGACGTTGCCGTCCAGCTTGTCAGCATGTGAGTCGTAATGTTGGTATTTGCCGTTGGCAAGTACTTGCTGGCTCAATTCCCTGTTGGAGATATAGGTGATATAGCCGAAGTGGGGTGATGTGAACTTCTGCAAAGCCAGCCCGCCGATAATGTCCCATCGGTCGTCTTTGTAACTAATGTTGGCCAGTCCGCCGTAGGCATCCTGTTTGTATCCCTTCTGTCTTACGAAGTCGCTGCTTTTCACCTTCTTCCCCTGGCTGTCGGTGAAGGTCAGTCCGAATTTCGACAGCTTGTAGTCAGGTCGCAGCTGGTTGTAATAGCCGTAGCCGTGAGTATAATGCAGCGTAGCCGTAGCCTTCCAGTGCTCGTTGATGTCCCAGACACCGGATAGCAGCGTGCGGTTCTGCCAGAAGTTATCGGTGGTCTTGTCCCAATAGCTGCCGTCAGCCATCTTGTAGCGGGCAGTCATGAAGTGTCCGTCAGCATTTTGTTTGAAGAGTCCGTCTTCGTTGGTAACGATATACTCATACAAATCGTTGTATCTGCCCAGCCCCGCTTCGTACAAGTCTTTATATGTCTTGATGCCCGTCTTGGTCTGGTAAGCCCACGAACCGTCGTCGTAGTTGCCGTCCATGAGGGAGTAGTCGCCGTTACCAGCCGTCACACCGTTCCAAGCCTGCCCTGTCTTTTCGAAGTTTCCGAAGTTTTTCAGTCGGATGGTGAATTTATTCTCTATCCACGTCAGTCCGCCATAGTAAGAACCCGACCGTCCGCTGGTGCCGTGGATGTATCCGTCGGTATTGGTCTCGTGATAGGCACCGTCAAAGATGAGATGGTTCCACAGCAGCCCCGTAGAGAACGATCCGCCTACATTGAACGTATTGTACGAACCGTAGCTTGCCGAAACCTCTGCCGAGGGCACCTCAGCTGGTGCTTTCGACGTCAGGGCTATGGTTCCACCGAAGGCACCGTCGCCGTTGGTCGAAGTTCCCACGCCGCGCTGAATCTGCACACTGCCCAGCAGCGCGCCGTAACTGTTCATGTTTGCCCAGAACACACATTGGTCTTCGGGCGAGTTCAGCGGCACACCGTCCAGCGTCACGTTGATGCGCGAGTCGCCGGCACCGCGAATGCGCATATACGTCGTACCCGTTCCCAGTCCGTTCTCGCTCCATGCCAGCACTCCTGGTGTGTTGCTGAAGAGGAAGGGCAGCTCCCTGCCCGTCTTCGAAAACTCCTGCAACTCCTGTTTCTTGATGTTGGCAATGGCATACGGTGCATTTTTCTGTGCACGCACTCCCTGCACCACAACCTCCTGCATTTGTTCTACGTGAGTAGAGTCGAACTTGTTTACGTTGCTTTGCGCTTTCGTGCCCATCGCACCGGCAGCAAGCATCGCCATGAGAAATAACTTTTTCGTCATTACTTTACTTTTTTAATGAATGAATAAAAATGTAAAGGGGAACAAAATGTCTGTAGATTCAACTGCTATCCATCCCTACGTCGGCATTACCCGCATCAGGTTAGAGGGTATCATCTCAGCCCACAACATGTGGGCACCCCTTGATAATCGGCTGCAAAGGTAGTGCAAGCCGAACGAAAAACAAAATTTATTTTGGTTTTTCTGAGGCGAAGCCACCCTTCAACGCAGTTAAAGGTACGATTAAGCGAGCACAATGCAAAAAGAAAACTTGTTTTTCTTTCATTGTCGAGCGAAAGTACCTTATCCAAAGGTAGTGCAAAAAAAACGAATAAGCGAAGAGAATGCAAGTTTTTTTATTTGCATTCTTGAGCGTGAGTTTTTAATGGCAAGGTCGGAGCCATCATTTCATATAGATAAGCAGGACTCTGCACGTACAATTCACCTTCTTCATCTTGCAGAGCCGGCATTAGTGGTGAGTTATAGACCCGCTCCATCGCTTGCTCAATCGTACAATTCGTGTCTTCCATAACATATTTAACTAATTCGCTCAAGGCATAATTAGTTAAATACGTTGCTATCTGGTGATGGGTTGGCTGTGTCATAATATGATGGTTTGAAGTCAGTATTCGTACCATGATATAGTATCATATAAGCTTTCCTCCGTTCTTTTGGCAGACAATGCACAAGTCGTCTATGGTTTCGTCCATTGACTGCAAATGTTCCACATCATAGAATTCAATCAAAAATCCCAATCCTTTATGCTTTTGAAGATATTGGAATGCCGCCTGTCGAGTCATGGCAAAACGCTGACTAAAAGCATGGATGCAGGCTGTCAAAAAAGGAATTTCGTATTTGCTCATATCATATCGGCAACGTTAGTCATTATATTTATCAGCGGCAAAGATAAACATTTTTTTGTAAAAAAAGGTGTCTTGGAGTACTTTTTACCTTAAATATACTGAATGGCAACTTTTACAAATATGCAAAAAAGTAGATTAAATTCTTTCTCAAAAACTTGGCATTCTACAATTATTTTGTATCTTTGCACCGTGTTCTTCGGAGCACAACCATTTTATTTGCTCAAATTCACGACTCGAACTAGCACCTCGGAAATGATAAAGAGCAATATCTATAACTTATAGAGCTGCGCCATAAGCGTAGACTTATCCATAAGTTATAGAGGCTGTGCTAGGCCTGAGTCGTGATGGAACGGGTCTGCGCTTTCTTTTTATAAGTTAGTGCTAAAAATATGAGTTCCCTATTAACTTTAGTATTAATTTATAAAATCAAAAGAAAATGAAAAAAGTGAATTTTAAATTGATGTCCGTATTTTTAATGATCTGTTTGTGTACGGGCTTTATTTCTTGTGGTGGTGATGACGATGATAGTATTGACAATGCCTCTTCCTCTGGAGTAATAAATGGTTTAGATCCAAAACTCTTTATTGGTCATTGGTCTTTCAATGGCAATATTGCTCCTAGTTTTACTTTATATTCCGATGGAACGTGTGATGTTGAATTAGTTTCGGGATATGATGCAAAAGGAACTTGGGCATTTAACTCACAAACCAATGTATTAGCTCTTTCTACGGGGTTTACGGGTACTGTAAAAGTTCTTACAGCTGAGGTGCTCTCGATAGAATGGACTTCTGTAAAATATGGAACAATGGTTTCTACTTGGAATAAAAGATAATAGTTTGTATTGATTTAATGCAGGGAACATATAAGGGTAAATTTGAGCTGATAACTTCAACTTGTAAACATATCCACTTCAATACAAAATGAAATGAGGGTGTGTCAAAATAGGCACACCCTCTTTTGGTTATGGATGGATGCTTATGCTTACTTGATCTTGATGCTTTCGACAACCTGCTTCACTACCTCAGCCTCTGGTTCGAGGTAGACAAGCTGCAACTCCATCAGGCGTCCGTCGGGGAGTTCCGTATAGCAGTGGTTGACCTTATTGTCGCCAATAAGGGTCGTAAAGGTATAGCTGCCCACCTTGAGGTCTGCCCCTTTCTTGTAACGATAATGAAGAGGGAAGCCTGTATCCATTTGTCTATGCAGGCTTCCCTTCTTGCTTGTTCAATTCAATTTAAATTCGTCTTTTCAAATTTGTAATCAGAATAGACTATAGCGCAGTTAGATATTCCTCAAGACTTTTCTGATCTTTAAACTCCAGTATTTTCGGATTGCTGATTCCTCGATTTCGTTCCCTACTGCGTCCTTCTGCCACTTTGGTCATCATCGTTTCCACTACATCATTTTGGTGCGTGTAGATGAAAGACTTATTCTTGAACGTATCTGTAATGTTATAAAGCTCGTTGGCAAAAGAACGGGACATGAATGTCACATCAGAGAAATTGAACTCCACCTCATCTGCATCTGCACGTATAATGTCTTTCAGTTCTGTCGCCTTTTACCTTGTGTAGAGTTCAGTGTTGAATAAATCCTTGAATATTATCGTCTGTTTCATACTTTGCTCTCCTTGTAGAGTCAACCAGCAAGTGCAAGTTGTGTGCAAATTTAAGTATAATGTTTGAAAAACTCTTCTTTAGGTGTGTTAAAATTCAGTTTGGCTCTTACTGATGAGACATCAGATATTACTATTGGTTATGATTCAAGCATTTTTGTAACTGAAGACAAGACGTACAAAGATTTTTGAAATTTTTCCTCACTTCCTCACTTTTTGCGCTCAAACCCTTTGTAGATCGAGGTTACAGCGAGTGAGGAAATAGTGAGGAAGTGAGGAAATAATGGTGAAACGGAGCGGATTTAACGTATTTTTACTTGGCTTTTTGCCGTTTTTTTTTTGAGCAAACGATTAGAATTTTGATGAGAATTTCTGGTAAAAAGAAGGGGGTATTTTCTCCAATATCACATAAATTTCCTCACTTCCTCACTATTTTCTCACTCATATAATAGTCTGTAAGACAATGAGTTATACGCAAAAAGTGAGGAAGTGAGGTTTTTTCATGAAAAAATTTTCAAGTAAAGGTGCGCTAATGAGTCTTCAAAACGTCTCCAACGAGTCTCCAGAACCAGCACTAACGAACCTTGTCTTTTTGTAGATAAGGTTGACACCTAAAATTCAAAAAGATGAAAACAAGTAAGGATTATCTTCGTTCAGGTATTGAGCGTGTTCATTTGCAAGAAGAGGTGTACAAACTTTATCGTATTGAGAACCTTCCTCTTAAGG
>JAFRYZ010000034.1 GCA_017442825.1 Prevotella sp. | reverse complement strand
GTCCCTGTGTAATCCTGAGTTTCCCTCTCCAGCAGGTCGATTCCTCCTTCTTACAACAAAGGTAGGGAATCGAACCTTACTAAGCAAAAAAAAATCTATCTTTTTCTTAGACGCTGCAAACTTAGAGTGTTTTCCGTTGTTGAATTTCTAAGGAGTCAAGGAGTTTTTCGTGTCCATTCGTGCAATTCGTTGTTATAATTCTAAGGAGTCAAGGAGTTAAGGAGTTTTCCGTGATTTCCGTGTTTTCCGTTGTTATAATTCTAAGGAGTTAAGGAGTTTTTTCCGATGTTCTAAATAGAAATATCTGCGGTATCAGCGGTATCAGCGTGAGATAATAAAGGCTCGCAGATATCGCGGATAGCGCAGATGGATGAAATATAATCTGTGTTCATCTGCATTCTATCTGTGGGCAATAATCATTCATATTCTAAGGAGCAAAGGAGTCAAGGAGTTTTAGTTGTTCAAAAAATCTTCGTGAAATTAGTTTCATTCGTAGTATAAAATTCAGCTTTCGTTGTTCATTCGATGTCGAGTAATAAGGTAGGTGACAGGGTAGGTGTTGAGGTAGGTGTTTCGTCAACACCTACCTGTTGCTAATCCCTGTGTTTATCGCTGTTCCGAGCATTTTGAGGTAGGTGTTAGGTGTTGTTGCGAAAAAGCACACTTTTCGTTGCAAAAAGTCCACTTTTTGATTCAAAAAACGCCCCTTTTTCAAAACCTATCCCTTTGCGTTCCAAACTCACCTCTTTTGCCGTCCAAAACCTATCCCTTTGCAAGACAAACTCAATGCCCTTGCAATACAATTCGTTCTTAACTGAAATATGCAAACACCCTTTTTTATCTACAAAAAGACAAATTATTTGCTCGCCATTATGGATGGAAGAAAAAGAAAAGTGTTATCTTTGTAGGCGAAGGAAGTAAAAACAGAACGAAAGGAATGAACAAGGTTAGGATTACGGCGGTGCGCCAAACGGAATACAAGGACTTGATGGCAAAATATGAGAATGCCATCGAGCATGCATGCGATGTGAGGATAGGGCAGGAGTGGGTTTCTGTCGACGGCAAGTGTCCTGACGGCTTTTGTCCATCGGCATGGGACTCCGTTCGTCCGTTCGTAGAGTCTCTTGCATGTGGTGAGGGCAACTTTTTCGCTGAACGAAAAGTTGCCCCTGACGGAACCGTTGAATATCACAACGGTTGGATGAAGAATCCCATGAGTGCGATGATCAGCTGTAACGACGGCTTCCGCCCCGTCAGCTTCTACTTGGAAGTGATGGCATCATGGTGACGACGGTAGCGTTGCTCAATGATGTCCCAATCGACAATCTGCCAGAGGGCAGCAAGGTGGTCGGCACGTCGGTTCTGATAGTCCAGGTAGTAGGCATGCTCCCATACGTCGAAGGTAAGCAACGGGGTGAGACCCTTTTGAATGGGGTTGGCGGCATTGGTCTCTTGTGTGATGATGAGGTTGCCGTTCTGGTCTGCTGAGAGCCATACCCATCCGGAGCCGAACAGGGTTGTGCCTTTTTTCTGAAACTCTTCCTTGAAGGCGTCAAACGAACCGAAGTTGTTCATGATGGCATCGGCAATTGTTCCCGTCGGAATGTTGTTTTCTGTTGGATGCTTAAACTGCAGAAAATACATCTCATGGTTGAGAATCTGTCCTGCGTTGTTCAATATTCCGCCCTCAGCCTTCTTGACAATCTCTTCCAGCGGCAGTCCTTCCATCGGAGTATTTGAAAGCAGTGCATTTAAGTTGTTTACATATGTCAGCAGGTGCTTGCCGTAATGGAAGCCTATTGTTTCGCTGCTAATCACCGGCTCCAATGCGTCCTCAGCGTAGGGGAGCGTTATCAATTCAAACTTCTTCATATCGCTTTCGTTTTTGTTTATTTATTTTTGTGCAAATATACCATGTTCTTATCCTTACTTGTTTTGGATTAAATCAACTCACAAATGTACGATAATCGGCTCAAATCTGCAAGAATTTGAGCCGATTTTATATCCACATTGAGCCGATTTGAGATTGTTTTTGCAGTTAAGAGTGTAGGTAGGACTTCGACGCCGACTATGCAGGACTATTGCCTGAGGAGCTGAAGATTGGTGTTCTCTCTGAAGATACTATCATTTTTCTTAAATAGTTGTTCATAAATTTGCGAACATGAATGGATTATCGTATCTTTGCGCTCAAATGATAGTTACATTCAAGCAGACATACCTACAGCAACTCTACACTGATGGCAAGGCAAGTGATAAGAAACATCGTTACCAACCTCAGATTGTTAGCAAGTATGTGAAGGTTGTCAACCTGATGAAACAGCAGGAGAATGTCTTAGGACTGGCCAAGTACGGCTCCTTGCACTACGAGAAACTGCACGGTGACAAGGAGGGAATCTCCTCCGTACGTGTTAACGACCAGTACCGCATTGAGTTTACCGAAGGCACGGAGGCTGGTAAGCAGATAGCCACAATATGTAACATTACGGAATTGTCAAACCATTATAAGTAGAAGGAGGACGAAACATGACGACACTTGAAGGAGTAAATCCGCAGATGATAGCAAACAACTTGAAGCCCTTTCAGCCCACCCATCCTGGCGAGGTGTTGAAGGACGAACTGGAATTCCGTGGCATTTCGCAACGCGGACTGGCTAAGGAGATAGGCATTTCCTACTCCGCCTTCAACGAAATGCTGAATGGCAAGCGGTCGCTCAGCCCCGAACTTGCAATGATGATGGAGGCAGCCCTCGGTGTGGATGCCGCCCCTCTGCTGGCTATGCAGAACGAATACGACATGAGGATGGCAGAACGAGACGACTCGTTCATGGAGAAACTCAAACACATACGCCGCATTGTGGCAGTATTTTAATAAAAAGGATGTAAGCATTAAATCTGTTATGCCAATGGACAGATAAAAGTACAAACGACATAAAGGAATAATTATACATCTATTTTTACACCGAATTCACGATGATATAGGAAAAAGGAGCACCCGAATTTCGGATGCTCCTTTGATGATATAAGGGGGAGATTATTACTCACTCCAGTCTTCTGCAGCTTTGCGAACATAGCTCTTGTAACGGAGCTGTGCCATGCGCTTAGCCTCGGCGAAGAGCTCTTCTGCCTCGTTAGGATAAGCCTTCTTAACTGACAGATAACGAACCTCACCGAGGAGGAAGTCGTGGAACTTATCCCAATCGGGCTCCTTAGAGTCGAGTGAGAACGGGTTCTTGCCTTCCTCTGCCAGCTGTGGGTTGTAACGCCACAGGTGCCAGTAACCACACTCAACGGCGCGACCTTCCTCAGCCTGGCTGCGACCCATGCCACCCTTGATCTTCAGACCGTGGTTGATACATGGAGCGTAAGCGATGACGAGTGATGGTCCAGGATATGCTTCTGCCTCGCGGATAGCCTTCAGGCACTGAGCATTGTCGGCACCCATAGCCACCTGAGCAACATATACATAGCCGTAAGAAGTAGCAATCATACCGAGGTCCTTCTTGCGGATACGCTTACCCTGAGCAGCGAACTGTGCGATGGCACCGAGCGGAGTAGCCTTAGAAGCCTGACCACCAGTATTAGAGTAAACCTCTGTATCGAGTACGAGGAGGTTGACATCTTCACCGGAAGCAATCACGTGGTCGAGACCGCCGTAGCCGATGTCGTAAGAAGCACCGTCACCGCCGATGATCCACTGGCTGCGCTTGATGAGATAGTGGTCGAGGGTCTGCAGTTCCTTGCAGATTGGGCATCCCTTAGCTGCGCATGCGTCAATCTCAGCCTTCAGCTTCGGAGCAATCTCCTTGGTCTTTTCTGCATCCTCCTGGTTAGCAATCCACTCTTCGGCAAGAGCCTTGTATTCGGGAGTAACGTCGCACTTCTCGCAAGCTTCCTTGAGCAACATAGTTACGCGCTCCTTCATCTTCTTGTTACCGAGTACCATACCCATACCGAACTCGCAGAAGTCCTCGAACAGTGAGTTGTCGAATGCAGGACCCTGACCCTTAGCGTTGGTGGTGTAAGGTGTTGACGGGATAGAAGCAGAATAGATTGAAGAGCAACCTGTTGCGTTAGCAATCATCTCACGGTCACCGAAGAGCTGAGAGATGAGCTTCACGTAAGGAGTCTCACCGCAACCAGAGCATGCGCCAGAGAACTCGAAGAGCGGCTGTGCGAACTGAGAGTTCTTCACGTTGCTCTTGATGTCAACGAGATCTTGCTTAGAGGTTACTTCCTTGACGAGGCGATCCCAGTTCTGTGCCTCCTTCTTCATATCCTCAGCGTCCGGATTGAACGGAACCATCTGGAGGGCCTTGCCTGTCTTCGGGTTGCCCGGACAAACGTCGGCACAGTTGCCGCAGCCCAGACAGTCGAGAACAGAAGTCTCAATACGGAAGTGCATGCCTGCCATAGCCTTCGGAGCCTTCATGGTGATAGCGTCGAAGTCGAACTTAGCCATTTCCTCGTCAGTCAGAACGAACGGACGGATAGCTGCGTGAGGACAAACGAATGCACACTTGTTACACTGGATACAGTTCTCTGAGTTCCAAACGGGAACGAATGCCTCAACACCGCGCTTCTCGTAAGCGGCAGTACCGTTAGCCCAAGAACCGTCAACGGTGTCGAACTTCACGAAGTCGGAAACCTTCAGCAGGTCACCAGCCTGTGCGTTGATAGGACGAACAAGTTCCTTAACGAATGCGGGAGCGTCGTCAGCCTGCTCAGCGTCGTCAGCGAGGTTAGCCCATGCGGGATCAACGTCGAACTTCTTGTACTCGTCACCGCGGTCAACTGCTGCGTAGTTCATGTTGACAACATCCTCACCCTTCTTGCCGTAAGACTTCACGATGAACTTCTTCATCTGCTCAACGGCGAGGTCAACGGGGATAACGCCCGTGATGCGGAAGAATGCAGACTGGAGGATGGTGTTAGTACGGTTGCCGAGACCAATCTCCTGAGCAATCTTCGTAGCGTTGATGGTATAAACGGTGATGTTGTTCTGAGCGAAGTAGCGCTTTACCTTGTTAGGCATGAAGTTAGCCAGCTCCTCACCTTCGAAGATAGTGTTCAACAGGAAGGTTCCGTTCTTCTGCAGACCACGAGTAACGTCGTACATGTGGAGGTAAGCCTGAACGTGGCAAGCAACGAAGTTAGGTGTTGTTACCAGATAGGTAGAACGGATAGGAGTGTCACCGAAACGGAGGTGAGAACAGGTGAAACCACCAGACTTCTTAGAGTCATAAGAGAAGTATGCCTGGCAGTACTTGTCGGTAGAGTCACCGATAATTTTCACAGAGTTCTTGTTGGCACCAACGGTACCGTCAGCACCCAGACCATAGAACTTAGCCTGGAACATGCCAGCACCACCCATTGCGATTTCTTCTTCCTCTGGGAGAGAGGTGAAGGTAACGTCGTCAACGATACCAACGGTGAAGTGGTTCTTCGGCTCGTTGAGAGCAAGGTTCTTGAAGACGGCGATAATCTTAGCAGGTGTGGTGTCGGAAGAACCGAGACCATAGCGACCGCCGACAATCAGAGGCTTGTCTTCTACATCGTAGAATGCACTCTTTACATCGAGATACAGAGGTTCACCCTCTGCTCCTGGCTCCTTCGTACGGTCGAGCACGGCGATGCGCTTTGCTGTCTTAGGAACAGCAGCGAGCAGGTGCTTGACTGAGAACGGACGATAGAGGTGAACGGCAACCATACCAACCTTTTCGCCCTGAGCGGTCAGGTAGTCAATAGCCTCGCGAGCTGCCTCTGTAGCAGAACCCATCAGGATGATAACACGGTCAGCATCCTTGGCGCCGTAGTAGTCGAAGAGGTGATACTCACGACCAGTGATTTCGCTAATCTTGTTCAGATAGTACTCGACAACCTCAGGTACCTTGTCGTAAGCAGCGTTGCATGCCTCACGGTGTGTGAAGAAGGTCTCTGGGTTCTCAGCAGTACCGCGAGTCATTGGGCGCTCAGGAGTGAGTGCACGGTTGCGGAAACGCTCAACGTCAGCCGGATCAACGAGCTTGGCGATGTCTTCCTGATCCATTACTTCAATCTTGTGGTACTCGTGAGAAGTACGGAAACCGTCGAAGAAGTTAACGAATGGAATCTCAGTCTTCAGAGTTGCCAGGTGAGGAACAGCAGTAAGGTCCATAACCTCCTGAACAGAACCAGAGCAGAACATAGCGAAACCAGTCTGGCGGCAAGCCATAACATCCTGATGGTCGCCAAAGATACAGAGAGAGTGAGAAGCAAGCGTACGAGCAGAAACGTCGAAAACGCAAGGAAGCATCTCACCTGCAATCTTATACATGTTAGGAATCATGAGCAACAGACCCTGAGAAGCGGTGAAGGTTGTTGTCAGGGCACCAGCCTGCAGTGATCCGTGAAGAGCACCGGCAGCACCACCTTCTGACTGCATTTCCTGTACGCTTACGTTCTGTCCCCAAAGGTTCTTACGACCGCGGGCAGCCCACTCATCAACATGCTCCGCCATTGGCGAAGACGGAGTGATAGGATAGATGGCAGCTACTTCGGAGAACATATAGCTCACGTGAGCAGCAGCCTCGTTACCATCACAAGTGATAAACTTTTTTTCTTTAGCCATTTTGTTTTACTAATTGGTTGTTAATGTTAATGTATAATGTTAATTGTTCTCGATTCTCTTTTTTGTACTAGGTTCTTCTAGGTATGTCTAGGCTTTCCTAGGCTTTTCTAGAGAATTTCTAGGCTTTTCTCGATCTTCCTGCTAATAGAGGAATCCCAATAGCCACAATGGTATGCGATTGTCTTTGCCAACTTCAGTATTGTAACGGGCGTAGATGGTGTCGGAATTGTATCGCATCTTCGGATTCTCCGCATCGCAAATACGGAACTTCTTCACTTGATCTACGATGTAGTATTCTGCTTTCGCTCCGTTGTTTACTTTATGGTCTTTCCACAAAGCATTGACAAAGAATGTCTCCATGAGATCTTGCTTCTCAACCCGGTTGGGATAGATCGCATACATCAGGTTGGAGTTGTGCATCATCACTTTAGCTGGTTTCTTGGGATATTCCTGTCCTACGGGGTAAATCATATTGATTAGTCGAGCATCGGCAAGGTTCTTGATATAGTTCATAACTGTTGCACGGCTTGTCTGGATGTCGTGAGCCAATTGGCTCACATTGGGCGCTTTCGGTCCATCTACCGCCAGCATATAGAACAGTTTCTTGATTTTCGTGAGGTATTTCAGTTCCATCTGCTTGATAAGCAGGATGTCCACTTCTGTCATCATGTTCATGGTCTTAAGCAGATTCTCGGAGAAATTGCGATGCTCCAGAAAGAAGGGGTAGAAACCATGATGGATGTAGTTCTGGAAATGTGCGGCAGGACTTGCCTTAGGCAGTATCTTCTTGATGATACGCTCGTGGTCGTTGAGTATCTCGTCCAGCGTGTATGCCTCAAAGTTGTTTCCAGTCTGCAGGTTCAAGTATTCACGGAAAGAAAAGCCACGCAAATTGTAACTCTTCACAATGCCGTTCAGCTCTGGGTTTTCTTCCTTCAGTCGCATCACACTCGAACCGGTGAAGATGATTTTCAAGTTGGGATACAAATCGTAGCATTTGCGCAATTCCTTGCTCCATTCTGGCTGTTTGAAGACTTGGTCAATCAGCAACACCTTACCACCTCTCTTGCAAAATTCGCCTGCAAAGTCGGCAATGCCTCGTCCCTGGAAATAGAAATTGTTCATGTTGACATAAAGACAACGCTTGTCTGTAGAGGCGAAGTTTTCTTTAGCGTATTGCAGCAGGAAGGTGGTTTTGCCAACACCCCTTGTTCCTTTAATACCTATCATACGGTCGCTCCAGTCTATCTCATCCATCAGGGTACGATGAACTGGCGCGTTCGTATGCTCCACTAAATAGGTATGTGTGCGGAAGAAAGCGTCCATTGGCATTGTGTTTTTATTTTTTATTCGGCAAAGATAGTATTTATTTCTCGATTTACAAACGCTTATCTTGCAAAAAATGGAATTTTTTATGTATTTTTGCACTCACAAACGTATGAAGTAGATGAAACTGCACGTATTTAACCCAGAACACGACCTCGCATTGGCATTTGGCGGCAGGTTCTTCACGGCTCCCCATGCCGGACGTCAGCTGCGTTCGGACCTCTCTTTTTTGCCGTCTATATGGGCAGAAGATGGTGATGCTGTTTTGGTGGACGATGTGGATAATGCACTTTACCAATTGCGTTTGAGTCGTTCCAATGCGGCTGACGTAATGTTTGTGACCCGTGACGAGTTGGCAAAAATTGCGCAAGAAGATTTGCAGATTCTGCCGTGGGGCTGGGATGCAGCATTGAAACACCAGTTTGAGAAGGCTGGAATTGCTGAAGAACTTCTTCCTTCAGAAGAGCAGTTGTCTAAAATTCGTTTTCTCAGCAGTAGGAAATGGGCTGCCGCACGATTAGGGAATACAGGAGTTTACTGTCGCTCGTTAGAGGCTGTCAGACAGCTGATGAATGATGGCAAGTGTCATGTATTGAAGGCTCCTTGGAGTAGCAGTGGAAGAGGGGTGCGATATGTTGAAGAATTGACGGCGCCGTTGGCGGCATGGACGCAGCGAGTTATAGATACTCAGCAGGGCATCATGGTAGAACCTTATTATAATAAGGTGCGTGATTTCGGAATGGAATTTGAAGCTCTTCCCGATGGTAAGGTCATTTATGTGGGACTGTCAATCTTTAATACTGTCAATGGAGCTTATCAAGGCAATGTCCTGGCGAGTGAGAAGGATAAGGAGGAGATGCTTTGCAAACACGTTGGTGTTGAGGTGTTGCGTGCAGCCTGCGAGAAAATCATTAAGGGTATGTCTGGAGTGTTGCGTAATATCTATATTGGACCATTTGGTGTTGACATGATGATTTATGTGAACGATGATGGTCAATATGCAGTTTTGCCATGTGTTGAAATGAATCTTCGTCGCACGATGGGACATGTTGCAATAGCTTTGACTGATAAGATCAACCCCGACGGGACTGCTCCTCACCAATTGATGCGCATAGAATATGATGGTGGGCACTATCATTTCAGAAGACTGAAAACAAATGATAATGCACTGAATACCAGTGTGATATATTGATTGATTCGATAAATGATAACCTGATATGTAATTGATTCGCTAGATACTAACTTATAATATAATAATTCTTATGAGAAAACTTTTTTGTTCCCTTTGCGTGTTGTGCGGTGCTCTTTCCCTGCAAGCACAGAAACCCTATGTTTCCCAAGTGTGGAATCCAGACAATGGTGACGGGACATATACCAATCCTGTCATCAATGCCGACTATAGCGACCCTGATGTCTGCGTAGGAGCATCGGGCGAAGATTATTACCTTACGGCAAGTTCGTTCCAATGTACACCAGGTCTCCCCATCCTGCATTCAAAGGATTTGGTCAATTGGAGAATTGTTGGTTATGCACTGAAGTCGCTCTATGCCGGTGACAAAAAGATGCAACGCCACTTTGCGAGCGTGCGTCATGGTGACGGCGTTTGGGCTCCGAGCATCCGCTACCATAACGGGGAATACTACATTTATTGGGGTGATCCCGATTATGGTGTGTACATGGTGAAAACGAAGAATCCTGCTGGCGAATGGAGTGAACCAGTCTGTGTTATCGAAGGTAAGGGCATGATTGACACAACACCGCTTTGGGACGATGACGGTCGTTGTTACTTGGTGAACGGATGGGCAAACTCTCGCAGTCGCTTTGCCAGTGTGCTGACGGTGCGCGAGATGAATGCAGAAGGGACAAAAGCCATTTCTGAACCTGTTATAGTCTTCGACGGTAACGGTACGGAGAACCGCACGTGTGAAGGTCCGAAATTCTACAAACGCGACGGATGGTACTGGATTATGTGTCCGGCTGGTGGCGTACCCACTGGTTTCCAATTGGTAATGCGTTCGAAGTCTCCCTATGGTCCTTATGAGTCGAAGGTAGTACTTGCACAGGGTAAGACCAATATAAATGGTCCTCATCAAGGTGCATGGGTACATACGAAATACGGTGAAGACTGGTTTCTTCATTTCCAGGATAAAGAGGCTTACGGACGTGTTGTCCACTTGCAACCTGTAACATGGAAAGACAACTGGCCTGTCATGGGCAAGGTGCCATCGAAAGGCTACTGTGGCGAACCTGTGCTTACTTATAAGAAACCGAAGACGGCTGCTAAGGTTGCCAACGAGAATCCTATAGAGAGTGACGAGTTCAATGAGCCGCGTATGGGACTACAGTGGCAGTGGCATGCCAACTACGACCAGAAATTTGGTATGCCCACTCCTTGGGGTGTCTTCCGTGTCTATTGCTACAAAGCAGGTTCGCACGATAACTTGAGCGTTCCATATTGGGCAGAGAAGAAAAACGAACAGAGTGGGTGTATTATCGTTGGAAAAAGTAAGAAGGATTCAATTAAAGCGGTTTGTGAGCGTATCTGGGACGTTCCCAACCTGTTATTGCAGAAGACCCCGGCTGATAATTTTACAGCAACGACGAAGATTCGCATGACAGCAAAGGAGGATAACCAATATGGTGGCCTAATCATGATGGGGCTCGACTATTCGGCTCTAGTCGTCAAGCGGGTAGGCAAAGAGTTCCTCTTGCAACGTATTACCTGCAAAAAGGCAGACAAAGGGAAACCAGAAACGATAGAAACGCTGGCAACGTTGAAACCAACAGCAGAGGATAAAGTTGACTATCAACCTGCCATCCATTGTGACATCTATCTGCGTCTTTCAGTCAGCTATGTAGGTGGAACTAATGCCGACGGTACCAATAAGCATGAGGCTCGTGTACAGTTTGCATATTCGCGCGACGGAAAGAAGTTTTTGTCTGCAGGCGAATCTTTCACTATGCGCCAAGGCAAATGGATTGGGGCTAAAGTGGGACTCGTAGCTGTTCAGCCGGCGGGTAATGAGAACCGCGGATGGGTTGATGCAGACTGGTTCCGCATCACAAAATAATTACGTTACGGTTTCTCAATAAAAAACGCTGTACCGCGGTACAGCGTTTTTTTATTAATGTTATCTGTCGATGAAGTAGGCAAAGAAGATGGCGATAGAAATCACTATTACCAATAAACAACCTGTAACAAGAAGCACCTTCTCAATGATTCTTCCCCTTTGTGCTGCTGACAGGTGGTGGTTCATTTCATGATGGTGGTGCTGATGTTTTTTGTCCTTGTCACTGTGGTGATGAAGCCCACTATTGACGTGTTTGTGTTGTTCTTGTGTTGATTCTGTGCTCATGGTTGAAATGCTTTGTTTGTTTGAGTTAAAAAGAAATTATCTTATTAGTCTTATCGAGAGGTGTTCTTTTTTAGAACTTGTAGTCAAGACCTACTCCGATGACATTGTTGGTACGCGAATAGACATCTTTTCCTGCATAGGGTGTGCCTAGGTAGTTGGGTTGGTTGTGTGTGTAATCGCTGTATAATGTGATGAAATATCCGGCGTTCAAGCGCATTTTTTCTGTGATGTTCCATGCTCCTCCGACACCGATGGAATAACTGTCGCAGGCAAATGATGTATTCTGCTGATAGCCATCGCTCAGGCCGTAGTCTGTACGTTGAGCACCACAACTGACAGTGAACTTGTCGTTGATGTCGTATTCTATGCCTGCCAGTATTTCGTGGGTACCGTGTTTCAACTCTTTCTGACGGTTGTCGGCCATCTTTGCGTTTTTGTCATCGAAGAAGTGATACTCCAATGTAGCACGCAGTTTGGGTGTAAATTCATAGCCTACAGCAGCAACCAAGAGTGCAGGCATGTCGTAGCGAACTCGTTCACCTGGCATGTAGTTCTTGAGTTTTGCTGCCATTTCATTACCCATACTTTGTGCAATGCCAGCCAATGTCATCTCGTTACCAAATTGGTCTGCCATGGCTTTGATGTCGGTCTGCTGTCCCATCATGGTGACTTTGAGGGCATCAGTAGTGTTTTTGGTGTTTATTTTTGTGCGGAATTCGTAACGGGCAGCAATGGTCAGCGGACCTTTATGAAAGTCGATGCTGATGATCGGGGCAAATCCCCACGCACGCTGTGTTACGTCTAACTGAAGATGCATGAGTTGCTGACTGCCTAGTTGCTCAACGGTGGTTGCTGTTACATAGCCGCGATTGTAACCGTCGTAGTAATTGGCTCGAACGCCAACTGCTGCTGCCAGCCAATCAGTAAATTTGTAGGTGAAATTCACTTGCCCACCATAGATATATTGCTTTCCTTTCACTTCTGAGGCAATATTATACATTTCGGGAGTGATAACAGGGCTTGCTGGGTTTGCCAAATGAGCGGCAACAGATTTTTCGAAAATCTTTCCCATCGTCATCACGTTGAACATCGGGATACCGTCACTGTATTTGACAAAGCCGCCGCTGCCCACAATGCCAATCATAGAGGAAACTGCCCATCGTTCTTTCTTATAGGATGCAAATAAGGCAGGAACAATGGGGGCAGATGCTTTTCCTTTAAACTTTTTGTCGATGGTATAACCGTTATAACCTAACGCAGGATTCGCTAAAAAGTTGGGAATTGTCGTTTCTATATCACGGTTTTGCCAAGGTTTTTGGAAGTTCAATGAAAGTTGCCATCCCTCGTATCCCCATGCTAAACCAGCTGGGTTGCTGTAAGCAGCATCGATTTCTGTTGAAGCACCGCGTGCCATCATGCGATCAAATGCAATGTGGTAGTTTGTGTTGGTCATCAGTCCACCAGCATGTATTGCCATCATGCAAACTGTTGCCAGTGCTACAAGGAATAGTTTTTTCATGTTTTTTGTTGGTTTTGGTGATAAATTGCGTTGCAAAGGTAGTTATTTTTTTGCAGACGGCTTCATTTTTTTCTTCTTATTCTTTTCTCTGCCAAAGAGATCTTTCAATGTTGTAAAGTCTTTTTTCATCAGGATACCAATGCCTTGTGTTGTCAGTGAGTTACGCGTGAAATAGCGGTCGTTGGTTTTGTTATATACTTTCACAGAGAGATTTCCGTTAGGGAAAAGGAGATACTGGACATCAAAATCGCCTATAAAACTGGACTGTTGTGACTTTACGTTGTCGCGATAGCCAAATTCGCCGTTGATGAGGAGTCGGTTGTTGAGCAATCGTCCAGACAGCAAACCTTCGTATTCTGCATTGTTAAAGCCTTCATTGCCCGGTGAGATGTGAGCTCCGAAATTCCAATTGCTACTCTTAACTACATTGCTGAGCACCGTATTGATTTGTTGGCTTAGCGTACCACTCAGCAGACTCTGCATGGCAAGAGTGGTCTGGTTGGGTTGTGCCGGGTTTTCTATTGTGGCGTTGTTTGTTGTTTGTGGCATGAATCTGCCTACTGCAAGCAAGTAGATGACCTGTTGGTTCATATCTTCTTCGGAGTTGATGACGGAGCGTATCATCTGCTGTGCATCCGTGCTGAGTGTCGGCAAGTCGAGGTCGAAGGTGACTTTAGGGTCTCCTGCCGTTCCTCCGATATTCATCAGACAGTTCACGCGGATGTTGTTATTGGTAAAGGAGTTACCCATTTGCAAGTCAGACAAACTTACGGCGGGAACGGTATATTGCCCTTTCATATTCAGTGTGGCATTGAAGGGATCGCCTCCGAAGACAATGGTGGAGCCTGGTTGGAAGGTAAATACTTTCTTGATGACATTTTGGACGGTCATAGTATAAGTGCCATAGTCGATGAGGTAGTTACCGAACATTTCCAGTCCCCCTTTATTAAAATAGGTGGCGCGTAACACTCCGTTACCGTTCAATGAAATCATATCGCCTGTATTCTCATCCATGAGTAGGCGGAGAGTAAAGTCTGGCGTGGTATTCACTAGGAAGTTGATGCGGATATCGCTAGGGCGTGATACCGTCTTCCTCCAACTATAGCTGCTCGTTCCTCGACTTTCTACACTCGTAATCTCTGGTGTCATTTGTTCCCAGTGAATAAAGTCGCCCTTACTGATACCTTCCGGACTGGCAGCATTGTATTCGATGAATGATTCTTTGTTCAATGTTGCTTCGATATTGAATGAAATTTCCCCCTTTCTTCCTTTGATGTAGCAATTTCCCGTTCCATAGACTGTGCCATAGAAAATTTGGTCACCATAATCGTGGAAATCGTAAGCCAACAGGTTGTTGCCCTCGACATTAATGTCGAATGTCATCTGTTTCAGTTCCTTATGGTGAAGTGCTCCAGTGACAATGCCTAAGTGACCCTCTCGGTCATATATACTGTCTCTATGGAAGATGATTTCGTTCGGCACCATAACAATGGTGTCGTTGCGTAGAGTATATGTTGTATTCAGAGTCTTAATGTGCAAGTCTCCGTCAGCTACGATTCCTCCCTCGATATTCACATGTTTCAGGTCGCCAAAGACACGGCAATGGCCATTACCTTTTGCGTTGACGTTGTCCAAGAACGAACTGCAATAGTTTTCAACAAACTCCAAGCGTGTACCTTGAGCCTGAATATGTAGGTCGATATAGTTTCTCACAGGCGAGATATAGCCTTTGATCAAGGTCGTTCCATACGGTTCGTCGTCAGTGACAGCATCAATATTGATGTTTCCTTCTGAAGTATTGTAATCGGCATAAGCATGAAGTATCCCCATTCGGCCGTTTTCAAAACGGAAATCTTTCACGTCGAGACGTGCTTCTGCATCTGGTGTTCCAAATACGTTTTTCAACGTTGCGCGTCCGCTGGCAAATCCAGCGAAGTCTATGCTGTGGAAATTGATGAGTTCAAGAACGTAAGCGACATCGATATCTTGAAGATCGGCATAGATGGCATCTTCAGGGTTGTCGGTAGCCCTGCCGCTGATGATGATGTGCTGGTTGTTATTGCTGATTTGGAAGTGGTCAACATATAGGTCCTTCTTGGAATAATAGATATCAGCAGGTTTTACTTCCAGTCGCGTATCATCGAGGAAAACTTCAGAAGGAAGGATATGTATGTGTGCTGCATCTTTGCCGTTTTCGTTGACGTAGAATTCACTTTCAGCTTTCAGTAATCCTCTTAATGGTTTTGTACCTGGAATCTTCCAGTTCATGGTCGTCGTCAGTTTGTTGTTTGCGGCATATCCTTCCAAGTCGAGTGTCGTTTTCCTGCCGTTTTCTGCAACGTAGTTGACGGTGGCATTCGAGTAAAGACTTTCTCCACGTGTAAAAAGGTAAATGTGAGAGTTGGTGAAATGCATACCGTCATAGGTAAGTCCTGGTGCGTCGATATCGATGTTTACTTGATGGTCGTTGTCGTTGAGTGCGCCCTTTATGTGTAGTGGTTCATGGAGTTGCAAGGGGGTGCCGAACAAACTCTGTACAAGGCTGGCATCATAGATGTTGGCAATAACGGCAAAATCATTGGATAAGCCTTTTGATGCCGGCGGCAATCCGGGAACGGACGGCAGTTTGTCGGCTATGACATTGATGAAACTCTGGGTCAGCGTTTTATAGTTGTAATTTCCGCGTATCAGAATGTTACCGAAATCACTTTCCAGACTAACGAAATGTTCGTCGTCCTGATACCCTGTAGAAAGATCAATATTATTAAAATATAGACGATGCTTTGCATCTACAGACTGTACATTCTCTAAATGGAGGTAGCCATTAGCATGAGCTAAGGAATTTCCAGTAAAATCAGCCTTTGCATCAAAGTCAAGTATGCGGTTGCCAAGAGCGTTGGTCAGCTGTAGGGCTTGGGCGTTAAAATTCCTGACACTACCCGTTAGATGAACAGTTGGCGCTTGCTTGGAGAAATTCACACTACCGTTGAGTTCGACTTTTCCGTTCGGATCGTCCATAGTCAACAAACCTCCAATGGTGTGGTTGTTCAGGCTGCCGTCAACAGTCAGGTTACGATAAGAATAACCTTTGTAATCGAAACGACCGATATTGCCTTTTAATGTTAGTTGGTCCACGGGTAGTTCCTTTTGGCTTTGTTGTCTGTATGCTGTCAGTCTTCCTTCTGCTTTAATGTCGGCAACTACTTGTCCGTAATGGTTGTCATTAAGGATACGTGAAAGGTTGATGCCATCAGTTTGAATTTTTCCACTAAACTGGTTATCGATAAGTGATAATTGTAGTTGTGTGTTGCCTGCATCAGTTTGAATGTTTCCACGGCTGGAGAAGGTCTGTCCTTTTCCTTGCGCATTGCCTTTTATGCGAATATTGCCCAAACGGAGGATTTCTTGCGGGATGCGTATTTTCGTACCATTGAAGTTCTTAGCTACAAACTGAAGACCATCGGCACTGAGCTTGGTTTCGTCCAGTTGAATCTTCCATATAGGTGTCGTATCCCAGTTGGAAATCATGCCGTTACCATTCAGCGTGATACTTCCTGTAGATGAAGTGATGCTGAGTAGGTCAAGATGCAACGCCGATGCTGTTCCATGTATATCTGAACGTAGTGAGAGGCTATTTCTGAAATGCTTCAGGTTCGGTATAAAACAAGCTACATCACAGGGCGTTATCGTTGATTCATTTAAAGAAGCCACATAAGAAATCGATTTCTTCTCGATTTGCTTGTTCTTCATCTTGTAAGAAACGGTAGCATTGGGGATATTGATGTGGGTAGCCGGTAATTGCAGGACAAAGTTGCTGAGTTGGCTGCGGTTTTTGCCTGCATGAAGTTGGAAGGTGAGTGAATGAATGTCTAATCCAGATTTTTCCTTGAATGCCATTTTTTTTACCTTGACAGCCAATGAGTCGTCCGTCAAGGTGTAGAGATTGATGTGTGTAGAGAGTTCTGTCAGGTCAAGATGCTTGAGATTGAACTGGTGAGGCGTTTTCGGAGCGTCCCATTGGTTGTATCTCACTTTTCCGTGACGGATGACAAGAGACTGTATCTGGATGTCAAGTGGGGTGTGGGATAGGGTGTCTTTTGATGCAAGAGAGTCCAATGCGAATTGAAAGTTAGGCTTTGCTGTTGCCGTTTTCTTATAGAAGTCTGCTTCCAGTCCGAATAATTGAGCTGAAGACACACGTACTTTTCCGTCGAACACTAGTGGTAATACGTCGATTTTTCCTGCCAGTCGGGAAGCATGGAGCATTTTCTGTTGTTGTTGGTCATAGATGGTAATGTCAGCGATGACAATGCGATTGAAAAAGCCTAAATTAATACGTCCTACAGATACAACGGTACCTAACTTTTTTCCAAGAAAACTGCCAGCTTGAGAACCCATAAAAGTCTGTATTGCCGGTATATGGAGCAATACCATAAAAAGGAGATATAGTCCAACGATGGTCCATATCGCAACACTGACAATTGTCTTTATTCTTTTCAAAATTGTAATCTCAACGTTTCAAACGCATTGCAAAACTACAAAAATTATTGTTTTTCATGAAATAATACTTTGCTTTTCTGCTTTAATTGCCCGTTTTTTAGTAATTTTGCACCCACTTTAAATATAGGTAATTAATTAGAGAAGGTAAAAGAATTCTGAATAATATTTTCATTTATGGCAAATGTAATCAAGTTACGTAAAGGCTTGAACGTGAACCTAAAGGGACATGCGGCTGAGACGAAACTGCCATTGAAACCAGCGGATGAGTATGCACTTGTCCCAGATGATTTTGTTGGAGTGACGCCAAAGGTCGTAGTTCGTGAAGGTGCTAGCGTAAAAGCCGGGGACGCTCTTTTTGTAAACAAGAACTGTCCTGATGTACGGTTTGCCTCGCCTGTGAGCGGTACTGTATCCGCTGTGGTGCGTGGTGAGCGCCGTAAAGTGCTCTGCGTGAAAGTGAAAGCTGACAAAGAGCAAGTTTATACCGATTTCGGAAAGCATCTTGTCAGTTCTCTTTCTGCAGATGAAGTGAAGCAAGAACTGCTCGAAGCTGGTTTGTTTGGATACATCAACCAACTTCCTTATGCCGTATCGACAACCCCAAATACAACGCCGAAGGCTATTTTCGTATCAGCCTTGCGTGACATGCCCTTGGCTGGTGACTTTGAGGTAGAGTTGAAAGGCAATGAGCAAGATTTCCAGACAGGCTTGTCTGCACTCTCAAAGATTGCCAAGGTGTATCTTGGAATTGGTAAGATGCAGTCTTCCGAGGCATTAGTCAAAGCCAACGATGTCGAAGTAACAGCTTTCGATGGTCCCTGTCCTGCAGGAAATGTCAGTGTGCAGGTCAATCACCTTGATCCTGTCAACAAGGGTGAGGTGGTATGGACAGTTGACCCGACGGCTGTGATTTTCTTTGGTCGTCTGTTTAATACAGGCAAGGTGAACCTGTTGCGCACCGTTGCCGTTGCCGGAAGTGAGGTGAAGCAGCCGGCTTACGTCGACGCACTGGTGGGTACACCTATCTCTGCGATTGTAGACGGCAACATAGACGATGCCAAGAAGGTGCGTCTCATCAACGGCAATCCGCTGACCGGACGCCCCTGTACGGCGGATGACTTTCTCGGTGCCCACACCTCAGAGGTGACCGCTATTCCTGAAGGCGACGATGCCGACGAGTTTGCCGGCTGGATCATGCCTCGCTTCAAGCAGTTCTCCGTCAGCCGCTCCTATTTCTCATGGCTCTTCGGCAAGAACAAGCAGTATACCATCGACGCCCGTGTGAAGGGTGGTGAGCGCAAGATGATCATGAGCGGCGAATACGACAAGGTGCTGCCAATGGACATCTACGGCGAATACCTCATCAAAGCCATCATCGCCGGCGACATAGACAAGCAGGAGCAACTCGGCATCTACGAGGTTTCTCCCGAGGACTTTGCCCTGGCTGAGTTTGTTGACTCGTCTAAACTGGAACTTCAGAAAATCGTTAGAGAGGGTCTCGACATCCTCAGAAAGGAGAATGCATAAAGATGAAAGCATTAAGAAAATATCTCGACAAGATCAAGCCGAACTTTGAGGAAGGCGGAAAACTGCATGCTTTCCGCAGTGTCTACGACGGCTTTGACACATTCCTGTTCGTTCCCAACACGACATCAAAAAGCGGCGTGAGCATCCACGATGCTATCGACTCGAAGCGCATCATGAGTTTCGTGGTGATAGCCTTGATTCCGGCTCTGTTGTTCGGTATGTATAACGTGGGTTATCAGAACTATGCTGCTGCCGGTACGCTGGCTCAGGCTTCGTTCTTCGACCTGTTCCTTTACGGCTTCCTTGCCGTACTTCCCAAGATTTTGGTGAGCTACATCGTTGGTCTGGGCATCGAGTTTGCCTGGGCACAGTGGAAAGGTGAGGAGATTCAGGAAGGATTCCTCGTGAGCGGCATCCTGATTCCGATGATAGTCCCCGTAGGTTGTCCGTTGTGGATACTTGCCCTCGCCACTGCCTTTGCCGTGATTTTCGCCAAGGAAATCTTCGGTGGCACGGGTATGAACATCTTCAACGTAGCGCTCATTACGCGTGCATTCCTCTTCTTCTCCTATCCGCAGAAGATGAGCGGCGACAGCGTGTGGGTAGCTACCGACCAAATCTTCGGTCTTGGCAACACGCTCCCCGACGGTTTCACGATGGCTACGCCGCTGGGCGAGATTGGTGCCAGCCAGCCCGTCCAGGCTTCATTGTGCGACATGGTGACGGGTCTGATTCCCGGTTCCATCGGTGAGACCAGCGTCATAGCCATCGCCTTGGGTGCCCTGCTGCTGTTGTGGACGGGCATTGCTTCCTGGAAGACCATGCTGAGCGTCTTTGTCGGCGGTGGAGTGGTGGCAGCCTTGTTTGCTGCCGGCGACATGACGCCTATCCCCTGGTATGAGCATTTGGTGCTGGGCGGCTTCGCCTTTGGTGCCGTCTTCATGGCTACCGACCCCGTGACCTCAGCTCGTACGGAGTGTGGCAAGTGGGTCTACGGCTTCCTGATTGGTGCGATGGCCATCGTCATCCGTGTGAAGAACCCTGGCTATCCCGAAGGCATGATGCTTGCCATCCTCTTGATGAATCTGTTAGCTCCGCTAATAGACTATTGCGTAGTTCAGCGCAACATCTCGAAGCGTGCCAAACGAGTTGCTAATAAATAATTTGGAGGACAAAGTATGAAGACAAACAGTAATACATATACGATTATCTATTCAGCAATTCTTGTTGTGATAGTGGCTTTCTTGCTCGCCTTTGTGTCTCAGGCGCTGAAGTCTAAGCAGGATGCCAACGTAGCGCTCGACCAGAAGAAGCAGATTCTCTATTCGCTCAACATCCGCGGGCTGGACGGCGAAGCTGCTGAAAGCAAGTATAAAGAGGTGGTCAAGAGCGAAGAGCAGATTGACGGCAACACACTGTACAAGTGTAATGTTGACGGTAAAGACAAGTACGTTATTCCCCTGAAGGGCATGGGCCTGTGGGGTGGCATCAGCGGCTTCCTCGCCATCAACGAAGACAAGGCGACGGTCTATGGAGCCTACTTCAACCACGAGAGCGAGACTGCCGGCCTTGGTGCCGAAATCAAGGACTCTCAGTCGTGGCAGGAGAAGTTCCGTGGCAAGAAGCTCTTCAAGGACGGAACGGACGAAGTGGCATTGTCTGTAGTGAAGAAGGTTGAAGACAGCCAGTCGCAGGTGGATGCCGTGACGGGTGCTACGCTGACCTCCAACGGTGTGAGCGACATGCTGAAGGATTGCATCCAAAAGTATGGGAAGTTCTTTAAAAGGTAAAAAATTAAAACCTGTAAACCATAAACAGTAAACCTCAAAAATAGTGAAATCTAATGGCTTTATTCAGTAAACAAAATAAAGAGGTCTTTACCAATCCGCTGAACGTCGACCATCCTATACTTGGTCAGGTGCTCGGCATTTGTTCAGCCCTCGCCGTGACTTCACAGTTGAAGCCGGCCATCGTGATGGGACTTGCCGTAACCATCATCACGGCATTCTCCAATGTGATTATTTCCATCATCCGCAACACCATCCCCAACCGCATCCGTATCATCGTGCAGCTTGTGGTCGTGGCAGCGCTGGTGACCATCGTGTCGCAGGTGCTGAAGGCGTTTGCCTACGACGTGAGCGTCCAGCTCTCTGTCTATGTTGGTCTGATCATCACCAACTGTATCCTGATGGGACGCCTGGAGGCGTTCGCCATGATGAACAAGCCGTGGCCGTCGTTCCTCGACGGTGTGGGCAACGGACTGGGCTATGCGATGATACTGGTCATCGTCGGAGCCTTCCGCGAGTTCTTCGGACGCGGCTCCCTGCTGGGCTTCCAGCTCCTTCCTCAGAGCGTCTATGACGCAGGTTATATCAACAACGGTATGATGACGATGCCCGCCATGGCATTGATACTCGTCGGATGTGTCATCTGGGTACATCGTGCCTATTTTTATAAGGAGAAGTAAGATATGGAACATATAATAAGTTTGTTTTTCCGGTCGATATTCGTCGACAACATGATCTTCGCCTTCTTCCTCGGCATGTGTTCGTTCCTTGCCGTGTCTAAGAACGTGAAGACCTCTCTCGGACTGGGCTGTGCCGTCACCTTCGTGCTGCTCGTCACCGTCCCCGTAGACTATCTGCTTCAGACCCGCGTGCTGGGTCCCGACTGTCTCGTTCCGGGAGTTGACTTGAGCTACCTGAGCTTCATCCTCTTCATTGCCGTCATCGCCGGCATCGTCCAGCTGGTAGAGATGGCAGTAGAGAAGTACAGCCCGTCGCTCTATGCGGCACTCGGCATCTTCCTGCCCCTGATCGCCGTCAACTGTGCCATCATGGGAGCCTCGCTCTTCATGCAGCAGCGCATCCTGCTCGATCCTTCCAACTCGCAGGCCATCACCAGCATCGCCGATGCCGTAGCCTACGCCATTGGTTCGGGCATCGGCTGGACCCTCGCCATCGTAGCCATGGGTGCCATCCGCGAGAAGATGCAGTACAGCGACGTGCCCCGTCCACTCCAGGGCCTCGGCATTACGTTCATCACCGTGGGGCTGATGGCAATGGCAATGATGTGTTTCAGCGGACTAAACATATAATAAGGAGGAAATAAAACTATGGGACAATTTATTGGAATTAGCATAGGAGTTTTCCTCGTTACGATACTCCTCTTAGTGATTCTCCTGCTGGTGGCAAAGAAATACCTGTCGCCCAGCGGAAACGTGAACATCGAAATCAATGGCGACCGCACCATCAACGTGCCTCAAGGCGCGTCACTCATGTCGACACTCAACGAGAACGGCATCTTCCTGCCCAGTGCCTGCGGTGGTAAGGCTTCGTGCGGACAGTGCAAGGTGCAGGTGCTCGAAGGCGGCGGCGAGATTCTCGACTCCGAGAAGCCCCACTTCACCCGTAAGGAAATCAAGTCGGGCTGGCGTCTGGGCTGCCAGTGCAAGGTCAAGGGCGACCTGAAGATTCACGTAGACGAAAGTATCCTGGGCGTGAAGGAGTACGAGTGTACGGTCATCAGCAACAAGAACGTCGCCACCTTCATCAAGGAATTCAAGGTACAGCTGCCTGCCGGAGAGCACATGGACTTCCTGCCAGGTTCGTATGCACAGATCAAGATTCCAGCTTTCGACTGCATCGACTACGGCAAGGACTTCGACCGTGAGCTCATCACAGACGAATACCAGCCGGCATGGGAGAAATTCAAAATGTTCGACTTAAAGTGTAAGAATCCTGAACCTACCATTCGTGCCTATTCAATGGCTAACTATCCAGCTGAGGGTGATGTGTTCATGCTTACCGTACGTATTGCAACACCGCCGTTCAAGGCTGACAAGAGCGGATTCATGGATGTCAATCCGGGTATAGCTTCGTCATACATCTTCTCGCTGAAGCCCGGCGACAAGGTGATTATGAGCGGACCTTTCGGCGACTTCCACCCGCACTTCGACACGAAGAAGGAAATGATATGGGTCGGCGGCGGTGCAGGTATGGCACCTTTGCGCGCTCAGATTATGCACATGACGAAGACGCTGAACACGACAGACCGCGAGATGCACTACTTCTACGGAGCACGCGCCCTGAACGAAGTCTTCTACCTCGACGACTTCCACTCGCTGGAGAAGGAGTTCAAGAACTTCCACTTCCATCTGGCTCTCGACCGTCCAGACCCTGCAGCCGATGCCGCAGGAGTGAAGTACACACCGGGATTCGTCCATCAGGTGATGTACGAAACCTACCTCAAGGACCACGAGGCTCCCGAAGACATCGAGTACTACATGTGCGGCCCCGGCCCCATGTCCAACGCTGTTGTCCAGATGCTCGACTCCCTCGGCGTTGAGTCTGAAAGCATCATGTACGATAACTTCGGCGGATAAAAACTCCTGCTCATCAGATTTTGTTCGCTGCAAGCAGCGAATGGCAGAACAAACATCATCCCCAAATCGTTTTATGCGATTTGGGGATAATTCGTTGAAAAACCACACTTTGGTATTTGCCGTATCATAGCTTGGTATGCTCGTTACCACAGTTTGGTACGCGCCGTACCACAGCTTGGTAATTGTCGTACCACAGTTTGGTAATAGCCTTACCACAGTTTGGTATTTGATTCACCTGTTGTAGTTTAACGATTTTAGTTGACTACTTTGAGTCTTATTTGTAGTTGTGGTTGACTTTGGTTAATACTTAGTTATACTTTCTGTCGACTCTCTTTTTGTTTACTTTTAATTTCAGTTGCTATCAGTTTCTTATTAGTCACAAATAGGGTTGTTCCCCAAAGTCGACTGCAAAACTACCTAATTTATTTCATGCAGCCAAGTCTTTTGATGGCATTTTCCCTGTAGCTCTTCCATTTTTTTCTTCAATTCCCCTGAGCAGAGTGCTGCTTCTGCAGGCGTCCTCCATTCAAGGCTCATATGCGGCCGCTCGTTGTTGTAGAAGTCTATGGCTACCTTCAAGGCTTTCCTGACCTCCCGTATTGAGAAGAAGGATGATATTTTATTGGGAGAATTTGATGTAATAGTGTCAGAGATACAGGAAGACATAACTGGTATCAATAGCATAACGAATCAGAAGAAGACAACAACGGACAAATACTATAACCTGAACGGCCAACAGGTTATGCATCCCGAAAAAGGCGTCTTTATTACAAACGGACGTAAGATCGTTAAAAAATAACCGCTTTTCAGTCGCAGGTATGCCGTGATGTGGTCACGAGCATACCTCGACTTTTAAATGGTCTTCATCTGCTTGTTTATCAGCAAGAATGGTAATGGGGGCTGTGCCTTGTTCCGCATTTAGTGGTGCAACATTGTTGAGTAGCAGTTCGCATACAGGGTCTTCTATGTACGTCTGTATGGCTCGCTTCAGCGGGCGGGCGCCGAACTGAACGTCGTAGCCCTTCTCTGCAACGAATGCTTTCGCCTCGTCGGTGATTTGCATTTGGTAGCCCAGTTGTTCAATGCGCTTATAGAGTCCACGCAGTTCGATGTCGATGATGCGCTTGATAGCGTTCAGGTCGAGTTGGTCGAAGGTGATAATCTCGTCAAGACGGTTCAGGAACTCTGGCGAGAACTGCTTGGAGAGCGCTTTCTGTACGATGGAACGAGCGTGTTCTTTGTCTTTCTCGTCATGAGAGAAGGCTGAGGTTCCGCCAGCATTGAAACCAACACCGCGACCAAACTCTTTCAACTGACGTGTGCCAGCATTGGAAGTCATGATGATGACGGTATTTCGGAAGTCAATCAGACGACCATTGCCATCGGTGAGGCGACCTTCATCGAGCACCTGCAACAGCAGGTTGAAGACGTTGCCGTGGGCTTTCTCTATCTCGTCGAGCAAGACGATGGAGTAGGGGTGACGGCGTACGCGCTCTGTCAACTGGCCCCCTTCTTCATAACCGACATATCCCGGAGGAGCACCGATGAGTCGCGAGGTGTTGAAACTCTCTGTATATTCGCTCATATCTACGCGAATGATAGCATCGGCAGAACCGAACATCTGTTCTGCCAGCTTCTTGGCGAGGTAAGTCTTGCCCACACCAGTAGGACCGAGGAACATGAAGGCACCGATGGGGTGGTTAGGCTCTTTCAGTCCGACGCGGTTGCGTTGGATGGCTTTGACCATTTTTTCGATGGCTGCATCTTGGGCGACGACTTCCTTTTTCAGTTCGTTAGCCATGTTTCTGAGTCGTTCTCCTTCAGCCTGTTGCATGCGCTGTACGGGAATGCCCGTCATCATGGATACAACATCGGCAACATGTTCGTCGGTAATGATTTCACGTTGGTCGTTGCTACCTTTCGTCCAATCTTCGTTCAGTTTCGCAATCTCCTGTTCCAGTCTCAGCTGGCGGTCGCGATAGCCTGCTGCCAACTCATAGTTCTGTCGTGAAGCAGCGTCCTTCTTCTTCAACTTCACCTCTTCCAGTTCCTTTTCCTTCGCGATAATTTCAGGTGGTATGGTGGCATGCTGCAAGTGGCAGCGAGAACCCACTTCGTCCATCGCGTCTATAGCCTTGTCGGGGAAGAAGCGGTCTGTGACATAGCGTTCTGTCAGTTTGACACATGCCGCCAACGCCTCATCAGTATAGGTGACGTGGTGGTGGTCTTCATATCGGTCTTTAATGTTATGAAGAATCTGGATGGTCTCTTCGACCGTCGTCGGTTCAACGAGTACTTTCTGAAAACGACGTTCCAAGGCACCGTCTTTCTCTATGGAGTTGCGATATTCGCTGAGTGTTGTTGCACCAATGCACTGTATGGTTCCACGTGCCAAAGCTGGTTTCAGTATATTGGCAGCATCCATGGAACCAGGTGCCGAACCTGCTCCAATGATGGTGTGGATTTCATCAATAAAGACAATGAGGTCTGGATTCTGCTCTATTTCCTTGATGAGGGCACGGATGCGCTCTTCAAATTGTCCGCGATATTTTGTTCCTGCAACAACAGCTGTCATGTCAAGACTGACAATGCGCTTGTTGAAAAGCATGGGTGAGGTATGGTGCTTGACAACCATTTGTGCCAGTCCTTCGACAATGGCACTCTTGCCGACACCAGGTTCGCCAATGAGTATGGGGTTGTTCTTCTTGCGACGACCGAGTATTTCGCTGACGCGTTGAATCTCTTTCTCGCGTCCGACGACAGGGTCGAGTTTGTTTTCTGCTGCCAAACGTGTCAGGTCGGTAGAGAAGTTGTCCAATACGGGAGTCTTTGACTCACTTGGATTGGACTTCTGTGCTGTCTTCGTACTTTGTGAGTTGGCAGACTTCAGCATTGGATCTTCTTCGTCCTCGTTCTCTTCTTCTGGAATGTCCAGCCCGTCACGGGTTTTGCTCGTCTTTGGCGTCAGCATCTTCGTGGCAGTCTGATAGTCAAGGTCATATTCCTCGAGCACGAGTTTAGCACCATTGTTGGCGTTGTCGTGCAGGATGGCTAGGAAAAGATGTTGAATATCGACTGTCTGTGTGTGTTGGATGCGTGCTTCCAAAACGGCAAGTCGCAGGATGTTATTCGCCATGTCGTTCAACAACATGTCGGATGAGAAAAGCAGACGTCCGCTGTTGTTTTGGCGTACGCGCTCTTCCAAGCTGTTTTTTAGGCTTTCAATGTCTAGATGCATGGTGTCGAACAATTCCTTGACGGGACTGTTCTTTTCCCTGAGTATGCCTAATAGGATATGTTCGGGACCAACAGAAGTGCTAGCGAGTCGTTCTGCTTCTTCGCGGCTGAACGATAATATTTCTGATACTTTTGGTGAAAACTGATTCATCATTGGCTTTTTTATACCAACATGCAAATGCTGTGCCAAATCTCTTACAGCGCTTCGTCGTCGGGACGCTGTATGTTGCGCGAGTAGTTCTTCGGCAGGTGCTTCTGCTTGCGCAACCATGCCTGTTTGCGTTGCTCGTACTCTTCGCGGTGGCGTTCAAGATAGTTGTCTGCCATAACGTGAGAGTCTATTGTTCGGAGAACTTACCGTAGATGATGCTAAGTTTGATCGGTGAATCCGTATCCGTTCCTTTCATCAGTCGCGTACTGGTGAGCGACATGTCGTGCATCACCTTGCTCAAAACAGAAACCGATGAAGATGATGATGTCTTGCTGTACTCTGTGGTTACAGGCACCAAGACCACCTTGTTCCAATTCTCGGAGATGGTTCCTTCCTTCTTTTTCTTGATCATCATGTTGATGAGTCCTGCTATATTATTAAAGGTATAGCTGTTGCGTGTGCTGGAGTATGTTGCCAAGAAAGTGGTGTTATAGTCTGCCACCTTATTGCTGATAAAGAATGATTCCAAATCATCAAGTGGTACCAGTAATAGCGTTTGCGGTATACCTAAAGAATAGAAGGTTTGTACTTGATTGTTCTTTCTGAAAATCTCTAATTTGGCAGTATTGATGCTGTCATTCTGATGCCCCGTTTCAATACCCCTAATCAGTTTGCTGACACCATCAACGACGACAGTCTTGTCAGAGATGGGGAGCGTCAACTGTGTAAAGAGACCTGCAGGAGTCTTCAGATAGGTACACGTTTGGTCGTTGATGAGTTTTTCCAGTGTTTCTTCTTCGTTGGTGAAGGTTGTGGTTTGGAGAACTTCCTCCGTGCTGACAAATGCAGTGCTGGCTTTTGTCTCCGTGCCTCCATTGCTATAACGGAAGTGAACGAAGAGTTGTGCAGAGTAAATCTTCGCCATTGAACCTATACCGTTGATAGTCTTGAAGAAGAAGCCTGGGTTGATATTATGGATAAATTTGTAGACGTCACGGAAGTTTTCGGGAGTCTCATAATACTTACGCATGATATAAGTGCCGAAATTGTTGTAGGTGACACCGTTTTTATCCGTATATTTTCCATTCATGACAAAGCGGATGTTGGGGGTGTAGTCACTACTTGTCCTGTCGGCCACAGACTGTGTGTGGTCTTGAAGTGTGTAGGTGCGGCTTTGTTGGAAAGCGTCAGTCTTTACATATCCTGCTGTCATGGGGTCGAAGCTGGAATAGTACATGGTATTTTCCTCCATGGGCTTGCTCATCTCGTAAGCCGTCACTTTCATCTGTGCCAAAGAATCACCAACAAAACTTTTGTAATATAGACGTATCTCGCACGAATCGGCAATCACCTTGTTGTCGGCATCGCGACTGGTAATCAGATTCTCCGCAAGCATGTTGAAGTTGTTACGCGTATTGAACTGAATCATAATGTCGCCCTTGATAAGATTATTAGTTTCGGGATCCTTGATTCGTCCTAGATAAGCATTGATAGAACGCGACAAAACGGGACCGGTAGGGATGGTCTCGGAGGCAACATCAAAGGTGTCAGCTTCTATATGAAGTTTATCGACATCCCCAATTAGTGAGGTTCCAATAACGTCAGTTGTATCTTCGCAGGCAGTCATTGTCAACATGAGGGTGACAATGACTGCAGTGATATATTTGATTTTCATTCTCCTATTAGCTTGTTATAGAAATCGGTGTAAGTGTCGGTAATCTGTTCTTCTGCCGGATGAGTTAGTATGCTCTTATCGTTCTTCTCGGCATAGTTCAGCAGTTCAGTGTTAACGTCGTTGCTCGTCTTCACAATGCCGTCAGAATAGTCGATGGCAAGTTTCCCTAATTCTATGAAATCGAATATCTCGTCGTATTTCGTCAGCATGTCACTTTTAGCCTCTCGAAATTCCAATATCTCTTTGAACTTTGTGCCGAAGTCGTCTTTCGGTTGCTCGGAGAAGAGGGAGGTGATAACCTTTGTATTCTCAAACTGAGGTTCCTCGCGATAGGCTGTCTTCACATAGAATGGAATGACGGCACTCATCCAGCCCTGACAGTGGATGATGTCGGGAGCCCAACGCAGTTTTTTTACTGTTTCCAAAACTCCCCGTGCAAAAAAGATGGCACGCTCACCATTGTCGGCATACTCGTCTCCTTGTTCATCGACAGTGGTCTTACGCTTCTGGAAGTAGTCTTCGTTGTCGATAAAATAGACTTGAATGCGCGATTGGGGAATACTTGCCACTTTGATAATCAGCGGATGGTCGGTATCATCAATAATCATATTCATACCCGATAGTCGGATAACCTCATGTAACTGTCCGCGACGCTCGTTGATGGTGCCCCATTTCGGCATGAACGTGCGGATTTCAAAACCTGATTCCTGCATCTTAAGTGGCATTAGGTTACCCATGAGTGACATTTCAGACTCTGGTACGTAAGGAGTGATTTCCTGGTTGATGAATAATACTTTCTTTCCCATTTCGCAAGTTTTAAGTTATGTCGGAAGCTTTGTTAAGCACCAACAACATGCAAAGGTATGAAAAAAGTTGAAAAATATGCTATTTCAACATGAAAAAAGCCTTTTCTTTTACTTAATTTTGGCAATTTCGAACGCATTTTGCCATATTTTCAGGCTAAACCTTGTCTTTTTAAGAAATTCTTTGTTACTTTGCACCCCGAAAAAGAGAAAGGATATGAAAGTATTCAGTAAGATCGTTGACCTTCAGAACGAACTCTTCGCCGTTCGCAAAGATGGTAAGAGTGTGGGGTTGGTGCCTACTATGGGTGCCCTGCATGAAGGACATGCCTCGCTGGTGAAGCGCAGTGTCAAGGAGAACGACGTAACGGTGGTGAGTGTGTTTCTTAATCCGACACAGTTTAACGACCAAGGCGACCTTGACCGTTATCCGCGCACGCTGGATGCCGATTGCGAACTACTGGAGAAAGTCGGTGCTGACTATGTGTTGGCTCCATCAGTAGAAGAGATGTATCCGATACCAGACACTCGTAAGTTTGAATTTCCTCCTGTTTCAACGGTGATGGAGGGCGCCAAACGTCCTGGACATTTTAACGGTGTTTGCCAGGTTGTCAGTCGTCTGTTTTATATTGTTCGTCCTGATCGTGCTTACCTTGGTAAAAAGGATTGGCAACAGATAGCTGTAATAAAGCAGTTGGTGAAATATATCGGTATGCCTATTCAGATAGTAGAGTGCGAAACCATTCGTGAGAAAGACGGTTTGGCAAAGAGTAGCCGCAATACCTTACTTTCTGAGGAAGAGCGTGCTATAGCTCCGAAGATTTACCAGGCTCTCAAAACCGGTGTTACTTTTTCTAAGACACATACTGTACAGGAGACACATGACAAGGTGGTCAATGACATCAATGCCGTTGATGGTCTCGATGTGGAGTATTTCTCTATTGTCGATGGCAACACGCTGCTCGATGTGGATTCGTGGGATGACAGCGACTCCGTTGTAGGTTGTATAACGGTATATTGCGGAAAAACTCCGATTCGTTTAATAGATCATATCACATTTAGAGAATAATTTTTGTTTATATAGATAACCGGACCATGCTGATAGAAGTCATGAAGAGTAAGATTCACTGTGCTACAGTCACAGAAGCGAATCTACATTATATGGGAAGCGTCACTATTGACGAGGACCTGATGGATGCTGCCAACCTGATTGCAGGAGAAAAAGTGCAAATACTCGACAATGACAATGGCGAGCGTTTTGAAACCTATATTATAAAAGGTGAGCGTGGCTCTGGCGCAGTTTGCTTGAACGGAGCCGCAGCTCGTAAAGTTCTACCAGGCGATACGATTATTATTATATCCTATGCCTTGATGGATTTTGAAGAAGCTAAAACCTTCATTCCTTCTGTCATCTTCCCGAAAGAAGGCAACAAACTGTGATGAAAGTAGTAAGGAGATAGAAGAAATAAACGGACGGAAATTTTTCCGTCCGTTTATATTTACTTCTTATCTCATTCACTCCCCTTGAGGGGGGGGCAGGAGGGGGGATTATTCAATCACAACCAGTGGAGCATCTTCCAAGACATTTTCGCCCTGCTTAACGCAAATAGCAGTGACCTTTCCGCTCTTCTCTGCCTCGATATTGTTAGCCATCTTCATTGCTTCCAATACCACAACGGTATCACCGGCATTTACTTCCTGACCTACTTCCACTTCGATAGAAGTAATGACACCAGGCAGTGGAGCCTTTACGGCATTTGCTGTGTTGACATGAGCTGAAGGTGTTGCTTCGTCTGAGGCACTTTCTTTTGCAGGCTGTCCCAATACGACCTTCTTCTTCTCAGGTTCTGTTTCCGGTTCCATCTCCACCTTGAAAACTTCACCGTTAACGGTTACTTCAGCAACATTGTCGGCAATATCACCGATGGCAACCTTGTATTCCTTACCTTCTATGGTATATTTATATTCTTTCATTGCTTTGTGATTTTATCAGTAAAACAGTAGGACGTCATTTCCATTCTTACGGTTTCGGCGTCATAACTTGAAACTTTGCATTCCACAAGGTGTGTCGGGGCTTAATGGTGATAACGCCCGGCTCCTTATCGTGCACGTTGTTACCCTTGAACTCGTGGAGAGCAAGAGCTATGACTGCATATATGTTTTTATCTTTCATTGTCTTTTCTGTTTTCTAGATTCTCTAGATTCAGTATTCTATATTTTACATAGGCATACATCCGTGTTTCTTTGCCGGCAGACTTTGTTTCTTGCAAGCCAGCTGAGCCAATCCACGGCAAATGCGGAATCGAGTATTACGTGGTTCTATAACGTCATCAATGTAACCATACTGAGCAGCCTGATACGGATTGGCAAAGAGGTCTGTGTATTCTTGTTCTTTCTCAGCGAGGAATGCCTTCACGTCTTCACCAGCTTCTTTCTTAGCCTTTGCCTCACGTGCAGAGAGTACGGCTACGGCACCGCTGGCACCCATTACTGCGATCTCACTTGATGGCCATGCAAAGTTCAAGTCGGCACGCAACTGCTTGCAGCCCATCACAATGTGGCTGCCACCGTAACTTTTGCGAAGAGTAATCGTAATCTTTGGAACGGTAGCCTCACCATAAGCATAGAGCAACTGCGCTCCGTGCAGTATGACGGCGTTGTATTCCTGACCTGTACCAGGCAGGAATCCTGGTACATCAACCAACGATACAATAGGAATATTGAAAGCATCGCAGAAACGCACAAAACGGGCACCCTTACGGCTTGCATTGGCATCCAATACACCAGCGTAAGCTGAAGGCTGATTCGCAACGATACCTACACTCTGACCATTGAAACGAGCGAAGCCGACGATAATGTTTTTGGCAAATTTTGGCTGCACCTCAAAGAACTCGCCGTTGTCCGTAATGGCAGAGATAACCTTATACATATCGTATGCCTTGTTCGGGTCGTCGGGGATAATCTCGTTCAGAATATCTTCCTTTCGGTCGATGGGGTCGTCACACTCAACACGAGGAGCTTCTTCCATGTTGTTGCTAGGAATATAGCTCAGCAATGTCTTAATCATCTCCATAGCTTCCTCTTCGGTCTTTGCCGTGAACGAGGTAACACCACTCTTGCTGGCATGTACACTTGCTCCGCCGAGGTGTTCAGCATCGACATCCTCGCCTGTCACAGTTTTCACAACCGCAGGTCCTGTCAGGAACATATAGCTGGTATTCTCCATCATCAGAATGAAATCAGTGAGGGCTGGGGAATAAACGGCACCACCGGCACAAGGACCGAAGATACCACTAATCTGTGGAATAACACCACTGGCAAGGATGTTACGCTCAAAAATTTCACCATAGCCAGCCAAAGAATTGATGCCTTCCTGAATACGTGCACCACCAGAGTCGTTGATGCATATCATCGGAGCACCATTCTGCACAGCCATATCCATGACCTTGCATATTTTCTGGCTCATTGTCTCAGAGAGCGATCCTCCATTTACTGTAAAGTCTTGTGCGCTGACATACACCAATCTGCCGTCAATAGTTGCACTGCCGACAACGACACCGTCACCCAGATACTGTTTTTTCTCCATACCGAAGTTGTGGCAACGATGTAGTTTGAACATATCGTATTCTTCGAATGAATCTTTATCGACAAGCATCTCTATACGTTCTCGTGCCGTGTACTTACCACGCTGGTGCTGTTTCTCAATAGCTTTCTCACCGCCACCGAGACGAGCTTGCTCGCGCTTGGTAATCAGTTCCTTGATTTTCTCTGTTTGTTTACTCATAATTTATATCAGTTCTTTACCTTTTACAAATTTTGTGCAAAGGTACAAATTAGAGAGGACAAAGCAAAAGAAATGCTTGTTTTTCTTCGTTCTGTTGGTTGGAAGTAGGAATAAAATGCTTATCTTTGTCAACAAATTCAATGACGATTGTTGTCGTATATTAAAACAAAGAATAACCACGAATCAATTATGAACAAGAAAACGATTATCACCGCACTGCTTACCTTAGCCTGCGTAACTCCGGTGCTAGCGCAAAACATCATCAAGACCGCCTCTCGTTCCATCTGTTTTTCCAAAAAGAATTTTGTTGATACGATCAAGATTAAAGTGACGGACGGTGCAGTCATTGTTCCTGTTGAAATTGAAGGACAAACCAGACGCTTTGTTCTTGATACTGGTGCGCCTCTCGGTGTATGGCAACGACAGAAAGAACGTTGGATGAGACCCATAACGGCAGACAGCCTGATTGTCGGTGATGCCAATATGAACATGGGCAGTCAAACCCTTTATCAATTCCCAGCGATGAAGATGGGGAATCTGCTTATTGAGAACTATCCGATGTTAGTGGAAGATTCGATGGGTGACTTCCTGTGTGATATGTTTGACGGAGTGCTTGGTTTTAATCTCGTCGGTGCCGGACTTTCGTTTAAGTTGGATACGAAAGATAGTTTGCTCATCGTCACGGACAAGAAGAATTTCTTTTTAGAAGAAGAAAAAGGAAAGCCCGTAACTAAATATACAATGAAAGAGCCCTATTGTCCAGAAGTTATAGTTGAAACTCCTCTGGGATTGATAGAATCAGTATTTGATACTGGCGCCTTTAACATCTGGTATGAATTGCCTCAAGAATATTTGGACCAATGGCTGTTGCAATATCCAGAAAACAGAAAGATGCTGGATAACTTGACGGAACAAATGGATACTGTAATTAAAGCCAGTGCGGGATTGTATGGCTTGACCACTGATACTTTAGTGGGGAGACTTCTGCACTTTCCAACGATGAAGATCGGTGAACTGCCTCTTAACGACTTTTACTGTACAACAGTTCATCGAACGATGAGACTTGGGAGTGCCATATTGAAGCATGCCTCATTGATTATTGACGCACCGCGGAAGCAGTTTGTCTTTCTGCCTCATAATAAGCAGGGTATTACTGTTGGCAACAGTCAGGCTGGTAGCATAGCACTCATACCAGCAGACGCTGGAGACACTCGTGGATTGCTGAAAGCTGTTATCCGTAAAGGGTCAATAGCCTATCAGAAAGGAATTCGTACAGGTGATTACCTGAAAGAAGTTAATGGTATCGCTATCAATGATATCTGCACCTATATGCGGATAGAATGGAAAGACGTTGAGACTCAGTGCAAGTTCTGCAGTCCTGATGGTACAGAAAAAGTTGTTTGGTTGATAAGAACAAATTAAGAATTGAACAATTTTTTCATATCGATGTCACCTTTTTCATTTCAGAACTGTTATATAGTTGAATCGGTTCACAATGAAATGAAGTCTAACCCATAAAAAAAGAAAAATGAAAGAACTTATAGGTATATTAGTACCATTGGGATGTGGATGTTTGCTTCCAATCATGGTCGTTTGGTTTAGTGTTCGTCGTCGTATGAACGAGACCAACAAACGTACAGAAATAGTATTGGCTGCCATAGAGAAGAATCCGGAAATGGATATTGAAGAATGGATGAAGAAAATCTCGCCCAAGCAGAAACTATTAAAAGAGAAATTGCTTTCTAAATTATTAAAAGGTACACTTTGTGCTTTACTGGGACTTGGTTTTGTCGGCTTTGGTGCATGGCTTAGTTATGCAGGCAGAGGAGGAACCGACAACCCGGTGATGGCTATTTGTGCAGGGTTAATTCTGCTCGCTATCGGAATTGCTTTCCTTGTTAATTATGGCATAGGAAAGAATATGCTCGCCAAAGAGTTGGAGGCAGAGGAACAACAACTTGCCTGTCAGGGGTAAACGATTATGACTCGCACCCAGTTTATTGCCAATGTAGAGCGTGAGCAGAAAGCCCTTCGTGGTTTCTTGTTCGCTCTCTGCTGTGGCAACAAGAGTGATGCCGACGACCTTGCGCAGGACTCGTTGGTAAAAGCCTACCTGTCTAGTGCGGGTTATCAGGAAAATGGACGTTTCCGTTCATGGCTGTTCAAGATTGCCTACAATACATTTTTGAATCATAAGGCCAGCTGTTGTACCATGGAAAGTGTCGATGAGGCCCGTACTCTCGTCAGTAGTACATCTGCCGATGACGGATTTAAGCACCAAAGTCTCCATCTTGCTCTACGATCACTTCCACCAAAAGAACGTTTTGCTATCACATTGTTCTATCTGAACGGATATTCTATCAAGGATATTGCTGCTATTACCGATTCTTCGGATGACGCAGTTAAGCAACTATTATCAAGGGGGCGCACCAAATTGAAAGAGATATTACAATTTTGAGGAATGCCCCTATTACATCTAAACAATAAAACAAGCCTTCTGTTATGAATGACGACAAAGCCCTTAGGGAACTATTCCTAGCACAAACACCACAGTTTAATGATGGTGCCGACTTTATGGCGAAACTTTCGAGGCGTCTGGATACAGTTGAATACATCAAACTACATCAAGAAGCAACCATCAGACGTTATAAGATGGCCGTAGTAGTCGCTTTCGTTGTCGGTATTATCAGCAGTGCCGTTGCCATTACTTTTGTTCTTGCAGCGCCTGCTAATGTTCCACTTTTCACTTTTAGTGTGCAAACGAGCTGGTTGCTTTGGGTGTCAGAAAACTCCCGACTTATCACTGCTACACTTCTATCTTTGTTGATGATTTTTGGTACAATGAGTATTGTCAGCAATGTGCATGATATACTTCGAATACGCAAAGATTCCTCATTCCCAGAAGTAGTTTTATAGTCACCTTATTTAATGACAAGGCGTCAACTTAGAATTCGAAGAGTACACGACCGTTGATTTGTCTGCCTGTCAAATAGTTGGGGACTGCATATTGCTGGCTGGTGACGTCTGTAATCCAGTAGTAGGAATTGACGTTACTGATACCGAAAAGGTTCAGACAATCGACACCCAACCAGATGTTTTTAAAGATATTCTTCTTTTGTCGGTCGTTATTATCTAAAAGCCGGTAACTCATACCGATATCAACTCGCTTGTATGCTGGTGCTCGGAATGCACTACGTTCCATCTCCTGGTGAGGAGCCGAGAAGGGTAGTCCGTCGGCAAAGGCGAGTTTTAGGGACATGCGCCATCTTGTCGTTCCCGGAAAATAGTCGGTAAAGAAGAGGTTGACAGCATACCGTTGGTCTGTGGGTAGCGGAATGCTCTGTCCGTTGAGTTTCATGCTTGCCTTCATCAGACTGAACGTAAGCCATGAGTCGGCACCAGGCACAAACTCGCCGTATAGTTTTAGGTCAATACCCATTGCATGTCCCGAACATTTGTTTTCACCATAATAGACCACCTTGACGTTGTTAACGGAGTAGGGGATAAGATTCGACAAGGCTTTGTAATAAGCTTCTGCCGTAAACTTGAATGGTCTGCCCATAGCCTTGAAACGATAGTCGAAAGAGCCAATGAAGTGGATAGAGCGCTGACTTTTAATTTTGTTGTTCAGGGTGGCTACGGTCACCCCGTTTATCGTTGAAGTATCGCGCAATTCTTTATAGAAAGGAGCTTGGTAATACAAACCTGTAGCTAATCGGAAAGTGACGTCACGGTTCCATGAGGGTACAACACTCAAAGATGCACGTGGCGAGACGATGCTCTCACCGTTGAAATCCCAATGGGCAAAGCGTACACCATAATTCAGCGTCCACAATGTGGGAATGGAGTCGCTGCCAGAACGGAAGTGCCATGTGTCTTGCAGATAAGCTTCTATGCGGTTGGCCTTCAGTTCGTTCTTGGCTCGAAGTGAGTATATCATGTACAGGTCTTTGCCCGTATGCGGCACGCTGTATCCAGCTGAATCGCGGTATTCGTATTCTCGTGAGTCTTCTTTGATGCGTTCAGTCTTAAATGTGAAGCCTCCCTCGAAATGATGTTTGAGCGTACGGTGGCGCATCATCAATTTCCAACTCATTACATCTGCTTTCAGATAGTCACGCGAGTGTTCCATATAAGTACCTACACCAAGATTCTCCGATGTCTCTGTCTGCGTCAGCCAGTACTGTCCCTGAATGTCATATCTTTCTTGCTCTTTGGTGTGGAATGCTGATGCAATTAGGGAAACGGATGTCTTGTTGTTTGCAAACTTATGCGTCAGACTGAGAGATCCGAAGAGCGTACGGAACAAATCTTTTTCGTGACCGTCGAAATACACCTTAAAGTCCTTCACATTTTCCATTGTTCCAAACTTAGTCTCACGGTCTTCAGGCTTAAAATTATAGTGATTTTCCGAAATGTATCCAATCAAGTCCACCTGCCAGCGTTTTGAAGGCGACCAACTGAAGTAGGTCTGGTAGTCGAGGAAGTTTGGGTTGTACTCACCCTTTGTCTCCAACGAGCCGAGCAGATAGCGGTTGGTCTTGTAGCGTATGCCATTGAGCCATGACAGTTTTTTTGTAGCGATACCAGCATAGGCGCTTCCTCCAAGCAGACTGGCGGCAAGGCTACCTTCGGCATAAAAATTGTCACCGTACTTGGGTTTGAGCTTTTTGTAAGTAATGTCCAATGCCGACGACATCTTGTCGCCATATTTGGCTTCAAAACCACCAGTGGAGAAGCCTACACTCTCAACCAAATCCGCATTAATAACAGACAGTCCTTCTTGTTGGCCTGCACGAACAAGGAAAGGACGGAACACTTCCACATTGTTAATATATACGGAATTTTCGTCGAACGAACCGCCGCGTACGTTGTATTGTGAAGACAGTTCGCTATGGGTACTCACGCCTGCCTGTCCTTGAATCATCTCCTCAATGGCATTTCCTGTTGTCGATGGTGCTGTCTGCACATCTTTGATGTCGAGTTGTTGTGTTGTGCCATGTTGGGGCGTCTTGCCTTCAACAACAACTTCACCAAGCGTGTTGTCGTCTGCGAGCTGAATCTGCAACGTCTGTTTGCCTCGAGGGTTTCTCAGGACGCGTGTCTTTGCTTTGTAGCCAACCATTGAGAATTTAACGACCACAGAATCAGAGGAATGCAATTGCATGCTAAACTCTCCCTTGAGATTGGTCATCGTCAGTTTTCCTTGTGATAATACGCTGACACTGGCTAGTTCTATCGGGTTGTTGTCCTTGTCGGAAACCTTGCCCTGCAAGGTAAACGACTGGGCATGTGCTACAGAAGAACTGAGCAGGAGGATGAAAAATATGATAAGTTGAAATGCTTTCTGTTTCATATTATACTATAACGCAATATCCATTATATTATTGTGTGGCATCAAAAAATGGACACCTTGTGGTGCCCATTCCTATTTGATTTGGTTGTTACCTATTTATTATGCAGCCTTCTTGACGAAACGTCCCTTTTCATCACGAGCAGGAGTTGATTTCTTTGTACTCGAAGCTTTCTTCTCGGCATCAGACTTCTTGATAAAGCGTCCTTTTTCATCACGTGCCGGAGTATTCTTCTTGCTTGTAGTAGTTTTCTTCTCAGTGGTAGTTTTCTTTTCTGTAGTCTCTTTCTTTACAAAGCGCCCCTTCTCGTCACGTGCCGGAGTGGCCTTCTTTGTGGTAGCTTTCTTTTCTGCAGTTTCTTTCTTTACGAAGCGCCCCTTCTCGTCACGTGCTGGAGTAGCCTTCTTGGTAGTAGTCTTCTTTTCGGCTGTCTCTTTCTTTACGAAGCGCCCCTTCTCGTCGCGTGCCGGAGCAGCCTTCTTTGTGGTAGTCTTTTTGGTAGTCTTCTCTTTGGCAATATCCTTCATGGTCTGCTCTTTCAATTCTGGATAACAGCGAACGCAGGCGTGACGCCCTATATCCTTTGCCTCAGAAGTCTTTATGGCTGTAACGTTTACTGAATTGCGCAAATAACTACAGTCCTTGCTCTTGTGATAAGCGATAGCACTTTTCGACGGAGCGATGTAAACATTCTGTGCGTCAACGCTTGCCATTGTGACGAGCGCGAAGAGTAACATAATGGTCTTTTTCATAACTGTAAAGTTTTAATAGATGAATATTTCACCGCAAAAATAAGGAAATCATTCCATTCCACCAACTCTTAGGGGGTAAATGAATGTTAAAATCTATATATGAGCGTTCCTTTTATGCTTTCAATCGTTTTTTTTTCCTACCTTTGCGCCTTGATAATAGCGTATAGGAAATTAGCTCTTTTATGGCACGTAATATTTTTAAGGGATTAGGTATAGCATTGGTTACTCCGTTCAAGAGTGACGGCTCTGTTGATTGGGAGGCGCTTGAACAAGTTGTGAACTATCAGATAGAGAGTGGTGCAGACTTCTTCTGCATTCTGGCAACGACAGGTGAGACTCCTTGCCTCACGGCAGAAGAGAAGGTTCGCATTAAAAATTTGGTGGTGAAACTGGTTGATGGAAAACTTCCGATTTTGATGGGCTGCGGTGGAAACAATACACTTGCCGTTGTCGAGGAAATCCGTCAGGCGGATTGGAGTGGCATTGATGGCATCTTGAGTGTTTGCCCATACTATAACAAACCATCACAAGAGGGATTGTACCAACACTTCAAAAAAATAGCAGAAGCAAGTCCGTTGCCAGTAGTCCTCTATAATGTTCCTGGCAGAACAGGCATCAATCTGAAACCGGAAACTACGATACGTCTGGCTAACGATTGCCAGAATATTGTTGCTATTAAAGAGGCATGCGGTTCACTGGAGCAGGTAGATGAAATTATTAAGGGTAAACCCGCAGACTTTGACGTATTGAGTGGTGATGATGCCTTGACATTCTCGATGGTCGCCAGTGGTGCTGCAGGTGTTATTTCGGTGATAGGTAACGCACTTCCTAAAGAGTTTTCGCGCATGATTCGCTATGAGTTCCGCGGCGAATACGAACCAGCCCGTCGCATCCACCATCGTTTTACCGAGCTTTACAGTTTGCTTTTCGTAGATGGCAACCCCGCAGGTGTGAAGGCATTGCTGTCAGAAATGGGTATGATTGAGAATGTGTTGCGTCTGCCGCTTGTACCGACCAAGGTAACAACAAAACAGAAAATGGCTGAAATACTGAAAGGACTCAGGATTTAACTCATGTCAATGATTCCAGCTTTATTCTCATCCTTGAAAAACTATAACCGCCGTCAGTTCACATCGGACTTGATGGCGGGTGTTATTGTAGGCATTGTGGCACTGCCTCTTGCCATAGCTTTTGGAATTGCTTCGGGTGTAACACCAGAGAAAGGTATCATCACGGCAATTGTTGCAGGCGTATTGATTTCCCTGTTGGGTGGCAGTAAGGTACAGATAGGCGGACCTACGGGTGCGTTTATCATCATCATCTACGGCATTATCCAACAGTATGGCATGCAAGGACTTACCATTGCCACACTAATGGCAGGTGCTTTTCTTATCCTTTTTGGTTTGTTGCATCTGGGAACGATTATCAAATACATTCCTTATCCTATAGTAGTGGGTTTTACCAGTGGTATTGCTGTGACCATTTTTACGACACAGATGAAGGACTTGTTTGGGCTGACGATAGCGGAAGTGCCTTCAGATTTTGTGGAGAAATGGATTTGTTATGTGCAAAACATAGCTACTATTGACTGGTGGAGTACATTGATAGGATTAGCTAGTGTGGCAGTTATAGCTTTAATGCCTCGCATAACTAAGAAAGTGCCTGGTTCGCTCATAGCCATTGTCTTGTTAACTGTTGTTGCGCTGTTGTTGAAAAACTATGCTGGTGTGACGACGATAGAGACCATTGGCGATCGTTTTTCCATCAGCAACCAGTTGCCTGATGCTCAAGTGCCTGCAATTTCATGGACAACCATCAAGGGATTGGTGGCACCTGCGTTGACGATTGCTGTGTTGGGTGCCATAGAGTCGTTACTCTCTGCAACCGTAGCAGATGGTGTCATAGGTGAACATCATAATTCTAATACGGAGTTGGTGGCACAGGGTGTCGCCAACCTTGCATCGCCTCTCTTTGGAGGTATTCCGGCAACAGGAGCCATAGCTCGCACCATGACGAACATCAACAATGGCGGCAAGACTCCGATAGCCGGAATCATCCATGCTGTCGTGCTCTTGCTGATATTCCTTTTCCTGATGCCGTTGGCTCAGTATATCCCCATGGCATGTCTGGCTGGTGTGCTTGTAATGGTCAGTTACGGCATGTGCGGTTGGCGCTCGTTCTTGAGCATCATGAAGAATCCGAAGAGTGACGTTACGGTGTTGCTGATTACTTTCTTTTTGACGATTATCTTCGACCTTACTGTTGCCATAGAAGTAGGACTTATCTGTGCCTGCCTGCTCTTCATGCGACGTATGGCAGAGACAAGCGACGTCAAAATCATTAGTCAGGAGATAGACCCTAGTCAGGAAGACAGTGATTTTCAGATGGGCAACCTTGAACATCTGACCATACCTGAAGACGTTGAGGTCTATGAAATCAACGGTCCTTACTATTTCGGTGTGGGTAACCGTTTCGAGGAAATCATGGGGGCTTTGCACAAAAAGCGCCCAAAGGTGCGCATCATCCGTATGCGAAAGGTACCGTTTGTCGATTCAACAGGTATTCACAACCTCACCAACCTTTGTATCATGAGTCAGAACGAGGGCATTCAGATCATTCTTTCCGGTGTTAATCCGACCGTGAATGCCGTTCTCCAGAAAGCCGGTTTCTATGAGTTGGTGGGCGAAGCAAATATCTGCAGTCACATCAACCTGGCTTTGGAACGGGCAAAGGAATTGCTATAGAAAATGAGGGGGCGTCAACAGCTTGACGCCCCCTCATACTATTATTAAATAAGGTGTATTCGTTTTTTGTTGGACAAATATTAATAATTTGCTGCCAACAGTTCGAAGTGAGCTTGCGGATGGTCGCAAACGGGGCATACCTCAGGCGCATTCTTACCGACTACGATATGTCCGCAGTTGCGGCACTGCCAGATGGCATCGCCGTCGCGTGAGAATATAACCTTATCCTCGATGTTCTGTAACAGTTTGCGATAACGCTCCTCGTGGTGCTTTTCAATGGCAGCCACGCCACGCATCTTCTCGGCGATCTCTGTGAAGCCTTCCTCATCAGCTTCCCTTGCCATGCGCTCATACATATCCGTCCATTCAAAGTTCTCTCCTTCGGCAGCAGCCTTCAGGTTTTCGGTGGTAGCTTTCACTGCACCGCCTTCCAAATATTTGAACCACAGTTTGGCGTGCTCCTTCTCGTTGTTTGCCGTCTCTTCGAAGATGGCAGAAATCTGTACGTAGCCATCTTTCTTGGCTTTAGAAGCGAAGTAAGTGTACTTGTTGCGTGCCATAGACTCGCCTGCAAAGGCTTCCAATAAGTTCTTCTCTGTTTTTGTTCCTGCTAATGGTTTCATAGTGTTTTTGTTTAATTGTTAATTGTTAATTATGAATTGTGTATCGAGCTTGCTCGCTTGCAGAGCGAAGCGGCGCAAGAATTATTAATGTACAGGTCAACTCCTCGTTGCCCGGAAACTTTCCAAGTTCTCGTAGCGTCTTTGCATCATTCTACGGTAGATATTTCTTATCCAATACTGATGAATAGTAATAAAGATCAAACCTATTAATAATATAATAAGGTATGCACCTGTTTCTGAAAGTAACGAACGAAGCATGGAGATGACGATGATTGGGGCGATGAAAACGGCCATCTGTATGCCCACTTGCAGCCAACTGTTCTCCATGGAGCCTTTTCCGATGAATTTGGTGTTGAGAGGCATGGTCTGCTTGTTATATACTGCCATTTGGAAGAAAAGGAAATATTCAAAGCCGGCAGTGAACACAGCATACGACAGCAACATCAACAACGTGCATTTGCCGGTGAATACCGTTGGCAACATCAGCAAAAACGGCAAAAGGAGCAGTACGGTAAAGAAATAGTATTTGGCACGGAGCAGCGAGATGATATGTTCTTGATGTATCATCAGGCAGTCAATGTAGTTGCCTTCGTAACACATAATCTTCACTAGGCCCATGGCTCCATATAATGCGAAGCAGTAGATGCACCAGAAATTGGTCATCCAGGGGTTATCATAGATTTCTGTAAAAGATAACAACAAACTTAAGGCTGTTATCAGCACTGTGGAAAAGATGAAACTTTTTCGCTGGTTCTTGTTGCGGAGAATTCCTTTGATTTCCAGTTTCAGGTATTCTCCCAGTTCACCCATACGGTTGAAGGCTGTGAACTGAACTGCACCACGTACGGTTTCTGTCTCTATCTTACCCAATTCCTCCCATACGATACGGTGCTGTAGCCGTCGGTTGATGAACAAAAGAACTGCAATAGCAAGGAAGACTGCAAAGTAGTAGAGTGGATTCCAGAATGTAAAGCCTTCACCAGCTTTCGCATACAAATCACAAAACGTATCAATGCCGGCATTCTTGCCGATGTAACATGGGGCGAAAATAACGGCATATACGACTAATACCATTCCCCACCATCCTATATGACGGTTGATCAGCGAGCGTGCCAGCATATACCATTGTGAGTTGAGCAACATGATCAGCAGTAGTCCCAAAAGGAATCCTATCATGGCAAATAGTCCTTCGCTGAAAACGACCGACATGATAGAGTAGGGTACAAACATCAACATCCATACCCAGTTGTATCCGCTTAAAAGAGAGTTGACCAGAAAACAGTCAATGCATGCATATTTGGAGATGGGCAGCAAGGCATAGGGTTTTACCATTTGTGCCGGTGTCTGCTGGAAAACAAATCGAAATAGGAAATCTATTGCCGTGATGAATGGCAGAATGCCGTACATGAACTCATACGCAGTGATAGATTCAGAACTGTTGACGATGAGTGACATCATGATAGCCAACATGATGAGATAGAAAGCCGCAATGATGACGACAAACCAAAGGAAAGCCTTTCCAATCTTGTTCTGCTCCCATGCCGGACTTCGTTTTTCGGATAGTCGAAGGTGGTTTCTGAGCGTACGCAGCAATTCTAATTTCTTCATGATCTTAAACTATCACTTGTAAGCGTCTTGCTTTTTATCTCAAGTCAATCACCTCTGCCTGTGGATAAGCCTTGCCATTGAATCGGAATGTGGCATCACTTTGGTTCTTTGCTTGGAAATTGCTGATACCGATGGTTATCCAATTCTGCTTCTGGCGCATCTTGATGAGCTTTGGCTGGTAGTTCTTTGCAATGGTGATATATAGTTCTTGTACGGTTCTTTTCTGATTTTGTGCCACAAGGTGTACTTCGTAGTCTCCACCCACCTGCTTCATACTCATATTGTATCCAGTTTTATAGATAAAAATAAAAGAGTAGGGGTTTGCCTGCATCTGCTCTGCTTGTGTCGGAGTAGAGATATTCACTTCGTCAGTGGCTTGCATATACGACCATTGTGTTTTCCCGTCAAACCAAACTTTAGCATTTGGAGTGCTGGCAAAGAATTTCTTACCTTTCATGCAGAAGGTTCCTGTCGTTGGTTTGATTTTGTTTCCGCTTATGGTAAAGTTGGCAGAGGCGCCCCCCTTACGTCCTACCAATGCGGCAGTCTTGTCCAAAACGTCCTTTGCTGTTTGTGCGTTGGCATTCAACGTGAACACCAATGCCAAGATACAGATAAATAGTCTTGTCTTCATTGCTCGTTTTCTAGTTTTGACGATAGTCTTGCAAATGTGTTTAACGCAAGACTGCCGATTTCCACCATTACTTTTGGTTCCTATCTCATCGAAGCCAGCAGGTTGTCGAGACTGACTTCGTCGGAGATGAGCACCTCACGCGGCTTGCTGCCTTGTGCCGTTCCTACGATGCCAGCCTGCTCCAACTGGTCCATCAGTCTGCCTGCACGGTTGTAACCTATAGAGAAACGGCGCTGTACCATGCTGGTAGAGCCCTGCTGTGTCAATACGATATGGCGGGCAGCCTCTTCGAAGAGCGGGTCGATGTTCTTTACATCAACGGCACTGCCTCCACCGGCACCGGCATCTTCGCTCAACGGTTCTGGTATCTCTAATGGATGCAACGGACCAGGTTGTTCGGATATATACTGGTTAATGCGTTCAACCTCAGGTGTATCGACGAAGGCACACTGTACACGAACGGGTTCAGTACCGTTGGAGTAGAGCATGTCACCGCGACCTATCAGTTGGTGAGCACCCGTGCGGTCAAGGATGATGCTGGAGTCTATACGTCCTGCCACCTTGAAAGCTACACGACCGGGGAAGTTCGCTTTGATACCACCCGTGATGACTTTGGTCGATGGACGCTGAGTGGCAATAACCATGTGCATACCAACGGCACGGGCTAGCTGTGCTATACGGGTGATAGGCATCTCAACCTCTTTTCCTGCTGTCATGATGAGGTCGGCAAACTCATCGATGATGACAACGATGTATGGCATATACTCATGACCATCCTCTGGATTCAACTTATGATTGAGATATTTTGCATTATATTCCTTGATGTTTCGTGTACCGGCTTTCTTCAGCAAGTCATATCGGCTGTCCATAAGTACACACAGACCTTTCAGCGTTTTCACCACCTTTTGCGTGTCGGTGATAATCGGCTCTTCCTCGTTTTCTTCCAATGCCGCCATGAAGTGATTGGCAATAGAGCTATAGACGCTGAATTCCACCTTCTTTGGATCGACGAGGACAAATTTCAATTCGTTCGGATGCTTCTTGTAGAGCAGTGAAGTGATGATGGCGTTCATACCGACAGACTTACCTTGCCCCGTAGCACCAGCAACGAGCAGGTGTGGAATCTTAGCCAAATCCACCATGAACACCTCGTTGGTGATGGTTTTACCAAGTGCAATAGGCAGTTCCATCGTTGTCTCCTGGAATTTTTTCGAGTTAAGGATGCTCTGCATAGAGACCACGCTCGGTTTGGCATTCGGTACTTCTATACCGATAGTTCCCTTGCCAGGCATCGGAGCAATGATACGGATTCCCAATGCTGCAAGGCTCAGTGCGATGTCGTCTTCCAGATTCTTAATCCTTGAGATACGCACACCTTGTGCCGGAGTGATTTCGTAGAGCGTGATGGTCGGTCCGACGGTTGCCCGGATAGAAGCAATATCTACACCGAAGTTGTGCAACACCTCGATGATTCGATTCTTGTTGGCTTCCTGTTCCATCTGGTCGACGTATGTCTTGCCATCGGTATCGTATTTCTTGAGCAGTTCCAGTGTCGGGAACTTGTAACGTGTCCATGGTTCGCGTGGGTTGATTGGTGTCATGTCGTTGTTGCCAGCAAGGTTTTTGCCGCTTGCTTTCTCTTCGTCAGCAGCAACTTCCACTTCCATGTCCACCTGGTTGCCCGTTCTTGCTCTGGCAGACGGAGACTTTTTCTTTTGTTCCATCTCGTCCGTTGAGGCAGGCGTATTGATTACAGTTCCATTTTCCAGGAACTCCACGGTTTGAGGTGCAGGGTCGTCGAAGACTTCAGGGTCGGCGTTGTTATATCCATCTTCGGAACCCTCTTCCGAGGATTTTTCGTTGTTGGTGATAGTGAAAGTAACCTTATTAGTAATGTATCCGACAGGATTCAACATCTTTCTGACCACCGTAATCGTTTCCGATGTGAGGTAGGTAAGAAATGCAAGTGCAGAAATCAGCAGGATGGCAAGCAATCCCGGTGAGCCAATAACATTCTTCAGCCATTGGCAGATGAAAGCTCCATGGTCGCCGCCAGCATTGAAAATAGTGTCTCCCATCATGGGTGTGATAAATTCAGCCATAGTTACCGACGACCAAATCATGACCAAAGCAGTTCCAAAGAACCACTTGATGAGGTTGACTTTATAGGCACTCATCAACTGTAATCCGCATAGGATAATGAAGAATGGAATCATGAAGGCAGACAATCCGAAGCATCGTGCAATAAAGAAATGTGAGAGTACTGCGCCAATACTTCCGCAGGTGTTCTGAAAGACACGTTCCGTGTTTTCAAGTTCTCCCGGCCTGAGCGCCGTCACCAAACTTTGGTCGGCTTCTCCCGTAGTAAAATAGCTGATGAACGCTATAATTAGGAAGATGGCAAAGGCGATGAGGATGAGACCATAGACAAAGTTAGTCTTGTCGTTGACAATATAATTGATGCCGACAGCTTCACTGAAGCTCTTCGATTTCTTGCTTGCTTTTTTCTTAGCCATAATAGTTGCTGATATGTTTTCCTATGCCAGTAGGGCAGGTATTGTCTATTAAATAATGTGCAAAATTAGCGAAATAAATGAAGAATCAACAATATTGCGCCTATTTTTTTTACTTTCTCATCAAAAAATCAAATTTATCGTTCCTTTGACTTCGTCCTAATCGCTAAGCGCTTGCAAAGCGAAGAGGAGCAAGAAGGTACTCACGCTCGGAAAAGCCCAAATAAATTTGGCTTTTCTCTCGCTTAATTGTACCTTTGCACCAACCATGAAGAAAATCATTTATCAGAAATACGACAAAAGTCTCATTGGAGAGTTGCCACGAGTAAGTTTCAATGGGCGTATCGTCGTTGTCCTTTCCGAGCAAGAAGCGAATCGAGCCGTTGAGTATTTGTTGTCGCGACCCATATTGGGATTTGATACAGAGACACGGCCGTCCTTCAGACGTGGTCATGTCAATGAGGTAGCATTGATGCAAGTCAGCGATGAGCGCATCTGTTTCCTATTCCGCTTGAACCTTATCGGCATGCTGCCATGTGTTGTCCGGTTGCTGGAAGACACTACGGTTCCAAAGGTGGGACTATCTCTTCATGACGACTTGATGATGCTGCACAGACGAGGACCTTTCAAGCAAGGTTGGTTCATCGATCTGCAAGACCTTGTCGGTGAAATTGGCATTGAAGACAGAAGTCTGCAAAAACTCTATGCCAACATTTTCCATGAACGTATAGTGAAGCGTCAGCAGTTATCCAACTGGGAGGCGCCTGTGCTCAATGACAAGCAGAAGTCCTATGCTGCTACGGATGCGTGGACGTGCATCAAACTGTACCAAGAGGTGTGTCGTCTTCGGGAAACGGGCGATTATGAATGGATAGCAGCAGAGGAAGAACCTGCAGAAGACGCAAAGTAGGCTGAAGATTCCGATTACTCCGAAAATTCCGATTACTCCGATTATGAACTACCCACATATATACCTAAAAAGAGGCAAAGAAGACAGCCTTCTTCGCTTCCATCCCTGGATATTCTCCGGTGCCATCGCCCGTATGGAAGACGGTATTGAGGAGGGCGATACGGTGCGTGTGCTGACAGACAAGGGCGATTTCATCGCCGTAGGACATTATCAAATAGGGTCTATAGCAGTGCGCGTGCTCTCCTTCCGCGATATTACTATCGACGACAAATTCTGGCAGAGCCGCATCGCAGCTGCACTGAAGGTGCGCGAGCGGATAGGCGTGACACCTCGTCCTTCTGAATCAGCCTACACATCTTGCCCCAATTCCACTTTCCGTCTTGTTCATGGCGAGGGCGACAATCTGCCCGGACTGGTCATAGACTGTTATGGTCATACCGCCGTCATGCAAGCGCACAGTGTCGGCATGCACGTTTGTCGCTACGATATTGCCAAGGCCGTGGCGAAAGTGATGGGCGACAGGATTACTAGCATCTATTACAAGAGCGAAACCACCTTGCCTTTTAAGGCTGAGTTGGGACAGGAGAACGAGTTTATCTATGGCGAAAGCACAGACAATATCGCCGTGGAAAATGGTCTGAAGTTTTATGTTGATTGGCAGAAAGGTCAGAAGACCGGCTTCTTCATCGACCAGCGCGACAATCGTTCGCTTTTGGAACGTTATGCTCGCGGCCGTCGCGTCCTCAATATGTTCTGCTATACCGGTGGGTTTTCTGTTTATGCTATGCGGGGTGGGGCAGAGTTGGTACACTCTGTTGACAGTAGCGCCAAGGCAATAGAACTGACACGTCGCAATGTAGCTTTGAACTTCCCAGAGAGCGATACCCGACATGAAGCCTTCTGTGACGATGCCTTTAAATATCTTGACAACAACGACGCCAAGTACGACATGATAGTGCTCGACCCACCGGCTTTCGCCAAACATCGTGGTGCCTTGCGGAATGCTTTGAAAGGTTACACTCGCCTGAACGTCAAAGGTTTCGAGCGCATACGACAGGGAGGCATCCTCTTTACTTTCAGTTGCTCGCAGGTGGTGACGAAAGACCAATTCCGGCAGGCGGTGTTCACGGCAGCTGCACAAGCAGGGCGAAAGGTTCGCATCCTGCATCAGTTACATCAGCCCGCCGACCATCCTATTAATATCTATCATCCTGAAGGGGAATACCTGAAAGGTTTGGTACTTTTTGTTGAGTAACTCACAATGGTTGCAAAAATCAGCGATTTCATCAATACGAACCAGCTACTTCATCCTGGTGGCAAGTATCTGGTGGCATTGTCGGGCGGAGCCGACAGTGTTGCTCTGCTTTTGGTGCTGAAGGAGTTGGGCTATACCCTTGAAGCCGCCCATTGTAATTTCCGTCTGCGTGGCAATGAGTCCGACCGCGATGAAGCGTTTTGCGTTTCTCTTTGTCAGGAGCTTGCAATCCCTCTCCATCGTGCCCATTTCGATACACGAACTTATGCCGCCCTTCATCATGTGAGCATCGAGATGGCGGCTCGCGAACTGCGCTACCATTATTTTGAACAGCTGAGGCAAGATTTGCAGTTGGAGGGCATTTGTGTGGCTCACCATAGCGACGACAATGTGGAGACTATCATGCAGAACCTTGTGCGCGGTACGGGTGTTCACGGACTCACCGGTATGTCGCCCCGTAATGGTTCAGTGCTTCGTCCGTTGCTGTGTGTCAGTCGTGCAGACATCGAGCATTTTCTGCAAGAGAGAGGGCAGAGTTTCGTTACCGACAGTACCAATCTTGTAGCCGATGTGGTCCGGAATAAGATGCGGCTGAACATCCTGCCACAACTGCGGGAGTTGAATCCGTCGTTCAATGATACACTTCTTCGTATGGCTTCATATCTCTCTGATGCCGAAAAGGTGTTGGATAGTGTGGCTGAACCATTTGTTTCTGCACTCAAATCCACAGGTTTCATCGAACTCACCGACCTATTGAAGACAGCTTCTCCCGCATATCTTTTATATCAGCTGCTGACACCTTATGGTTTTTCGTCTTCACAACTGAACGAAATCAGGGCAGATCTTCCGATGGAAACGGGTAAAATGTGGCAGTCGAAGACGCACGAACTGCTTGTTGACCGTGGCAGGTTATATGTCAGGCCGATAGGACAAACACCGCTGAAAGAGATGAAAATTCCTGAAACGGGAACGTATGTTTACGATGAAACTCTGAGGCTGAAAATAGAAGAATCGCTCGTTGATAACAGTTTTAGTATTCCTAAAGCGCGAAATATTATAGCGCTGGATACCAAAAAGATACAATTTCCACTCCTCTTGCGACCTTGTCACGTTGGCGACCGCTTTGTTCCCTTCGGCATGAACGGCTCAAAACTCGTTAGCGATTATTTGACAGATTTAAAAAAGAACCTGTTTGAGAAACGCCAGCAACTCGTTTTGGTCAATGGCAACGGTGACATCCTTTGGTTGGTGGGTGAACGTCCAGACAACCGCTACCGCATCACCGACAAAACAACCGAAGCCCTCACTATTTCCATGATTCGAACAGAGGAGCTTAAAAATCATCTGGCTATGAGATAATATGGAACAGAAATTCGGGAAAAACAGTATTGATATTGAGGCGCTGCGCGAGTATTGCGAGCGCGAGGGCAAGGAGGTGACTTACCGCAAGGGTGAGCAACTGGAGCGCGAGGGCGACCCCGCACGCTGGTTCGGCTTCGTCATCGAGGGGTGCTTCAAGTACATCACGCGAGGCATCAGCGACGAGCGCGATCATCTTACATGGTTCTCGTTCGAGGGCGAGTTTGTAGGCGACTATGCCACTTGCCTTTACGGCCGTCCGTCGCAGACTACGATCAAGGCTATGATGCCCAACCGCGTTCTGAGGGTCACTGGGCAGCAACTCGAACAGTTCTTCGACCAAAACATGGAGACTATGAAGTTGCGTGCTGTTATAGGTGAGCACATACTTAGTCAGTATCAAGCCCGTTATCTCGACTTCCATCGTGCTACCGCCCGCGAACGTTACGAATTGCTGTTGCAGCGCTGTCCAGGCATCGTTGAGGATCTCGACTTACAGGATATCGCCTCGTTTCTCAACGTCACTCCCAAGACTATCAGCAAGATTCGCAAGGAAATCACTTTCTCTAATGATTAACCCCGTCATCTCATAAAACTCTTAACCCAGGTTAAGACCCTCACCCTTGGCATCCGCTTTTCGGTCATGTCGGGGGCTTTTTCGTGTGACATTATGTAGCTTTGTGGTCAACAATTATTACAAACGAAAGGTATATGAATATCCTCATCATCGGAGCCACATCTGGCATAGGAAAAACTCTCTTTGAAAGATATGTTACTGAAGGGAACCGCCTCGGTATTGTAGGCCGACGGACACATCTGCTTGACGAACTGCGCCAAGAGCATCCTGATACGACCGTTACTGCCACAGCTGATATAACCAAGCAAGACGAGACAGAACGAGCCATTGACGCCCTCCGTGCCGAATTGAAACACATTGACCTCGCTATTGTCTGTTCGGGTACGGGCGACATCAATGCCACACTCGACTACACCGTGGAACGTCCTACCATCGACACCAATATCACAGGCTGGACGTTCGTTATCGATATGCTTTACCACATCTTCGAGCAGCAAGGTCACGGCCATCTCGTCGCCATCACCTCGGCAGGTGGACTGCGCGGCGAGCCGATGGCTCCAGCCTACAGCGCATCAAAAGCCTATCAAATCAACTACATGGAAGCCCTGCGCAAGAAGGCACACAAGAGCGGCAACAATATCCACGTCACCGACATCCGCCCCGGTCTTGTCGATACAGCAATGGCCAAAGGCGAAGGATTGTTTTGGGTGATGCCCGTCGAGAAGGTTGCCAATCAAATCGTCGCTGCTATTCGCAAGCAGAAGTCCAAGGCATACGTTACCAAGCGATGGAACATTCTCGCCATCATCAACAAAAATCTACCATTCCATCTGTATAGATTATTGTAGTTTTTGCCTCGAACGAGATTTCTCCACGAAAACGTCGAATATATAATAATATGGTATAAACTATTAAACGAAACGATATGAACAAGCAAACCATTATCACCATCCTGCTCGCTCTTGTCACCACAACTCCCATGTTGTCTCAAAACCTCATAAAGACCGCAACGGCTCCAATTAGTTTCTCAAAGAAAGACTTTGCTGACACCATCAAGATAAAAGTGTTAGACGGGGCGGTTATAGTGCCAGTGGAGATAGAAGGGCAAACCAGAAACCTCCTGTTTGATACTGGCTCGCCACTTGGACTATGGCATGGACAGAAGGAATACTGGATGAAAAAGATTACAACGGACAGCCTGATGCTTGGAGATGTCAACAAGAGAAACCGCAATCAAATCATCTACCAGTTCCCTACCATCAAGATGGGAAATCTTCAGATAAACAATTATCCGATGATAGTGGAGGATGCGATGAGTGAGTTTACATGCGATAGGTTTGACGGTGTCATTGGTTTCAATCTGGTCGGCAAGGGCCTCTCTTTCAAGTTGGACACAAAGGACAGCCTGCTGATAGTGACCGATAGGAAGAAGTTCTTTGCTGAGGAAGAAAAAGGACAGCCTACCGCCAAATACAGAATGAAGCGGGCATACTGTCCGTTGGTTTATGTCGATTCACCTTTCGGATGGATAGAAATGGTATTTGACACTGGTGCCTTGAATACATGGCTTGCCCTGTCTCAAGAAGATCTGGACCGTTGGTTTCAGAAAAATCCAAAGAAGAGAAAACTGCTTGATGACTTGACATTACAGACGGACACTACTATCAATACGAGTTGGGGATTATACGGTCTGTCCACAGATACCCTTGTAGGCAGACTTCTTCACTTCACAAAGATAAAGATAGACAAGCTACCTGTCAACGACCTATACATCACTACGGCACACCCGACAATGCTAGTAGGGAGCGCAGTATTGAAACATGCCTCATTGATTATTGACGCTCCCAAAAAGCAGTTCGTATTTATGCCTCATAACGGACAGGATATCACGGTCGGTAATAGCGAGACTGGCAGCGCCTCATTTATCCCTTCAGAGGCAGGCGACACACTCGGAGTTCTCAAAGCCGTCATTCGTAAGGGGTCAATAGCTTATAAGAAAGGTATCCGTACAGGTGATTACCTGATAGAAGTAAATGGAATCTCTATAAAGGATATTTGTACTTACATGCTGATGGAGCGTAAAGACGAGGAAGCGCTGTTTAAGTTCCGCAGCCC
>JAFRYZ010000033.1 GCA_017442825.1 Prevotella sp. | reverse complement strand
CCGAGATTACAAATCACGTGCTCTGGCCAACTGAGCTAAAGAGGCGGGTGGGCAAGCTACCTACATCGCGCCGCTACAACCAACTACCTTTGCTACGTTCCCGTCCTGGAGGATTCGAAGGGAGCTGGCCGTGTAGGACTTACCCATTTTTGCGGCTGCAAAGGTAAGTATTTAATTCATAAATCACAATTCATAAATAACAATTCCTTAATGACAAAGCCTTGATTTAAGTTTTTTTAAGTCAGAAGACACTATTACATTATAATAAAAGAGGTGGAAATCAAAAATTATTTGCCGTTAATTGCTATTTGTGAATTATTAGTTGTACTTTTGCAGTCAGTTTTTAACATAATGGATAATTCATCACTCTCAAGGCATCATGCGATGTAATATAAAGCAATGACAATAGAAGAATACAGACAGTTGCGCACTTATAGCCGTTACGACGGGTTTTATCTGGGTGTGATATGGACAGCCAGTTTTGCTTGTCTTATCGGCATGTCAGCCTTTCCTTCGTTGAGCATGCTGAGTTTAGCTATAGCGCTAACAACCCCGTTCTTCGTGGGTATGCAGTTGAAAAAGTATCGTGACGAGGGACTTGGCGGCAAGCTGCCGTTCCGACGCGGTCTGATTTACTGCTTCCGCGTATTTTTAAACGCAGCCTTGTTCTTTGCCGTAGTACAGTGGGCATATATGCAATTCGTTGACAACGGCAGATTAGCTGGCATGCTAAACACAATGATGATGCAAGATGATGCTCGCGTCATCCTGCAACAGGCAGGTATCAAGGCTGAAGAAGTGGTGGAGGCCTTTGCAGGCATCTCTCCTTTACAGTTTGCCCTGACCTACTTTGTGGAAAATGTTGTGATTGGTATCATACTGAGTTTCCCTATATCAGCGGTGATGAAAAAGAGTTGAGAGATAAGAGTTTAGAGTTTAGAGAAAATAAGTTTATCAAATGGATATATCTGTAGTTATTCCACTTTACAATGAGGACGAGTCGCTTCCAGAGCTTTATGCCTGGATAGAGCGCGTCATGAATGCCAATAAGTTTACCTTTGAGGTGATTTTCATCAACGACGGTTCTACCGACCGTTCATGGGCAGTCATCAACGAATTGAGCCAGCAATCGGAACACGTGCGAGGCATACGTTTTCGCCGCAACTACGGCAAAAGTCCGGCACTCTTTTGCGGCTTTAAAGCAGCACAAGGCGATGTTGTCATCACTATGGATGCAGACTTGCAGGATTCTCCTGACGAGATTCCGGAACTGTATCGTATGATTACGGAAGAAGGTTACGACCTCGTCAGTGGCTATAAGCAAAAACGATACGACCCCATATCCAAGACCTTACCAACGAAACTCTTCAATGCTACGGCACGAAAAATCAGCGGTATCAAAAACCTGCATGACTTCAACTGCGGTCTGAAAGCCTATCGCAAGGAAGTAGTGAAGAACATTGAAGTTTATGGAGAGATGCACCGTTATATCCCCTATCTCGCTAAGAACGCGGGGTTTGACAAGATTGCAGAAAAGGTGGTGCAGCATCAGGCTCGCAAGTATGGCTCGTCGAAGTTTATGGGACTGAACCGTTTCGTCAATGGTTATTTAGATTTGCTGACACTGTGGTTCCTTAGTACCTTCGGAAAGAAACCCATGCACGTATTTGGCTTCCTTGGTTCAATCGTCTTCTTTATTGGTTTCATTGCTGTGCTCGTTATCGGCATCAATAAGATTATAGACCTGTCGAACGGTGTCTATCATCACCTCATCACCGACTCACCCTACTTCTATATTGCACTGACAGCGATGATGATTGGTACACAGTTGTTCCTCGCCGGATTCCTTGGCGACCTCATCAGCCGCTCGTCATCACAACGTAATGACTACCAAATAGCCGAAACGTTGAAAATACAAGAATAAGGAGTCATGAAGAATATTGACGGAAGCACATTGAAACTGAACTGGCTGGCATTCCTGCCAGTCTTGTTCCTGATGGTTCTGCTGGCAGTCACGGCCTGCACCTCTATTGACTGTCCGGCAAATCAGTCTGTTAACGTCCGTTTTGTGCTGAAAGGCGAAGTCGATACTTTGCGGGACACGATGACCATTCGCGCCATCCGTCAAGACGGCACAGACACCATCGTATATAATAAAGGTGTGAACATCACATTCTTCAGTATCCGGATGAGTTATACGCAAGACATTGACCGTTTGGCACTGCTGTTCAAAGCAAAAGACGGCAGGGAATGGAAAGACACCATCAGTCTGAGCAAGACTAACTCTCCACACTTTGAGGCTGTAGATTGCAGCCCTGCCTACTTCCATACTCTTACAAGTGTCAATTTCACCAGCCGCTACATCAGCGATGCTGTCATCAACAATCCCAACGTAGATTATGATACGAACAAAGAACATATCTATTTGTATCTGCGCCCTCACGATTAGTTTGTTGACCGTAGTTCCTCTGAATGCCAATGCACAACGGAAACAAACTGCAACTGTCGTGAAAGACACCATACCGCTGTTCCATGGTGTAGCGGTGAGTGTTGATGCTGTCGGTGCCTTCCAACGATGGTTTGGCAGCTATGGTCAATATGAGGCTGCCGCTCGCATCAACCTGAAAGACCGCTACTTTCCCGTAGTTGAACTCGGAATAGGCACAGCCAACCATGAAGACGAGGTAACAACCATCCGATATAAGGCTACTGCCCCCTACGGACGTATCGGCTGTGACTTCAACGTTCTGAAGAACAAGCACGACATATATCGTGTCTATATAGGTTTCCGCTATGGTTTCACCTCTTTTAAATACGACATTTCGAGTGCAGCTGGAATTAAAGACCCCATATACAAGACCATCAGTGAATATGAGGGCAAGGGTCTTAAAAGCAACTTTCATTGGGGAGAGTTTCTTGTTGGTGTCGATGCAAAGATATATGGACCACTACGTTTTGGATGGAGCGTACGCTACCGTAACCGGTTCAAGCAGACGCATGGCGACATGGGGCAGTCTTGGTATGTTCCAGGTTTTGGTGTCAACAAATCATCTGCTCTCGGAGCTACATTCAACATCATATTTGAACTATAATGGACGAAAGAAGAAAAAAAGCACTCCTTTGGCAGTTGCCCTTCCTGGCATTGCTTATTGTCGGAACTGTACTGATTATCCGTCAACAGCAAGCCATGCCCTACCAGCAAGACCATGGTTTCGTCTTCGGGACAACCTACACCATCACCTATCAGCATGGCGAGAACTTGAAAAAAGAAATAGAAGCTGAACTGAAAAAGGTTGATAATGCACTTTCGATGTTCAACAAACAGTCTGTCATCGCGAAAGTTAACCGTAACGAAGACTTACGAGTTAACGCCATGTTTGCCGATGTGTTCAGACTAGCTCAGACTGTTTCGAAGGAAACCAACGGAGCCTTTGACATTACCGTAGCCCCACTCGTGAATGCCTGGGGATTTGGATTCAAATCTGGAAACATGCCTACACAGTTACAGGTTGACAGCATCCTACGATATGTAGGTTTCCAGAAAGTTTCTCTTAAAGAAGGAAGGAATGGAGAAATGACGATCAATAAGACCTTGCCTGGCATTATGCTCGACTGCTCTGCCATAGCTAAAGGCTATGGTGCTGATTGTGTAGCTCGGCTGCTCAGTAGCAAAGGCATAGAAAACTATATGGTGGAAATCGGAGGTGAGGTTGTCACCAAAGGTATCAGCAGCAAGCGCGTTCCATGGAAAATAGGTGTCACAAAACCTATTGACGACTCTTTGAGTTCTGGAGGTGAACTGCAGACTGTACTCAACATTACTGACAAGGCGATGGCTACGAGTGGGAACTATCGCAATTTCTACTATAAAGACGGACGGAAATATGCGCACACCATTGACCCTGCAAGCGGCCATCCCGTACAACATAGTCTGCTTTCGGCAACCATCATCGCCAAAGATTGTGCTACAGCAGATGCCTATGCCACCTCATTCATGGTTATGGGCATTGAGAAAGCAAAGAGTGTATTGAACCGGCATCCCGAATTGATGGCATATTTCATCTATACCGACAACAAAGGTGAACTGGCAGTATGGTATTCGCCTAACATGGAAAAGAAAATTTTAGAATGACAACAGAATTCAGCCATAGGATTATTGAGTTGCCGCTGTTTCTAGGACTTAGTCAGTCGGAGATTACGGCAATCATGGGACACACCCGTTTCGGGTTTACACAAGTGGCGGAAGGTATGCCTGTCGTCAAAGAACACGATGCTTGTTCCCATCTTTATTTTCTACGGAAAGGTACACTCCGTGTTGAAACCGTTGCCGATGATCATGGCTACCGTCTTGTAGAAGAGGTCGGAGCCCCTACCCTGCTCCAACCTGAGCATTTGTTTGGACTGCACCAGCACTATACCAGCACCTTCACAGCCCAGACCGACTGTCAGTTTATCACACTGGAGAAATCGGAGGTAATACGGTTGACTACCGAATTTACGATCTTCCGATTGAACTTCTTCAACCTGCTGACAACAAGGATTCAAAAACGGGAACGAACATTATGGCATACTCCTTCTGAAACACTCGTCGGACGTATTACCCGTTTCATCAGCGCCCGTTGCCAAGACGCCAAAGGCAAGAAGACGCTCTACATCAAAATGACACGGCTTGCCGAAGAACTCAACGACAGCCGATTGGACATTTCGCATGCCCTCAACGACATGCAAGCGAACAGATGGCTCACACTGCATCGAGGTCGCATTCAAATTCCACAATTGGAGTTACTTCCCAAATAAGAATCATATATCAATAACAACGATGGACAAACATATCAATCCGTTTTTATTTCCATACTCAACTCCTCACGAGACGGCACCGTTCGATCGTATCACGATGGAAGACTATGAAGAGGCTTTCATGGAAGGAATACGCCGTGAAGATGAACAAATCGACCTCATCATTAACGATCCTGCCGAACCCACCTTCGAAAACACCCTTATTCGCGATGACGAGGTAAAGGGAAGGAAACATTACTATGATTTGTTGGACAGGGTTTCATCCGTATTTTTCAATCTGACCAGTGCTGAAACCAATGACGAAATGGATCAACTGGCACAAAAGCTAAGTCCCATTCTTACCAAACATGCGAACGATATCAGTCTTAACCCAAAGCTGTTTGAACGCATCAAGCACGTCTATGATAGTTTCTTTGGAGAGAATGCCCAACCACCTCGTGAGTTGACCGCAGAAGAGGAAATGCTGCTCAAAGACAGTTATGAAGGCTTTGTGCGAAGTGGTGCATTACTCGAAGCCAAAGACAAGGAACGCCTGCGCACCCTGACGGAAGAAGCGTCGATGTGCTCCTTACAGTTCTCACAGAATCTGCTCAAGGAAAACAAGGCTTTCACCCTGCACCTGACACAGGAGGAAGACCTCGACGGGTTGCCTGACACCGCACGTGAGGCTGCTGCCGCAGCTGCCAAAGAACATGGTGTAGAAGGTTGGGTCATCACTCTCGATGCTCCCAGCTATGGTCCTTTCATGATGTATAGCACACGGCGTGAACTGCGCCGTCAGCTCTATATGGCTCACAATACGCTTTGTATTAAAGATAATTCAGAAAACAACCTTGAAATTTGCAAGCGGTTGGTGAACTTGCGACGCGAGATGGCACAACTGTTAGGCTACGAAAACTTTGCTGACTACGTGCTACGACACCGTATGGCTACTGACACACAGCATGTGTATCAACTGCTGAACAACCTCATTGACGCCTATAAGCCGACAGCAGAAAAGGAATTGAAAGAGCTGAAGGAACTGGCACAACAGACAGAAGGAAAAGGTTTCAAAATGGAACCTTGGGACACGGCTTTCTACGCTCAGCAATTGAAACTGAAGAAGTACAACCTCGACCCTGAGATGCTCCGTCCCTATTTGGAACTGAACAATGTCATCAAGGGCGTATTCGGACTCGCCACCCGACTATATGGGATTACCTTCAAAGAAAACACGGATATTCCCGTTTACCATCCTGATGTAAAGCCGTATGAAGTATATGACAAAGACGGTGCCTACCTCGCTGTGCTTTATGTGGATTTCCATCCACGGAAAGGCAAGCATGATGGAGCATGGATGACGGAATACCAAGGACAATGGATTGAAGAGAAGACGGGAGAGAACGTACGTCCGCACGTCAGCTTAGTCATGAATTTCAGCAAACCTACAGATGACAAACCGGCACTGTTGCGTCTCGGAGAGGTAGAAACCTTCCTTCATGAGTTTGGTCACTCTCTCCACGGCATCTTCGCTAACACTCGCTTTGAAAGTTTGAGCGGAACTAATGTGTGGTGGGACTTCGTGGAGCTACCATCACAATTCATGGAGAACTATGCAATAGAAAAAGAGTTTCTTCGTACATTCGCCTTTCATTATGAGACAGGAGAACCTATGCCCGATGAGTTGATTCAGCGTATTGTTGACAGCCGCAACTTCAATGTGGCAATAGCTTGTCTGCGACAGGTATCATTCGGACTACTTGATATGGCTTACTATACACAGACGAAACCTTTCAACGAAGACATCATCTCGTTCGAGAAACAAGCATGGAAACGTGCCATCCTTGGCAAACAACGTACCGATACCTGTATGACAACCCAATTCTCGCATATCATGGCTGGTGGATATGCTGCCGGCTACTACAGCTACAAATGGGCAGAAGTTCTCGATGCCGATGCCTTTGCCGTTTTCAAACGAGAGGGTATTTTCAACACTGAAACTGCACAACGCTTCAGAGACTGCATTCTCTCAAAAGGCGGAACAGAACACCCGATGACGCTCTACAAACGATTCCGAGGGGGAGAGCCCACGATTGATGCGCTATTGGAGCGAAACGGAATTCAGAAAAGGGTAATTTAACCTAGGAAATCCTAGATAATCCTAGAAAAAAAGAAATATATGACAGATAAACAACAACAGTTTGACCTGCGTTACTTGCAAATGGCTCGTATCTGGGCAAAAAACTCATATTGCAAACGTCGCCAGGTGGGAGCTTTGGTAGTCAAAGAGAAAATGATTATCAGCGACGGCTATAACGGAACACCCAGCGGTTTCGAAAATGTCTGCGAAGACGACAACAACATCACGAAACCTTACGTGTTGCATGCTGAAGCCAATGCTATCACCAAGTTGGCACGCTCCTCGAACAACAGTGACGGCTCTACGCTTTATGTCACCGCCTCGCCCTGCATAGAATGTGCCAAGCTCATCATCCAAGCAGGTATCAAACGTGTTGTTTACGGAGAGAAATACAGATTGGAAGACGGCATTAACCTGCTCAGACGTGCAGGCATAGAAGTCATCTACATGAATCCCGACGAACCTTTAACCCCAGAACCATAAGATGAATCAGAACAAAAACCGCTTTATGCCCCTGTTAATGGCACTATGTGTCATCATCGGCATTCTCATCGGAACTTTCTACACCAACCATTTTGCCGGCAACAGACTGAACATCATCAACAGCGGTAGCAACAGGCTGAACAACTTGCTGCACATTATCGACGACCAATATGTCGACACCGTAAACATTGACAGCCTAGTTGAGAAAGCTGTGCCACAAATACTCGCGGAACTGGACCCGCACTCAGTCTATATCAGCGCAAAAGACGTACAGACAGCTAACGACGATCTGCGTGGATCCTTCTCTGGTGTAGGTATCGAGTTCAACATCAGAAAAGATACACTACATATCCAGAGCGTTATCAAAGATGGACCTGCCGACCATGCCGGACTGTTGGCTGGCGACAAGGTGGTAAGCATTGACGGAAAACCGTTTGTTGGCAAGATGGTCACCAACGAAGAAGCCATGCACCGACTGAGAGGTCCGAAAGACACAAAAGTAATAATCGGCGTGCTGCGCTACGGTGAGAAGAAAGCCAAACAGTTTACTGTCGTCCGCGGCGACATTACTACCAAAAGTGTATCAGCGGTGTACATGTTGGATGACTCAACAGGCTATGTGCGTATCAAAAACTTTGGCGAACGTACCTACGCTGAAATGCTGGCCGCTCTGTTCGAGTTGTCAACACACAGCATCAGTAATCTCGTCATCGACTTGCGCGACAACAACGGCGGCTACTTGCAAGCTGCTACACAGATGGTCAACGAGTTTTTGCCCAAAAACAGTCTTATCGTCTATACACAGGGGCGGAAATCACCGCGAACAGAATACAAGAGCGATGGACGCGGCAACTACCAGCAGATACCTTTGGTCGTTCTCATCAACGAAGGTTCCGCTTCAGCTGCAGAAATATTTGCTGGTGCCATCCAAGACAACGACAGAGGAACTGTTATCGGACGCCGCTCGTTCGGCAAAGGGTTGGTACAACAGCAAATCAGTTTTTCCGATGGCAGCATGATTCGCCTGACGATTGCCCGTTACTATACTCCCTCAGGACGATGCATCCAGAAACCCTACACTTTGGGCGATGACGCTGGCTACGAGCAGGACATGCTTACACGCTACGAACATGGAGAGTTCTTCTCACAAGACAGCATCAAGCACACTGGTCCTGCCTACTATACCAGTATCGGCAGAACCGTCTATGGTGGCGGTGGCATCACGCCCGACATCTTCGTTCCTGAAGATACAACAAACCTGACGTCCTACTATAAAGAAGCAGCCATGAGCGGTCTCATCTTGCAGTTTGCCTTTAACTACACAGACGAGAACCGATTGCGGCTGAAGAAATTTGAAGACATGCCGCACTTGGTAAACTACCTGAAACAACAAAACTTGGTGGAGAAGTTTGCCAACTATGCTGACCACAACGGACTGAAACGTCGCAACCTCATGATCATGAAGTCACACAGTCTGTTAGACCGCTTCATCAACAGTCGAATCGTGTATAATATATTGGACGAACAGGCATGGAACGAGTTCCTCAACAAGGATGACCCAACAATCAAGAAGGCGTTGGAAGTTTTCCGACAGCACGCCGCTTTTCCGAAGAAGCCTGCAAAGTCAAGCCCTAAAGCAAAAACCAACGGAAAAAAAGCCGCATGAAAAAGGAAGAACTGAGAACGCACATCCGCATGATGAAGGGACAGTTCACGGAAGCACAGCTACGCGACATGTCAGCCCGGGTGACGGCACGCCTACTTGCCAATCCGGCAATATCAGGTGCCGACACCATCCTCATGTACTACTCCCTTGCCGATGAAGTGTGTACTCATGATGTCATTGACAAACTGGTAGGAATGGGAAAGACAGTACTCTTGCCTGTCGTTATCAACGATACCGATATGGAATTGCACCGCTATACGGGACCTCAAGACTTGCAAGACGGTTTTTTCAACATTATGGAACCGGTGGGTGAAGTCTTCGACGAATACGACTCAATAGACGTTGCCGTTGTTCCTGGCATGAGTTTCGACACACGCGGTAATCGACTCGGTCGCGGAAAAGGCTATTACGACCGTTTCCTGCCCAAGCTGAAGCATGCTTATAAAATCGGGGTTTGCTTCGATTTCCAGAAGATGCCCGGCATACCGACCGAAGAAAATGATGTCAAGGTGGACATCGTGATTTAAAACGAAGTTAAAACCAATCTTTGCACCAATCTGGTGCAATTGAAAGATGCGAATTCGTTTCGGGGCCTGAGTCGTATAAAGTGGTGGGAGTGTCAACAAAAACGGATATCGGTAATGAGCATGGTACCTACGGATTCGTTTAGGCGCTTGACCAATTGCGACTTCATCATGGATAAGTCTGCTCGCAAGGCCGGATTCGATATTTTGACAAAAAGCGTCTGATTACGGATAAACTTCTCACCTGTATATCTAGCTACCGTCTTTCCTGTCACCGATTCCCAACCGTCAATAAGCCGCTTTTGCAACAACGGCGTCTCCAATCCTTCTTTGCGCAGAACCATGTTCAGCACATCACTCAGACTTTTCACATCACGTTTAAACATGGTTCACCTCCTTTTCGTAGATTTCGCCTCCACTGACAGAGAATATCTTATAGTCGAAGCCACTACCTTTTAAAATCTTATCCAAATGGTCACGATTGGTGTCGGTAATGAAAATCTGTCCATAATCATCACCGGACACGAGTTGGACAATCTGTTCTACACGATGGGCATCTAACTTGTCGAAGATGTCGTCCAACAGCAATAAGGGAGTGGTGTTGCTGACGGTACGACGCAGGAAGTTAAACTGAGCCAGTTTCAGCGCCAATACAAACGTTTTATTCTGTCCCTGACTCCCCTCACGTTTCATCGGATAACCATTCAGCATCATTTCCAAGTCGTCACGATGGACACCATGTAGCGAGTAGCCTACGGCACGGTCTTTCATCCGATCTCGCTGGATGACATCGAGCAACGAACCACGCTGAGCATGCGACACATATTTGAGCGACACCTGCTCCTGTTCTTGAGAGATGCGGCGGTAGATGTCTTGAAAAACAGGAATAAACTCCTGGACGAAAGCACTACGTTTCCGATAGAGCACCTCACCGTGTTCTGCCATCTGCATCTCCAACACCTCCATGAGCGAAACGTCGGGTTCCTCTTCTTGTTTCAACAGAACATTACGCTGTTGCAGAGCTTTATTATAGAGAGAAAGGGATTCTAAATAAGAACGGTCATATTGTGCGATAACCACGTCCATCAATTTCCTTCGCTCTTCACTTCCCCCCTCTATCAGGATGGCATCAGAAGGCGACACAAAGACAATAGGTATCAGTCCGATATGCTGCGAAAGCCGTTTATATTCTTTCTTATTGCGCTTGAAATGCTTCTTCGTTCCGCGCTTCATTCCGCAGTATATGTCTTCCAATTCCCCTTGGTCGGTCTCATAGCTACCTTGCAGGACGAAAAAATCCTCACCGTGGGTGATGTTCTGCGAATCCATGTTGTTGAAAGCACTCCTGCAAAACGAAAGGTAATAGACAGCATCAAGGAAATTGGTTTTCCCTACCCCGTTACTGCCTATCAAGCAGTTCATCTTCGGAGACAGTTCCAACGTCACTTCCCTGATATTCTTATAATTCAAAACCGATAACCTGCGGAGTATCATGCTTGCAAAATTACTTCTTTATAGACAAAAAAAGAAAAAAGTACACGATAAATTTCATCGTGTGGGATAATTTCCGTAATTTTGCACCGTTTTATGCGAACTATGCTGCACGTGGTTTAAACGTGACAGCCTATATAAAGAAGAAATCAATAAAAAAACAATAACAAATGGCAAAGAAAACAGAACAACAGGGTGCTGTAGAACTGAGTGAGACCCTGAACAAGTCGGAGGCTTTTTTCTTGAAATACAAGAAGCCTATTTTGATTGCAGTAGCAGCTATCATCGTGATTGTGCTAGGTTGCATTCTTGTAAAGAACTATGTTCTTGAACCCAGAGAGCAAGAAGCAAGTACCGTTCTTGCCAAAGGACAAGAATACTTCAATGCCCAGCAGTATGACAAGGCGCTGAAGGGTGACGGAGCTGGATTCACCGGTCTCATCAACGTTGCCAACGACTTTAGCAGTACTGATGCCGGCAACCTTGCCAACCTCTATATTGGACTCTGCTATGCCCATCAGCAGAAACCTGACTGGAAAAAGGCGCTGGAGTATGTTGAGAAGTTCGACACCAACGACGATATGGAAATCAGCCCGGCCTCTCAGATGGCTTTGGGTGACATCTATGCCAATAACGACCAGTTGGACAAAGCCGTTGAATGTTTCAAGAATGCTGCCCAAATGGCTGACAAACAGGCTGAGGAGAACACCAACCTGAGTATTGCTCCCCTTGCGCTGAAGAAGGCAGGTATCATCCTTGAAAGTCAGAACAAGAAGGCTGAAGCTTTGGAAATCTACAAGGACATCAAGAAGAAGTATGTCAACTCAGCAGCTTTCCAAGACATCGACAAGTACATTGAGCGCGCTTCCAACTAACGATCAGCCCTATGGCAACAGTAAATCATAACCTTTCAGAATACGATTTCAATTCTATCCCCGATGCCAGCAATATGTGTTTCGGCATTGTGGTAGCTGAATGGAACCCAGAGATTACCGGGGCCCTACTCGACGGAGCTGTGAAGACGCTGGAGAAGCATGGCGCTCTGCCTGAGAACATCCACGTCAAGACTGTTCCGGGAAGTTTCGAACTCGTCTATGGTGCCCATCAGATGACACTTCACGGAGGTTACGATGCCATTATCATTCTCGGTAGCGTCATCCGAGGCGAAACACCACATTTCGACTACATCTGTCAGGGGGTCACCTACGGCATCGCGCGGCTGAATGCCACCAGTGAGATTCCTGTCATATACGGACTGTTGACGACAAATGACCTGCAACAGGCTCAAGACCGAAGCGGAGGGAAGTTGGGCAACAAAGGTGACGAATGTGCTATCGATGCCATCAAAATGGCAAAATTCTAAGGCAACGGTAACAGGCCTTCCCATTGAACATCCCAGTTTCCATCTTTCGGGAAACCGGGATTGTTTGTTTTACAGCCATCCCATCCAGCACACATAAGTGCTACCGCTTGTAGTAGCGCCCCGTTACCTGGCAGATAGATGCGAAGGCGATTGTCCTGGTAGTTATGACCAGACAACAAGTACGTGTTTGTGCGGTGGGGAGCCAGCAATGCCTTGAGTGCCAAATGCGGTTTGCCTAGTCTGGCAGCGCACATAGCCGTCATAGGATGGTCCCATCCCCACGTATGGTCCCAATGCCAGTTGTCTTGTATCCATCGCAGCGTGTTCTCCATAATGCTGTCGTCAATACCTCTCCACGCAGGAAATATTCCCAAAGCTCCCAATACCGCCATGTGGTCTTGCGTAAAACGACTGTCGCTATAGGTTTGAGGAGCCGTTTCTGCAGCCAGATAAAGGTTGTCTTTATGGGCAAGAGGGGCAAGATGCTGCACAATGTCGTCCCATTTCTTGTCACGTTCCTTTCCTTGCAGCAGCCTCCATTCTTGTGCAATCTGTAATGTCAGGTGCCATTGTGACAACTCGTACGGCGAGTTCTGCACCTCTTTTGCCCGCAACGTTTCTTGGGCTGGTATATAGCCTTTCAGCACATAACGTCTGTTCTGTTCATCATACGAAGTAAAGTCAGCCATGAACTGTGCCGTCTGCTCCACCAAGTCGCCAAAACGGTTGACAACCAGCGGCTGTCCTGCCCTTCTCAACAATTCAGCCAGATGGATGAGATGCGGCTGTTGCCAGATAAGGAACGAGCCCACCTTTGAAGGCGCCTCCAAGCCCGACCTGTCGGTCATCTTCATCCAGCGCAGTCCTTTGAATCCCTGCCGTTGAGCTATCCATCGTGCCGTACGCTTGACCTGTGGTTGGTTGAACCACTCCAACGTGCGTTGCAGTTTTTCCGGATGTCCCCACAAGGCAAACTGCGCCTGATGCCACCAAAGCATTTCCAGATGGAACTTGCCAAACCACGAATTGTAGGTCAGTCCTGTTTCCTGCGGAGGTATTTCGCCTCCGCTATTCACGGCAAGGAGATACTGCGACAACACAACCCGCCGTTCCAGTTCTTTGGCTCGGCCGTCCTTGCAACGGCTGAAGTCCACCATAGCTCCGTCATACCAATAACGATGCCATGCTGCCGCAGCTTCGTTGAACACCTTTTGATAGGATTCAAAGAGTGTTTCCGTCTGCACGTCGGCATTCCAATCCAAAATATACTCGGCATGGGCTTTCTTTGGAATGACGACAATACGATTAGCATCAAGACGTCTGAGTGTTACGGGTACCGAAGATGCGATACCGAAATGATAGGAAGCATCATACTCCTCGTTGGTATCAAACTCCGTCGGAAAGACAACTTTCGGAAAGACATGCGTCATCTGTACAGCCTGCTTCGACGTCGTAACCGTGGTATGATGAGCAGCCGCCCCCTTCGTCCAGTCGCAGGCATCATCGCTATGCCCACCAGTAGGAAAAGGCATTTGCACTAATAGCGGCAACGGGCGGTCTGCTTGTATACGCACAGCCACCCGACTTTCTGTGGGATGACATTCCGTCTGTACCTTCACCTCGTTACCATCTATTTTATATTGCGAGACGATTTCACCCTGCTCAAGCCTCAATTCCTGCCGGATGTCCGACAATTGACTGACTTCTATTCCATAAAAGCCTACTGTACCTAAATGAAGCCGATGCGGATTGCTACGGAAATAGTCCGCCGCCTTTGACTTCTGACCGGCGTAAAGTTCCTTGTGTCCATGTCCGAAATCGTGTTCTTCCAGCACCTCACGGAAGTTGTAGCCTTGTACATTAGGCGCATAATGCCAGCCCCAGTTCGACATCGTGCCGAGCGGTACACCTTGAGCATAGCTTTGGGGAAACGTCTGCAGTCCTGTTGCATCTACAGTAAAGGCAAAATCGCCGTTACCAACAGATAGGCTCTCCAGCGCATCGATTCGTGTAACGACAGGATTATTACGTTGCAACAAAGCCTTTCTGTCAATCGGTTCAGCCGTTGACGCCAAGCAAACAGCCCAAAACAATATGCTCAACAGCCTTCGCTTTTCCATCATCATCAAAAGTTCAGCCACGGGGATCTCTATGACCGGTTCGACAATAGCACCGCCTTTCTACATTCCTTCAGCCTCGGCAGCTTCCAGTTCGTCCATGGGTTTGTTGTTACCCGTGTCCAGCTGTGTATCCTTCTTGATATGCACGTCACCCATACGCGAGATGGAGAGCACCAAGGGTATATACTCGTCGCTCAAGGCATCGGGCGAACCTATGCTGGCAGCAAAAAACAGGTTGTCGGCTTCCGCCTTATCGAAGACGATACCCAACAAAGCCCCGTTTTTCCCGTAGGGATTGTTGGTAAATTCACGGAAGTCTTCCTTTTTAAACTTACGTTCGAAGAACGTGCTGCCGTCAGCACGTACCACTTTCAAACTGATCACATTATCGTAATACTCATTCCCTTGTTCGTCCTTCACCATGGGTTGCGATTCGTCTGCAACACGCTGGATATAAATCGAATAACGACTGTCAGCCCAATCTACCGTTTTGTTCATGGTGTAGTCCGACATTTTCTTCGGTCCCGTAGGAATTTTCTTCTGCGTTTCTTTCTTGGCAATAATAATGTTACTTTCCGGTTTTTCCTTACAAGCCGATGTCATCATTACGACAGCCGACAAGAAGACAAAAGGTATAAGATGTTTCATAAGTTTTTAGTTTCTTATTTTCTGCAAAGATACACATTTTCCACATTAACGACAAGCGTTTCCATATTATTTACTACTTTTGCAAACAGAATGAAGTATTGGCTATATATATTCACCATTTGTTTTGCACTATTTTCCTCCTGCACGAGTCAAGAGGAAAAGGTTGGCGACGACGATGCTGATGCGATGCAGATGATGGTGATGCAGATACAGAAATGTTCACGACTCTACACCTCGGAATATCAAATCCATAAGATTGTGACACACAAAGACCAGATGTCGGTAAAGGGTTCTGTCATGCGCCAAGACTTCAACCTCACCATTCCTGTGGGCGAACGTCGCATCGCTATCCCGATGGATGCCACACTGAAGACCTATATAGACTTCAGCCATTTTTCCGAGAAGAATGTCAAACGTAGCGGAAAGAAGATTACTCTTATCCTTCCCGACCCGAAACTGCAGATGACCAGCACGAAAATCAATCATGCAGAAGTCAAGAAGTACGTACCGCTGACACGCGGCAACTTCTCCGATGAGGAACTGACCAGCTATGAACAGCAAGGTCGCCAGCAGATTATCAAAGACATCCCGAAGATGAACGTCATAGAGCAGGCACGGAAGAGTGCTGCCAGTACCCTCATCCCCATGTTGCGACAGATGGGTTATGCCGAACAGGACATTACCATCACCTTCCGTAAAGGCTTCACGCTGAAAAACCTCTCCATAGAACACCAATAACCAACAGGTATGAAAAAGCGGTTGTTAAGAGAAATCAAGGACATCAGCACCTACGTATGGGTGAAACTTGTCGGTTTTGCCCTGCTCATCGCCATTGGCGGTGGACTGTTGTATTGGTTCAACAAAGACAATCACATCGACGTGGGACCAGACCAGCATATCGACATCACCCCCACGCAGATTGCCGCTATCAAGCAGATAGGTCAATGGGAGTTCCTGTCGGTCAGAGACGAAGAACTTGTCGATACCCTCTCGCGCGGTTTCTTCAGCGACAAGGAACTGGTGCGCATCTACTACGGGACAGTACGTCTCGGCATAGACCTGCAGAAGACCGACGACAAATGGATTCAGGTTACCGATACCGCCGTCGTCGCCACCCTGCCGCCGATACAACTCCTCGACCGCAATTTCATAGACGAAGCCCAGACACGTTCATTCTTTGAAAGCGGGTCGTGGTCATCAGCCGATCGCGAAGCCCTCTACAACCGAGCCTATCAGAAGATGTACGCGCGATGCGTTACCCCGCAAAACATCGCAACAGCAGAAGAGAACGCCCGTCAGCAGTTTGCACAACTGTTACGTTCCCTGGGGTTCGAAAAGGTTTGGGTAAATATCGAGAAATCTCCTCTATAACTCCCCTTCAACTCCCTTATAACTCCTCTATAACTCCCTTTCAACTCCCCTATAACTCCCCTTCAAAAAAAAGATGCAAGTACTCAACGACATATTAGAACAAATCAGCGGTTTCCTATGGGGATGGCCCATGATTATTCTCCTATTGGGAACCCACCTGTTTCTTACCATCCGGTTGCGATTTCCACAACGAAAGATATTTACCGCCATCAAGTTGTCTATTCAGAAAGACAAGAACGCTACGGGTGACGTATCCCAGTTTGGGGCGCTGGCAACGGCCCTGGCCGCCACCATAGGCACGGGAAACATCATAGGTGTGGCTACGGCTGTGGCATTGGGAGGTCCTGGTGCCGTGCTATGGTGCTGGCTTACAGGAGTCTTCGGCATCTCCACCAAGTATGCCGAAGGTCTGCTGGCTGTGAAATACCGTATCAAGACCAAGCACGGTAAGATGCTGGGCGGTCCGATGTATGCCTTGGAACGCGGTCTGGGATGGAAGTGGATGGCTGTAGCCTTTGCCCTGTTTACCGCCTGCGCCTCTTTCGGTATCGGCTGTACGGTACAGGCCAACGCTATCTCCACGTTAACCAACGAAAGCTATTCGATATCCCCCGTTATCACAGGTGCCGTAGTGTGCCTGTTGACGGCAGCCGTCATCCTCGGCGGGGTGAAGAGTATCGCCAAGGTGTGCGGCATGCTTGTACCATTCATGGCTATCTTCTATGTGTTGGGCTGCATCTATATCCTTTTTGTCAACGGCAGCTACGTGTGGCCCGCCCTGCAACTCATCTGTACGAGCGCTTTCACGCCCGAGGCAGCAGGTGGCGGTTTTGTGGGAACCTCCGTCATGATGGCCGCCCGCTTCGGTATTGCCCGCGGTTTGTTCTCCAACGAGTCAGGTCTGGGTTCTGCCCCCATCGTAGCGGCAGCAGCCCAGACGCGCAATCCCGTCAGACAAGCGTTGGTATCCTCCAGCGGAACCTTCTGGGACACGGTCGTCATCTGTGCCCTTACCGGACTCGTCATCGTCAGTAGCGTGCTGGCGTATCCCGACATCGACTTTAAAGACGGAGGCGCCCTCACCCATGCCGCATTCTCCAAGATACCCTATGTAGGATCGCCCCTGCTTTCTTTCGGTCTGCTGACGTTTGCCTTCAGCACCATTCTCGGCTGGAGCTACTACGGCGAGCGGGCTGTGGAGTACCTCTCTATCAAATGGCGAAAATTCCGTCATACGCAGAAACAGGTGGAAATAGTCATGAGGAGTAAGCTGGTGCTGACGTACCGCGTTCTCTATATTGTAGCTGTGTTTATAGGTAGTATTGCCAATCTTACCGTCGTGTGGAATTTAGCCGACTGTATGAATGCGCTCATGGCAATACCCAACCTGCTTTCGCTGCTCTTCCTGAACGGCGTGATCGTTCACGAAACGCGCAAATACCTGTGGCGAGGACGACTCGACAAGGAGATGTGATGAAAGTTGAGGGTTATTTGGGGGTTGAGGGTTATTTCTTGATGCTGCTTTCCCTGATTTTCAGTTCCATCGGCACCACCTCCTGATAGATGGTGTGGTCGCCGTTGATGTTGCGCAACAGCAATTCGCAGGCTTTCACGCCTTGCTGGTGAGCCTGGTCGGCGATGACGGAGAGTGTAGGTGTGACGAAGAGTCCCGACTCCGTATCGGAGAATCCGATGATGGCTACATCATCAGGTATGCGCAATCCCATCGACCTGATGGCATCGAAGGCAGCATAAGTAACAATGTCGTTGAAAGCCAGGATGGCATCCGGTCTGTCGTCGCGTCGCAAGAGTTGCACAGCCGCTTCCCTTGCAGTCTGGAAGTCTATTTTCCCGTTGACCACCAACGAACGGTCAACAGGTATCTTGTTGTTGCGCAGGGCCTCCAGATAGCCGTGCTTGCGGCGTCGCACCATGTCCAGGTGGTTGGGTCCTCCAAGGAATGCTATACGCTTGCTGCCGGCGTCGATAAGGTGTTGCGTAGCCTTCTGTGCTGCGATGTCGCCATCTGCCACCACTTGCGAAAAGAGGTTGGGCAAGCATGTGCGTGCGAAGAAAACCAGCGGAATTCCCATGCGGTGGATTTCCTCGAAGTGCGAGTAATCTGTCGTGTCTTGTGCGAGACAAGCGATGATGCCATCCACGTGCATGCTGATGAAGTTGTCTATGGCGAGTGTTTCCAGTTCGTTACTCTCGTGCGAGTTACTGCTAAAGACGGAGTATCCCTTTTGTCGTGCATAGTCCTCGATGCCGTCGAGCACAGCAGCATAGTAATGGGCTACGAGGTTTGGGACAACCACTCCTATGATGTGTGGCGCCTCCTTGCGCAAGCTTTGTGCAAACGGGTTGGGGCGATAGTTCATCTCGCGTGCCACAGCCTGAATCTTGCGTTTCATCTCTTCGCTCACCTCGTGGCTGTTGCTCAGGGCACGTGATACGGTAGCGATGCTCACTCCCATGCGCTCAGCCAGGTCCTTTAATGATATTCTACGCTGTTTCATCTTGGCAAAACACTAATTCATCGCTGCAAAAATAGTAATTCCGTTTTATTTACGCAAACGTTTGCGTAGTTTTTTTATAGTTTTATTGTCAAAATCTATGGTGTATAAAAATTAATGCATACATTTGCATTGCATTTGATTTTAATATAGAAGAGTAATGAATAGTTGATAATAAGTTAGTTAGAAAACAAGAGCCAAAGGTGTTGTGAAACACTTTTGGCTATTTTTTTGCACTTTTTTTCTAAGAAAAGAAGACCGGAGAATCTGAAGGTTCTGAGGTTCCGGAAATACTGGAGATTCCGAGGATTCCGGAATGACTTTAGAACACGAGATTGAATCCGAAGCGTATGCCATGGACCTTGACGCCTGGATAGGCGGTATAGGTGAGTCGGCGTACGTAATCCACTTCGAACATCTTGAAGATATTATGCACGCCGAGCACCAGTTCCATGTAGGGCTGGTTGTTCATGACGTGTGTATTTTCGGGGAATCGATACAATTCCGGATCGTTGGCGTTGGCTTCCAGGAAGGGGTTGTTCTTGCTGGTGAGATGTCCCCACATGCCTTTGAACGCCACATATTCGCGCCATTTCAGTCGTTTGAGCAGCGGTATGCGGTTGAAGATTTTTCCCGTGAGGTCCCATGCAATATTGAACTGTGCGTAGCGGTCGTTCAGGAACTCCATGTTCTCCATCATGTTGAATGTACCCTGGGTTTCGAAGAATGACGTATTGACGGCAGGCATGATGAGCAAGGGGAAGGGCACCTTGCTCCATTGGGCTCCAGCCTTGAGTCGGGTGTCGATATGTCCCCAGGAACCGAGCCACAGTCGTTTGTAGATGGAAGCCTCGGTGAGATGATATTGGAATTGTCCGCCGAGGAATTTGTTCAGACCAATGGTGTGCGAAAGGGTAAACTGCGGTGCGTCGAGGTTTACCTCAATACGGTTTTGCTTGGAATTGACGTAGCTTTGTCCCGGTCTGTAGTCGAAGCCGAGCTTCATCTCCGTCATACGGATTTTCTCCACGTCGGCACCATCGTTCAGGCGTTTGTATTCCAGCAATCCTGTAGGCGCGTTGCTCTCGGTCTTCAATTCGAAATCGGTAGCCAGTCCGTAGTCCGTCTCCCACTTGAATCGCAGCGCCTGTCGGTTGTAGAAGAACATCTGCTGCACCTTCTGCGGACGGATGGTCATGAAGATATTGTCCTTGTTGTGCTTCAGATATTTGTCCGACGGCGACATCATGTCGTAGGTCGATTCAAAGGAAATGGTTCTTATGGGGAACTCTTTCGGCTGGTATTGCGGTTTGTTGAAAGAGTAGGTCAACGTGGCGCCGTAGTAGTGTTTCTTCGACTTTGTACCGTAGGCATAATAACCTTCGGCAAACCAATGGGGGCTTAACTTGGCAGTAGTACGTGCGCTTACGCGCAGGCGGATGTTATCGACGAAGTTTTTAGAGAGGAATGTGTTGACCGGTCCGATGTCGATTTTGCTGGGATTTCCCGTCTCCACGAAGTTTTCTATGAGTGCCTTCGACAAGAACATGAGCCACTTGAAGTTTTTCGACTTGGACATGTTCTTGATGAAGTTGTCCATGTCGGCCTCGCTCTTGGTGAGTTCTACGGTACGATGTTCCTTCCAGAACTGCTCGTCGCGCAGTTTGGCGTCAGCCAGAGTCCGCGTCTTCGCCTTTCCCTTGAAGAGTTTGTTGTCGATGGGTTCGAAGGCATAGTTGTTCATGTTGGTAGTACGGATGACGACTGCCCTCTGGAACAAGTCTGTGAGTTCGAGTTCGGCTATCATGTTGTCCTTGGTAAGCACCCACTCGCCGTTGTCGAGTTTTGTATAAGCCTGTTCAATCTTCATGGCATCGACGAAGTTCACTCCTGTGTTGGCAGGCAGCTGCATGTCACATTTCTTGACGTGCAGAGAGCTGTCGTTGACGACATACAGTTCGCCTCGGAATCCGAAGTCCTGCTGGTTGGCAGGCAGGAATTGCAGGCGTATGCACGGGTCTTGGTCCACATAGACGGTATCGTCGATATAGAAATGATAGAACGAGATAGCGGTAGAGCCGATAGGACTAGGGAACTGCTTCTGCAGGAGTCGTATCTGGTCGTCGTAGATGTCGATGTCGGAGAATAGGTCTTTGACAACCGTGTTGAGCGCCTCACCCGTCTGAATGAGTTTGCTGATGCCCTTGGTAGTCTGTCCCTGTATGATGTCCTTGCTGTCCTTCGGCGACTTTCTGTAGATGTGTTGCGTCAGAGTCTCGTCGATGGAGATAGGCAGTATGAGTTTGTTGTTGTAGGGGCATACCTCCACTTGGTTTTTCAGCCAGGGCGACTTGCGGAAGATGCCTTTTTCCATCTCCTCCGGCGTCAGGTTGTTGACCGCCATGGTGATTTTCTGGTACTTGTCGTACTGGTAGAAGTCGTGGTTTTCCAGGTCGGTCTGCTTTTTGGCAGCTATGACGCGGCGCATGAGTTCCACGGCAGGGTTGTTCTTTCGCGTGTATTTGCGTCGGCGTTTGGCTTTTACCACTACCTCTTCCATGCGTCGTGAGTCGGCTATGAGCGAGACATGAATCTCTGAAGGTGTGTTGGCGTTGATTTTCACGCGTCGGGGTTTGTATCCTACGGCACTCACGGTAATGGTCAGACCTTCGTGGCGGGCAATAGTGAACATACCAGAGGCGTCACCGGCAGCCCCCACTTTGTTGCTTTTATATACAGCGTTGGCATAGGGTATGCTGTCGCCCGTCTGCTGGTCGACGACATATCCGCGCAACTCCTGTGCTGTGGTCGTAGCGACCATAGCAAGGAGGAGGAAAAGAAGGGTTAATCGTCTAGTCAATTTCTTCATCGGGTTGGTATCCGCCCATTTCGCGGATGGCATTCTTCAGCATGGTGTATTGCTGGAAAAGGTTGTTGACAGGCTCTTCGCCTGTGGTGTAATCGTGCATGGGACTCTTGAGGAAGAAGCTCAGGAACTGTTGTGTTCCGTATCGTCCGGCACGCGCGGCAAGGTCTGTGAGCAGACAGAGGTCGAGGCAGACGGGAGCTGCCAGGATGGAGTCGCGGCAGAGGAAGTTGATTTTTATCTGCATGGGATAGCCCATCCATCCGAAGATGTCGATGTTGTCCCACGACTCCTTGCTGTCGTTGCGCGGTGGATAGTAGTTGATGCGCACTTTGTGATAGTAGTCGCTGTAGAGGTCGGGCTGGTTGTCAGCCTTGAGAATGGTTTCCAAGGTGGAGAGTTTCGACACCTCCTTCGTTCGGAAGTTCTGCGGGTCGTCGAGCACCAGTCCGTCGCGGTTGCCGAGGATATTGGTCGAGAACCATCCATCGAGTCCCAGGTTGCGTACGGCAAGAATGGGTGCGAAGCCCGACTTCACGAGCGTCTGCCCCGTCTTGAAGTCCTTGCCGGCGATGGGCATGTGGGTTTGCTCGGCCAGTTGCCACATGGCAGGAATGTCCACGGTGGTGTTGGGCGCTCCCATGACGAAGGGTGCCCCTTCTTTCAGGGCTGCATAGGCATAGCACATAGAGGGTGCCACATGTTCGCGGTCGTCGGCTTTCATCGCCTGTTCCAGGTCTGCCAGCTGGTAATGTACGTCCTTGCATACGGGAACGTAGATTTCCGTTGATGCTGCCCAGAGCACAACGATGCGCTGGCATCCCTTCTCAGCTTTGAAGCGGCGTATGTCGTCGCGCAGCATCTCCACCATCTCCCATCGTGTAGGCAACTTGCCCTCTACGGTCTTCACGTTGTCGCCGTTGAGTCGCTTGGCATAGTTGGTGTCGAAAGCAGCCTTCATGGGTACGATCTGCTGCAGTTCGTCGCGTACGGGTTCTATGTCTTTGGCTTTCAGCACCTCGGCATAAACCGCAGCCTGATAGGCATTCTGCGGATAGACGTCCCAAGTGCCGAAGACGATGTCGTCTAATTGTGCCAGCGGAACGATTTCTCCCACGGGCAGGTATTGTTTTTCATGGCCACGCCCCACGCGAATCTTGTCGTACTGGGTCATGGAGCCGATGGGTTTTGCGAGTCCCTTACGTGCCATGAGCACACCGGTCATGAAAGTGGTGGAAACCGCTCCGCACCCTACGACCATGATGCCCAACTTGCCGTCTGCCGGCTTTGTGATAGTCTGATTCATTTCGTTTTTCTATTTTTCGATATATCGCTTTCGCTTTTTATATTCTATATAACGTTCATTTTGGGGATATATTGCACGAGAGCAGCTCGGTAAGGTCTGAAATTACTCTATCCGCCTGACCTTCAGCCGTTTCGTCGTCGTTCCATCCCTCGCCTTTGAGCCAGATGGTGGTACATCCCAGTTCGTGTGCCGGACGGATGTCGTTCTTCAGGCTGTCGCCTACCACAGCCACCTCGCAGGCTTCCATTCCCATAGCCTCCAGCGCCAGGCTGAAGATGCGGCTGTCGGGTTTGCGCAACCCTACCTGCGCCGACTCTGTCACGCTCTGGAAGAGTGGCGCGAGTGCAAATTCGTGCAACACGGTTTCGAGATTGCCGTAGAAGTTGCTGACGAGCGCCAGCGTCGCTTTCTTTCCTAATTCAGCCAGCACGTCGGCACTATGGCGCACGTTTGCCGCCACCCATTGGTAGAGGTCTTCGACCAGGGCGCGGGGACTGATTTCGGCATTACGGGTGCAAAGGTATTTCTTTTCTTTGAGATAATCAAACTGAAGAGAAAGTTTAACATCAAGCGTTTGAAAAAACGTGAAATCGGGACGGATGATGTCTTCCCTTCCCAGGCGGCGTTCCACCTGCACATAGGCTTCGCGGAAGGCCGCTTCTCCCACGTTCACGCCGTGGCGCTCGTAGGCATGCCATACAGCCTTGCCCCAATGCACTCCCGCCGTGTCGAGGGTGCCACCGAAATCGAAGATATATCCTTTTGTGTCCATACTTTAAAACTCTAAACTCTTGCACAATCTTTCGTGCTTGGTGTGCATGTATATGTACAGCGTGTTGAACACCATGATGTCCACCAGGAAGAGCATCCACGGACAGTTCAAGAGGCAAGTGGCATAGATGACGATGGCACGGGTGTTGAACGAGAGGATGTTGGTGATGGGCATCAACGGACGACTGCCTTGCAAGAAACGTTGGCGCAGGTCGGCAGGCAGGTTTTCAACACCCGAAAACCGTTCTTTCACTCGCACATAAAAACGCTGAAACTCAGGCGTTCGCCGCTCTTGGCTCTTGCAATAGTTTTGGTAGTTACCGTGGAAGACACGCTCCAGCAGAGCCCCCTTGCGTGGCAGCTGTTCGCAGATGCGATGCTGCTCGGCATAGGTGTCCAGCTCCGACCCTTCATTGCCCAGAAGGAACAGCAGGTGAATCTGCCGGTAGTAGTCGGCAAGCGATGCCTGGGGCACATGGCAAAGGAAGCCGGCAACGATGCCCAACAACCATATCCATACTCCCCAGTTCATCGTCAGACCGGGTATCTGCTGGGGCATCAGGCGCAGACAAATGGCACAGTAGATGAAGAAGAACCACACGTCGCCGGCAAAGCCGTCGAGCATACGCCCGATGAGCGTCTTCTGTCCCGTGAGGCGCGCCATCTGTCCGTCGGTGGAGTCGCAGAAGTTGGCAAACATCAGCAACAGCACGCCACAGAGGTTGTGCCACAGGTCGTCGAAATAGAACATCACGCCGGCTGCTGCGCCGAGGAAAATGGAGAGGATGGTGACCACATTCGGGTGGACGCCCAGCCTGATCCAGCCCAGGGCGAAGAACAAACCAATGGGGCGCGTGAAATGCACGTCCAACCACTCTTCTGTGTCGTCCGACTTGAAGGAGGCCTTCAACAGTTCGCCGAAGCTCCTACCCTTACGCCAATCGTTATTGTTCATATTTTCCGATTATTCTGATTATTCCGATTACTCCGATTATTCCGATTACTCCGATTATTCCGATTATTCCGATTATTCCGATTACTCCAATTTCCGCCGAAAGCTATCGCCCTTGCCGCCTCGTCCTTGCATCGCGAGAAGCTGGGCCAGTCGTTGAAGTCTATCAGCACGAAGTCGCCGTCGGCCTTGACGATGGCGTCGCCACCGTAGACGGGTACCTTCGCCAGCCGCGAGAGGAGCTCTGCCGTTGCTTGCAGCTGCTGCCGCTGGAAGAAGTAGTGGCGGGGCTTGCCGTTGCGCTCTTCGTCGCCAAACTTGCTGTCGCCGTCGTCGCCCGGATAGAAATAGCGGAAGAAGCCCGCAGGCTCCACGCCATAGAACTTCACCAGGTCGCCGCGCACATGTGCCTGCACCACCATGTCGGCGATGCCGCGCTCGCGGAAAGCCTGCTCCGCGACAGCCAACGCCTGCCGGTCTTCGCAGAACACCACGTCGGCAGCCTCCTGGGCAGCTCCGTCGCCGCGCTTCAGCCAATAGCCTTCGCCACTCTCCTGGGGCGGCAGGGGCAGATGGTGGCGGCGCATCAACGCCTCCACACGGCTGCGGCGACAGGCTTCCACGCCCTCCGTAGGGTTCATCACCACCCTGCCTTGTGCCTCTTTCTCCCTGAGCAACGCCAACAGCCGTTCGCCACGCGCCATCGACAGGTAGAGGTCGACATCGGGCAGGTGGTATTCTTCGCCATGCCTTTCGGCTTCGGCAGCCGCCGCAAGGATGTCCGCCTCGGAAAGGACGATGCCGCCCTTCTTCATATCAGCCTCGGAGAGCATAGTGCCGTGCCTCTTCACATCTTCCTCGGAGAGGGTGCGTCCCTGCATCTGCGCCATGACGGCAACCATGATAGCCCTGTCCTTCTCTACCGAGTTGGGCGAGAACCGTTCTTCGCGTGCTATGCCTATGACTATCATGATTCTGATTACTCCGATTACTCTGATTACTCCGATTACTCCGAGTTCTCCGATTACTCTGATTATTCCGATTATTCTAATTATTCTTTCAAGAACTCCTCAGCCTTTGCGATGTCGCTCTGGTGGTCCACGTCCAGCACCTTCGAGAACGCCCATGCCTGCAGCTGCAAGCCGTCGCGCAACAAGGCACGCTGGAAATTGCGCATGCGGCTCTCTCCCCGCGCCACACACGTCCGCAGCGTCTGCAGGGCCTTCGGCGTCAGTCCGTAGATGCCGGCAGAGACGTACGTCCCGCTCCCCTCATCCGCGGTTTCTATGCGTTTCGTTGTCCCCCCGACAGCATCCGCGAAAGCCGTGATGCGTTGCCGGCGGTCCGTCTCGACGTAGAGCGGTTTCTCGTCATCCACATACGTCGTGACCCCCATCAGTCCGTCGTTGCCGGCAGCCAGACAGCTTTTGAAGGCGGCAAGATATTCGGCAAACTCCGTTTCACGGAACACGGTATCCACCGTCGTCAGCACGAAAGGCTCGTCGCCGTCGAGCCAGTCTGCCAGCTCGTAGAAGCTGTGCATGGAGCTGGGCGTCGATTTGACGACAAAGCGCAGGGGCACCGTCGTCTTCTCCGCCGACGGCGACAGACTGATGCCGGCAGTCTGAATCTCCTTCAGGCGCGCCTCCACCAGCGGGGTGCGGTCGTTGCAGATGACGCATATCTCCGTAGCCCCGTGAACCATGAAGATGCGCAACAGCCTGAGTATCAGACTCTCGCCACCCACTTCCACCAGCGGTTTGGGCAACGCCACACCCTCTTGTGTCAGCCGCGAACCCTCACCTGCTGCAATAATAGCATATCTCATCAGCCTCCCTGTTTTAGAAATGTTTTGCAAAGGTACGATTAAGCGAGGGAAAAGCAAAATTTATTTTAGCTTTTCCGAGCGTGAGTACTTTCGACAGAAGGTCAAAGGTACGATAAATAATGGGTCACCTGCATAACCGCGTGGATTAACCGAAAATCTTGACCAGTCTGAAGATGAAGAATTTCTTGTCAATAACACCTCTTAACTGAGCCCTGAAGTCCTTAATCTTAGCATTCAGCGATTCTGCAGAAGCATTGGTTGACCTGTTCACAAAATAGTTGAGTATTTCGTCCTCCCTGTCGTACATGGCTGCGGCATTGCTACGGATTGGCTTGCCTTCTGCATCTACAAGCGGCTTTCCGCTCTTGATCAGGTCTTTTATCATAGCCCTGAAGTCATCTCTGGCATTAGCAACCTCCGTCATTACCTCACGGCGATGCCCAATGCGTATTTCCTGTAATGCCTCCAGACAGAACTGCTGGTGATGGAAACGGTCAAGGGTAATCATCGCCTTGGGGAAGCAGGCACTGACAATCTGGTGCATGCTGTCGGAGAAGTCAAGCCTCACCTCTTCAACCTGCAGGCGTACTACTTCCGGTATCTTCTTCTGGATGCTTGTAACTTCCTTTGCCTTGGTTCCCTTCACAATGGCCACGAGGCATCCCTTTCGACCATGAGCCTCCTTGTTGGACAGGATGGTATAGACCTCACCTGTGGACAGACATGTCCCATCTATGCTCAGATGAGTGCCCATATTCTTCGGGATTATCACCCAGTCCTCTGCATGGTCTTCGGCTTCCCGGATCTTGAAACCACTGATTTTCTCCTTGTATGAGCGCTCGAAGGTATCACCGTTGATGTGATAGTCTTTCTCAAACGAACGGGCCGTTATAGGGAGCGGCTCCAAACGCTTCTTAAAAAAAAATCCGCCAGTTCCTTCGAACAGCGGGGCGACTCCTGGATAAAATCAAACTCTGACATGACATTGTGATTGTCGGAGTCAAGCCAGCGACGGCGGCGCTCATGCAGCAACACCTCCTGACCCCGTATAGGAAAGTCATGGAAGGTCTTGGCTGGCGTAAAGCCGTTAGGGTGCAAATCTTCACGATTGTCAGCTCTTAACTCATTCTCGTCAAGATACTGATGGATAACGTTCACAGGACTCTCATCTGACTCCGTATCTTGGGTGGCTGTCTTTTCCTTGGGCTTCACCTCAACATTGGTCTGTTCAAACCATTCCAACATATGTGTTGGCTACAAACATTTGGCAAGTATTTCGTATTGTGGATTCATTGTCATATCTCGTTTCTTATAAGAACGAAAAACAGCACGCTTTTAGTGTACGCTCACACGTGGTTATACAGGTGACCCGTAATCGCGCAGCGCTTTGCTTGCAAAGAATTATGAATTGTGAATTATGAATTATGAATTATTTATCGTACCTTTGACCTTCGGTCGAAAGTACTCACGCTCGGAAAAGCTAAAATAAATTTTGCTTTTCCCTCGCTTAATCGTACCTTTGCACCATATTTACTGATACACACGAAAATGAGTAGCGAGAACACAACTCACATTCTGACCCAGACGGTGGACCACCTCTCGGAGCTGTATGCTCTGAAAGGGCTCTTCCACGAACACCGCGAGGGCGACCCGCTGCCTTCTGGAAAGGCACTCGAAGAGATTGTCGAACTGGCGAGGGCAACCATCTTCCCCGGATTCTACGGACATTCTTCCGTAAAGTCGCAAACCTTGAAATATCAGATTGGCGTGAACATAGAACGCATGCACAAGCTGCTGAGCCAGCAGATTCTTGCCGGACTGTGCTTCGGACTGACTGCCGAGGATGCGGCGGCGTGCGGATGCCAGAAGGCGGAGTCGGACATCTGCCTGGAGCATGCCTCCGACCTGGCGACGAAGCTGATAGCAAAGCTGCCGGAGATTCGCAGTACGCTGGCAACGGACATCAAGGCTGCCTACGACGGAGACCCTGCGGCATCGAGTCAGGGTGAGATTATCTCGTGCTATCCGGTCATCAAGGCGCTCATCAACTACCGCATAGCCCACGAACTGTATCTCTTGGGCGTGCCCCTCATCCCTCGCATGATGACGGAGATGGCTCACTCGGAGACGGGTATCGACATCCATCCGGCGGCTACCATAGGCAAGTATTTCACGATAGACCACGGTACGGGTGTGGTCATAGGCGCCACCTGCATCATCGGCGACCACGTGAAGCTGTACCAGGGTGTGACGCTGGGCGCCATCAGCTTCCCGCTCGACGACGAAGGCAACCCCATCAAGGGCATCCCGCGCCACCCGATTCTGAAGGACAACGTGGTGATATATGCCAATGCCACCGTCCTGGGACGCATCACGATAGGCGAAAACTGCGTCGTGGGTGCCAACGTATGGGTGACGCGCAACATGCGCGCCAACACGCGGAAATACAACAAGGAGAAAATTGACAACTTAGATTTGGAATTCAATCATGGAACAGGAATATAAGGAGGAAGTGAGAAACGAAGAGTTTGAACTCATAGCCAAGACCTTCATGGGACTGGAGAACGTGCTGGCTGAGGAACTGACGGGGCTGGGGGCCAACAACATACAGACGGGACGGCGCATGGTGTCGTTTACGGGCAACAAGGAAATGATGTACCGCGCCAACTTCCAGCTGCGCACAGCCATACGCATTCTGAAGCCCATAGCCCACTTCAAGGCACAGTCGGCAGAGGACATGTACGACGAGGTGAAGAAGATTGACTGGAGCCGGTATATCGAGAAGGGAAAGACGTTCTCGGTGGACAGCGTGGTCTATTCGGAGGAGTTCCGCAACTCGCGCTTCGTGACCTACAAGGTGAAAGACGCCATCGTGGACCAGTTCCGCGAACGCACGGGCGACCGCCCGAACATCTCCGTGGCCAACCCCGACATACGGCTGCACATACACATAGCAGAAGACAACGCCACCCTCTCGCTCGACTCCAGCGGCGAGTCGCTCCACCGCAGAGGCTACAGGCAGGAGACGCGCGAAGCTCCGCTCAACGAGGTGCTGGCTGCCGGCATGATTCTCATGACGGGATGGCGAGGCGAAACCGACTTCATCGACCCGATGTGCGGATCGGGAACGCTCCCGATAGAGGCTGCCCTCATCGCACGCAACATTTCGCCAGGCGTTTTCCGCAAAGAGTTTGCTTTCGAGAAATGGCCTGACTTCGACGCCGACTTGTTCGACGAAATCTACAACGACGACTCGCAAGAGCGCGACTTCGAACATCATATCTACGGCTACGACAACGACATGAAAGCCGTAAACACCGCCAATCTCAACGTGCGCGCAGCTGGTCTGACGAAGGAAATCACCATCAGCCAGCAGGATTTCAAAGATTTCACCCGACCTGCTGAGAAGAGCATCATCGTGATGAATCCGCCCTACGGCGAACGCATCTCCACACCCAACCTGCTGGGCACATACAAAATGATAGGCGAACGGCTGAAGCATGCCTTCGGCGGCAACAACGCATGGATTCTGAGCTATCGCGAGGAATGTTTCGAACAGATAGGACTGAAACCCTCTATCAAGATACCGCTCTACAACGGTTCGCTGGAATGCGAGTTCCGCAAGTATGCCATGTTCGAAGGCAAGATGAAGGAGTTCCGCGAAGAGGGAGGCATCGTCAAGACCGAAGAGGAGAAACAGGCGATGGCAGAGAAACACAGGTTCAAGAAGAACCGCGACTTCAAACAACGCATGACCGACGAGGAGCAGAACGAAGAGGGCGACATACGCTCGTTCAAGTTCCACTCGTTTGAAAAAAACTATCTCGGCGAAGAGCGCAGGGAACCCCGACGCTTCGAACGCAGGGACGACGACCGGCGCTTCGACCGCAGGGATGGACGATTCGAGAGAAAGGAACCCCGACGATTCGACCGCAGGGATGGACGACGCTTCGACCGCAGGGACGACGACCGACGCGGCAGGAACGACGGAAAGACTTTTGAAAAGGGATTCAGAAACAAACGATTTGACCATGACGACGATTAACTGGCGGAGCATCATGCTCGTGCTGACGGCATGTCTCTTTGTATCATTACCGACAACCATGAAGGCGCAGAAGAAACGGTTCACGCTGGAAGAACTGAACTACGGCGGCAAGAACTACCGGCAGACGGCTCGCGAGAACCGATACTACAAGTGGGACGCGAAGCTGGAAAAATGGACGGAGGTGGAGAAGGAAGACCTCAGCAACGAGGAAAAGCCCCTGCCCCGACTGGAACGAGGCGACGACGCGCAGCTCTACCTGACCGACCGCAACAACAAAACCCACCAGCTCACTACCGACGGCAGCCGCGAAATCGTATATGGAGAAACGGTCCACCGCAACGAGTTCGGCATCAACAAAGGCATCTTCTGGAGCCCCGACAGCTCAAGGGTGGCGTTCTACCGCATGGACCAGTCGATGGTGGCTGACTATCCGCAGGTGGACATCGTCCCGCGCATAGCCGAACTGGTGCCCGACAAATACCCGATGGCGGGCGAGACGTCGCACCAGGTGACCGTAGGCGTCTATGACATGAAGACCGCAAAGACCATCTACCTGCAGACGAAAGCAGGTTCGGTGGCTGCCGACGCACAAGACGACAACCGTCCCGTATATTTCACGAACATCGCATGGAGCCCCGACAGCAAGACCATCTACATGTTCGAACTGAACCGCGACCAGAACGACTGCCGGCTGGTCAGCTACGACGCAGCTACGGGCAGACGCACAGCGGAACTCTACCGCGAAACCAGCCCGAAATACGTGGAACCCATGCACCCCATACGCTTCCTGCCCTGGGACGACAACCTCTTCGTCATGCAGAGCCAGCGCGACGGATACAACCACCTGTACCTCTACAACAAGCAGGGGAAACTGCAACGCCAACTCACCTCCGGCAAATGGGTGGTCATGGACGTGCTGGGATTCAACGAGAAGGCGAAGAGCATCATCATCGCCAGCAACGAGGCCAACCCCATACAGCGCAACTGCTATGCCGTCAGCATAAAAACGGGAAAACGCAAGCCGCTCGACAACGGACGGGGATGGCACGAGGCTATGCTCTCGGAGAAGGGCGAGAGCCTGCTCGACTATGTTGAAGAACCCGACCTGCCGCGAATGATCGTGGCTACGGACACGAAGACGGGCAGGCAGACGACGCTCTTCACAGCGCCCGACCCGTGGGCGGAATATGAGCAACCCCGATTCGAATGCGGAACCATCAAGGCTGCCGACGGCGTGACGGACCTATACTACCGCATGGTGAAACCTGCCGACTTCGACCCCACAAAACGCTACCCCACCGTAGTCTATGTCTATGGCGGACCGCATGCCCACAACGTGGATGCCAGCTGGCACTACGGCTCGCGCTCGTGGGAGACGTACATGGCACAGAAGGGATACATCATCTTCATCCTCGACAACCGCGGGAGCGACAACCGCGGACGCGACTTCGAACAGGCGACGTTCAGACAACTGGGACAGGTGGAGATGCAGGACCAGATGAAGGGTGTGGATTTTCTGAAGTCGCTCCCCTATGTCGACGCCGAACGCATGGGCGTTCACGGATGGAGCTTCGGCGGGTTCATGACCATCTCCCTCATGACCAACTATCCCGACGTGTTCAAGGTGGGCGTGGCAGGAGGTCCCGTCATCGACTGGAAATGGTACGAGGTGATGTACGGCGAACGATATATGGACACGCCGCAAACCAACCCCGAAGGCTACGAGAAGACGAGCCTCCTGGGCAAGGCTAAGGACCTGAAGGGAAAACTGCAGATTATCACGGGATATAACGACGACACGGTGGTGCCGCAACATTGCCTGTCGTTCCTTGCCGAATGTATCAAGGCGGGCACTCAACCCGACTTCTTCGTCTATCCCGGACAACCGCACAACATGCGCGGACACCAAAGCGTTCATCTGCACGAACGCATCACGCAATACTTCGAAGACTATCTGAAGACGGCAAAATAGGAGGACACGAAGTATTGATTGATATACAACTACGAATTTAACGAATGACAGTCCTATAGGCTGTCCGGGATTTGTTTCTTCGGCGTGATGCCGAGCGTCTTCATGTTGTCCAGGCGGCGGATGATGTTACCCTTGCCGTCGCGCAGTTGACCTTTAGCCGCCTCGAAGTCGCGCTGCATCTTCTGCATGTCGCCCTCTATCTTGAGGAACGACTCGGTAAAGATGACGAACTTGTCGTACAGGTCGTTCGACTGGCGCAGAATATCCTCCACATTCTTGTTCATGCGGAAGTTCTGCCACATGGTATGTATCAGCTGAAGTGCCATGAGCAGGTTCGACGGCGAGAGCATGATGATGTGCTTCTTATAGGCATACTGCAACAGCGAGGAGTCGGTCTTCAGGGCTGCCGAATAGCCGCTCTCGTAGGGGATGAACATGAGCACGTAGCCGATGCAGTTGGGCACCAGCTTCTCGTAGTTCTTGGCTGAGAGTTCGTTGATGTGTGTGCGCACGCTGGCAACATGCTCCTTCAACAGCCGCTCGCGCTCCTCGAGCGTCTCTGCCTTCGTGGCTTCTTGATAGGCTGTGAGCGACACCTTGGAGTCTATGACTGCCGTCTCATGATTGGGAAACTCGATGACGGCATCGGGACGGAACAGGTTGCCGTCGTCGTCGCGGAACGTCTGTTGCAGGAAATACTGCTCGTCCTTGACCAGTCCGCAATCTTCCAACGTCTTGTCGAGAATCATCTCGCCCCAGTCGCCTTGCATCTTCGAATCGCCCTTGAGCGCCTGCGTAAGCGAGGCGGCATCGTTACCGATACGCTCGGTCTGCTCTTTCAACTCGCGAACCGTACGCTCCTGCTCTTCTTTCATCCTGCGGACGGTCTGTTCCTGCTCGTCGTGAAGTTTCTTCATCGCCTCTTCAAAGGCGGTCTTTATCTCAGTCTTGTTCTGGGCTCCCTCCTTGCTGTTGTCGCTGACGGTCTTCTGGAAGGCTTCTATACGTTCCTTGAGGGGCGTCAGCAGGGTGTCCAAGCGTTCACGGTTCTCCTTGTTCAACTCGCTCTTGCTCTCGTTGAGCATCTGTACTGCCATGTTGCGGATTTCCTCTTGCACCAGCTTGTTCTTCGCCTCCTGTTGCTTCACCATCTCTGCCCGCAACTCTTCGGCATGCGCCTGAACGTCTGCCAGTTCCTTGGCATGACGTTCCTGTAGCTGTTTCTGCTGCTCGGCGGCATGTTCCTGCTCACTACGCAACTGCTTCTCCGCATTTTCGCGCTCAGAAGCCAGTTGTGTCTGTGCCACGGCAATCTCTTGCCGCACTTTCGACAGTTTACCCGACAGCATGACATACACTACGGCTGCACCGCAAACGAGTCCTAATACAATATACAATGCCATTTCCATGCCTGCAAATATAGATAAAATTCCACTCTTATGCCAAGTTTTCTATGAAATTATTATCTTTTAATAAGGTACTCTCACTCGGAAATGCTAAAATAAATTTTGTTTTATCCTCGCTTAATCGATACTTTGACTTCGTCCAAGGTACTTCCGCTCGACAAAAAAAAGAACAAGTTCTTTGTTTTGTCCTCGCTTAATCGATACTTTGACTTCGTCCAAGGTACTTCCGCTCGACAAAAAAAGAACAAGTTCTTTGTTTTGTCCTCGCTTAATCGTACCTTTGTCGCAAATACGATGAAGACGTATCCACTATTGCAATCGCAAATGAGCGTGTTCATGGGGTGGCAGATGCACCCTGAGACAACTGCTTGGAACCTGCCTTCGGTGATTTCCTTTCCCAAGTCGGTAGGTTTGAAGCGTTTGCAGGAGGCTGCCAAACGCATCACCCGTCACAAAGCAACCCACACCCGATTTGTCAAAATCGGAATGGCGATTCGCCAATATTGCGACCCCCACATGACGATTCCCATCCCGACAAGGCGGATGACGGAAACGGAGGCGGAGGCATATATGGCGAACGACTTTGTGAAACCTTTTCAACCGTTCGGACCGTTTCCGCTCTGCCGCATCGAAATCATAGAGACGCCACAACGCCTGCTGCTGCTCACAGACTACCACCACACCATAGCCGACGGCACCAGCATCGTCCGCATGATGACGGAGGAAGACGAAGAACGACAGATGGAGATGACGGAGGCAGCGGAGGCGGAAGAGGCGGCGTTCCAAACGAAGGCTTATCAAGTGGCGCGTGAATACATGCTGGAGCATTTCCGGGGAACGCAACTGACAACATTTGCCACGCCTCACAGGGGACTGACCACGCCTTGGGGACGCCATCTGATGGCTTCTTGCACGATGGCAAGGACTCCCATCGACGAATGGTGTAAATTACATGAAACGAAAGTCAGTATTGTCTTTACGGCTGCCTTCAGCATCGTATTGTCTAAGTTGACGCGACAGCAACGGGTGGCATTCTTCACGCTCACTCACGGACGAACGGACGCACGCATGCGACGTTCTTTCGGCATGTTTGTGCGCTCGCTTCCACTCTTGGCTGATACGGACGGGGATATGTTGGTCATGGACTTCATCCAGAGGTTACAGCAGGAACAACGAACGGCGCTGAAAAACAACGTTTACCCTGCCACTCATTTCTGTCGCGACACGCAGACGAAACCTGCCATCACCTTCGGCTTTCAAGGCAGGGAGATTGAGGAAGTGTGCTGGCTGGACGACATTCCGTACAAAGGGACACAACTGGATCATAAAGAGGCTTGTAACGATCTCAACTGTACCATCTACTCTTCGGATGGCAACTACGAAATACGTACAGATGCCAGCGAAGCACTCGTCAAGCAGGCAACCTTACAAATGGTGGCGCAGGCGGTGGCTACTTGTCTGCAACAGATGATGGAACTCCCCAACGGGCGCCTGCAGGACATCTGTCTCATCGACGACAACGAGCAACAACGGCTCATCACGCTGGGACAAGGCGAACGGACTTCGCCACAAAGAGAGGAAGAGGGCGACGAACCTACGTGGACGGACCTGTTCCGACAACAAGCTGCCCTGACACCCGACAACATAGCCGTCGTAGCCGAAGACGGCTCGTTAACCTACCGCGAACTGGACCAACTTTCTTCTCTATATGCAGAAAGGCTGGACAAACAAAGGAAGGCAGAAGAGCCCAACGGACAAGGGAAAGCTGAAGAGCATAACGGAGAAGGGAAAACAAAAGAACCAAACGGACAAGGCAATCGAAACTCTCCCTTCGTTTGTCTGACGACAACGCGCACGAAGGAATGGATGGTACAGGTCATCGGTGTCTTGAAGGCGGGACTGGCTTTCGTCCCTTTTGACGCAGAATGGCCGGAAGCACGGAGGCGTCAAATTTTCGAAACGACCCTCACCTCTCCATCCTCCTCTACATCTGCTCACTCCATCAACGAAACTTCGTTTCGCACAAATCTGGCCTACATGATGTTCACCTCTGGTTCTACAGGAAAACCGAAGGGTGTCATGATAACACATCGAGGACTCTTCAACCTCACCCGCTTCATCACTCGACGTTGGAATCTGACGAATCTGAGCCGCATCAGCTGTCATGCGCCGCTCTCCTTCGATGCTTCCATAGAGGATTTGTTCCCCGTGCTGACGGTTGGAGGAACGCTCTACATCGTACCCGACAACATTCGCATGAACCTTGCGGCGATGGCGCAATACTTGAAGGATAACGGCATCACGGGCGGATGCTATACCACTCGACTGGGGGTGATGCTGGCAGAACATCATCAGTTGCAGGTGGAGTACTTATGCTTGGGCGGAGAGAAACTGAACCTTCCACTTATCTCTGCTCAAGGAACTCCTGCATTCTCTGCGAATTTCCGTGTCATCAACACCTACGGACCAACGGAATGTACGGTGGATGCTACTTACTACGTAGTTCCCACGACAGACGCTATCGACTCTCATGATTTTCCCACAACAAATACGATGGGTTCGACCGTAGGGCGAAGCGCGGAAGCTACTTCCATTCCCATCGGCAGACCGCTCGACAACATGCTGGTGTTGGTGGTTGACCAGCACGGACAGCTCCTGCCGCAAGGAGCTACTGGCGAGTTGTGGATAGCTGGACCGCAGGTGGCGGCAGGGTATTGGAACGAACCTGAACTGACCAACCGGATGTTTACGTCGTGCCGTTTTTGCAAAGGAAAGGTCTATCACACGGGCGACCTCGTCAAATGGAACGAAGAAGGACTGCTGGAGTTTGTAGGACGTACCGACCAGCAGTTCAAGCGAAATGGATTCCGTATCGAACCTGAAGAAATAGCATCGGCTCTCCTCCAACTTGAAGGCATCACGCAAGCGGTCGTCAAGTTGGTTACTCTTGCAGACAAGCAAGCTGTTTCTCCTACAGACAAGCAAGCCGTTTCTCCTACAGACAAGCAAACTGTTTCTACGAGCAAGAAAGAACTGCTTTGTGCCTATTTTACGGCTATAAAAAAGATGGACGCTGACGAAATCAGACGAAAACTGAAAAAGTTATTGCCTGACTATCTCATACCCGACATTCTCATGCAACTGACGGAAATACCGCTCAACGCCAACGGAAAGACGGACGACAAACGGCTGCCGGAGCCAACCATCCCAGAAAGGCTGTATGTAAGGCCTGCCAACGAGCGAGAACAACTGCTATGTCGGACTTTTGCCAAGGTGTTACAAACAGACCAAGTGGGGGCTACCGACAACTTCTTCGACTTGGGCGGCACCTCCCTTTCCGTCATGCTGTTGTTGGGCGAACTGGAGAAGGCAGGCATCCACCTGACATACCAAGAAGTATTCAACAACCCGACGCCAAGAAGCTTAAGCACGCCTCGCACTCCTGCTCCTTCCTGCCCTCCCCGTCCTGTATGTTGCGATTCCGTCGCAAACCGTCTTTCTCCCTATAAGGAGGAATGGGGAGCGGCTCCCTTCATACTTACCGGCGCCACGGGTTTCCTCGGCATTCACATCCTGCACGAGTTTATCAACCACGATGCCCAGAAGGTTTGTTGTCTGGTGCGCGACAAAGACGGAATAAAGGCTGAAGAGCGCCTGCGCAACCGCATCCGGACCTACTTCGGCGAAGAATCGTCCATGCTTTCTCTCCTTGGCAGCCGCATACAGGTGGTTTGTGGCGATATCACCTCAGTCCTCTCCTTCAACCGCTTACCTTTTCCTCCACTATCGCCTTCAACTGATACAGCAGTAAAGGTTTCTCACGCGCCTTCAACCCTCATCCATTGTGCTGCCGATGTGCGTTATTTTGCACAAGGTACAGCTGTCGAAGATACCAATATCAAGGGGACTGAAAACGTGATCCGCTTTTGTCTTGCTACAGGAACCCGCCTCATCCATATCTCTACCACATCGCTCAACGTTTTGCATCAGGAACAACAGGGCAGAAAGCTTCCCGCGCAACTGAATACAACGATGTTGGAGCAACTGGGAATAACGGCGCAAGGATTGCTCTCCCTACCCTACCTACAATCCAAGCGAGCAGCTGAGGAGTTGGTATTGAGAGCCGCGAACGAACAGCTGCTGGATGCTCATATCATCCGAATCGGCAGTCTGATGCCACGCCTATCCGACGGCATGTTCCAAGTGAATGCGCAAGACAACCTGTTCATGCGTCTGCTAAACGTCATCCAGCAAACGGGAACATGTGCGGCGAGCCTAGCAGACTACCCTGTCGTCTGCGCTCCTGTTGACGTCGTAGCCCAGGCTATCGTCAAAGGTTGCTACGAAGTTACACCACCCATAAAATGGATGGATGCCACTCCGCGCCCGCTCCGCGAAATCATAGCAGAAAGAAATGGCGGAGACAAACGCCTCCGCCTTGTATCTGATGAAGAATTTCTTTCGCTTACTCAACATTCCACATAGAGCCAACCCTATACTCACATTCCGTATAGAGCCATCCCTATACTCAATTCTTCCACTCCGTATAGGGTAATCCCCATACTTTGGCAACGGCCTCGAAAGTACACTTGCCGTCCACCATATTCAAGCCCTTGCGCAACGACTCGTCGTCAAGACAAGCCTGCTGCCAACCTTTGTCTGCCAAGGCGATAGCATAGCGCAACGTGGCATTGGTGAGCGCCATGGTAGAGGTGTTGGGAACTGCACCCGGAATGTTGGCAACAGCATAGTGTACAATACCGTCGAGACTATAGACGGGTTCGCTATGGGTCGTAGGACGTGAGGTCTCGAAGCAACCGCCTTGGTCTATAGCGACATCGACAAGTACCGTTCCTGGCTCCATCAGCTTCAACATATCCTTCGTGACAAGCTTCGGGGCTGCATCGCCGGGTATAAGAACTGAACCGATGACAACATCTACGTCGGCAAGTTCCTTCCTGATGTTATGTTCCGAGGAATACAACGTGTGGACATTAGCCGGCAGCTCGGCAGCAAGCTGCTTCAGACGTGGAAGAGATATATCGGTAATAGTCACATCGGCACCCATTCCTGCAGCGGTACGGGCTGAAGCCTCGCCTACCGTTCCGCCACCCAAGACCAACACTTTCGCCGGCTTCACGCCAGGCACACCCGTCATCAACTTGCCCTTGCCGCCTTGTGTCTTCTGAAGATAGTAAGCGCCATTCTGCACCGCCATGCGCCCTGCCACCTCACTCATCGGAATAAGCAACGGCAGGCGGTGGTCAGCGGTCTCTACGGTCTCGTAAGCGATACAGATGGCACCACTTGCCATCATCGCCTTCGTCAACGGCTCGTCGCAGGCAAAATGGAAATAGGTAAACAACACCTGTCCCTTGCGTATCAGCTTGTATTCTGGTTCTATCGGCTCCTTCACCTTCACTATCATCTCTGCCTGAGCATAGACATCTTCGATGGTCGGAAGTATCCTAGCACCAGCCTTTACATATTCTTCGTCACAAAAACCGCTGCCGTCTCCAGCCGTATGCTGCACCAGCAACTCGTGTCCGTGTTTCACCAACTCGGCAACACCTGCCGGCGTCATACCCACGCGATTCTCGTTGTTCTTAATCTCTTTTGGAATTCCTACTATCATAGCTATTTGTGTTTGGAGGTTATGTACAAAAAAGTTGAAAAAAGAGAAAAAAGGCTCCTACGCACAACGGCGAAGGAGTCTTTTTTACGTTATTTTAGTCTTCCAGTACAATGGGTTTGTACTTCGGAACGAGTGCCTTCATGATGCTCCAGCCAATCAGGTAGGCAACAGCACAAATACAGAAGACAACCATGTAAGCGGCTGGCTTACCATCGAAACCGAAGAAGGAGAAGGCGCTACCTTGACCTTCAGCCCATGTGAAGAAGGAGCCTGAACCCTTGTTGATGAGGAATGAGCCTACACCTCCAGCCATAGAACCGATACCGGTAATGGTTCCGATAGTGGACTTGGGGAACATGTCGCCAACGGTCGAGAAGATGTTGGCACTCCAAGCCTGGTGTCCGGCGCCGAGCAAACCAATCAGGATGGCTGGCCACCATGCGCTATATGCGCCAAGAGGCTGCGCCAAGAGACCCAACAGCGGGAAGAAGGCGAAAATCAACATGGCACGCATACGTCCCAAATAGGGGTTCATGCCTTTCTTCTCTACAAAGTATTTGGGCAGGTAACCGCCACCGATAGAAAGAATGGTAACGATGGTGTAAAGAGTCAGAATCAAGAGAATACCCATCGTTGAGTCTGAGGTGTAACCATACTGGTCGGAGAAGTAAGCCGGTGCCCAGAAGAGGAAGAACCACCAAACACCGTCGGTCATGAACTTGCCAACGATGAACGACCATGTCTGCTTATACTTGAAGCACTCGAAGAACGGAATGACCTTCTCTTCCTTTGCTTCCTGATGGTCTTGAACTTCTGCGATGTCGGTATCTTGCTCGATATAGTTCAACTCGGCTTGGTTCACACGCTTGTTTTTAGCAGGTTTGTCGTAGAGCCAAATCCAAAGTGCCATCCAGATGAAACCAAGGGCACCAATGATGATAAATGCCATTTCCCAACCCCAAGCACGGGCAAGCAGAGGAATGGTAGCTGGGGCTGCCAAGGCTCCAACAGAAGCTCCAGAGTTGAAGATAGAAGTAGAAAGGGCACGGTCTTTCTTCGGGAAATACTCTGCCGTCACCTTGATGGCTGCAGGGAAGTTACCTGCCTCACCAACGGCAAGAATCAAACGGCAAGAGAGGAAGAGCCATACCGATATGGTAGCAATGGCTACTGCAGCATCTGAACCTGCCTGAACAAGGCGCAGAGCTTCAAGAGAGTCGTAACCTTCGACGGTCATCGCTACCCAACCGCATCCAGCGTGGAGAACAGCACCAAGCGACCATACGAAAATGGCAATCAGGTAACCTTTCTTTGTTCCCATCCAGTCGATGAACTTGCCAGCAAAGAGGTTGGCAATGGCATAGAAGATGGAGAACAGACCGGTAATCGTACCATAGTCAGCGTCGGTCCAATGGAATTCAGGAGCGATGAAGTCCTTCCACGTCAGCGACAACACCTGACGGTCCATGTAGTTAATAGTCGTTGCCAAAAACAGCAACGCACAGATAATCCAACGGAAGTTGGACATCTTTGTTGTTTTGATTGCGTTCATAGTTTTATTGTTTATTTCGTTATTTCACTTTTAATTGCTGTTCCGGTATGGCGGTTTGGCTTCATACAATTATAACGGTATGACGTTATTCCGTCATGCCGAAACACACTCCTTACTTAATATCAATAACGGGGATATTGTCCTTATCGTTATAATACAGGTTCTCGCCGGCCATACCCCAGATGAAGGTATAGTAGTAGGTACCTGCGGCAGCATGGATGCTCCATTCGGGCGACATGATGGCTTGCTCGTTGTGCAGCCATACCACACGGCTTTCCTGCGGCTGCCCCATGATGTGCGCGATAGTCTGATCCTGCGGCAGGTTGAAGTAATAATAGGCCTCGATACGGCGACCGTGAAGATGAGGCGGCATTGTATTCCATGCAGCACCAGGATTCAATTGCGTCAGACCAAGCTGCAACTGGCACGGGCCCTCCTCCAGCACGTCGTTGACGATAAGCTTATAAACGGTACGGTTGTTACACTCTTCCAACGAACCTACAGGTCCCCAAACGGCAGCCTTGAGCGAGCCTTTACGTCCGTCGAGGGTAATCCATTGGGTCTTGTAGTGTTTGTGAGCAGTTGCCGAATTAAGATAGAACTTAGCGGGCTTAGAAGCATCCTTTGAACGGAACTCCACACTCTTGTTGACATCCTTGTCCTTGGAAATATGTCCACGTCCGATATAGAGTGCCTCTTTCGGTGAAAGAGCGTATTCTTTTCCATCAACGATGACAACACCATCTCCTGCGCCACAGTTAACGATTCCCAACTCACGGTTGTAAAGGAAATACTTATCCTTGATGCCTGGGTCTACATCGAGACCGAGGTCGCGGAAGTTTTCCAACTTCAGCGTCTTTGTCACAGGCATAGCACCACCGAAGATGAAGCGGTCATAGTGCGAATAAGTCAGGTTGATTTCGTCTGCCACCATCACCTTCTCCATCACGAAACGCTCGCGAAGGGTCTTTGTGTCGTAATGCTTCACGTCCTCCGGATGGCAAGCCGTCTGGAAGTTTACTTTCTGCTGAGCACTCACACCAAATGCCATTCCCAGCAGCGCTAATGAAATCAAAGTTCTTTTCATTTCTATCAATTTTAGTTTATAATATTCTTTGTCCTTTTCATATAGATTACTTATTCTTCTTGCCTGCGCTATTGATACGCATTCTGTTCCATACCACCAACAGGATGGTGAGAACGGTAAGGATACCTGCACCTATATAATTGATGTATTTCATGCAAGCATAGATAAGTGTAGAAAGCGGAGATGATGCGAAGTCAAGGGCACCTGCGCTAAATCCAGCAGGCACCTGAACGGTCTTGTCGTCGGGGTGGATAGCTGCCACATGGTGAGCAGCTGATGTGAAGTCGCCCGCCATCCAGGTCACAAAGTATAAGCCGATGGCAATAACAACGAGTCCGACAATAAACGAACGCAGAACGTTACCATTGGTGTAAGGCAAAACCATCACGAAAACGTAGAACATGCCGGCAAGTGACGCCAACGGCAGGAACTGGTTTCCCGGGAGAACGACTGCCAATACCAACGTTACGGGGATGAGCAGCAAGGATACTACCAAAGTGGTAGGATGACCGATAACGAGTGCAGGCGACATACCTATATACAGTTCCTTGTCGGCACCGAACTTCTTGGCAATCAATTCTTTCGTAGCTTCAGCAATAGGTTTCAAACCTTCGATAAAGAGAGATGTGATACGGGGAATCAGTTCCATCACGGCTCCCATCTTGATACCAATCTGCAAGGTTGTGGGAATATTGTCAACAATCTCTTGCCAGTTGCGGCATGCCAGACAACCGATGATGATACCGATGAGCACACCCAGGAAAAGTGGTTCGCCAAAGAGTCCGAACTTCTTTTTCATACCCTCCGAGTCGATATTCACTTTGTTGATGCCTGGCACATAGTCCAACACTTTATTGATTCCTACGGCAAAAGGCATGAAGCCTTGGCAGAAAGGCTGCGGAATGGAGATTCCATCCATACCGGGATAGAACTTCTGGAACTTCTTGGCTGTAACATCTGCAAGCACCAACGTAATGATATAGCAGATAATAGCTGCAAAGAATCCCCAAACCACGCTGTCGGTCATGAAATAAATAACCGCACCGATAAAAGCGAAATGCCAGTAATTCCACAGGTCAATATTTACAGTACGAGTACATCCCAATAAAAGGAGAACAAGGTTCACACCCAGACAAACGGGGATGATGAACGAGCCTACCAACGTATTGTAAGCGACAGAGGCTGCGGCAGGCCATCCCATGTCGAACACCTGAAGCTCCAACCCGTAGATTTCCACTACTTTTGAAAGTGCTGGCGACATCGTGTCAACGAGAAGAGCCGTGATGATGCTCAGGCCGACAAAACCGACACCTACATAAAGACCGCTCTTAAGCGCCTTTGAGAATTTAATACCGATACAAACTCCGAGAATGGTGAAGATGATAGGCATCATCACGGCTGCTCCGAGTCCAATAATGTAACTAAATACTTGTTCCATAGATCTATGTTCTTAATTATAAATTGTTGTCGGTAAACTTGTCATATCCCGCAAAATACGGCATAGCCGTGCAAAAGTACAAAAAACTTTGAATATTCATACCATTATGCATAAACTTTTTGTTTTTCGGACTTCCGTGTTCAAGCCACCAAGGAAGTTTTGGATGAAGACTTAATCTTGAAAATAGACTCGTTTCACCCGATTACTGATACCCGTCAGCACCTCGTAGGGGATGGTGTCGATGGTGTCTGAGAGCGACGTAACGGGCAGGTTGTCTCCGAAGATTTCCACGCTGTCGCCTTCTTGGCAATCAATATCCGTCACGTCGATCATCGCCACGTCCATACAGATGTTGCCGACATACTCCGCCCGTCTGCCATTAACCAGGCAGAAGCCGTGACGGTTGCCTAAATGGCGGTTCAATCCGTCGGCATAGCCGATAGGGATAGCCCCGATGACGCTGTCCCGGTCGAGTATTGTCCTGCGGCTGTAGCCGACAGAGTCGCCTGCCGGCACGTGGCGCAATTGCAAGATGGTAGTCTTTAGCGTTGAGACGTTGTGAAGCATTTCGTTATTACGCGGGTTCACGCCATAGAGTCCCAATCCGAGCCTACACATATCCATCTGTCGCTCCGGGAAGTGCTCAATGCCTGCCGAGTTGTCCATGTGACGGATGATATGATGTTCGAAAGCCTCCTGCAAACGGTCTGCCCCACTCTTGAATCGGGCGAACTGTTGTGCAGAGAATGAATCGAAGTCATCACTATCGGAACCTACGAAGTGGGAGAATACCGAACGTGGAATGACAGCCTGTTGGTTCTTCAGTCGGGAAATCAGTTCGGCTATCTCATCCAAAGACTCAGACGAAACAGACAAATCATTCACGTTAAAGCCTAACCGGTGCATGCCCGTGTCCAGTTTAATATGAACAGGCCATCCCGTAATACCTTCCTGGCGAGCAGCACGGATGAGAGCGTCAAGCAGTCGGAAGGAATAAACCTCCGGCTCCAGTTCGTAGTCGAACATCGTCTTGAAGGACGTCATCTCTGGGTTCATAATCATGATATTCGATGTGATGCCCGCTTTGCGCAACGTCACGCCCTCGTCGGCAACAGCTACGGCGAGGTAATCCACACGATGTTCCTGCAGCGTCTTGGCAATCTCCACCGCTCCTGCACCATAGCCGTCAGCCTTGATCATACAAACCAGTTTCGTTTCCGGTTTCAGGAACGAACGGTAATAGTTCAAGTTATCGACAACAGCATTCAGGTTTACCTCCAATGTTGTCTCATGCACTTTCTGGACCAAGAGTTCCGTCAGTTGGTCGAAGCCGAACCTGCGGGCACCTTTCAGCAAAATCAACTCGTTACGGAGATGATGGAAGGCTTCGCTATAGATAAACTCCTCGCAACTGCCGAAGAACTCCTTTTCGGCAATTGTTATCAACGACTGGTTGACTTGCAGCTGCGGACCTATACCAATAAACTTTTCCACGCCGCGCTTCTGTGCCAGTTCGGAAACAGACTGGTATAATGCCGTCGGGGCGATACCACTCTGTTCTATGTCACTCAGTATCAGCGTCCGCTTGCGTCCCTTCTGGTCGGGACGTCGGTTCATGAAATCCAAAGCGATGTCCAGCGAAAAGACATCCGAGTTGTAGGAGTCGTTGATAAGAATACAACCATACTGCCCCTCCTTCACCTCCAGGCGCATGGCCACCGGTTCCAACAAGGGCATGCGCTCGGTCAGAGCTTCTGGAGTCAGGCCTAAATGCAAGGCCACAACGGCACAAGTGATAGAGTTCTGTATAGAGCCCTCGTCGATAAACGGAATTTGATATTTATATTCCTTTCCTTTCCAAACGTATGAGATGGTAGTTGCCTGGTCTCCCCGTTCCGCAAAATTAACGAAGAACGTCGCCTTCGGATTTTTCATCGACCACGACAATTGCTCGCCACGATAAGCATACTGCGAGATGCAGCGCGCGACAATCTCGTCGTCCATGCAATAGACCACAGCCTTTGTATCATGAAAGAGCGCCATCTTCTCCTTGCATTTTGCCTCCATCGACGAGAAATTCTCCTGATGGGCAGCACCAAGATTGGTCAACACGCCAACGGTAGGCTGAATAATGCTTCGCAAAGCCTTCATCTCACCCGGTTTACTGATGCCTGCTTCAAAAATACCCACCTCCGACTGCTCGTCCAATAGCCATACCGACAACGGCACACCAATCTGTGAGTTATAGGATCGCGGCGAACGCGTAATGTTCAGCGGAGAATACTGAGCTTCCAATGCCGTCATCAGAGTGTTGTCCATCGCAGCCATCTGCCTTTCCACCACGCCTGAGAGTATTTGGTAGAGCCATTCCTTAACGATAGTCTTTCCGTTAGAGCCCGTTATTCCCACCACAGGAATATCGAATTCGTCACGATGGCGCTCGGCCAGTCTTTGCAGCGCCTCTCTTACGCCGACAACCTTCAGGAAGTTTGCCCCGCTGTATTTCGATTCCCACAAATCAGGTAAATCTTCCACTACAAAGTTGCGCACCCCTCTCCGATATAAATCATCAATATAAAAGTGTCCGTCGTTGCGTTTTGTCTTGATGGCAAAAAACAACGTTTCCTCTGGGAAACAGAGCGAGCGGCTGTCTGTCAGAAGGAAGCTGATGTTCGTTTCTGCGCACCCATAACGACGTGCACCTATAAGCGTTGTTATCTTTTCTATCGTATAGTTCATAGCTTAAGAACTTATTATCAACCTGCAAAATTAGGATATTTCTTTGAAAAACAACGAAGTTTTTCCTGTGTTTTCTTTATAAAGTCTTTATATTCATCCGAATCAGGATTGAAAGGCCGATGGGCAAGAGCTTTCTTGATGGGTTGCCACTCACGGATAAAGCAATGGGTAGCTTTGCTGAAGAAAGTGTCAGCAAAACGCTCGTAAATATAGTCCACCGCCTGAGGGGAAGGGTGAAGCATGTCGGATTGGTAGAAACGGTAGTCGCGCAACTCGTCGAGAACAAGTTCATAGGCGGGAAAATAGCAAAGCTCCCCTGCTGCTCCTCCATCAGGGGACTGGGGAGTTTCTCTTATCACATGCTCTATGGACAGCAACAAGGTTGCTTTCGACAGTTGGCTCTCATGATAGCCGTATTTCGCATAACGGATTGGACTGAGGGTCAGGATGATATTTATCTGCGGATTCTTTTCGCGAAGCAAATGGATGGTTTTCCGCAACAGGTCTGCACACTCCTCTACAGACAGTTCACGCTCGTCAAAGAGGTTTTGCGGACGTTTTTGGCAGTTGTCAACAATCTTGCCTGTTGCCTTTTCTATATATACATGATTGGTTCCGAGTGTCAAGACGGCAACGTTGAAGGGTTGAGTTTCTTTCTTTTCCTCACTATCTAGCGAGGGAGAAACCGTAAAAAAATGTTCTACGGTATGCAAGATACTGGCAGGATTGTACATCACGCCATAAGGATTGATGACCGTCTGGAATTGTTCTTCCCGGAATCGCTTCCCCATATTGTCAGCAAAACAGGAACCCACAAAGAGCATCCTCTCCATCGGTTCGATAGAGAATGGTGCTTGGGGTATGTTGACTTTAGTCCTGAAAATCATAAGCGTGTGGAGTTATGGATTGTAAATTGCGAAATCAACTCCTACTTACCTGCAGTCCTTTTGTGCTCAACTGCATATCAACAAAACGGGCATTAGCATTCATTGGATGTTCTGCCAAAACCTGACGGATTCGAACAGCAGCCTGCGGATCTTTTGCCACCATATAGAGATAGCCGCCGCCACCCGCTCCTGGCAATTTGTAACCCAGACAGAGGTCGTCAATCCATTCAGTCAAAGCCTGCACCTCAGGTGGATTGGTTCCGCTGTCAATTGCCTGGTTTTGCATCCATGTTTTGCGCACCAGCCTGCCAACCCGTTCGAAATCGTTCCGCTGGAATGCATCATACATATCGAGGGCATGGGCTTTCATCTCGCGCAACATCTCTATCTCGTCACATTGGTTGAGGAACATGCGACGCACTATCTCGGCAAGGATGGTCTTCGCCGTACGCGTGATACCTGTATAATATAATAGGTGGCAAGCACGGTATTCGGGTTGCAGGTATAGGTCGGTAGGCAACCAACGAACCACCGGCAGCTGATGGAAACCGCGCTCCGTCTGCAACAGCTTTACGCCCTGCAGCAGTCCGCCATACTGGTCTTGCCATCCGCCACCTGTAGTCAGCAGTTGTTCCAGCATTAACGTCTGTCTGCCTATCTCGTTATTATCCCATCCCATTCCGCAGAAATCGCTCAGCGCACCCAGTACCGTCGAAGCCAACAGGCTGCTCGTTCCAAGACCCGAACCTGCAGGAATGGCAGAAAGCAACGTCAGTTCTATGCCACAACCGAAGGCGTGCAACTGTTCGTCGAGAGAGGCGTTCTCTCCACCGAAACCTATCAACGTGAGTGCTGCTTTAGGTATGGAAAATGGCGAACCCACCTTGTTGAAAGCCGCCAGTTCTTCGCTCGTCTTCACTATCTCCGATGCGCCAAGGTCGATACTGCGGAGCACAATATGCCAATCCTTGCAAGGTTTCACGTATGCTTGCAAGGGCGGTTGCCCGTTCAGTTCGATGGCAATATTCAACACGTTGCCACCCTCCATCAAACAGTAAGGCGGTGTGTCAGTCCATCCGCCTGCCAGGTCGATACGTACTGGGGAACGTCCCCAGACTATCTGGTCGTCATAGACCGACTTATGAGGAAGGGCTAAGGGTTGTACCTGATTCGTCAGACCTTCACGCAACAGGGAGAAAGCCTGTTTCTCATAGGCTTCGGAACCAGCTTTTCCGTTGAGCCTCAACACCTCCGAACGGAACATGGCATCGTGTATGCGCGTCATCAGTCCCTCTTGTTCGGACAAAGGTTGAGGCAACGGCAGTTTTCCTGCCGAAAACTCGTGGGCGGCATCTTCCAAATCTACTTGATAGAACACGCTGTGCGCATAGTTCTCGGCTAAAGCCTGCCAGTCCTTCATGCGGAAATCACGACGTTGTGCTGTCAGTCGCGACAAGTTGGCTTCGGCACTTATGTCTTCTGCACTTAAAAGCCGATATTTTCTTTCGTTGGCTTTCTCTCCGCTGAGCATAGCTTGAAGAACCATTCCCATTTCCTCGACAGAATCGACGACGGGGAAACGACGTTCCTGCTGCAACTGACCATCGAAACGGTCGTAATAACCATAAGGACGTACCACCCATTCGCAGTTGCCTATCGGCACGATATCAACACATTGCCCCTGTTTCAAGGTGATGTGCCAGTCGTTTTGCGGCACGCCGGTAATAATGTGTTCGCTGTCAAACTGCCAATGGCTGCCCACACAAGAATTCTCTATCCATACATTCTTGTTCTGATCGGTCAACCGAATCATCACTTCTGCATTCTGTACGAACATAGAAGGATGGGGTTTGCGGTCGCGATGCAACACCTGCCTCTGGTCGTTCACGAGATTCTGTATGGCAAGTGTCGAGGAGAGCAGTTCGTGGGATGTACCGAAATGATAGAACTCGCCGCCCGGCAAAGGCAAGACGGCTACCGTCAACATGCCCACTTCGTCGTCGGGCTGAGAGGGTTCGGTACCTAAAGCACAGCCGAAATCGGAATATAAGTCGTAGTACGAAGGAACGGCATTACAGTCGTTGGCGACGCTGGAACCATTCTTGTTCCCTCGTTCCTCAGCAGCTCCGCTCCTCTTCATCAGCACCTCCACCGCTCTGTCGCTAAGCATCCAGATACCAATGTCGGTCAGGTAGAAATGGTCTTTCAACAAACCGCTCAACGTTTCCACGGAGGGTTTCTGCAACATACATTTCAAAACAGACGGCGACTTCCTGGAAGAAACAAAGACACCATGATCCTTTGCTATCTCTGGTCCCAACCACAAGCCGTAGCAAACGACATCGGCTTCAGGAATGGGCTGAAGGGGTTCTGTGGAACGGATATATACATCGCCACTCACCACCATCGTGTGCAGATGGTCGGGAGCAGCTGCCATGATGCGCTCATAGAGGGGTACCTGCAACGACAGGAGGTCTTGCGACAACCGCTGTCCGCGCTCCCAACGGAAAACAGGAATGGGTGTCAACACCTTGCCCGAAGGAGCGTATGCAGGCAACCGGCGACTTTGTCCGCCGGCATGCAAAAGGATGCGTTTCTCTTGTCCGAGCCAAGTCATAAAACGCTCCCGTCGTTCTCTTTCTGTAAGAGTTTCTCCTTTACTGGTGGAGGTTTCTGAGGTACTGTTCTGAAATGCTTGTTGCAGCAGCCACGACGTACCGCCACCCGAACCGAGCTTATGACCTACGGGGTCGTTCGTACAAAACCATTCATCACGTGAACAGCCTGTAATATCATGGAAGCATCCTACCAAATTAGGCGGAAGTGACAACAGTTTCTTCATGCGTGTCTTTCTTTTTTTCTATCTTGCAAAGGTAGTCGATTTATTTCATTCCACCAAAAACACATGTCAAAAAGACTTCGGCACAAGCGCTTTTCAGGCACAACCCTCGCAAGAGCATTACTTTCGCGTTGCAAAACCTATCCTTTTGCAGGGCAAAAGAGCCCCTTTTGGAGGGCGAAACCTATCCTTTTGCAAGGCAATTGAGCCGTACTTGCAGCCCAAAACCTATCCTTTTGCAAACGAAGAACGAAAGGGAGTATCCCAAATCCGCAAAATAAATTTGGCTTTTCTCTCGCTTAATCGCATCTTTGACGTAGTCGTAGATACTTACGCTCGGAAAAGCTCAAATAAATTTGGCTTTTCTCTCGCTTAATCGTATCTTTGCACAAACAAAAATACTATAAACCAATATGGACCATAAGAAAAACGGACTCTTTTGGAAAAACGGCGTGAACTTTCTCGTGCCGTTTATCGTGATTACTTCATGCTTCGCTTTCTGGGGATTTGCCAACGATGTGACCAACCCGATGGTGAAAGCATTCTCAAAAATCTTCCGCATGAGCGTGACGGAAGGAGCATTGGTACAGGTGGCATTCTACGGCGGCTATTTTCTGATGGCATTCCCCGCCGCCATGTTCATCCAGAAGTATTCCTACAAGGCTGGCGTGCTGATGGGACTTGGGCTCTACGCCACAGGTGCCCTGATGTTCATCCCTGCCAAGTTCACGGGTATGTACTATCCATTTTTATTGGCTTACCTGATATTGACTTGCGGATTGTCGTTCCTGGAGACGAGTTGCAATCCGTACATCTATGTCATGGGTAGCGAAGACACCGCCACACGGCGCCTGAACTTTGCACAAGCTTTCAATCCGATAGGTTCACTATGCGGAATGTTTGTGGCGATGAATTTTGTACAAGCACGCCTCAACCCCATGGACACGGCTACTAGAGCGCAATTGTCGGATGCTGAGTTTGAGGTGTTGCGCGAACAAGACCTCAACGTACTCATCCAGCCGTATGTCTATATCGGCATCGTTGTCATCGCATTGGCTTTGCTCATCCGCTTCATGAAAATGCCGAAGAATGGCGAAACCACTACCGCGGACGAGAACTCAGAGACGCGCAAACATAAAGGAATATGGACTGCCATCAAGGAAATTTGTTCGGTGAGCAACTACCGCGAAGGCGTCATTGCACAATTCTTCTATGTGGGAGCACAGATTACTTGTTGGACATTCATTATACAATATGGTACGCGCGTCTTGATGGCAGAAGGCATGGCTGAGAAAGCGGCTGAAGTGATGTCGCAACGCTACAACATCATCGCCATGATATTCTTCGTATGCAGCCGTTTCATCTGCACTTGGTTCCTGAAATACATCAACCCGGGTAAGTTGCTGATGATTCTCGCCTGCGGAGGCTTTGCCTTGGTCTGCGGTGTCATCTGCTTCACCGACATCAAAGGACTCTATTGTCTCGTTGGTGTGAGTGCCTGCATGTCTTTGATGTTCCCCACCATCTACGGTATTGCCCTCGAAGGACTGGGCGAGAATGTGAAGTTCGGTGGTGCCGGACTCATCATGGCCATCCTCGGCGGCAGCGTCCTGCCTCCCGTTCAGGCTGCCATCATCGATGTAAAGCATGCTATCTGTGGACTCCCTGCCGAAAACGTATCGTTCATCGTTCCTCTCATCTGCTTCGTGGTGGTCGCCCTTTACGGGCTTCGTTCCAACAAGAGGGAGAAAAACGCTTCGCTAATTGATAATGGATAAAACGTCTTATGAAATAAGAAAGAAAAAAGGTTGGGCATAATGCTCAACCTTTTTTCTTTTTCCACGTCAAGAAAGCCACGATGAGGATGGCAAGTATCAGAATACCGAAAGCGACATAGGCAATGGTCTCTGTAATGGTAATGCTCTTCGGTTGGAAGGTCAGCACAATCTGGTGCTTGCCTGCCTTCACAGGAAGGGCACGCAGTACATAGTCAACTCGTCCTAGTTCCACTTCCTGCCCATCGATGGTTGCTGACCAACCCGGATAGTAGATTTCTGAGAATACGATGACGCCGTCTTTTTCAGCATCAACTTGATAAGTCAGTTGGTTCGGAGCATATTGCTTTAAGACTACGGTGCCTATTGAACTCTGAGTATTCTGATTACTCAGAGTATTCGGATTACTCTGAATATTCGGAGTATTCTGATTACTCTGAGCATCCTGAGAGCTCTGACTACTCCCCTCTCCCTTTGGAGAGGGGGCGGGGGTGAGGCTTAGGCTTTCCATAAACTTCTTATCCGCCACAGCCTCATGGCGCAGGTTAATTTTACCCAAAGCCTCCAATTCGTCGTTGGCATTGTCAACGAAGGTCACCTTATCCACCATCCAGGCGTTGCCATAGGCATAGGGATTGAGCAGGGGAACGGTTTCTCCTCCTTGCAACGGCATAATGAAGTACTTGGTGTTGAGCATATTCAGCACGGGATAGATACTGTCGCCTGCCACCGCCTCCATATTGCCGCCAGCCTCTGCCACCGCCTGCATGGTCTTCTGCATCTCAGGAACGATATGGGCTTCTATGAGTTCCTGATAACGGCGCAACTTAGCGGCATGATAACCACCTATGCTCTTATGGTAGAAAGAGGTTTCGTTCTCGTTGAAGGTATTGCTGGCGAAGTTCAGCACACGATAGTCGAGCGACTTGTCTTTCAGGATGATTTCATCTGCCTTCGTCATTTCGATAGGAGCCTCACGCTCGCTCTTGGGTACAAACATGGCATCGTTGAGGTAGCGCTTGTCAACCTGCCATAAATCAACCAAACAAAGGACGAACAGCGCTACGGCCATGTATTCTGCTTTCAACTTCTTCATGAAATACAAGAAGAGGAAAACGGTTCCAAGTACGATGACAAAGACAGTACGCCAACAGTCTGCCGTGAAGATATGCTTACGAATCGTCGTCAGGTTGTCAAGCAACGGATTCAACTGGTCTGCTGGAATCTGCGACAACGCCTGCCGTTCGGCAGAAGAGACGAAGTCGAAGAACACGCCTGGCATCAAGGCAAAGAGAGCTGCTATACCTGCGGTCAGCAAGAAACTTATCAAGGTATAACGTTTCAGTTGCTTCATCGTGAGAAGACTCGGAGTATTCGGAGTACTCTGAGTATTCTGATTATTCTGAACACTCTGTGCTTTCTCTCCCTCAACAACCTTTACACACTCGCGCAAGCCTAGTATGGCAAGCAAGGGAATAGTAAACTCGGCTATGACGAGAATGGATGCTACTGTTCGGAACTTGGCATACATCGGCATATAGTCTATAAACAGGTCGGTGAACCACATGAAGTTACGCCCCCATGAGAGCAGGACAGACAAGATGGTGGCTGCGAGCAAAGCCCATTTCACAGGTCCTTTCACCACGAAGAGACTAAGGATAAACAGCATCAGCACAAATGCTCCGACATATACGGGACCGCTGGTCATCGGCTGTTCGCCCCAATACTGTCCCAGTTGCTGATAGATGGGCTCGTACATCGGGTCGCCTTCTTTCTGAACGGTCTTATCGTAAATCATCGGTACTGAAGCACCACCTTTCGTGTTCGGCACCAACAACGTCCATGTTTCGCCGATGCCATAACTCCATTGGGTAATATAGTCGCGCTCCAATCCGCTGCTGGTTTGGTTGGCAGTATTCTTCTTCACCAACTCACTCTTGCCACGCATGGTTTCATTCTGGTATTCCCAGGTATGATAGAGGTTGGAGATATTGATGGCTACACCTATCAAAGCTGCCACAGCACAAACGGCACTGGCTTTGAAGAAGCGTGCCAACTGCTTTTCGCGAATAGCTTGTACCAGATAGGCTATCACCAAGAAGAAAACGATAAACAGGTAGTAGTAGGTCATCTGCACGTGATTGGCTTTCACCTCAAAAGCCGTAAAGATGGCGGTCAGCAGGAAGCCCCACATATATTTACCTTTGTATGACAAGACCACACCTGCTATCATCGGCGGGAGGTATGCCAACGCCATCACTTTCCAGATGTGTCCGGCAGCAATAATAATAAGGAAATAGCTGGAGAAGGCCCAGATGACAGAACCCAACGCCGCTAACGCCTGTCGGAAGTCGAAGGCGCGTAACATGATGTAGAAGCCTAACAGATATACAAACAGGTACCATACATTTTCTGGTAACCACAAATGATAGGCATCCATAACCTTCGACAACGCATTGGTCGACTGATACGAAGGTGACGTCTGGTAGGTAGGCATTCCTCCGAAAAGAGCATTCGTCCAACGAGAGGTTTCACCCGTCTGCTCGCGGTATTCTGCCACTTCCTGCCCGGCACCACGTCCGGCAGAAGAGTCATGCCGGTAAAGAATCTTTCCCTGGGTGACTGGAACGAAAAAATAAGCAAAGGATATTGCAGCAAATAATACGATAACCAGCACGTCGGGCCAGCATTTCTTCAATGTATTCATTCTTTTCATGTCTTTTTGTTTCTAGTTGAAAAATTCCTACCTTTCCGGTGGAATGGAGTCGAGGGCGGCTTGTGCCTCTTGATGGCCTTGGGCTGCAGCTTTACGCAACCACTCTTTCGCCTTCTTACGGTCTATCTTCATGCCCGTGCCTTCGTAATACATCACTCCTAAGTTATATTGGGCCGGAGCAAAACCTTGAAGGGCAGCCTTCTCAAACCACTCTTTGGCCTTTTTGGTATCCTTTTCAACACCTTGACCGCTGAAATATAGGTTACCAATAGCAAACTGTCCTTCGGGTACTCCATCTTTCGCAGCCTTCAGATACCAGATGGAAGCCTTGTGCAAGTCCTGGGGGACACCGGCCCCTTGCTCATAGATGAGACCAATCTTAAACTGCGCCATCTTGTGTCCAGCATAGGCTGCCCTCACATAGGCATCAATGGCTTTCTCTGTGTTTTGAGGCGTTCCCCAACTGTTCATATATAGCGCGGCAGCGTTGTACCAAGAATCTGAATACCCTAAACTTCCTGCAGACAAATAACATAGCAACGCCTTATTGTAGTTCTGTTGTGCACACTTGCCCTCGGCATAGATGTTACCCATCAGGTGATAGGCTTCTTTTTCATTCTTCTTAGACGCTTTCTCCAACAGCATCAACGCTTTTTTGCAATCTTGCGGCACCACCTGACCGGCATAATACCATCTGCCCAATACCGTTTGTGCTTCAGAGAAATCGCTGTTAGCCGCTTTCTCAACCCACTCCACAGCTCTTCCTGTGTTTTGGGTGACGCCTAAACCGTCAGCATACATCAGTCCCAAACCGAACTGAGCCTTGGCTACACCGCGGAGGGCTTCTTTTTCCATGATAGTAAAAGCCTTACCGAATTTCTGTTTCCCAACAAGTTCATAAGCTGTCTCGGTATCGGGGCTCGACACCCATTGGGCACAGACAACCATCAAGCATACGCACAGGCAGCATAATAATATGAATTTCTTCATGCTCTTCTTTGTTTTATTCGGTTCGTTGGCGCAAATGTACAAAATAATCTATAATTCGCCATTCACTATTCACAATTATTTGTATCTTTGCATGCATAAAACATCAGAATCGGATCATGAAAATAGGAATTATCGTAGCGATGGACAAGGAATACGTGCAGTTGCAAGAAGTTGCACAATCCATCGACAATCATGACATTGTATTGGCAAAATGCGGCATTGGGAAAGTGAATGCGGCATTAGGTGCACAAAAGATGATCAACGAACATCATCCTGACATCATCATCTCCAGCGGCTGTGCTGGTGGAAATGGCGACGACATCAACATTCAAGATGTCGTGGTAAGTGCAGAACTGACCTATCACGACGTATATTGTGGAAAAGCTATCGACGACAAAACCGTTTACGGACAAGTACAGGGATTACCCGTTCGCTACAAACCAGACCAAAATCTGATAGAAAAAGCGTTGAACTTAGACTGTGGCGTTAAGGTTCATGCAGGACTCATCGTCACTGGTGACTGGTTTGTGGATTCAAAGGAAAAGATGCGAAGCATCATCGACCTTTTCCCAGAGTCCAAGGCTGTGGATATGGAGTCGTGTGCCATCGCACAGACATGCTATATCAATAAGGTGCCGTTTATCTCATTCCGCATCATCAGCGACATCCCGTTACGCGATACAGATGCCTCACAATATCACAACTTTTGGAACACGATAGCCGACAAATCGTTTGCTGTAACACGCAACTTTCTAGAAACCCTGTAAGAACATCACTCTAAACTTTAAAAACTCCAAACTCAATCATGGAAGTCATACAAAGTTTCACCATCGACCACACTTGTCTGAAACCTGGCATCTATGTATCACGACAAGATAAGGGATTCACAACCTTCGACATACGAATCACCGAACCCAACAAAGAACCGGCCATTGCCCCAGCAGCCATGCACAGCCTTGAACACCTGATGGCAACATGGTTCCGCAACTCGGAAGTAAAAGAGGATGTAGTTTATGTTGGTCCGATGGGATGTCTCACGGGCATGTACATCATCATGACCGGCTGCTATAGTGCAGAGGACATGCGACGTCTGACGATTGAATGTTTGAAATGGATTCTCACACAGGAAGAGGTTCCTGCCACCCAACCAGAGGCTTGCGGCAACTACCTGCTCCACGACCTCCCGATGTGCAAATGGGAAAGTGCACGCTATCTCAATCGTCTTCAGAACGATTTCCATTGCGAGTACAAGAAACTTCAGATTACTCTTGACGACGGAAAGGTATTTGCCGATGCATAAAAAAGAGGGTATGCGAATATGCATACCCTCAAATTGTTAATTGTGTAATCTCAAAGCGCTTTTCTAAGGAAGCGACTAAAAGAATTGTCAATTGTCTAAAACTTTCGTTACTTCGACAATGCTCTTGCATTCTACACGGTCTTTGCCGTCTTGCTTGACATAGACACGTCCATAAGTCTCATCGACCTTCACGACGGTGTAGCCGGGCTTGTACTTACTTACCCATATCACCGAAACCTTGTCGCCCACCTTGAACTTCTCTTTGAAAGGAATGAGCTTGATGCGGTCTTTTGTCGTGGCTTCGATATTGCTGGCAAAGACTGACATGAGCACCTTGTCGCCTGCGGTATGGATGATTCTGCCGGCTTTCCACTCGCCGTTGCTGCGGTAAGCCACCTGTTCGCCACTCTGCCACTTGCCACCTTTTATCACGCTGAACGTTCCCGGCTTCAGCTGTTCGCCCTTGCGCCGCTCTGCCGTCTTCGGACTGTCGGGGTTGTCAGGCCAGTCTAAATCCAGATAGCACACCGTCGGCTCGGTAGGAATATCGTCGTCGATGACGATGGCACGCTGCATGCCGCTTCCCGACTGCCACCAGGTGAGCACGATGTCACCCTTCTTTGCCTTGGCTTTCTTGTCGAGTGGGATGATGAGTGCGTTGGGCACCTCCACTTCCTTCTGCCAACTGGCAACCAAAGACCTTCCGCTGCCCGGCTTCTCCATCGTTGTCTTGTAGAAAATCAGGACGTTGTTTTCTAATGACTTCCCGGCTTCCACCGCATCGAAGTAGTGTCCGTAGCAGCTCAGCACCATCTGTCCGGTCTCTGCCTTCAGCGGTACGTCCTGCGGAAAGTCCCACGGCCAGGCACTTGCTTTCTCCTGTGCCGTTACTGCCGTACATGTCATCGCAGCCAGTGCGATAGTCAAGAGCATCTTTTTCATCATTTTGTCGTGTTTAGTTTATACTTTGTTTGCTTTCTTGCGCTGGTCGTGGTCAAGGATGATCTTACGCATACGCATAGACTGCGGAGTCACCTCCACGTATTCGTCAGCCTTGATATACTCCAGACACTCCTCCAGACTCATGATGGTCTTCGGCACAATACGCGCTTTGTCGTCACTTCCCGACGCACGCACATTGGTGAGCTGCTTGGCTTTGGCAACGTTGATAACAAGGTCATTGTCGTGAACATGTTCACCGACAACCTGACCGGCATAGACTTCCTCACCTGGATCGATGAAGAACTTGCCGCGGTCTTGCAGCTTGTCAATACTGTAAGCGTATGCCGTACCCGTTTCCAAAGCTACCATCGAACCATTGACGCGGCGCTCGATATCACCCTTATAGGGTTGATAGTTCTTGAAACGGTGTGCCATGATAGCTTCTCCCTGACTGGCTGTCAGCACGTTGGTGCGCAAACCTATGATACCACGCGAAGGTATCTCGAACTCGATATTGCTGCGTTCGCCTTGTGTCTCCATGCCCGTCATCTCACCCTTGCGGCGGGTCACCATATCAATCATCTTCGAAGCGAACTCTTCCGGAACATTGATGGTCAGTTCTTCTATCGGTTCACACTTCACACCATCAACCTCCTTATAAATCACCTGTGGCTGACCAACCTGCAACTCGTAACCTTCGCGACGCATGGTCTCGATAAGAACAGAAAGGTGCAGCACACCACGTCCGCTGACAATCCATTTGTCAGTAGAATCTTCGAAGAACTCCACACGCAACGCAAGGTTTTTCTCCAGTTCCTTCTGCAGACGGTCGTTGATATGACGTGAGGTGCAGTATTTGCCTTCCTTTCCGAAAAAGGGTGAATCGTTGATGGTAAAGAGCATCGACATAGTTGGTTCATCGATAGCAATCGGGGGCAGAGCTTCAGGATTTTCAGCATCGCAGATGGTGTCACCAATCTCGAAATGCTCCAAACCGATAACGGCACAGATATCGCCGGAATCAACATGGTCAGTCTTCTGGTGTCCCATACCCTCAAAGGTATGCAGTTCCTTGATCTTTGTCTTCTCCTGCGAACCGTCACGGTGACAGATAGTCACAGCCATGCCGTCGGTGAGCGTTCCGCGATGAACACGCCCCACAGCTATACGTCCTGTATAGTTGCTATAGTCGAGCGAGGTAATGAGCATCTGAGGTGTTCCCTCCAACTGCTCAGGCGCTGGGATAATCTCTACGATCTTGTCCAATAGGTATTCGATATTGTCGGTGGGCATCTTCCAGTCTTCTCCCATCCATCCGTTCTTGGCAGAGCCATAGACAACAGGGAAATCCAGTTGGTCTTCTGTAGCATTCAAGTCGAACATCAAGTCGAACACCATCTCATAGACCTCTTCAGGTCGGCAGTTGGGTTTATCCACCTTGTTGACCACCACGATGGGTTTCAGTCCTATTTCCAATGCCTTCTGTAAGACGAATCGAGTCTGCGGCATAGGACCTTCAAACGCATCGACCAACAGCAGACAACCATCAGCCATATTCAGCACGCGCTCCACCTCTCCACCGAAATCGGAGTGTCCCGGAGTGTCTATGATATTGATTTTTGTTCCTTTCCAGTTGATAGAAACGTTCTTCGAAAGAATCGTAATACCTCGCTCACGCTCCAAGTCGTTGGCGTCGAGCACCTGACTGCTGTTATCCTGTCCCTCGCGGAAGAGTTTTCCGGCGAGCATCATCTTATCTACAAGCGTAGTCTTTCCATGGTCAACATGGGCTATAATCGCTATGTTCCTAATTTTCTGCATACCTTTTTTATAAAAATCGTTTGCAAAGGTACTGCAAGTCGAAGACAATACAAAACAAAAACTTTTTTATTTTTATTGTTAAGACGCAGCGAACTTTCTTCAAAGGTACGATTAAGCGAGGACAAAGCAAAAGGAAAACTTGTTTTTCTTTTCATTGTCGAGCGATAGAACCTTATCCAAAGGTACTGCAAACCAAAGAAATCGCCCCTTATGCTTTCATTTGCATAGAGGGCGATGAAGAAGATGTGTATTTTACGGGTTAGCCATGAGTATCTCCGGACGGTATTCAAAATGCATGGTGTCATAGTGATACCAGCGACCGCCCCAGATAAAACCGTGTTTCTCGAAGATTTCAACGATCTCGTGCGGCATCTTGTTCTCATAGCCTACCTTGTCTGTTTCCTTTGCGCCCGGTTTCTTCCACAGCCAGTAGGTCTTGAAATTACCACCGATGTCGATAGTCATGCCGTAGGAGTGGGCACTCAAACGCTTCGCACCGCGGACAGGACGCCAATAAAACGTTCCCTCCGACTTAAAATACTTGCTGTATTGAGGATGCTTAGCCAATTCTGCAGCAACGGCTTTCAAATGGTCGGCAGCCCCATTAACATTAGTGAAGAGAACACGCTGACCGAACCAAGGAACGCTAATCAGATGCTTACGCACCTCAGCCTGAGAAGAACCGTACATTTTCTTGAACAAAGCTTCACAACGACTACGACCAGCATCTTGCAGGTAGCCAGGAGTCCACGACTTGCGGTCGTACTTGAACGCAAACATGTCTTCGGGGTCAGCCTCGTCAAGTTTCTCCACAAACGATTTCTCGCGCCCATCATTATAGACGATCGTGGAACCGTCAGACATGATGAGTTTGCCGTCCTTGTATCCTTTGACGAAGTTAGGATAGCACTTCATCAAGATGGCAGCACCCTTGGGTATTGCGCTCCCCTGTCCTTGTGCCGCCGCGGGCAAGAAAGCCAGCAGCAGCAAGGACAGCAGGTATCTCATTCGTTTAGTCATACTTGGAAAGGAAACTGATGTTATACTGCTCGTAGCGGTTGAACTCGCTAGAAGGAACCTCATTACGCCAAGGGTTGTACCAACCCTGAGAGTTGAAATAGTGACGGAGTCCGGCATCCTTGAAACGACGACCGTGACGGGCATAGATAGAGTTCAACAAGACGCGAACCTGTCCGCGATCGCGATACTGTACGTCATCATAGTTGGCATAACGACGGGAAAGCCAGTCGTACTGGGTACCCCATACGGTATTGCTGGATGAATAACTGCGGCGCGGTCTTCCATAATAACCACTACGTCCGTTTCTACGGGGAATCGATGGCTGTGCTACGGCATCAGCAACTGAAAGGGTCAACAGCATGGCTGCAATGACCATCCACTTGTTTTTCAATAGTCTCATCTTTACGTTACTATTTAAGTTAATAATATTAGATATATCAATCATTGCAAAGATATAAACGAATAACGATATATCCAAAAGAATTAATAAGAAATTGCAGCACAAACAAAAAACACGTGCAAAGATTTGGCAATATTGCAGAAATGCAGTACCTTTGCAGCCGCTTAAAGAAATCCATGTACGATGGAGTACGCCCCGATGAAGACGGCTTCCGTTGTCTGGATAGTAACAAACATTATTCATCAAAACAACAAAACCATGTATTTAGACAAAGCTAAGAAAGAGGAAATCTTTGGTCAGTATGGCAAAGGTGGCGTAAAAGACACCGGTTCTGCCGAAAGCCAGATTGCATTGTTCACCTATCGCATCAAGCACCTCACAGAGCACGTGAAGAAGAATCGCAAGGACTTCGTGACTACCCGTTCGCTGACACAGCTTGTAGGCAAGCGCCGCGCTCTGCTGAAGTATCTGTACGATCGCGACATCAACCGCTATCGTGCAATTATCAAAGAATTAGGTCTGCGTCGTTAAGCAAAGACTTAATTATCCCCCTACCCCTCCCTGCTCAGGGAGGGGTTTTTCATAATCTCTCGTAACGGTTTCATCACAAACTCTCGTTCGTACATCAACGGATGAGGAATCTTCAAATCAGGTTCATCAATAGTCAGGTCGTCATACAACAAGATGTCAATGTCTATCGGGCGGTCTTTATAAGAGCCCCCTCCCGACCTCCCCTGTTTAGGAGAGGAGCCAGCAGTGACACTTTCATTTCCCATCTGTCGTTTGTTGGCTTTCGTTCGTCCCAATTCCCGCTCGATACGCTGGGTGGTTTCCAGCAGGCAACGCGGACAGAGGGCGGTCTCCACACATACCGCAGCATTCAGGAACAGGTTGTCGGAGTCGAAACCCCACGGTTCCGTTTCGTAAAAAGCCGATTGGCGCACTACCGTGCCAACCGACTTCCCTATTCTTTCTATCGCCTCCTGCAACGCCGACCGACGGTCACCGATGTTGGAGCCGAGACTCAAATATGCTATATGCTTCATGCGAAAGCTATTAAAAACTAACTCCACTACTCCCCTCCCTTTTATTTCTCCCTCCCCCTTTAGGGGGTCGGGGGGCTTTGGGGGCGGGGGTGGGCTTTTAATCATCCAAGATGAGCATGGCATCACCATAGCCACCAAACAGGTAGCCGTGTTCTACTGCCAAATCGTACGCCTTCATCACAAGGTCGTAGCCACCAAAAGCACATGTTGCCATCAGCAACGTACTGTAGGGATGATAGAAATTGGCAATGAGCGAATCGGAAAGTCCAAACTCATAAGGTGGGAAGATGAATTTATTGGTCCATCCGTCATATTCCTTCAGCATACCGTCTGTACCCACAGCAGTTTCCGTTGCCTTCAGCGTACCAGTACCTACAGCACAGATATGTCGTCCTTCACGTTTGGTCTTATTGACAATCTCGCAGGCTTCGGCATTGATAATCATTTGTTCAGAGTCCATCTTATGCTTCGTCAGGTCTTCCACCTCAATATCATGGAAACTGCCTAGACTGCAATGCAACGTTACAAAAGCGGTATTGATACCACGGATTTCCATACGCTTCATCATCTCCCTGCTGAAATGCAGACCTGCCACAGGAGCCGTCACCGACCCTTCGTTCTTAGCAAAGACTGTCTGATAATCTGTCATGTCATCTTCCGTTGCATGAGGGATGTCTCCTTCTTCGCATGGACGACGGTCAAGGATATAACGGGGCAGAGGAGCCTCGCCCAAGGCAAACAACTCTCGCTTAAACTCATCGTGCGGACAGTCGTAAAGGAAACGTAGTGTCCGACCGCGGCTGGTCGTGTTATCAATGACTTCTGCCACCATTGTACCCGACTCATCAAAGAAAAGTTTGTTGCCGATACGTATCTTACGGGCTGGTTCTACCAACACATCCCAAAGCCGCATCTCCTTGTTCAGCTCGCGCAAGAGGAAAACTTCAATCTTCGCATCCGTCTTTTCCTTCGTACCATAAAGACGAGCCGGGAACACCTTCGTGTCATTGAAGACAAAGGTGTCGCCCTCGTCGAAATGGTCGAGAACACTACGGAAGTCCAGGTATTCGCCTTCTATGGGGTTGCCGTTCTCATCTTTCTTGAACAAATCGATGGTCTGCGACTTACGGTGCAACACCATCAAACGGCATTCATCGCGACGGGTCACCTTGAAGGTCTCGGACGTTCCATCCTCACGGTTCACCGTATGCTCTGAAGAATGGGGATAGAGGGCTATCAACTCCTCGGGCAATTTGAATTTGAATTGTGACAGTTTCATTATTATGTTTTTTTACTATTTTTCGGTATGACGGTATGACTTTGTTTCGTTGTTTCGGTATGACGGCATTCCGTCGTTCCGTTATTCCGCTTTTGTCATCTCCTGTTGGTCGAGCCATGCGCCAAACTGGTCATAGTCATGACAGTCTTCCACACGGATGTCACCGACACGGGTACGCCGCAAGGCAGTAAGATAGGCTCCGCTCTGTAGAGCCCGTCCCAAGTCGCGTGCCAAAGCACGGATATAGGTTCCTTTTCCACAAACAATGCGCAACGTCAGTTGCTTCTTCTCGATGCCAAACGACACCAGTTCTATCTCGTCGATACGCACTTGCTTGGGAGCAAGTTCCACCTCCTTGCCCTTCCGACTGAGAGCATAGGCACGTTTTCCGTTGACATTGCATGCTGAGAATACAGGCGGAACCTGCATCACATCACCGACAAAAGCTGCCAGAGCCTGTTCTATACCCTCACGGGTGATATGCGATGTCGGAAAGGTGGCATCTATCTCATGTTCCATATCGAAACTGGGTGTTGTAGCACCGAGCTGTAACGTCGCCACATACTCCTTCGTATGGTGTTGGAACTCTTCAATGCGCTTCGTCATCTTTCCTGTACAGAGAATCAGGACCCCCGTTGCCAACGGGTCCAGCGTACCTGCGTGTCCCATCTTTACCTTCCGTCCCCATTTGCGGGAGCAGAGATAACGGATATGAGCCAACGCACCGAAACTCGACACGCCGTAGGGTTTGTCTATGGCAATGATTTCTCCTTCTCTGAAATCCATTTAATCGACCATTGCAAGTGAGTGACCTGTCAGCAGCAACACGATAATGATGCCGCCAACGATGATACGATAGATACCAAAGGCTTTGAATCCATATTTCGTCAGGAAGGCCACAAACCATTTCATGGCAAGCAACGCTACGATAAATGCCACAACACATCCCAACAGGAGCATCGCTATATTATGAGAGGTTGCCCATGCTGCATCTTCCTTTAGTAAGTCAAGCAGATCGAGCAATGTAGCACCAGCCATCGTCGGCACGGCAAGGAAGAATGAGAATTCTGCGGCACGCTGACGGGTTAGCCCTTGTGTCATACCGCCTACAATGGTTGCCATAGAGCGCGATACACCTGGGATAACGGAGATGCACTGGTACAGACCAATGTTGAAAGCGCGCTTCTCATTAAGTTTCGTTTCCTCGGTACCTTTGTTAAACAGCTTGTCGCAGAAAAGCATAAAGATACCACCGATAACCAGCATGATGGCTACCACCTCAACGCTGTCAAGCAGCCAGTCAAGCAATCCAGACTTCTTGGCAAGCAATCCTATGATAATGGCCGGCAACACACCGACGATGAGCAACCAATAGAAGTGATATCTATGCTTCATGCGTTGTAACCACGAACTGCCTTCTGGGGCAGGCGTATTGTCAAATCGGAAGAAACGTTTCCAATAGAGACATACCACCGACAGGATAGCGCCAAACTGTATGATAAACGTAAAAGCATGAACAAACGGGTCGCCTTGCTCTATACCCAACAAGTTCTGCGTGATAATCATGTGTCCTGTCGAAGAGACAGGCAGGAACTCTGTCAGTCCTTCTACAATGGCTATGATAACCGTTTCAATCCAAGTCATTTCGCATGTTCCTCCTTGCTTTCGTCCTTCGGTTTATATACGATGGCAACGATAATGGACACAAAACCAATAAAGGTTACCACGGGAGCCACTTTAATGTGGCGGGCATCGAAGATAGAGGGGTCAAAAGCCTGTTCCGTAGATGCCCCTCCACTCATCAGGATAAAACCCAAGACAACCACTGCCATGCCGATGGCAAGCAGGATAAAGTTTATTTTTCCAAATGCAAGATTTCTCTTATCCATAAAATATCTGTTGCAAATTTAGAATTATGAATTTAGAATTTAGAGGTATCGGCTTCGCCAATTATCAATTGTGAATTGTCAATTATGAATTGTGAATTGTCAATTGTCAATTATCAATTGTCAATTATATCTTATACAGTTCTCCAGCCTTCATCTTGAGGAACTTGTTCACAGACAGCCAGGCGCAGAACGTTGTAATCAGCAGACCAAACAGCAGCACAGCACCTGCAGTCAGAGCAAGTACCTGCCAGTTGATGACTGCCATCAGTTCCGGTTCATAACGGTATAAAGCATAAATGCCTCCGCCCAAGACCAACAATGCCAAGACAGCCGAAAGCAGTCCCTGACCGATAGCCGAACGGATAAATGGGGCACGAATAAAACCCCACGATGCACCGACAAGTTTCATCGTATGTATCGAGAAACGACGTGCATATATGGCAAGACGGATAGAGTTGTTGATCAGTGAGAAAGAAACGATAGCCAGCAGTGCAGCCAACACCAACAGCACCAAACTAATCTGGCGCAGGCGGAAGTTCACTGTGTCTATCAAGTCTTTCCTGTAATCTATCTCCGCCACACCGTGCATGGTTTTCAATCGTTCAGAAATCCATTTGATAGAGTCGTTGTTGGCATAGTCTGCCTTCAGTCTCAATTCTATTGATGCCGACAAGGGATTCTCACCACCCACAAACTCCGTGGGGTCGGTTCCCAATTCCTTAGAAAGGTCTTTGCGCACGTCTTCCTTACTGATATAGTTCAATCCGTTCACATAGGGAAGCATCTTCACACGTTTGCATAAGTGTTGTGCATCTTGAGGTGAAGTTTCCGGTGAAAGAACCAGCGTCACCATCAAGTTCTCCTTGACATACTGCGACAGATTGCGTCCTGTCTGCACCGTCAGAACCACCATTCCCAAAAGAATCAGCACCATAGCGGTACTGATACACAATGTTATCTTTTGTAAGCCAAAACGGCTACGTTCTTGATTACGTTTTTTCTTTTTTCCCATTTTCAACAGGGCACTATTTGCCAATTTGCGTGCAAAGGTAGTGCAAGCCGAACGAAAAACCAAATTTATTTGAGTTTTTCTGAGGCGCAACCTACCTTCGGCGAAGCCAGAGGTACGATTAAGTGAGGACAAAGCAAAAGAAATCTTGCTTTTTTTTGCTTTGTCGAGCGAAAGTACCTTCTTCTAATCCATGCAACCTACGATTAGAAAGTCATCATCTTTTTATTTTTCTCACACGGAGGCAAAAACGGAAAATCATCCCTAAAGGGATGATGGAGAGGATCAAAGAAAGAAATTTCAAGAAATTACCCAGAAATTTTCTGGGTTGAATTATAGTAATTATGCTAATTTCTTTCGAAAAAATCCTTAGAGTGTTTTCCGTTGTTAAATAACTCTGTGAATCTGTGCCATCTGTGGTTAAAAAGTATATATACAGGGAGAATTTAAATAAAAATTGTACATACGACACCATGTTTCGCAAACTGCTCAGGCTCAGTAGCTTACGTAAAAGAGGCACGGGTGTATGTATACGCTGACTGAGCGCAAGTCGTACACCGCCCCAAAAAGTTGAAAAAACAAACATTTAGTCCCTTTTCTGCAACTGTTATGTGTTTGCCTTCCAACTACTATGAGTTTGGAACGCAACTACATAGTAGTTGGGACGCAAACTCATAGTAGTTGGAAGGTCGGTGTTCGACTTTCGCCTAAAAGTGTAGTACTTTATGCGACCTCAATCGCGTAAGTCACTATTACTTAGTGGTTTACGAAGCTGGTGTCGTATGTATAATTTTATTTTTTATTTCCCCTGTAGGGGCACCACAGCGCAGGATTGCGCTCGAAAAAGTGTCATCCTACACCGAATAGCATCCCCCCTCCCCTCCCCTCCTCCCCCTTTAGGGGGTCGGGGGGCTTTGGGGGTCGGGGGGCTTTGGGGATGGGGGCTTTGGGGAGGTAAGTTCTCATTGTGCGCACACCGCCCGCACCGACAGACCGTTGTAACGGGCGCCGTCGTAGTTCTCCGCATACACGCTGCCCGAATCGAAGTACAGGAGCCACGCGCGGTCCACGCTACTGGAGTGGAGCTCACTCGACCAGTAGTAGCCGTACGACCCCTGACTGTCCAGACTCGTAGCGTGCCGGTAGCCCGCTGCGGGCAGGAAAATGTAGGTATCGGCAACCTTGCTGCCACCGGCATCCTTCTTGTAGAAGTAACGGCCGTTAACCCCATTCAAGGTGCCCCACTCACTGACGGTGTTAGCCACAAGCTCCTGCAGCTGAGCATGAGTCGGCATACACCAAGCACTGCCCCACTTGGCAGTGGCAACGTCGTGCTGAGACTGCAATTGAGCACTTGCTGTGTTGTATGTCGTGAAATAAGTAGGTGTACCACTGGTGTAACCGCTTGGAGTATCGAAATAGCTTGCCCAATTGTAACCAGTCTTGCCTGTCTTCCAGGTGTCGGACGCAGTGCTCAAGGCATTGCCTTCTGTATAATATGGCTCCGTCTCGCCCCAGGCAAAATAGTCGCCATACTCCTCTGGCAGGCCGAGGTCAACATATTCATAGGATTCGTCAACAAACGTGATGTCCTTCACGTCTTTTACAGCCTTCCGATAGACCTTACCATCATTACCCGTTACAACCATTATCTTGGTGGTTTCTTGTGCCTGCATGGTGAACACCATAGCAAGCAGGGCTGCCATAGTCAATAATCTTTTCTTCATTTCTTTTGGATTTTAAGGGTTACTTTTTCTGCTTGAATCATGTAGATGCCTTGTGGAAAGGCGGAGAGGTCAACGGTGAGCTGACCATCAGAAGGCACGCGCAACTGTGCCACCTTGCTGCCGCTAAGCGCATAGACGGTGACCGCCGTGCCTGCGGGGAAGTCTGAAAGCTCGGCACCGCCAGCCGTGGCGCGCATCAGCTGGGCAGAACCACCGCCAGCGACAGCGTTGATGGCGTTGACAACATTACCGTCGAAATAGATACGCTTCAGTTCGTCAAGCGGAAACGTTGCCGTTGCTACCGTCGTGGTCATCACAAGAGCGTCGGCGGTGTAGGAAATCTGAGGCTGCTGCGAGAAGAGGAAGCCCTGCTTCGTGCCGTTCAGCTTCTCTATCCACACGCCATCGTCTGCCCATACTGCCGGCATGATGCCGAACAAGGCTAAGAGGAAGGTAAAAAATCTTTTTCTCATGTGCTTCAATTGAATGGATTGGTTAATGATATGGTTAATTACTCTCTGGTCATACTTGAAGTAAAACGCAACGACGGCACGTCAGGTTCCAGTCAATGGAGCCTGACGTGCCGTCGCTTGCCGATAGCATTGGCTACAATTTTAGGGGGGGGGTAAAATTTGTCATTTTACTTTCTTGTTACATGTTCATGCCGCCGTCAACCTGAATGACCTGTCCGCCGATACTGCTGAAATGGTCGCTGGCAAGGCAGGCGGCTTCAGTTGTCTGCGCAAAGATACGACAAAATGAAAATAAAGCAAAGAATAATGCGATTTTTTTCTTCGACTTGAAATTGGCAATGACTTTGACCATATATAATAAGTGGAGCATAAAAAATGTTAATGGAGGGGATTTTACGGCTTCGTTGCCTTCGCCAACGCGGATTTCTTTCATACTTTTGCAGCCGATATGAGTACGATTATCTACCCTTCTCCTATTTTCGGACCTGTTCATAGCCGCAGGCTCGGTCTTTCGTTGGGCATCAACCTGATGCCTGCCGACGGCAAAGTATGTACCTTCGACTGCATCTACTGTGAGTGCGGACTGAACGGTCAGCACCGCACCACCCTGCCCCGCCCCACCCGTGAGGAGGTGGCAACGGCGTTGGAAGCGAAACTGAAGGAGATGAGCCAAAGCGGAGAGACACCCGACGTGCTGACCTTTGCCGGCAACGGCGAGCCGACGGCACACCCGTCATTTCCGGGCATCATCGACGACACGATACGGCTGCGCGACGAATACTGCCCGAAGGCAAAGGTATCGGTGCTGAGCAACGCCACCATGACGCACAAGGCAGACGTCTGCCGGGCACTCCTGAAGGTGGACAACAACATCCAGAAGTTAGACACGGTGGACATGGACTACATCCGAAGGGTGGACCGCCCGCTGTCGGCGAGCTATGATGTCAACCAGATCATCACGCAACTGAAGGCTTTCAACGGGCATGTCATCATCCAGACGATGTTCATGCAGGGCGAAGGCGTAGACAACACCGGCGAGGAGTATGTGGGACCGTGGCTGAAAGCCGTCACAGACATACAGCCGGAAGAGGTGATGATCTACACCATTGACCGCGAGACTCCCGTCAAAGGATTAAAAAAAGCCAGTCGCGAACAGCTTGATGCCATCCGCGACCGTGTGATTGCTGCCGGAATACCCTGCACAGCGTCCTACTAATTGATAATTGATAATTGACTATTGACAATTATCAATTATTGATGTTCACGCCAAGAGCGCAGCAATTGTCAATTATCAAATCACTCCTTTCTTCGAAGTTGACAGGAAGTCGATAATCTTCTGTATCTCAGGACCATCGGGAACCTGTTCTTTAATCTGAAGCGTTGCATCGAAAAGGCTCACCTTCCCGCGGAACACCAGACGATAAGCATTAGCAATATGCTTAACCACCTTTTCCTCAATGCCAATAGCCTTACACATTGGGGCATTTACACCATTGAAAGAGACGGGATTGTTGCCGACAATCACATAAGGAGGTATGTCTTTGTTAAAGATTGAGCCTGATGTCACCAGTGCACAATCGCCCACACGTGTGTTTGGCAGCTGCAGCACAGCAGCTGTGAAAACGACTCCGTTGCCAATCTCACAGTCACCAGCTATCTTCGTACCGAAGCCAAATGCGCATTGGTTTCCAATTTTAGTATCGTGAAGGATGTGGACACCCTCCATCAGGTAGTTTTTATTGCCGATAACGGTCTGCCCGCCAGCGTGCGTACCTCTGTTGATGACCACATTCTCGCGGATGACATTGTTTTTACCGATGACAACCTCTGTTTTATCTCCTTGGAATTCGAAGTCTTGCGGTAAAGCTGAAATAACCGACCCTTGGTGTATATGATTTCCTTTACCTATTCGCGCCCCGTTGAGGATGCTTACAAAAGGATGTATGATACAATTATCGCCGATGACGACATCGTCTTCGATATAGACGAATGGATAAATCTTGCAGTTATCACCGATTTTTGCTTTTGGCGACACTTCTGCTCTTGGACTAATCTCACTTGCCATAAATTATCAATTGTCAATTGTCAATTATCAATTATCAATTACTTCACTCCCCCTCCCAGTGCATAGTAAAGGCTGACGACAGCCTGCATCTTCGAGAAGTCGTCCTGAACTTTCGAAATCTCGGCGTTCAACAGTTGTTGCTGCGCGGTGATAACCTCAAGATAACTGCTGCCCGACTGTTTGTACAACAAAATCGTATGTTCAACATTCTTACGCAGCACGTCAATCTGCTGTTGTTCCAGCTTACTCATCTCGTCACTGGAATTATACTGCACCAAAGCCTTGCTCACTTCACTGCCGGCAGAAAGTAGTGAGTTCTGCCAGTTGTTGTACGCTTTCTTATATTGGTCTTCAGCCACACGGAGTCCTGCCGTCAGCTGACCCTTCATAAAGATGGGTTGCGTCAACTGACCAACAAGATTCCAAAGAATCTTTCCCGGATTGACTATAGCACCGGCATTGTTGGTAAAAGCACCTGTCGATGAGATGTTCAAACTCGGATAGAAGCGGCTACGGGCGGTTTCAACATCATAGAAGCACTGAGCCAACGCCATTTCGTTGGCATGGACATCCGGACGGTTTGCCAACCTGCCAATGCCTAAGCCACCGGAGAAATCGGAAGGCAGATTCTGGCTCTCCAGTTTTCCACGCGGGATTCCGTGTGCAGGTTCTCCCATCAGCAAGGACAAGGAATTCTCCACTTCCCGAATCTGACGTTTGAGATCTACACCTTGCGTCTGCACATTGTAGTACGAAGCCTCCGCACTCTGCACGCTGGTTGAACGTGCGCGTCCCAACTGCATCTGCAGTTTCATCATGTCCCACGTCTCTTTTGTCAACCCTTCCATGTTTGTGATAATCTCCAACTGGCGGTCGAGCATCAGCAACGTGTAGTAGAGGTTGGCAACATTACATATCAGATTGGTTTTCACTGCCAGCTGATAGTCACGTGCTGCAAGCAAGGCTACTTGTGCAGCACGTTTCTGACTGAGCAGGTTGCCAAACAAATCTACATTCCAACTGGCAGAAAGGGGCAAACTGTAAGTTTTCGACACAGCCCCCGTTCCAAACTGCGACAGTGTACCCTGCGGAGAAAAGGCTACCTGCGGCAGGAAAGCCAACTTGGCAGTCTTCACCTGTTGTTCTGCTATATGAATGTTCAAGGCTGCATTCAACAAATCTGGATTGTTGGTTAACGTCTTGTTGATCAGAACCTGTAACTGCGGGTCTGTAAAAACGCTGCGCCACGGCAGATTGCCAAAACCTGTTGTGTCTGTAGCGCTCAGATAACCCACACCTGTCACAGGGTCGCGGACAATACTGTCCGTTCTCACATCTTTTGGCCGTTCGTACGTGCCATAGAGCGACTTACAGCCAGTCAGCAGCACGGCGGCGACACTCAGTATGATGATGTTCTTTATCTTCATGGTTTTCATTTTTAATCATTCTTTTCTTCAGGCTCAACCTTGGACAACTCTTGAGCATATTGTTCCAACTCTGGCGTGATAATCTCTTCCTCTTCGCCCTCAAACTTAATCGGAGAAACTTTCTCTTGCAGCGACTGGAAGATGACGAACAACGTCGGGACGACAAACAACTGACAGATAGTACCAATGAGCATACCACCTACAGCAGCTGCACCCAACGTCTGGTTTCCGTTCTTACCTACACCCGATGCGAACATCATCGGCAACAAACCGATAATCATCGCCAACGAAGTCATCAAGATAGGACGCAGACGGGCTGCAGAACCCAGGATGGCAGACCACGTTATCGCCATACCTAAATGACGGCGTTCAAGGGCGAATTGCACAATCAAGATGGCGTTCTTCGCCAACAGACCTATCAACATGATCAGTGAAATCTGCATGTAGATGTCGTTGGAGTGTCCAAAGATAATGGTAAAGAGGAAACAGCCTGCCAATCCGAACGGTACTGAAAGGAGTACTGCCAACGGAAGGATGTAGCTCTCATACTGTGCAGACAGAATCAGATAGATGAAGATGAAGCACAGTATAAAGATAATGGCTGTGGTATTCGAAGCCTTGGCTTCCTCACGCGTAAGGCCCTGATAGTCATACGAGTAACCTGTAGGCAGCAAGTCGGCAGCTACTTCCTGGCAAGCCTTCAAAGCCTCACCCGTAGAATAACCGTCGGCAACTGTCGCCGTAACATTGATAGCGGTAAACAAGTTGAAACGGTTGATATTCAAAGGACCATAGACACGCTCAAGATTGCAGAACTCCTTGACTGGAGCCATACCACCAGGAGTACGCACATAGACACCATTAAGCGATTCAGGAGTCATACGGGTTTCAGGCGAACCTTGTATCATAACACGATAAAGCTTTCCGTAACTGTTGAAGTTGGAAGCATACAGTCCGCCATAGTACCCCTGTAAGGTAGAAAGCACCGTCGTTGGCGAGATTCCCGCCTGCTTACACTTGGCAACATCGATGCTCACCATGTACTGGGGATAGTTCGGGTTATATGACGTCATAGCCATCTGAATCTCCGGACGTTTGTTAAGTTCCTCCAGATAATCCTTCACAATACCAAAGAACTTGTTCAAATCACCACCCGTTCGGTCTTGCATGACCAGAGACACACCTGAATTGGCAGAGAAACCTGGAATCATCGGTGGAGCGAATGCCAAAATTTGAGCATCCTTGATGTGGGCAGTCTTCATGTATATCTGTGCCAGCACACCGTTCGCCTCCCATGGGTTGATGAAGAAACGGTAGATGCCGTCACCTTCCCACAAACCGCTCAGTTTCCACCAGAATCCTTTCTGACGCTCAGAGAAGGGTTTCAACTTGATGATGAAGGTTGCCTGGTCTGAACCGGCACCAGCAATAAAGTTGTAACCCTGAACTTGCTCGCGGTTCATGATGGCTGGGTCAGCAGCCAAGATGGAATCGACTTGCGCAACGACCTCCTTGGTACGTTCTTCCGACGTTGCTGGAGGCATGGAGATGGTACAGAAAATCGTACCCGTATCTTCGTCTGGAACCAATCCTGATTTGGTCGTCTTCATGGTAATGCCCATCACTACAATGCCGGCAATCACCATCAGACCTATCAGCAATGGTTTGTGAACCAGTTTCTCTACAGTGTTCTTATACTTATTCGTATATTTATCGAAAGCCGTATTAAACGACGTGTGCATACGGTCTATAAAAGACATTTTCTTCTCGTGACCATTCTTATCGTGGGGTTTCAGGAAAATGGCACACAACGCCGGCGACAAGGTCAGTGCGTTCAACGCCGAGATAAAGATGCTCACAGCCATCGTCACACCGAACTCACGATAGAAAGTACCACTGGTACCACCGATGAATGAAACGGGAATAAACACCGCAGCCATGACAAGCGTGATGGAGATAATGGCTCCTGAAATCTCGTTCATGGCATCAATACTTGCCGTCAACGACGACTTGTAACCTTGATCCAACTTCGCATGGACAGCTTCTACCACCACAATGGCGTCATCGACCACAATAGCGATAGCCAACAACAGCGCCGAAAGTGTCAGCAAGTTGATGGAGAAGCCCATCAAATTCAAGAAGAAGAACGTACCCACCAACGAAACCGGAACGGCAATCAACGGGATAAGGGTCGAACGCCAGTCTTGCAAGAACAGGTAAATCACAAGGAATACGAGCACCAAGGTGAAAACCAACGTGAAGACGACTTCTTCGATAGAGGCATAAAGGAACTCCGTGACATCGTAGTTAATCTTAACCTTCATTCCGGGAGGCATCATCTTCTGCTGTTCTTCCAGTTCGGCTTTCACCTGTTTGGCTATTTCGTTGGCATTAGAACCTGCCACCTGCTGAATCATGGTCATAATGGACGGCATACCATTGTTATGCATAGACACTGCGTAGCCCTCACCACCCAATTCTATCTTGGCAACATCCTTCAGCTTCAGCGTCTGACCGTCGGCAGTACTCTTGATGATGATATTACCGAATTCTTCAGCACTTCTGAAACGACCGGTATAGCGCATGGAATACTCATAGGCTACCGAAGACATCTCACCGAACTTACCCGGTGCTGCCTCGATATTCTGCTCTGCCAAAGCTGCGGTAATATCACTCGGCATCAAACTGTGCTCCTTCATCACTTCCGGATAGAGCCAAATACGCATGGCATAGGTCTTCGAACTGAAACTCGAAGCATCACCGACACCTTGAATACGCTTCATGGCGGGAATAATGTTGATAGCGTTGTAGTTCGTGAGGAACTCATCGTCATAACGTCCGTCGGAGGTCAACGAGAACATGATGACCTGAGACGACTGGCGCTTGACAACGCGCACACCAACCTGGTTTACTTCTGCAGGCAACAAAGCTGTAGCCTGAGAAACACGGTTCTGCACATTCACCGCACACATGTCGGGGTTCATTCCCTGACGGAACATCACCTGAATCATGGCTGAACCTGGCGATGCGGTAGAGGTGATATAATCCATACCTTCCACACCGTTGATACTTTCCTCCAACGGTGTAATGACAGCATTCTTCACCGTCTCGGCATCAGCACCGGGATAACTGGTGATGACCATAATGTTTGGCGGTGCAATATCTGGATACTGCGCAATAGGCAGCGAAACCAATCCGATAAAACCCAACAGCACGATGGCAATAGAAATCACCGTCGAGAGCACAGGGCGTTTGATAAAGTTTGTAAATGTCATATAGTAAACTTTTATCTCTTTTCCATAAACCTTCAACCCCTACCCCTCAGTTCCCCTCCCTGGAGTGGCTTGGGACTAGGTTTTCTATTTCTTCATTCCGTTCACGATGTCGCCGGCTGTCATAGACTTAGCCTGCTCGTCAATCTTCTTCTGATAGCGTTCAGGGGTGATGGGCTTGATTTCCATTTGGTCGGTAAGCTTGGTGATACCGTTGGAGACAATCTTGTCGCCTACACTCAGACCTTCAGTAACCACATAGTTCTTACCGTCGTTCTGCTTAGCCACCTTGATTTCAGAATAATGTACTTTGTTGTTCTTATCTACCTTATAGACAAACACTTTGTCCTGAACGGTAGTGCATGCCGACTGCGGAATCAGCAACGCACGACTGTTGACATGAGGAACAACCACCGAACCACTACCTCCACTCTTCAGCAGATGCTCAGGGTTGTCAAAACGGGCAATCATCGACAGCGAACCGGTTGCCGGATCTATCACGCCACTTGCCTTCGTCACCGTACCATTGTGACTGTACATTGTGCCGTCTGCCAGACGCAACTTCACGGCAGGGAACGAACTGACAGCTGCGTTACTGCCGCCAAGAGTCTTGGTCACTGCAAGCATATCTTTCTCTGTCATGGAGAAATACACCTCCATCACACTGTTGTTGGAAATAGTTGTCACCGCTGGATTAGACGACGGACTGACCAGTGCTCCCTGCTTATACGGCAGATTGCCGACAATTCCCGACGTAGGAGCAGTCACATAGCAGAAAGCCAACTGCTCCTTGGCATTGGTCAACGCTGCCTGAGCCTGTGCCACACCAGCCTTTGCCTGGTTCAACGCAGCCTGCGCGTTATTCATCGTGTTCCGTGATGTCTGCAGTTCGTAGTCACCTATCACCTTATTATTATACAACTGCTGACTGTTCTGATACGTCAGCGTAGCCGTTGCCAACTGTGCCTGAGCAGAGTTCACTGCAGCCTGGGCAGAGTTCAGCGTAGCTTGTGCCTGACGCACAGCTGCAACGTAAGTGGCATTGTCTATGGTAAAAAGAAGTTGCCCTCTTCCCACCGTCTGTCCCTCTTGAATGGCAAGACGGGTGATAAAACCGGAGATTTTCGGACGAATCTCTACATCCTGCACACCTTTGATAGTTGCAGGATAACTGGTCTCCGACTCCGCATTCTGAATACCCACAGTCATCACTGGATATTCGTTATCGCCGAACTCTGGACGGCCAGACTTACCACAACTGGCCAGCACCATGACAGACAAGGCTGCAAACCAGATCATCGTGTTTCTTTTCATATCGTTTCCTTATTATTTAATATTCAAAATATTACTTCTAATACGTTTTGAAGGTGCAAAATTACACATTAAAACATAATAGCATCTCATTCTTATCTCTTTTTTAACAACTTTTCAGTGCCTAGAAGGTTCCAATCCCATCTTTCTCGCCTTCTCTATCAGCAGCTGCATCAACGGCTCCCGTTCGTTTGCCACCTTATTGTCCAATACGGCATCCTTCAACGTTTGCTTCAGCTGTCCCACCTCCTTGCTGGGTTTCAGATGGAACAATTCCATAATCTCGTTGCCGTCAATAACAGGTTGCAGCAACCGTTTGTAGTCGCGAACCTGCAGGTCGGCAAGTTTCTCTCTTACCATCCTGAAATTCTCCAGGAACTGCGCTTTTCTCACCTCGTTCTTGCTGGTGATGTCAGCCTCGCAGAGCCTCATCAGGTCGTCAATATCGTCACCGGCATCGTTCAGGAGGCGACGCACAGCACTATCGGTCACCTCATCGTCGGCAATGGCTATCGGACGCATGTGCAGGTCAACCAGTTTCTGAACATATTTCATCTTACTGTCCATCGGTAATTTCAGACGCCTGAAAATGTTCGGCACCATCTTTGCACCGATATAGTTATGGTTATGGAAGGTCCAGCCCACGGCAGCATCCCACCGTTTCGCCTTCGTCTTCCCGATGTCATGCAGCAACGCCGCCCACCTCAGCCAGAGATGAGCGCCCTCTGTTCTCCCGCTCCCCCGTTCTCCCGTTCTCTCGCTCTCTCGCTCCTCTCTCACCACGTTCTCCAACACCTCCAACGTATGATAGAAATTGTTCTTGTGCGCCCTGCCGTTGCGTTGCTCCACAACATCAAGCTGTATCAGTTCCGGCAGGATATATGGCAACAATCCACAGCGATATAAGTCAACAATTCCTTTCGACGGGTGTTTCGCCATCATAATCTTATTCAGTTCGTCAGCAATACGCTCCCCACTGATAATCTTCAGTCGCTCAGCATTACGCTCCAGCGCCTCGAAAGTCTCATCTTCTATCACAAAATTCAACTGTGTGGCAAACCTCACGCACCTCATCATGCGCAACGGGTCGTCACTGAACGTCACATCAGGATCCAGGGGCGTGGCTATGATGCCGTCAAACAAATCATCGACACCGCCAAAGGGGTCCACCAATTCACCAAAGCGAGCCTTATTCAGACATACCGCCAAAGCATTGATCGTAAAATCTCTGCGGTTCTGGTCGTCTTCCAACGTCCCGTCCTCCACATGGGGCTTTCGTGAATCGTGACTGTAACTCTCCTTGCGAGCCCCCACAAACTCTACCTCCAGCTCCTCCGTCCCTTCGCTCTCTCGCTCTCCCGTTCCTTCGCTCCCTCTCACCTTCACCTGCGCTGTTCCGAAGTTCTTGAAGACAGTCAGGTGTGCACGCCTCCCTATCCGCTTTTTCAACTCCTTCGCTACGTCAATGCCACTCCCCACCACGACCACGTCAATATCCTTCGACGGACGTTCCAGGAACAAGTCCCTGACATATCCGCCGACAACGTAGCATTCCACCCCCATTTGGTCGGCAACAGCTGAAATCTGATGAAAAATCTCCTGGTCTAAGAGCTTTGCCAGTTCGGTATTGGTAAGGTCACGCATGGTATCATTTTCTTTTTGCGACTGCAAAAGTACAAAAAAAACACTACCTTTCTATCTTTTCATGAAAAAAACTCCCTCTCCTAAGCCCTAACTCCCAACTTTTTACTATCTTTGCAGCCAGAAAAACAAAGCACATGCCACAACAGAATACAGAGCAACAATTCAAGACCGTCATGGCTGAATGCCGCGCACTCTTCGCCAACAAGCTGCACGACTACGGTGCATCATGGCGCATCCTGCGCCCATCGTCACTCACCGACCAGCTGTACATCAAGGCAAAGCGCATTCGCTCACTGGAAATCAAGAAGGAAGCGCAGGTCAACGAGGGCATCCGCCCCGAATTCATCGCCCTCATCAACTACGGCATCGTCGGACTGATACAGATAGAACGGGGATTTGTCGATGAAGTGGACTGTACGCCACAAGAAGCACTCGCCCTCTACGACCGCCATGCGGCAGAGGCGCTCGCGCTGATGCTCCGCAAGAACCACGATTACGATGAGGCGTGGCGCACCATGCGCGTCAGCAGCTACACCGACTTCATCCTCACCAAGCTACAGCGCATCAAGGAGATTGAAGACCTGCAAGGTCAGACGCTCGTCTCCGAGGGCATCGATGCCAACTATATGGACATCATCAACTATGCCGTCTTCGGAGCCATCAGGCTCACAGAGGAAGCCGAGGCAGCCGAATGAAGAACCAATTAGGAAATCATGTTCAACGTACTCCTCATCATCTGCCGTCTGCTCCTTGCCGTCACCTTCATCGCGTCGGGCTTACTGAAAGCCATCGACCCGTTGGGAACACAATACAAGCTGCAGGACTACCTCGCAGCATGGGGCATGACAGAGGTCGTACCCGACTGGCTGACACTCGCTGCAGCCATAGCTTTGGCAGCATTCGAGTTCTGCGCAGGCATATTCCTGTTGTTTGCCATTCAGCGGCGTGTCACCTCACGCCTCGTCTTGGCATTTATGGTAGTAATGACACCCCTCACGCTCTGGCTCGCCATCACCAACCCCATCAGCGACTGTGGCTGTTTCGGCGATGCCATCACGCTGACCAACTGGCAGACGTTCTTCAAGAACGTACTCCTCCTCGCCGCTGCCGTCATCGTTGCACGCAAACCGTTGCAGATGCGGCGCTTCATCCCGAAGAAGTGGCAGTGGGTCATCATCAATACCGCCCTGCTAAGCATCGTCGTCCTCGCTGCCTACAGCCTCTACTACCTGCCCGTCATCGACTTCCGTCCCTACCATGTCGGAGCCGACATCCGCAAGGGCATGGAGATACCTGCAGGAGCTGCAAAACCACAGTTCGAAACAACGTTCATCCTTGAGAAAGATGGCGTACAGAAAGAATTCACACTCGACAACTACCCCGACTCCACGTGGACGTTCGTCGATTCGAAGACCATACAAACCCAGGCGGGCTACGAACCGCCCATCCACGACTTCAGCATCACGCTGAACGAAACGGACGAAGACATCACCGACTCGGTGCTCAACGACAAAGGTCTCACCTTCTTGCTCGTAGCACCCTATCTGGAGAAAGCCGACGACACCAACTTCAGTGAAATCAACAGCATACATGAGTATGCTGAAGACAACGGCCACCACTTCTACTGCCTCACGGCAAGCGGACGGGAAGCCATCAGCCACTGGCGCGACATCACCGGAGCAGAATACCCCTTCTGCACCACCGATGCCACCACACTGAAGACCATCATCCGCAGCAACCCAGGCCTCGTCCTCCTCAAAGGCGGCATCGTCATCGGCAAATGGAGCCACAACGCCCTGCCCCAACAGTATATGGAAGCTCCGGCACAAGCCCCATAAGCCTATAGCATCCCTATAGTTTCCTATAGTTCCTATAGCTTCTATAGCTTCTATCAATAAAAAGAAAAGCAGAAAAGCAGAAACCAAAAATAACAATAAAAACAAAAACCATCATGAGAAAGAAAATCGTAGCAGGCAACTGGAAAATGAACATGAACCTGCAAGACGGCGTGGCACTCGCCAAAGAACTCAACGACACCCTCACCGCAGAGCGTCCTAACTGCGATGTAGTCATCTGTACCCCGTTCATCCATCTGGCTTCCATCGCCCAGTTCCTCAACCAAGACATCATCGGTCTCGGTGCCGAGAACTGTGCCGACAAGGAGAAAGGAGCCTTCACGGGCGAGGTCAGTGCCGAGATGGTGAAATCCACGGGTGCACAATACGTCATCCTCGGTCACTCTGAGCGCCGCGAATACTATAACGAGACACCCGAAATTCTCAAGGAGAAGGTTCTCCTCGCCCTGAAGAACAACCTGAAGGTCATCTTCTGTATCGGCGAGACCCTCGCCGAGCGCGAAGCAGAGAAGCAGAACGAGGTCGTCAAGGCTGAACTCGAAGGTAGCGTCTTCAACCTCAGCGAAGAAGACTTCCGCAAGATCATCATCGCCTACGAACCCATCTGGGCTATAGGCACCGGAAAGACCGCAACCGCCGAGCAGGCAGAAGAAATCCATGCCTACATCCGTAGCATCATCGCCGAGAAGTACGGACAGGCTGTTGCCGACGACACCAGCATCCTCTACGGTGGCAGCTGCAAGGCAAGCAATGCTCCCGAACTCTTCGCCAAGCCCGACATCGACGGCGGACTCATCGGTGGTGCTTCCCTGAAAGCCCCCGACTTCAAAGGTATCATCGACGCCTGGAAATAATTAAAGAAAAATATGAGAAAAGCCATCGTTCTAACCGCCCTCCTCGCCCTCTCTCTCACCGTCATGGCACAGGGCAATGTTTCCGTCAAGCAGAGTGCGGAAATCAATAACCTCGTCTTCGGCAAGAAACAGCCTGCCGCAAAGACCAAGGAACAGCTCAAGGCAGAGAAGAAAGCTAAGAAAGAAGCCGAGAAAGCCGCCAAGAAAGCCGAAAAAGAAGCTAAGAAGGCAAAGAAAGAGGCAGAGAAGAAAGCTAAGAAAGAAGCTGAGAAGGCTGCCAAGAACCCTGCCCCTGTCGTGCAGAAGCCTGTCGAGCCCGTTAAGCCCGCCGAGCCTGTCATACAGAAACCCGTCGAGCCGAAGCCGGCACCGAAAGTCGAGGAACCCTCTTCCGACCGCCCCCGTACCATCACCAAGGTGGTGCGCCGTCGTGTCAAGCGTGCCGACGGCACCTATGCCACCCGCAAGGTCACGCACACGAAGATGTACAAGGGTATGAAGAAGACGCGTGGCTTCCGCGTCCAGATTTTCTCAGGCGGCAACACACGCGAAGACCGACTGCAGGCAGAGCGTGCAGGAGCAAAAATCAAGACCGCCTTCCCCGATATGCCCGTCTATGTCCACTTCTACTCTCCGCGCTGGATGTGCCTCGTCGGCAACTTCACCAGGAAGGAAGATGCCAACACCTTCATGCGCAAAGCCAAGAACGAAGGCTTCGGCAATGCCAATGTCATCCAGACTATGGTCACTGTCCGCAATGCACTGAGGTAAGCACTTCGCGATTACCGTTGTTTTATTGTCAATTGTCTTTCGGCTTTGCCGCTCCTTCGAGCGTCAGCGAGTCTGGAGAATTATCAATTATCTTTCGGCTTTGCCGCTCCTTCGAGCGTCAGCGAGTCTGGAGAATTATCAATTGTCAATTAGCCGTCAGGCTATGTTTCCGTGCTTTCCGTGCTTTCCGTTGTTAAATTGTGAATTGTGAATTGTGAATTGTGAATTGTGAATTGTAAATTGTGAATTGTGAATTAAAAAATTATGAATCCAGAATTAGAACTAGCCGCCCACTACAAGGAAATCCTCTCCCTGTTAGGCGAAGATCCCGACCGCGAAGGTTTATTGAAGACGCCCTTGCGCGTGGCTAAAGCTATGCAAGTACTTACCCGTGGCTACAGCCAAGACCCGCACGAAGTCCTTTCCAGTGCCCTTTTCGAAGAAAAGTACCAGAACATGGTCATCGTCAAGGACATCGACTTCTTCTCCATGTGCGAGCACCACATGCTCCCCTTCTATGGCAAGGCGCATGTCGCCTACATCCCCAACGGCTACATCACCGGTCTCTCCAAGATAGCCCGTGTTGTTGACATCTTCAGTCATCGCCTGCAGGTACAGGAGCGCATGACCGAGCAGATCAAAGACTGCATCCGCGACACCCTCCACCCCCTCGGTGTCATGGTCGTCATCGAAGCCCGCCACATGTGCATGCAGATGCGCGGCGTGGAGAAGCAGAACAGCATCACCACCACCTCTGCCATCAGCGGATCCTTCCATAAGGCCAACACCCGTGCCGAATTCCTCAACCTGTTAAAGTTGAAAGCAGAATGAACCTGATAAGCTGGAACGTAAATGGCTTAAGAGCCTGTGCTGGCAAAGGCTTTGCCGATACCTTTGCCGCCCTCGATGCCGATTTCTTCTGCCTGCAAGAAACGAAGATGCAGGCAGGACAGTTAGACCTCACCTTCCCCGGCTACCAGTCCTATTGGAACTACGCCGACAAGAAGGGATACTCCGGTACCGCCATCTTCACACGTCACGAACCCCTTGCCGTCACCTACGGCATCGGCATCGACGAGCACGACCACGAAGGACGCGTCATCACCTTGGAGATGCCGGACTTCTACCTCGTCACCGTCTACACGCCCAACAGCCAGGACGGACTGCGACGCCTCGACTACCGCATGCAGTGGGAGGACGACTTCCTCCGCTACCTCCAGCAGCTCGACAGCAGGAAGCCCGTCATCGTCTGCGGCGACCTCAATGTAGCCCATGAGGAGATAGACCTGAAGAACCCGAAGACCAACCGCCGCAATGCCGGCTTCACCGACGAAGAGCGCGAGAAGTTTTCCACCTTATTATATAAGGGGGGCTTCCTAGACACCTTCCGCACCCTCTACCCCGACCAGGTCACCTACTCGTGGTGGTCCTACCGCTTCCAGGCACGCCAGAAGAATGCCGGCTGGCGCATCGACTACTTCCTCATCTCCGAGCGCCTGCGTCCCCGCCTTGCCGATGCCCGCATCCATACCGACATCCTCGGCAGCGATCACTGTCCCGTCGAACTCATCCTCAAATAGCCTCCCTTTTGCCATTGTGAACTCCTTCCGGAGGCTTCGTAAACTTTCTCCAGAGGCTTCGGACACTTTCTCCGGAGGCTTCGTAAACTTCTTCCGGAGGCTTCGTTATCTTTCTCCGACGCCTCCGCAAGGGTTTTCCGATATTTTCGCAATCAAACTTCGGCTGTAGTTTAACGATTTTAGTTGACTATTTTGAGTCTTATTTGTAGTTGTGGTTGACTTTGGTTAATACTTAGTTATACTTTCTGTTGACTCTTTTCCGTGCTTTCTTTTAGTCGGCTGTCGCCTTTCTTAAGACTCGCTTTGCTCATATAAGCGAACAAGTTCGAGCGATAAAAGCGCTGCGCGGTTACCGTGATTTCCGTTGTTTTATTTCCAAGGAGTTAAGGAGTTCTCCTCGCTTCGCTCGTCGAAGACATCATCCAAATCTATCAACCTGTATATCCACACTGATTTGTTGGATTTGTACAGATTTGTAAGATTTCTCGCCCTAGGGCGACTGAATTATTTTCCGTGCGTTCCGTGCGTTCCGTTGTTTTGTTAGTCAAAGGCTTTTCCGTGTTTTCTTTTAGTCGGCTGTCGCCTTCTTAAGACTCGCTTTGCTCATATAAGCGAACAAGTTCGAGCGATAAAAGCGCTACGCGGTTACCGTTGTTTTATTGTCAATTGTCAATTATCAATTGTCAATTAGCCGTCAGGCTATGTTTCCGTGGTTATTATTTGGATAATTGCAGGAATGTAGTTACTTTTGCAGCGACAAAGGAAAAAGATAAATATGTCAACAGCAGTGAAATACAAAAGCCGTGAGGAGGCGCAAGCCGCTTTTCGAAAGATGCAAGAGCGCAAGCGTTTATGGATTAAAGAGACGGAACAGGAACTGGTCAAGTTAAGACAGATTGCTTTATAACAAAGACAGTGATGAAGCCCCTTAACTTAGACCGTTTGAACATCCGCTCGCCATATTCCGTATGGCAGATTTCTGCCCAATGCTATGGCTTTAAGACAGACTATGACGTCCTTTATCGTTTAAGTTTTACTGATGACGCAACCATTTGGGAAGAAGGAGCCTATGAGTTCTGTATCTTAAATGAAAATAGCAGACCATCCCCAAACGACCCAAATGTTAAAGAGACGGTGCTTTGCATTATCGAAGAATTCTTCCGTCTCAATCCCGACATTTTACTTTACCAGTGTGAAACAGGAGATAATCGCCAGGCTTTGCGTGATCGTTTGTTTATCAGGTGGTTTAATGAATACAAGTTTCGGGAACGTTATTTCTTCAAGGTATCCACTATCATTGTAGAGGGGCAGACAAATTATGCGGCACTCTTAGTTCAAAAGTCCAATCCCCATTTAGAAAGTATTGTGCAAGACTTCGAAAACTTCATTGGTTTCTTTGATGCCAAGCCCCACTAACCACCCTCTTTTTTGCCCACAGGGCTCGTTGGTCTAAAGACAAAGGCTTTTCCGTGCTTTCTTTTAGTCGGCTGTCGCCTTCGTAAAAGCGCTACGCGATTACCGTGTTTTCTTTTAGTCGCTTCGCTTGGTAAAAGCGCTTCGCGGTTACCGTTGTTCTATTTCCAAGGAGTCAAGGAGTTCTCCTCGCTTCGCTCGTCGAAGTAACCGCGCAGCGCTTTGCTTGCAAAGTAACCGACGAAGTCGCTTCGCTTGTCGAAGAAATCATCCAAATCTATCAACCTGTATATCCACACTGATTTGTTGGATTTGTACTGATTTGTAAGATTTCTCGCCCTAGGGCGACTGCCCACAGATGTACAAAGATATACACAGATTATCTTTTTCCTCCATCTGCGCTATCCGTGGAATCTGCGAGCCTTTATTATCTCACGCTGATCTCGCTAATCCCACAGATTTTTTGTGCAGCGCTTGCAGAGCGAAGCGGCGCAAGTAATCGACGAAGTCGCTTCGCTTGTCGAAGAATTGTCAATTATCAATTGTCAATTGTCAATTAGCCGTCAGGCTATGTTTCCGTGTTATTTGTGTAATTCGTTGTTTTGGGTAAATCCTTCGTTGTTCGTAAACGTTTACAAAAAAAATACTATAATTTTTGAGACAAAAGCTTGTATTTTGTAATGAATATTGTAATTTTGCACCTGAATATACCTGAAAAAGGCGGAAATCGCAATGATTCCGCCGTCTTAGGTATCATATAATCTGCTGACCTACAGCGTTTTCGCACACAGGCGGCAGTGACAGGAACTCAAATATAATATGATGTACATACGGAGAATCTTACAACCACAGATGTGCACGGATAAAAACTCCTTGACTCCTTAACTCCTTAGACAGGACAGGGACAAAGGGATAAAGATTCGTGCGATCCGTGTTCAAAAAAGAAAACTCGAATATAATATAAATATTACAAAAATGAAACAAATCCTATCATTATGGGATGCTTTCCCGCAAGGCGGGAAGCACCGTCGGAGCGTATTCCTACGGCTCCTTCTTTTGGTTTGTATGCTCGCATCCGCAAGCGCGGGATGGGCAGACGAAACGCTATTTAGTATGACAGTTAAAAATACTATTAGTAGCACTACAGTCAATGCTAATAGCTATTTAGAACTTAATACCACAGATCACCTTGACAACTTAACAGGAAGTATTACTTTATATGCTGATGGTTCCAATAGAACAATGTTGCAAACCCAAGGGACTACAGACTATAAAGGGTGTATCAATTTAAGTGCATCAAATAATGTTTATGTAAAAATTACATTAAGCAAAGGACTGCAAGCTGGTGATATCATTACTAGTACTGCTCTTACAAACCAATATGTCGCAGCAACTAAAGGTAACACACGCGTTACGACTATTCAGATTAAACCTATTAATCAAAGCACAAACACTGCACTTGTAATAGGAAACACGGACGCAACAGGAAAAGATTTAATTGGTGCTACAGAAATCTATTTATGGAAAGGAGGAGGTAATACATATCTCCATAGTCTTACTATTACCCGACCTACCTCCGTCTCTGCTCCCACCTTCTCGCCTGCGAGTGGTACTTTGAAGCAGAATACTGGAACGGTAACTGCAACGAGCACGACTACGGGTTCAACGGTTTATTATAAATGGTCGAGCAGTTCTACGGCAGAGACCTTTACCTACGCTTCATATAGTACAGACGGATGGACGGCAGGTACAGCTGATGCCGCTACAGCTACGGCTCCCAATGCTGAAGGCACCTACTATCTGAATGCTGTAGCTTATAAAGACGGTGAAGCCAGCACGGTAAGCAACCAGGCATACACCATCGACGGCACTGCTCCTACATTGAGCAGTTCTACTCCTGCTAACAATGCTACGGATGTTGCTGCCAGCGGTAACATTACGCTGACGTTTAGCGAGAACGTAACGATTGCGGATGCTTCTAAGTTCACGCTGAGTGGCGGAACGCTCGGTACAATAACCGCAAGCGGTGCAACCGTTACTATTCCGTACTCCGGACTTTCTAACAGCACACAGTACACTCTCAGCACTGCTGCCGGTGCCGTACAGGATGCCGCTGGCAATACCAATGCCGCACTGAGCGACATTGCCTTCACGACTGCCGCCGCCGCTGCCAATCCTACCGACCCGACCTTCACGTATGGCGGCTCGGCACAGGCTGCCGGTTCTACCATCTCATCGGGTGTGCATACCGGTGACGTGGTCACTATTAATGTAGAGACAGACAAGTACATCTATGCCGACTGGAGCAGCAGCGACAGCCACGACAAGTCTTATGCCTTTACCAATGGTAAGAGCAGGGCACAGACTACCTATCAGGCTACCATCACTTCTGGTGGTACTCGCGTGCTTTATGCTGTTGCCGGTGTCAACAGCGATGGTACAGGCGCATCCAGCGACCTTGCCCTGCTGACGTTCACAGGTGTAACGCCACAAGACCCGACCTTCTCGGTTGCAGAAGGAAGTGTAGCCAAGAACACCTCGCTCACCCTGACACCGGGCTACAATGAGGACAAGATTTACTATACCTACACTACAGACGGCACTACACCTGCCGACCCGACAACGAGCAGCACCCTGTATGAGGGTGCTCTCAACCTGTTCACGGCAGACAACACCACCTATACCATTAAGGCTATCTCCTACGACAAAAACAATGCCAACCCCAGTGCCGTAGTCACGAAGACCTATACCACCCCGGCGGCAGCGGCTGCACTTACGGCTGAAAGCAGCAAAACTTGGGACTTCACCAGCAGTTCGCAATTCGCACAAGCTTCATCCGCCGACTATACATTTAGCTCATATACGGTAAGCGATAATATCGGTATCGGTTACAATACCCTTTTAAAGAAGGAGACTACTGGCAGTTCCGGTAAGCCTCAGCGATTGATGTTGAGTGGAAATAATACCAGCAGTAGTTCCAGCGTGAGTGCCACACAAGAATCCGTTCACTTCAAGGTAGCTGGTCACACTAAGATTACTGTTAATGCTGTTGGAGGCTCAAACCGTAACATCAAAATTGAAAGCGGTTCTTTCGGTAATGGTACCGCCCTCCTGAGTACGGCAGCCACAAGTTCTTCTAGAACTAATTTCAGTGCATATTATAATGGAGATACCGAAACAGATATCTATGTATATGAATCTACTGGTAATGGTAACATCACCCTCTACTCTATCACGGTAGAACCTACCTATGCCCTCACGAAGGGTAGCGAGACTAATGGTACATTTACACTCAGTCCATCTGTTCGTGCTGCTGCTGGTGAGACGGTGACCGTTACGACAACACCTGCAAGCGGCTATGAGGTAAGCTCGGTAACGACGACACCTTCGACTACCGTTACCACCGTAACTGCAAATAGCAGCTACACCTTCACCATGCCGGCAGAGGCAACGACCGTGAACGTAACATTCACAGAAGAGGCAGCTCCTGCCCTTGCCATCAGCACACAGCCGACAGGTACCACCTATACGAAGGATGCTACGGCAACAGCACTCTCTGTAGCCGCTACGGGCGGAACAAGCCCATATACCTACCAGTGGTATAGCAACAGTAGTAACAGCACATCAGGTGCTACGGCTATCGGTAGTGCTACAAACGCAAGCTACACACCGTCAACAGCTACTGAAGGTACTACCTATTATTATTGTGTAGTCACCGATAATGCCAGTGCATCAGTTACCTCTAACATCGTAGCTGTCACCGTGAATGCAGCTTCTTCAGGTAATACTGCTGCAAATCCGGCTGTCGTTGATAAGAGCGGAACCAGCACCTACGGCAACAAAACGTTCTTGGACGTTGCCAACACGACATCAAATGCAGAACTGGAAGACGGTAGTATCGACTTCTTGAGCTATGGTGCATACTATCTGACACATACACTGAAACCAGCATGGCTGAATGATAATAAACAAGGAGAGAGTTCTTCAAGTTACTCATATTCTAACGCTGCCAAGGAAGGTTTCCTTGCTGTAGGTAGCGCTTCTTCTGTAACTACTGGTTATGGTTTGGTAAAAGCAAGAAGTAGCAAGCAACTGGATTTCTATGTCACTGGAACCAGTGGTGTTGCCGTTTTGATTAAGGGCGCCAGCAGTACGAAGTTAGCCCAACTCTCAGTTCAAGAGGTAGCTTCTGATGGTACACTTACAGCTGTAGGTAGCACTGCAACAGATGGTCAGAACAAAGTTGCGAAACTGGAACATGGTTCTACGCTTGATGCTGCCAAGTTCTATAAGGTAACTGTCAACGCCTCTACTGACGACAATGCTGAGTTCTATCAGATTCGCTTCACGAAGAGTGCTGCTACCACCTATAGTGTTACCTGCGCTACAGGTCTGTCTAACGGTACTATCTCGGCAAGTCCGGCAACGGCTGCCGAGGATGCTACAGTAACCATTACCGGTACTCCTGACAGCGGCTACAAACTGGGTACGGTAACCGTTACCGGTGCTACCAGCGGCGACAACATCGCCACCAGCGGTACGGGCAACAGCCGCACGTTCACCATGCCGGCAGAGAATGTCTACGTAACGGCAACCTTCGTGGCTCTGCCAACCAGCAACGTAACCATCGACGGCGGCATTACCAACGGTAGTCTGGCAGCCAGTTCCGCTACGGCACAGGAAGGTAGCACGGTGACCATCACCGCTACGCCTGCTGCCGGCTACCGACTGAGCTACATCACCGTCACCGACGGCAGCAACAATATCTCCGTCAGCGGTTCGGGCAACACCCGTACGTTCAAGATGCCGGCAACGGCTGTTACCGTATCTGCAGTATTCGCAGCCCTGCCTACCATCACGATTACCGCTCCTTCTAACGGTACGGTAACCACCAGTCCTGCTTCCTATGCAGAGGAAGGTGCGACGGTGACCATCACCGCTACACCGAATAGCGGCTACGCCCTGTCTGCCATCACCGTTACCGACGGCAACGACGATGCTGTCACCGTGACGAGCAACCAGTTCACCATGCCGAGCAGCAATGTCACCGTCACGGCTACGTTCGTACAGTCGCAGGTATCTGCCGGTGACCGTTGGAACTTCACCACGATGAACTCTTCCGACGACGCTGCTTATACGAGCGATGCTAACTGGAACTCATCCACCAGTAACAGCAGAGCTATCTATTCCAATGCCTTCTCGGCTTCCAAGGCTACCGATGCTACTTATACCACCACTGCCATTGAGCAAATCTATGGTATGAAGTTCCAGCGCGTCAGCGGCGGCTCTATGAGTTCCAACAACTATAAGATTTACAAGCCTACATCTGCATCGGCTACCGACGGTTACCTGTCACTCGATGCCAGCAACCTCGCCATCAAGCTGACGGATCTGGCTGCCGGCGACAAGCTGACCATCTACGCAAGCGGTAGCAGCAGCAAAGGCTTCACCCTGACCAATGCTACCGTGACCGACGGCGGCGCTACCAAGGTAACAGGTACAAACATCGAGACCGAGATTACGGTAACTGCTGCTGGTGACGTGATGATTACCACCGAGTCTTCCGGCTTCAAGATCTACAAGATTGTCAAGGGTGCAACGGTCGATGTAGCAGAGCCTACCTTCAGCAAGGCTGACGGCGACGGCTACGACGGAAGTACAGACCCACTGTCTGTAACGGTGACCACCAACCAGGCATTAGGCGACGGTACTTCGGTGACCACCTACTGGGGCTATGGAACCAGTTCCATGACACGTGCCGCCCTCGTTGCCGCCAACAACACGGCTGCGGCAGCTACGGTTACAAAGGCTACTGTTGCTGAAAAGGAAATTGTGCTGAGTGCGGTAACGCAGTATGTCATTGGCGGCAACACCTACTACAGCGAGGTGGTTACAGCCACCTATCCCTACACGGGTGTACAGACCCCAAGTGTCACCGCTACCAACCTGAATATCCAGCAGGGCGACCGCCGCACCATCGAACCGACCATCACCTTCAGCGACGGTACGGTCTTCGACCCGTCGGAGTATGACAACAAGACCTTGAGCGACTTCTTCGACTTCACGTTCACGAAGACCACAAGCGTTTCTGCATACGTCACTGTTGACGGCAGTACTGGTGAAGTCAACACGAAGGTGGATTCTAATGAGGCTCCCGTCGGAACGGTGGAGACCATCCAGATTAGTGCAAGCAAGAAGAGCACATGGAACGATGCTACTGACGGTGAATGGCCGTTCAACGGTAGCGGTCCGTTTACAAGTACCGTCACCGTCACCGTTACCGCCAAGTCTTCAGGCACTCACATGAAGTTCTACTGGGATCCACTGTATCAGAACGAAGTCACTTCTGCCGACTACACACTGGACGGTTCCGTCAGTGTATTCAACGGAACGATTGAAAACGGTCGTATGATTTACGTGAAGCCAGATCCTGGTTACACCATCTATGTGGCTGCAGGTATCGGCAGCACCCATCCTACCGCCAGCAAGGTTAGCAGCAACAGCAAGAAGAGCGGTGTGAACTACTATAAGTACACCTACAACACTGCAGAAGATGCATATCCTGATGCTCCAATCGACTACAATGGTATCGCACTGTTGATTGAAGATTCTGAGTGGGAAAGTGGTGAAACTGAAAAGACCTTCTACCTGAGCTTGGCACCGTATAATGCTTCTGGCGACCCGGAAGGTTCAAACGTCAAGGCAACCTTCACCATTGCCAACGACAACTCGAAGCGCCCGGCAGATGTCACCCTTGACCCGGCAACAGCCACCAACCCGCTGAGTACAGCCGAGACGGTGGGTGTGAGCGGCTCGGAAGGTGCCTACGTCTATGGTAAGTTCAGCGGCAGCAGCACCAGCTATACCACCCCGAACCTCATCAACGAGGCTGGTATCAACGGCGGTCAGACCTCTGTGGCTGTGTTCTCTACCGAGGTAGCCAAGCGTAAGATCAGTGCCGTACAGGTTGCACAGAATACCGACGGCTACTACTACATCGGCAACCAGACCACGCTGACCTATACCTACACCTTCGCTACGGAACTGGACCTGACGAGCAACACGCTCTATACGAATGTATATGATCCGGAAGGCTCTGATCCTCAGCAGACCATCGACCTGAGCGAGCTCATCAAGTCTATCACCTATTATAACAAGGACAGCAAGGCTGATGTGGACATTACGACCGCTGCCACGAAGTCGGGTTCTCCGGCTACGCAGAAAGAGACTGTCACCTATAGTGCTGAGTTCCGCAACAGTGCCGACGGCACAAATGGTTCGTCACTCTCCGGCGACGTGCTCACCATCGGTCAGAACTCAGGTACTATCGTCGTCACCTTCACCTATCCTGGCGGCGACTACGAGAAGACGGTGAACAAGCGTACGGGCGTTACCGCTCCGTCAAAGGCTACCTATACCATCTACCTCACCAACCCGAACGAGCAGATTCCGAACATCACGCCGGCTTCACGCAACTTCGTGGATGAGCAGACGGTACGCGTACAGGCTCCAGACACATGGAAGACGCTGTACATGGTGGTAGAGCCAGGCGATCCAAACTACGATGCCACTACGGCAACCTATGTATCATCTGGCGAAAACAAGAACTGCTACCTGTTGGAGCCAGGCGCATTCGCCATGGTTACCCTGACAAATACCAGCAGAGTGCGTGCCTTCGCGTTCGATGGTAATGCTTCATCATACACCATAGGCGACAAGACTACTGCAAGTAAGGAGGTTTATGAAACCTACACCAAGCTTGCTGCGCTGCAGGCTCCGGTGCTCTCACCGAACGGTGACCCGCACGTGCGTACCACGAAGTCGCTGACGGTCATTGCAACACTGAAGGATGCTATCTCCGGTCTGGAGGTTTACTATACCACCGACGGTACCGACCCGACGCCGACCACAGGCGAGAAGTATAACGGTTCTGAGAAGATTACCATCACGGCTGCTTCTACCACCGTGAAGGCTATCGCCTACGACCCGGCAACAGGACGTATCAGCCCTGTCACCTCAGTAGTCTATATCTACACGGGTAATATCGCACAGCCGCAATTCGTCGTAACGGGAACAGGTGCAGGCACCTATACCAGCGGAACGGTAACGGTTGACGAGGAAAGCGTCATCAGCATTACCAGCCCCGACGGTGGAGACATCTACTATACCCTCGACGGCTCTACGCCGACCAGCAGCGAGGCGAAGCACTACGAGACGACCTTCGTCATCGTGAAGAATACCACCGGTAAGGCCATCGCTGTGAAGGACGACGCTTCCAGCCCCATCACCACAGTAACCTTCGAGCTGTCTGGAGACAATGAAGACCTGTGGGAGGCTGATGCCGAGACAACTCCGAGCGGCAAGATGGCAAGCAACGACCGCTACGTGGTCTATGGCAAGACCGATGGTACGGTCAGCACCAAGGCTGTGAAGTACATGACGGCAACATTCGGCGGCATGGATGCAGCTGGATGGAGCAATACCACTATCGGCGAGAAGACCCAGGGTACACCGCTCGACGGTGTGGGAACCTACAGCATCCGCAACAACAACGACGCTATGGACGAACAGGGCAACGAGATAACCAACAACGGCTCTGCTGTTCATGAGAACACCTTCAAGCTGCCGGCACAGGGCGACATGGTACGCTTCGAGCCGGAACGCGACGGACGACTGACCGTCTGGCTGCTCCAGCAGGGTGGTCTGCACTACAACGACGATGCTGAGTTCTGCAATGCCTTCATGCGTCTGCGACCAGTCTATCTGTTCGACGAGCGCGGCAACAGTATCGCTGTATCCGCAACCAACGGCATCCGCTCGGCAGCCCGCCTGAGCAGCAACTGGGATGAGCTGGCTGGTACAGGCAACTGGACGGATATCAACAAAACGCAGAATGGTGTTACCAACAAGTACTACACCGTAGAGCAGTCGAACCAGCTCTACACCATGTATAGCAACTATTTGGCTACAGGCAACGATGGCGATGCCATCAGTGCCGGCGACCCGATAGCACCGTTCGAGGTTCCTGCAGGTAACGTGAAGACCTTCTTGGATGGAACGCTGCATATCACCAACGGTCACGGCTACGTGATGCCGTCAGGCGGATTCGTACGCTACACCTTCGACGTGAAGGGTGGCAAGAGCTACTACCTCTTCGGCTACCGCACGAAGCTCGGCGTCCGCGGCTTCCGCTTCAAGCCGACAACAGGAACAGAAACCATCGCCAAGAGCGTGACAGTGGCTGACGCAACGACCAACATGGTGACAGACATCAAGGCTGGAACCACCGGCGGCACGATCAGCGACGACGAGATTTGCAACGTAACCTATCAGCGCGGATTCACCAACGGCACATGGGCAGGCGTAGTCTTCCCGTTCAGCGTCAGCGTAGCACAGATGAAGAAGGTCTTCGGCGATGCTGTTGACATTATCCACTTCGACGGCGTCAGCGGAACGAAGATCAACTTCAAGCGCCACTGGTACCCGATGATTGTTGCCGGCACACCGGTTCTCATCAAGCCGTCGAAAGACATGCCAGCCAAAGCAACCGGCGTAACCTTCGAAGGTGTACGCATCGAGGCTGAGACTGTGACGGAAGTGGAACCTTCAACTGGTGACTATAAGATGACCGGTACCTTCACGCCGGGAACCATCAATACTGGCGACTACTATATCAGCGGCGGAAACCTCGCTTACCGTAAGAGTGCAGCCATCAGCACAAACGCTTGCCGCTCATGGCTCACACCGAAGACTACAGGTAGTGCACGTTCCGACCTGGGTATGTTCACTGGCGATGCCTACGGCATAGAGGACTGGAACGTTGCTGGTAACCCGCAGCCGTTCGTAGCTTCCGACGAGACTGTTGTCACCTACATCAACGGTGTTCAGGAAGACGGAATCATCAGCAACATCTTCGACGGACCGACAGGCATCTATACCATCAACGGTCAGCTGATTCGCAAGGATGCTACCTCTCTCGAAGGCCTGAGCAAGGGTATCTATATCGTGAACGGTAAGAAAATTGCAATTAAGTAAGAGAAGAGTTGAGCTTGCTCAGACTCTTCCGAACGGAAGCAAGTTCGAGCATAGCTCAAAATTGCAATTAAGTAAGAGAAGGACTCTCCCAACCTCCCCCCATCACGGGGGGAGGCAAAGGAGAAACAAAAAACAAGAAATTCAACAAAAGCATTTACAATCATGAGAAAGATATATATTGCACCAGAAACAGAATTGATTGTGTTCCTCAAAGAACAGCCCCTGTGTGCTGGAACGGCAAATGTTACGGGTAACAATGAAACAGGAAACCAAGGAAACGAAGGTGGTCCTGAAATGGGCCAAGAAGGAGGGGCTGACGCCCGCCAGCACAACAACTGGATGTGGGACACGATGGAGGATGGGTTCTAAGAATTGATCAGAAACTGACGCAAAAATACCATAGTAACAGCAGCTACAGTCCATAGTGATTGTAGCTGCTGTTGTATTAAACTAACAAGCCCTGCTTAAAACGGATTTAATTCTTGCTCTGGCAAGCGCTTCGCGATTACATAATTGACAATTAACACTTTGAACACGGATTGCTCGGATATACACGGATACCCACCGCCCCCAGAGAAGTAATAATACGAAAAAAAGGTGGGAAGAGCTATTGTTCGTTCAGTTGTGCTATGAAATACTTAATAGCTGCTTCTAGTGGGGAAATTTCTTTGCTGACTATCCACATTACTTGCGCCGGATCTACATCAAAATAATGGTGAGATATGATATCGCGTAAACCTTTTACTTGCTTCCAAGGAATTGAAGGATAAGTGGGCAACAATTTCCCTTCTGTTACTTTGTCGAGATTCTTTAAACCCTCGCCAATAGCTATGAGCAACATACATGTTGCATCTAATAAAATCATACCATTTGTTGAACCCAAGAAGTCGTCAATGTCGTGAACATTTTTTGTACGTTCACGTAACCTCTCTATTGCAGATTGAATATCTAAAAGGATATCCAACGCAAGGCTCTTACTTTCAGAAGATAGTGATTCCATCTCTTTCAATGCGTGTTCTCAATCGAGGATTCAGATTACGATGATTACGGATAATGTCAACTGCTCGTCCTGTTGATGCCTCCAAATACTCTTTGGCTTCCATTAACAAGAAGGGGTTGGGAGTCTGTGTTTCAACAAAGACATCCACATCACTTGAGTCTCGTTGTTCGTCACGCGCTATAGAACCAAACAAGCGAAGCGATTTGATTCCATATTTCTCTTGCAGCGTCTTGCGGCAAGTCTTAAGAATGGCAATATAATCATTTCGTGACATACTATTTCCTTTCTTCTTTTCCTTTCATCGATTGCAAAAGTAACTACTTTCCTGCAATCTTCCAAATAATAATCACCGAAAAGATTTTTGAACACAAATCTCACGTAACCGCGAAAGACTTCAGGACTACGAATTACAAATTACACGGATATGGATTATGTCACACAGAAAACACGGTAATCGCGAAGCGCTTTTACGGCTCGAACTTGTTCGCTTATATGAGCAAAGCGAGTCTTAAGAAGGCGACAGCCGACTAAAAGAAAGCACGGTAATCGCGAAGCGCTTTTACGAAGGCGACAGCCGACTAAAAGAAAAGCCTTTGACCTTTGACCAAAATAAAACAAGCCTGCGGGCGATTGAAACGATTGGACGGATTTAATACAAATTGTAATAATATGTGGTTGATTTTGGGTGTTATTGCGCGAAGGATAACAAAAAAAATGTGCAGATTGTTTGTGTAAACTATTGGTTTTGTGTACTTTTGCGTGCTCAATGCCTTACAAAAGACAAAAATATCAAGGAAAACTAAAACAAAATTCTATATGAAACAACTAAAACAATTGCTCATGGTCATGGCTATAGCCCTGACGGGATTCACCCCTGCGCAAGCTCAAACATGGACCCACTATAGTGAGTGGATGGCGTATGCCAGAAGAAATATGGTGTACAACGGTTCTAGTTACACCTCTGGTACTAGTGGAGCTGACTGGTGGCGCTATGATGACGGTCTAATGTACGAATCTATCCTTGATACCTACGAGTATTACAAGACTCGCGGAGGAGTTCATGGTGCAGACCTATTAAGTGGTGTGGAAAGATATTTGAACTATTCCATTACTGGTACAGCAGAAAGTCCAACTATAACCAACTTTACAGGTAAAAATGGAGAAAAGGAATTGGATGATATGCGCCCTGGACGCTTGGTCTATAAATATTGCTATACTTATGACCATAGCGAGAACGCAAAGATTGATATTTACAAAGCTGCCTGCAAATCAGTAATAGACGCGCAGGCTTTCCAAGACTCATACCGAGTTGGTTATTCGGATGGACATACTGACTTCCCATGGCAACATAAAGCCTCTTACACACAACAGGTATGGCTCGACGGTATCTTCATGGGAATTCCATTCTGGACATTGGCAGGTCCTCATCTCGGTTCTTCACGGAAAAGCAGTTGGGGAACCAATGCAACAAAGTTCTTTGACGATGCTGTACGACAAATGAATGTTACTGACTCTACAACATTTAACTCTGTAACAGGACTGTGGTGTCATGCTTGGGACTATACAAAAACAAAAACATGGGCAGACTGTTCAAGCCTTGCCCCTCAAAAAGCACACATAACAGCAGAAGAAACTCCCAGCGGTAATAATACAGGTAGGAGTTTGCACACATGGGGACGTGCCCTCGGTTGGTATGCGATGGCTATTATGGAAACCATGGACAACATTACTGCAGTTGATGCTAACTATGCAAAACTGAACGACATGAAAGCCCTGTTCAAGAAAGTGATGGATGCCGTACTCAGCTACAAGGATGCTACTTCCGGTGTATGGTATTGTGTCATGGACGTAGGCGACAACTCTTCTTCCTCATCACCCTATTATGGAATAGGCTCCAGAAACAATTATTTGGAAGCAACCTGTTCATCGATGTTTGCATACTGTCTGTTGCATGGTGTGGCAAAGGGCTATCTTCCTGCATCTTATCTTGACGATGCGAAGAATGCTTATAGAAGTGTCGTCTCCAACTTCATCACGACAGACGGTGACAACATCTCACTCAACAACTGCATGAAAGTTGGTGGTCTTGATGATAGCGGACGTGATGGAACATTTGCCTATTACATGAGCGAACCTATCGTAGTAAACGACTCGAAGGGTGTCGGCCCGTTTATCTGGGCATCTCTTGAAGCAGAAAAGATTGGATATAACATGGCAACAAACTCGTTCGACCCCATAGATGCTAACACCATAGTTTCTTTTGCTTGGTCTAAGGCTTCCGATGAAATCACACAAGGTGGCAGCTATACTTCTCCTACATTCACAGCACGATCTTACGGCAACGACACACCGCTGACGAACAGTGATGCCATTGACTTTGAAAGCGACAATACATCCGTAGCCACCGTAGCTGCTGACGGAACCGTAACCCCAGTGGGCATTGGCACAGCAACCATCACTGCCTCACTGAAAACAGGATCAACCTATACATGGAGCGGTACAAATCCAAGCTATACCATAACCGTTAATGCACCTGATGTTACAGCCCCGACACTCAGCAACCAGTCAATTGCTAATAATGCACCGAATATTGCAACAAGTGGCAACATCGTGCTGACATTCAGCGAGGAGGTGACTTGCACCACCAACGCTACATTGACACCAGCAGGCGGCGGTAGTGCCGTCAACCTGACTCCTACCGTCAGTGGTTCGACAGTTACTTACAGCTACTCTGGACTGTCGAATAGCACAAGCTATACCTTTAACCTTCCTGCCAACTCCGTTGCAGACCTTGCTGGCAACAACTATGCCAGTGCTATCAATATTGAGTTTACGACAAAGGAAGCAAGTGCGCAAGAATGTTTGTTTACAGTTACAAGTCCTTCTTCGAACTCTGATACTCAGAATAATGTAACTGTCAGTAGCGGAAATAATATTGCATCAAAGACTTTTAATGGCACTTCAGGTACTGCTGTTTACAAAATTGACTCATCAAATCCAATCAACATAACATCAACAACTGCTAATATCAATAAGATTTCTTTCACTGCATGTAATAATTCATCAGGTACATCGGTAGCAAAGACATGTAAAGTTTCTGTTTCAACTGACGGAAGTACTTACGAAACTCTTTCATCTGGCGTTACCGTGTCAGGAGGTACAGGAACATCCTCCACAAGCACAGCTGGCATTTATATTTCTGGATATGATGGGGCTACAACTGTTACTGTTGAATTTGAAGATTATTACCGATATATCAGAATAGAAAGGGACGGAAAAGAAACATGGGTTAACAATCTGAATGTTTATGGCTCTACTGGTTCCACCCCAACCACATTTACCCTCACCAATACGGTGAATACATCGGGTTATGGTACGGTGAGTCCGACAACTGTTGCCAACATCCCATCGGGAACGACAACATCGAGCAGTTCGAACACCTACACCGTTAATGGTACGACGGTGACGGCAACGGCAACGGATGCTACAGCAGAATATAATTACGCCTTCAGCGGTTGGAGCGGACTGCCTGCAACAGTAACGGCTAATGCCACGGTAACGGCTAACTTCACCCGCACAGCTAAAGAATACACGCTGGCTTGGAACAGCAATGGCGGTAGTGAGTTGACAGGCGACTACACCTCTGGCACAGTAGACTTCGGTACAGCCATCACAGCACCGAACAACCCGACACGCGACGGCTACACCTTCAACGGATGGAACTCTGAACAAAACGGTTCAGGCACAGCTCCCACAGGCACAATGCCTGCTGCCAACACGACATACTATGCACAGTGGACAGAGAACACCCCTGTTGTAGAACAGGTTGCAACGCCAAGCATCACAGGTACAACACCATTTACTGACAATACAACGGCAACTATTACTTGTGCCACCACTGGTGCAACGATACATTACACTACCGACGGCACTGCACCGACTGCTTCTTCAACTACATATTCTTCTCCTATTGCCATCTCTGCTACTACCACCGTCAAGGCTATTGCCATTAAGAGTGGTATGACCGATAGTGAGGTAGCAAGTGCAACATTCACGAAGAGCGGCGGTGGAGGAGGTGGCTCTGGCACCGTCCTGTTCTCACAAGACTTTAATGATGCAACGGCAGTAGCGTATGCAACATCAACAGCAAGGGCATACAATACAACTAACACGCTTGGAAATTGCGTTGGTAGCGGTAAAGACCTGTTTACTTCTATTACATCTGTTTCACAATCAGCTTCTGGTGTCGCCATTAACTCATCTACTGGTGGCAATAACAGAAATGCGACAGGTATTTTCCAAGTTATCAAAAAAGGAAATTCTGCATATTGGTCTATCTGTAGAACTGAAGATTTTGCGACAACAGCACCAACAGCTATAAAGGTTGCTATGGATTTCTGGTTTGATAACACCAACTCAGGTACCGTTCCTGGTGTTAACTTTGCTATTGGAGATGATTTTACTGATGGACTAAATGATAGTTCACCACAAAATGCATCCAATGTCCATTCCGGTTTCTGCATTATAGATAATTCCTCGCCAAAACTTGCCCAATACAATAGTTCTAAGGCCATATATGATACAGCTATTACAGAACAAACATGGTTGTCTATAACTTGGGTAATCAATAACACGGGTGAAGCATTGACATATGATAATCCTACAGGTTCAGGAACAACAACTCTGAACAATGATTGTTATGATATATGGTTAAAGACTAAAGCGGGTGCTAATAGCACTTATACTAAGGTCGTAACCAATCAAGCAGCAACAACAGCTTCTAAAGACTTGCAGAACATTTATATCGGAAACAATGTAAGTAGTGGTAAACAACATGAGTTTATGCTTGACAGTTTAGTAGTTACTGACCTCAGTCCTGCTGCAATGCGCACCACTACTGCCACTATCAAAGCAGGTAAGCAGTATGCGACATTCAATACCACAATGGATATTGACTTTGATGAGACGGATGGGCTGCAAGCATTTGTTGTTGATATCGCAACGAAGAGTTCTGTCCATCTCAGAGAAGTGACGGTTGTTCCGGCTAACACCGCCCTCATCATCAAGGGTGCTCCCGATACCTATACCCTTTATGAGACTAAGAAGGCAACCGAAAGTGTTTCAGACAACCAACTGATAATTTCCAACAGTACCGTTGCAGCTGACAACATGTACTACGCATTGGGAACAGTCAATGGTGTTCAAGGCTTCCACCGCGTACAAAACGGACTGACGATACCAACGTCTTACGTCATCATTACAGACCAAACCGCAAAGTCATTCCTCAACTTTGAAGAAGAGGAAAACATTGCTACTGGTATCGACGGCTTTGCTACCGACAACGGATTCATCGTCATCGATGACAATACTCCGCTGTATAACCTCTCTGGTCAGCGTGTCAGCAAGAGCTACAAAGGCATAGTTATCATCAATGGAAAGAAAGTATTGAGAAAATAAGAATAGAAGACCCTCCCCGCCCCTCCCTGTTTAGGGAGGGAGAGAGGAAGGAGAAAATGTTAAGACATAACTTAGAAAGACGATGAAAAGATATATTCAACCCATCATCAAGTTGGCAGCGATGGAACCGCAATCCATGATTGCGGAATCGCTGCCCAACGACGATCATGTCATTTCTGATGAAAATGAGTTTGATGCTCGCCAGCAACAAATTGAAGAAGAGGAGATGGACATGGAGGACAATAATCCTTGGTAAATATATCAACACATAACTCAAGACGAAACTATGGAATATATACAACCGACGATAGAGGTCGTCAAGGCGGACATGCAATTGTTGGAAACCATTTCCAATAGCGATACACCCATTACTGACCCAGGGCAATTTGATGCCCGTATGCAGAGCCACTTCTTCGAGGAAGAGGAGGAGGACTACGAGGAAATCCCGCTGTTCACGGTGAAACACAAGTCGCTGTGGGAGTGAATAATTCATAATTCTTGCGCCGCTTTCTTGCGCTCCGTTCTTGCTTTGGCAAGCGAACAAGTTCGAGCGGGTGCTCAGGCGCTTCGCGGAGGTCTCTGCAAGCGCTGCGCGATGAGACAATTGACAATTAAAACTTTGAACACGGATTGCTCGGATATACACGGATATGGATTATGTCACACAGAAATCACGGTAAGACACTGATTTAATTGACAATTGATAATTGACAATTGACAATTCTTCGACGAGCGAAGCGACTTCGTCGGTTACTTCGACAAGCGAAGCGAGGAGAACTCCTCGACTCCTTAACTCCTTAGAATTTAGAACAACGGTAATCGCGAAGAACTATAGTCTCTAAACTCTAGACTCTAGACTCTCAACTCACTAACCGCGTAGCTCTTCGCTTGCATAGTAATCTCCTTTTTTATACACAAAATTTGCATTCTCCCATATTTCTCCTTATATTTGCAACCGAGAACTAAAACCGTTGAGAACAATGACAGCAACACAATTGAACACTGAACTCTACCGTGCCGTGGGAGTAAGCGCTGATGACGAAGCGCTGATGACCAAAGAAACTTTCTATACAAAGATTTGAACTTAAAAGGAAAAATGATGTCAAGAGAAGATAAAAATATAATAGGATTCACGATAGCACTCATTAGCGAATTCTCCAAATTTTTTGGAGTTTGTCCCCGCCAGGCCTATGCCTATTTGAAACGGTTCAAGGGGCTTGACCATCTTCGCAACCACTATGCCGTTTTACACACTCAGTCTTTCCCCGATACTGTTGAAACTTTGGCCCAAGTCTGTGCAAATCATGGAGGTGCACTACGATGATGAAATTGTATCATGGTTCAAATACCAAAATAGAAGTCCCAGATTTAGTACATTCTAAACCCTTTAAGGACTTTGGATGCGATCAGTTGCGACGTTATGAAGGCGGGGTAATCTCTCTGTCTCGTCTTGTAGAGGAATTAAAATATGCAAAAGGCATAACATTCCAATACTATTTTGGTTCAGATCAGGCACTACAGTTATTGAAACGATTATGAAAAAGAAACTAACAACCGAACAAATCCAACTTATGAAAGACGACTTGTGCATTGAACTCACAGAAGCACTCGTTGATGATTTTCATTATTCCCCACAAGAAGCATTGGACGTTTTATACACCTCCGACACTTTCACCCGACTGCAAGATGATGCCACAGGTCTATATTATCAAAGTGCCGGTTATGTATATTCCTTTTTACAGAATGAAATAAAAACAGCTAAAGTCGTTTAGACACGGACTTTTTCAAACCACAGATAGACACTGATTTAATTGACAATTCTTTGCAAGCAAAGCGCTGCGCGGTTACTTCGACAAGCGAAGCGAGGAGAACTCCTTGACTCCATAGAATAACAACGGAAAACACGAAAAGCACGGAAAATAATTCAGTCGCCCTGGGCGAGAAATCTTACAAATCACTACAAATTCTACAAATCATAACAGTAAATTTGAAAGATTTGGATAGATTTGGATGATTTCTTCGACGAGCGAAGCGACTTCGTCGATTACTTCGACAAGCGAAGCGAGGAGAACTCCTCGACTCCTTGACTCCTTAGAAATAGAACAACAATACCTTAGACCTTAGACTTTAGACCTTCAGCTAACAAGCCCTGCGGGCGATTTAAACGATTGGACGGAATTATCCGTGTGAGCACAACCTCCTGTTTTTTTTATTTGCTTAAATATCTGCCGTATCTGCAACACTCGTTGATTTTCAGGTGGTTACGGGTGGCAGATGGGTGGCAGATATGGCAGATAATTCTTACTTTCCTGCCTTTTACCGAAAAAAATGGGCATAATTGGAATCATTTCTGAATCATTTCTGTTCGTACCAAAATCTGACCAACGCTTGGTAGCCCTCGTACCAAATACTTGGTATTCCTCATACCAAGCGTTGGTAGTCCTCATACCATGCGTTGGTAGCCTCCCGACCAAAGTGTGGTCTCCGGAATTCCAAAACATGGTCGCACACCGACCAAAAAATGGTCATGCCCCGACCACGACGTGGTACCAGCTTCGACAAAAAAAAGAACTCTGCGGCAAGCCGCAGAGTTTTATTATTGTTCGATGGTTTCAACTGTTGGTGCCGGTGCTACTGGGGGTGGCGGCGGAGCGGGTGTAGGGTCGGAGCTGATGTCTGCCGACTCGATGATGTCTTCCTCTGAATCGGCTGGCTTAGAGACTTTCGCCTCGCTCTTGTCCTGTTGTTTGTCGGTTTTTTCGGCTTCCGTCGTCTGGTCTTCCTTGCTGGTCTTGAGCGGTGGGAAGAGATAGTCGCCGACAACATCGAAGGTATCGAGGTACATGGACTCGTGTTGCTGGTTGAGTTCTTCCTGTTCGGGCGTGACGGCAACCTTGTCGGTACGTATCACGCAGTTGTAGAGGATGAGGATGATGAGTACAATGCCCACACAGAGCAGGATGTGGAACGTGCGGGTATGGAAGAATCCTTGATGTTGCGGATCTACTTTCTTCTCTATTTTCGACTTGATGTCTTTTATATCTGGTTTGTTCATGGTGCAAAAATACGCATTTTCCCTTATATTCCAAAAAGATTCTTATTTTTTGATGATCTTTCTTCCGTTCTTGATGACGATGCCCCGATAGCTGTCGCTGACGCGCTGACCGGCGAGGTTGTAGAGAGTTGAGAGACTAGAGTTGAGAGATGAGAGATTAGTGTTGATGGAGATGATGCCAGTCGGGGTGTCGGGGGTGACATCCTTGAAGAGGCTGATGTAGTGGATTCTGCCGTTCAGCGACGACGACTTATAGGATGCAAAGCGCGTGTTCTGCTCGTTGTACCAGATATAGCGCTCGGTATAGGCGTTGTTTTGCACTTGCAGCACGTCGGGGCTGCTTTCGAAGGTGGTGACGGTCCATTTCTCTTTGTCGCTGGTGGCGGTGGCGCTGGTAATCAGCTGGTTTTGGTCGTCGCGTTGCAGGGCGAGATAGGTGTTGTCAGCCTCGTCGAGGAAGGTGTAGGCATTCTTGGTGCCTCCGAGGAGGAAGGTGTGGGGTTTGCCTGCCACATTGACCTGTGTAGCCAAGCCTGTGGTATAGATGGTGCCTACATCGACGGGATCGAGGTAGTTCTTAGTGTCGGTGCGTCCTGCCATAGCCTTCCCGCTCTTCTCATAGACGAAGAGGTAGGACTTGCCCAGTTCCAGGTCGTCGGCAGAGGTCACCTTGACAAACTGTCGTTGTCCGTCTTCAACAGGAGGGGTGTAGTCGAAGCCGCAGTCGAAGGCGGTCTCTTTGAGGTCGCCCCAAATATAGTCCTCCAGTCCGGGATAGTCGATGAAGGGGTTGCGGTTTTCCTGTATCTCATATACGGCATTATTGCGGTCGATTTCCTTCTGGCTGACGGGGTCGTTCTTTGACCATCGCATGAGCATCTTCAGCGCCCACGGGCGCAGGACATTGTAGCTCTCGCCTTTCGTCGTCATGGGCGAGTCCCATGTCGGCACTTCGTTCTCGTAGCAGGTCACCATATAGAAATAGGTACGTGCGAGGTCGCCCTTGTATTCGTCGTTCGGCTCGAACACCTGTTCGCTGCCCCCGTCGTAGCCGAGGTGTGACGCCGCATAACCCAGACGACTGAAATAGTCTTGCGAATGGTTGGTGGTGTTGGGATCCTGGTCAATGGGCTTAGACGCATCGCGCTCAATCTCGCCGTAGGGGTGGTTGTTGCGCAGACTGTTCACCCAGCAGTCGGTGGGATAGAGATGGAAGAGGTCGGTGTACATGGGTGCTCCCTCGAAAAACCAGCTCTTGGGGAAGGAGTGCTCACGGTTGTAGCCCGCCCCCTCCAGTCCGCCGTTGCCCTGATAGGGTGCGCCGAAGGTGTATTGCTGCACGGAGTACATGTCCCACACTCTGCCGTCGGCGGTGCCGTCGTCGAATTTATCGGTGCTCTTGAAGTCCTCCCACAGCTGGTCGTAATCGCGCTTGACATGCTTGTAGATGATGTTGCGGAGGGCTGTCTTCAGTTCTGCACCTTTCTTCTTGTCGGCTGGTCCATAGTAATCGCCTGAACCGTTAGGTCCCTGAGCCCATGTTGCGGTAACAAGGATGATGGTCAAAAGGAGTAATGTTAGTTTTTTCATGGTTATCATGGTGTGTTATGGTTATTGCCTTCGGCTTGGTTTGCTGGGGACAAAAGTAGCAAAAAGTTGGAAGTTACGCTGCAAGAAAAGAAAGTTTTTTGTACCTTCGCGGTGTTTTTTACGAAAAAAGAGATGTACAAACCAGTTTTCAACCCGCGCAACGTGCTGAAGTTCACTCACTTCACGAGGAAGGGCTATGCCCTTTTTGCCTGTCTGGGAAGGGAAGTCATCATCGGTGTGCTCAGTGTTGCCACGTTAGAGACAGCTACGGCAACGAGTTTGAGCGATGAAACCGACAAGGTGACCACCGACTCGACGCTGAGCAGCCGGCAGGTGATGCTCGACGAGGTGAGCGTGACGGGTACGCGAGCGCCGCTGACACAACGTCAGCAAGCGAGAATGGTAACTGTACTGAGCCGTGAGGATGTTCAGGCGGCGCCGGTACAAAGTGTCAACGACCTCCTGAAGTATGCCGCCGGCATTGATGTGCGGCAACGCGGTGCCCTGGGAGCACAGACCGACGTGAGCATCCGCGGCAGTAACTACGAACAAATCACTATCCTACTGAACGGTATCAACATCTGCGACCCGCAGACGGGGCATAACTCTTTCGACCTGCCTGTTGATATCAGCGACATCGAACGCATTGAAATCCTTGAAGGTCCGGCAGGACGTGCCTATGGTACGTCGTCGTTGCTGGGGGCTGTGAATATTGTGACGAGAAGACCCTCCCCTGCCCTCCCTGTTGAGGGAGGGGGGAACAGCCTCACGACCAACAGCCTCACTACTAACAGCCTCACCCCCGCCCCCTCCATCCCGAGCAGAGCTCGCCCCCCCGTAGCCTTCCCCACTGGAGAGGGGAGTAATTACGGAATAGCAGGTGAAGTACATGCTGAAGGGGGAAGTTACGGGTATATGTCTGTGGGAGGAAGGATAGGATGGCAAATGAATAAAGTCAAGCAGAAAAATGTATCCACTCCCCTCTCCCGTTGGGAAGGCTACGGGGGGGCGAGCTCTGCTCGGGATGGAGGGGTCGGGGGTGAGGCTGCCGGGAGAGGGGTCGGGGGTGAGGCTTTTCATTCCCTTTCCGTTTCCTACACCCGCAGCGACGGCTTCAGCCGCAACAAGGCGGGCAGACTGAATGCGGACTATAACTGCGCGAAGGCTTTCTACGAAGGCGGCTACGGCACGGAGTCGGTGCGCGTGAGATGGCACGCGGGCTTGTCGGCAAAGAACTTCGGGTCGAACACGTTCTATGGTGTGAAGTCGGACGACCAGTTTGAACATACCTTCAAATCGTTTGCTGCCGTACAGGCGGAAGCGCAGGCTGGTCGTTTTCACCTGCGACCGGCACTGTACTGGAACCACCACTACGACCGGTTTGAGTATTTTCGTGGCAGGAGTGATGCCGTTCCCTTCAACTACCACCGCACGGATGTCTATGGACTGAACCTGAACAGCTATTTCGACTGGAAAGGCGGAAGGACGGCATTGGGCATGGAGATGAGAAACGAAGACCTGGTGAGCGGTAACCTGGGGGAACCGCTGGACCATCCGAAACACATACACGGCACATACCGCGACTACCTGTACGGACTGAACCGCACGAACATCAGCCTGAACCTTGAACACAACATCCTGCTGCAACGGTTTACGCTCTCGGCAGGACTCGTTGCCGTGAAGAACAGCTGGGCTGACATGGGGGTGCGGGTCTATCCTGGTATAGACATGGCATACCGCATCGGCAACGACTGGAAGGTGTTTGCATCGTACAACACGTCGCTACGCATGCCGTCGGCAACGGAACTCTACTACAGCGTGGAGGGGTACAAGGCGGACAAGCACCTGAAACCGGAGGAACTGACTGCCATAGAGGGGGGCGTGAAGGTGCAGAACTATGGCATGACGGCACAGGTGAGCATCTTCTACAACCACCACAAGAACCTGATAGACTGGATAAGACACACCGACAAGGGGGCTGACGCACCGTGGGAGTCGGTGAACTTCGGCAGCATCGACGCTGTAGGCATAGAGACTTCGGCACAGCTGAACCTGCTACGACTGCTCCCCCACCAAAGTCTATTGCGACGGCTGAGCCTCAGCTACTGCTATATCAGCCAACGACAACAGGAGAAAGAGGGCATACAGAGTAAGTATGCGCTGGAATACCTGCGCCACAAACTGGTGGCACGGCTACAGACAAAAATTTGGAAACAACTGTTTTTCGACATGAGCTGGCGACTGCAAGAGCGCATGGGCAGCTATACGGCAACCGACGGAACGGTGGAACACTACGGCGGCTACGGCATCGTAGATTGCCGGCTGGCATGGAAAGGACACATGCTGGAGGTGCATGGCGACGTGAACAACCTGTTCGGACGGCGGTATGTGGATTACGGCAACGTGCCGCAGGCTGGAGCGTGGGTTGTAGCGGGCGTGAAGGTGAGGATGTAGAGCGGAGTGCATAATTAAAAATTTATAATTCATCATGCTTCATGCATCATTAAGAATGGATAATTGTAATTTTGCAGCTGAAAAAAGAAAATGATAAAAGGAATGAAGATTCTATTGTTAGGAAGCGGTGGCAGAGAACATGCGCTGGCTTGGAAGATTGCACAAAGTGAAAAGGTAGAGAAATTGTACATTGCACCAGGTAATGCCGGTACGTCGGCATGCGGCGAGAACGTGGCGATAAAGGCTGACGACTTCGACGCGCTGAAGGCGTTTGCCGCAGACAAAGGCATTGACATGGTGGTGGTAGGACCGGAAGACCCACTGGTGAAAGGTATCTACGACGACTTCAAGAGCGACGAACGGACAAAGGACATCCCCGTCATCGGTCCGTCGAAAGCCGGTGCCGTGCTGGAAGGCAGCAAGGACTTTGCCAAGGCTTTCATGCAGCGTCACGACATCCCCACTGCCCGCTACCAGACATTCGACGGTGAGCATGTGGAGGACGGTATTGCCTTTCTGGAAACCCTGCAGCCTCCTTACGTACTGAAAGCTGACGGACTATGTGCCGGCAAGGGCGTGCTCATCCTGCCTACCCTCGACGAGGCTAAAAAAGAACTGCGCGAGATGCTGGGCGGCATGTTCGGCAATGCCAGTTCGCAGGTGGTCATCGAGGAGTTCCTCAGCGGTATCGAGTGTTCGGTGTTCGTGCTGACGGACGGCAAGCACTATCAGATTCTGCCGGAAGCCAAGGACTACAAGCGTATTGGCGAAGGCGACACCGGACTGAACACGGGCGGCATGGGTAGTGTGACTCCTGTACCTTTTGCCACCAAGGAGTGGATGCAGAAGGTGGAAGACCGCATCATACGTCCGACGGTGGAAGGTCTGGCAGCGGAAGGTATCGACTACAAAGGCTTCATTTTCTTCGGACTCATCAACGTGAAGGGCGAACCGATGGTGATTGAATATAACTGCAGAATGGGCGACCCAGAGACAGAGAGCGTGATGTTGCGCCTGAAGAGCGACATCGTGGATTTGTTTGAGGGTGTTGCCAACGGCGACCTCGACAAACGAAACGTCGTGTTTGACGAGCGCGCTGCCGTCTGCGTGATGTTGGTCAGCGGCGGTTATCCGGAAGCCTACCAAAAGGGTTATGCCATCAGCGGCATTGACCAGGTTGAGGGGAGCATTGTCTTCCACAGTGGGACAGCAATGAAAGACGGAGCTGTCGTCACCAACGGCGGACGCGTCATTGCCGTTTCTTCCTATGGTAAGGATAAGGAGGAAGCGCTTGCCAAATCGTTTAAAGAAGCTCAGAAAATTAACTTTACTGACAAATACTTCAGAAGAGATATAGGGAAGGATTTGTAGAGGAAGGGGAGTTAAAAGGGAGTTAAAGGGGAGTTAAAGGGGAGGTAAAAGGGAGGTAAAGGGGAGGTAAAAGGGAGGTAAAGGGGAGGAAAAAGGGAGGTAAAAGGACGTTACTTGATAAAAAGGTAGGTGCGAGAGAAGAAGATTAGATTTCAGAACAAGATGGCTGGCAGCAGGTTTGCCTTGACGATAACCTCGCTGCCGTGCTTGGTGGTATGGATTGTTGCGGGACTGGCTACGACATCGGGTGGATGGAATATGGAGAGTGTACAGGCGAATCCACTGTCGATACATGCCAATCCGCTGCTGGTTACCCTGCCCTGTGTGGCTTTGGCTACCTACATAATGGCGGAACTGAACAATGCCAATACGCTGATACGTATCTATAGTCGTATGGTGTCGTGTGCCTTCCTGGTCATGATGACGATGGCCACGTTCCAATATACGTCTATCGGCAGTGCGGTGGTGGCACTCTGCATGGCAATGTTCTACAGACTGGCATTCAGTTGCTACCAGGACGGACATTCGATGGGACGGGTGTATTACGCCTCGCTTTGTCTTAGCATTGCCAGTCTTTTCTTCGTTCAGGTGTTGTTCTTCCTACCCCTGCTGTGGCTGTTGCTTTCAACGAAACTATACACGCTGACGTTCAAGTCGTTCTGTGCTTCGCTCATCGGTCTGATCACACCTTATTGGTTTTGGACGGGATATTCCTTTTACAAGGGACAGACGGACGTCCTCGTCAACCACTTCGCTGCGTTGGGCACCTTTGAACAGCTGTGCGACTTCTCCATCCTGAGTCTGCCGCAAATGGTAACGGGCGGCTTCATCGTCCTCTGTGCCTGCATCGGTACGATTCACTATTTAGGCACCCGACACATGGACAGCATCCGAACACAGATGTTGTATGAGTTTTTCTGCATCTGCGACTATGCTGCCATCCTCTTTCTTGTCTTGCAACCGCAACACTATGCGCCACTACTCGGCATCATCATCGTCAACACGGCACCGCTGATAGCCCATTTCATCGCTCTTACAAGAACGAGATGGACCAACTACATCACCATCGGATTGCTGTTGCTGACAGTCGCCATCACGGTCTTTAACCTATGGAATCCATCATTGAACTTCTGATAACGTGGGGCTATTGGGGAATGATGCTGGCTGCCTTTCTTGCCGGCAGTTTCTTCCCCTTCAGCAGTGAGGTGGTCATGGTGAGCCTGCAGGCTGCAGGACTGAACCCGTGGCTGCTCATTGTCTATGGCACCATCGGTAATGTTGCCGGCGGATTCTTCAACTATGGTGTCGGCAGGTTGGGAAACCTGGAATGGATAGAGAAATACCTGCACGTTGACCACAAGAGTCTGGTCAAGGCGCGCCTCTTTATGCGCGGACATGGGGCTTGGATGGGGTTCTTTGCTTTTATCCCCCTGCTGGGCTCTGCCATCACCATCGTTCTCGGCCTGACACGTGCCAACATTCCCATCTCGCTTGCAAGTATCACCCTGGGTAAGTTTCTGCGCTATGTGGTGCTGGTCTATAGCGCAGGGTTGTTGATATGAGATTTGCACTGCCTTTACTGCCATGCCGCGAAGGAGCTCCCTCTCGGAAAAGCATAAATAAATTTGGCTTTTCGCTTGTTTACTCGTACCTTTGCACCCAATATTAAGATTATAGTATTACAAATGAAACAGTTTAGACTGGTGGACAATATCCTCGGATGGCTGGCTTTTGCCATTGCAGCCTTCGTGTATTGTTCTACAATTGAACCGACAGCCTCGTTCTGGGACTGTCCTGAGTTTATCACTACAGGCTACAAACTCGAAGTGGGTCACCCGCCGGGGGCACCCTTCTTCATGCTTACCGCAAACTTGTTCTCGCAGTTTACCAGCGACCCTACACAGGTAGCAAGGATGGTCAACATGATGAGTGCTCTGTTGAGTGCCACCTGTATCATGTTCCTGTTCTGGTCTATCACACACCTGACGCGCAGGCTGCTCATCAAGGAATGGAGCGAACTGTCGTTGGGTAAGCTGATTGCCATAGAAGGTTCGGGCTTGGTAGGTGCTCTCATCTACACCTTCAGTGATACATTCTGGTACTCTGCCGTAGAAGGTGAAGTCTATGCCTATTCGTCAGCGTTTACCGCTGTGGTGTTCTGGTTGATACTGAAGTGGGAAGACCATGCCGATGAGCCGCACAGCGACCGTTGGCTGGTGCTGATTACCTATATGACAGGTCTGAGCATCGGTGTCCACCTGCTGAACCTGCTCTGTATTCCCGCCATCGTACTGGTGTATTACTATAAGAAGGTGCCCAATGCCAACCTGAAAGGTTCGCTGCTGGCTCTGACGGTATCGTTTATCCTCGTTGCAGCTGTTCTCTATGGTGTCGTCCCCGGCATCATCACCGTTGGCGGATGGTTTGAACTGTTCTTTGTCAACACACTCGGCATGCCGTTCAATACGGGTGTCATCATCTATATTGCACTGCTGATAGCTACGGTGATCTGGGCTATCTACGAGACACAGACTGACAAGAGTCCCGCACGACAGAACATCGCATTCCTGGCATCGGTAGGTTTGTTGGGTATTCCTTTCATCGGCTACGGTTGGAGTGCATTCCTCATCGGCCTTGTGGTGCTCACGATTCTCTGGGTGGCCATCAGCTTCAAGCACAAGAGTCTGACGTGGATTACAGCTCGCGTCAAGAACACTGCCCTACTCTGCATGCTGATGCTGATGATTGGCTACAGCACGTATGCCGTCATCGTCATCCGCTCGTCTGCCAACCCGCCGATGGACCAGAACTCACCAGAAGACATCTTCACACTGGGAAACTACCTGAGCCGCGACCAGTATGGCGACAGTCCGCTGTTCTATGGTCATGCCTATACCTCGGAACCCGCCGTTGCAGATGACGGCATGCACTACAAGATGAAAGAGGGTGCACCCATCTACCAGCGCAAGGAGAAAGCCAACAAGGACGAGAAAGACAGTTATTTCCTCGTACGACATAAGTCGGACTATGTCTATGCACAGAATATGTTGTTCCCCCGTATGCACAGTGCTGTCCATGCCGGACAATACGAGTCATGGATGGGTGGTGTCGATGGACATGATGTTGACGGGGTGAAGATGCCAACGCAGTTTGAGAACCTGCGATTCTTCTTCTCCTACCAGTGTAACTTCATGTACTGGCGCTACTTCATGTGGAACTTTGCCGGCAGACAGAATGACATTCAGGGCAACGGCGAGTTGGAACACGGCAACTGGATTACCGGTTTCTCCTTCATCGACAATGCGATGTATGGCGACCAAGACAAACTGCCCGACGAGCTGAAAGAGAACAAGGGACACAACGTGTTCTATTGTCTGCCGTTGCTGCTCGGTATCATCGGTATGCTGTGGCAGGCTTTCTATACCCGCAAGCGCAAGGTGATGAAAGACGGCAAGGAGGTGACGGAGGTAGAACCTATCGGCATACAACAGTTCTGGGTGGTCTTCTTCCTGTTCTTCATGACAGGTCTTGCCATCGTGGTCTATCTGAACCAGACACCGAGTCAGCCACGTGAGCGTGACTATGCTTACGCCGGCTCGTTCTATGCGTTTGCTATCTGGTGCGGAATGGGTGTTGCAGCCCTCGTTGACTGGCTGCGCCGATGCAAGATAAACGAGACGCTGGCAGCGGCTGTCGTATCGCTGTTGGCACTGATTGTGCCGATACAGATGGCATCGCAGACATGGGACGATCACGACCGCAGCGGACGCTTCACCTGTCGTGACTTCGGACAGAACTACCTGATGTCGCTCCAGCAGACGGGCAACCCGATTATCTATACCAACGGTGACAACGACACCTTCCCATTGTGGTACAACCAAGACGTGGAGGGTGTGCGCACCGATGCGCGCGTCTGCAACCTGAGTTACCTACAGACCGACTGGTATATCGACCAGATGACTCGTCCTGCCTACGACTCCCCTGCCCTGCCTATCAGCTGGCCGCGTCTGGACTATGTGAGCGGCACCAACGAATATGTTGCCGTCGATCCGGAAGCCAAGGCGGAGGTACTGGAGTTCTATGCCGAAAATCCTGAAGCGGCAAAGGCACAGTATGGTGACGAACCGTTTGAACTGAAGAACATCCTGAAATACTGGGTGCGTTCGAAGGACGAGAACACGCATGTCATTCCTACTGACACCCTTTACCTGACGATTGATAAAGAGGCGGTACGAAAGAGTGGTATGCTCATGGCAAGCGAAGACATTCCCGACCGGATGGTTATCTCCCTCAAAGGAAAGCGAGCACTGTACAAGGGCGACCTGATGATGTTGGAGATGATTGCCAATGCCAACTGGACACGTCCTATCTACGTGGCGACAACCGTAGGCTCGGAGAACTACATGAACCTCGGCGACAATTTCATACAAGAAGGACTGGTGAACCGCATTACACCGTTCACGACGAAAGCCGAAGGAATGAAACGCTTCGACACGGAGAAAACCTATGACGCTGTCATGAACCGATTTAAGTTCGGCGGGGTATCGAAGAAAGGTATCTATCTGGACGAGACGGTAACGCGTATGTGCTATACCCACCGCCGCCTCATGGCGCAGTTGGCTCTCGAACTGGCACAGGAAGGCAAAAAGGACAAGGCGCTGAAGGTGCTGCAGAAAGCTGAAAAGGAACTGCCGACATACAATGTTCCAATCAACTACATGAGTGGTGCTGCCGACATGGCACAAGCCTACGCCATAATCGGCAAGAAGCAAGAGGCTGTTCGCATACTTGATGCTCTGTGGCTGAAGTCTGCCCAATATGCCAACTGGTACCTGTCGCTAGACGGCAACCACTTCAACATGTCGCAAAGTGACTGCTTTATGCACTTCCAGATTATGATGGCACTGCTCCAGGCGAGCGAGGGCATCAGTCCGGAATGGGCACAGAAACACGAAAGTCAGATTGCTGCCCTCCTAGACCAGTACCGAGCTAAAGGCGGACAGATGCCGGAGTAATTCATAATTGACAATTGACAATTGATAATTCATAATTGATAATTAACAATTAAACTGTGTTTATAGAGCAACCTGCAAGATGGCTACGATGGCTTTATCCGAAAGCTATCTGGCGAATGGATCCGAATGTCAGAGCGGTGTATCTGACCTTCGACGACGGTCCTATTCCGCAGAGTACGCCGTTTATCTTGGACACGTTGCGCGAACATGGTGTAAAAGCTACCTTCTTCATGGTGGGCGACAACGTCAGGAAACATCCTGACCTCTACCAACGAATCGTCGATGAAGGCCATCAGGTAGGCAATCACACCTACAACCACTTGGGAGCCTTCAAACACTGGACGATGACGTATGCCGTCAACACCCATAAGTCGGCACGGCTTATCAACACCAACTTGTTCCGCCCGCCTCACGGATGGATGCGTCCGTCGGTGTATTGGTGGATGAAACACATGTATAAGATTGTGATGTGGGATGTTGTCACACGCGACTACTCGAAATGGCTGACTGCCGACGACGTGCTGAACAACGTGAAAGAATATACCCGCAACGGTTCCATCATCACCTTCCACGACTCACTCAAGAGTATCGACAAACTGCATTACGCCCTTCCCGAAGCACTGAAATGGCTGAAAGAGCAAGGCTACGAATTCAAAGTCTTTGAACAAGATTTCGAAGAAACCATATAAAAGAAAGGTAGGCGATTGCCTACCTTTCTTTAGATATCTCTTACTAACTTCTTTTTATCGTCTCAAGAAGTAAGAAACTGATTATCCCTGCATGTCATAGACCACCTGCATGAGTTTCTTTCCCAAGGCATCGGCTGCCTCCATCGTTGCCGCCTCACTATAGACGCGGATAATAGGCTCGGTATTCGACTTACGCAGGTGCACCCACTGGTCGGGGAAGTCTATCTTCACACCGTCAATGTCGTTGACCTGAGCCGTAGCGTCCTTAGCAAACATCTCCTTTACCTTCACAAGGATGGCATCAACATCGGTACTCGGTGTCAGGTCGATACGGTTCTTGGCAATCTGATAGTCGGGATATTCGGCACGGAGCTCACTGACTTTCTTACCTTTGTGAGCCAGATTCGACAGGAACAAGGCGATGCCCACTAAGGCATCACGGCCATAATGGCTCTCCGGATAGATGACACCACCGTTGCCTTCGCCACCGATGACGGCACCCACCTCTTTCATCTTCGTAGTCACATTGACCTCACCGACGGCTGCAGCTGTATATGTGCCGCCAAACTTCTCCGTCACATCACGGAGAGCACGGGTTGAACTGAGGTTGCTGACCGTATTGCCAACAGTCTTTGAGAGTACGTAGTCAGCCACGCTGACCAGCGTATACTCTTCACCGAACATCTTTCCATCCTCGCAGATGAATGCCAAACGGTCAACATCGGGGTCAACCACAATACCCAAATCGTATTGACCTGTCTTCATCTCGTCCATGATACCCGTGAGATTCTTCTCTAAGGGTTCCGGATTATGAGCGAAATCGCCTGTCGGCTCTCCGTTCAACACCTTGTATTCTACACCGAGGGCATCCAGCAATTTCGGCAGAATGATGCCACCGACAGAATTGATAGCATCGACACAAACCTTAAAATGGGCATTCTTGACGGCTTCGACATCTACCAACTCCAAACCAAGGACATCTTCGACATGCCAGTCGTCAGCCTCATCGCAGTTGATGTAATGACCAAGTGCATCGACGTCGGCATATTCAAAGTCTGCCTTTTCGGCGATGTCCAACACCTGCGCACCATCGGCAGCAGTCAGAAACTCTCCTTCGCTGTTCAACAGTTTCAACGCATTCCACTGACGCGGATTGTGACTTGCCGTTATGATGATGCCGCCATCGGCACCCAACGTGCTTACCGTCAACTCAGTCGTCGGCGTAGAAGCCAATCCGATGTTGACGACATCGTAACCCATTCCCATGAGTGTGCCGCAGACCACATTATCGACCATCACACCAGAGATGCGGGCGTCGCGCCCCACGACAATCGTAGGACGATGGTTGTTAAAAGCAGCCTGCTGACCATGACCGCCATTGCGACGGATAAACGTAGCATAGGCGGAAGTAAACTTCACGATGTCAAGTGGATTTAACGTGTCACCCGTACGACCGCCTACGGTACCACGGATGCCGGATATAGATTTAATAAGTGTCATATTCTTGAGGGTTTTGAGGTCAAAGGTTTCAGGTTCCAGGTTTCAAGTTCCTGGTTCCAAGTTTCAAGTTCCTGGTTTTACCTTCCTCGTTTATAAGTAATTTCGTAATAACACGGATAGACGGAAGAAGTGGCGTTGGTCTGTCCCTGAGAGTGAGGAACAATCAAATGAACCTCGGCTATCTTGTCCTCTTCCGTTGAAGGACGTCCCAAATTGATGTAGGTAAGGGGTACCAACCATCCTGCAGGAACAGAGGTGCTGCCATACGCCTTATACATGACGCTGGACGAGGAGTCGAAGGAGGCCGTGTAGGTAATACCATTCTTGGTGACATACATCTTATCGACGACGGCATTCCAATAAAGATTGTTGTTCGTCAACTGCATACTGTCCGTAAGCAGGTTGGTTTCAGAGAACCGGCAGAGCACGGTCGTACTCTCGCCCGATGCCATCTTCTCACCACACCCTTCTTCTACTATCTGCATATAGACACCCGACTTCTCGAAAAGGACATATTGGTTTTTCGACAGGTCGGTCGTGTAATTCTGATTCTCAAAGTCGCTCTCGCTGATAACGTTGATGCCCTGCTTCACGATAAAGGCATTGATGGCATTACGCTCACGCTGTTTCTGCTCGGCATAGGTCTCGGTTTTATTACATGACGTCACAAAAAGCCAACCTGCCAACAAGAGAAACAAGTAAGATAACTTATTCATATACATTCCTATCTTCATAATCAACTGCAAAGGTATAAAAAAGTTGAGAGACGAAAGTTGAGAGACGAGAGTTTTTTTGCGTTGTTAGCATTCTTTCAATCTTTCTCATCGCGAAGCGCTTGCCAGGCAAGACTCTTTCTATGTCACCTACCCAACTGTTGCTGGTATGCCATGATGGCACGCAAGGTAATCTGCTCAGCCTCTTCTACAGAGCAATGGAGCTTGCCGCCTGCGGCATCCTCATGTCCGCCGCCATTGAAGAATTCGCGTGCCATCTTCTCACAATGGAAACCACACGACGAGCGCAGACTGACCAGTACCAGGTTGGGACGCTCGGTGTCTTCGCGCAAAGAGATTGACAACTTCAGACCTTTCATCTTCAACGGTTCGTTGACCAATCCTTCTGCATCGCCCTTCTGGAAGCGGAACCGCTCCATCTCTTCTTTCGTAATGGAGAAATAGGCGGCATGGAGTTCGCGCACCACGCGCATCTTACGATAGATGACGTATGCGCGCAAACGAAGGCACGACATACTGAAATTATGGAACACCCGATTGTAAATGCGGTCTTTATCTACTCCTTTTGCCAACAGCAGACTGACGACATAGAAGATCTCAGGGCGATTGGAATTATACGTAAAAGCACCCGTATCGGTCATCATTCCCGCATATAGACATTGGGCACAAGCCAAGGACATCTGCTCATAACCACCCAACTGCCAGATGAGATCAAAGACCATCTCACTGGTACTTGACATCTCAGGACGCGAAATAGACATCACCGTCTTGATATCGGGCTTCAGATGGTGGTCTATCAGTAACTTGGGGGCCTGACAAGCATCTAAGACTTCCTGCATATCATCAGTACGCGAACTGGTATTGAAGTCCAGACAGCAGACCAAGTCTGCCTCAGCAAATTTCTGCTTCACCTCCTCCGGTTTCTTGTCATAGCGCATGACAAGCGTATTGAAACCCGGCATCCAATGCAGGAAATCGGGAGCAGCATCGGGAAGGATGACGGTGATGGAGGGGGGAGAGTCTCCCTCGACCTTCAAGAAATCAGCCCATGCCAATGTTGAGCCGACGGCATCGCCGTCGGGCGACTTATGACAACAAATGACAATATGTTGTGCCGATGCCAAGATTTCTTTCAACTGTGAGACCTCGGCATCTGTCAGCAGATTGATATTTAATTCACAATTCACAATTCAGAATTCTTTCAGTCGCTTTGCTTTGTGTAACCGGCTCTGTCGCTTCGCTAGTCGAAGAAAGCGCTTCGCGGTTACTTGGGCCGCATCGTTCTGCAAGCGCTTTGCGATTACGACCTTTGACCTTAGACCTTAGTTCTTAGTCCTTTGACCATTTCAGCGGACTAGGATAAACGCCGTCGTCAACGAGTTGCTGGATACGCTTCACGGTATCTTCGCGGTCGGCAGAATAAGTTACGCCAAACCATTTCGACGTGGTATCAAGGACTTTCACCTTTGCCGTACCGTCGTTGATGAGTTTGTTGACCATCAACGGGATGAAATACTCCGACTTCAGGTTCTCCATGTTCTTCGGATCGGAGAGGAACTCCTTGAAATAATCCTCACTGTATTCGAAATAATCGGGTGTGAAGCCCCACATATTCATGGAAACGGGTGTTTCGTCGGCTATAGAAACCCAGTCGTCGCCATCTTTGTAGCAGACATTACCGTCGATGCGCTGGATAGAAGTGCGTTCAACAACGGTGGACAGATGACCTTCAGCGTCTGTTGAGCATACGCCACGCGAAACGGTACCGTTCTCGCTCAGGGTGTTGCCGACACGGAAACCTACCATAGCATATTGGTTGCGGGCGCCTTCAGGCAGCTCGCTCAGGAACTTTCCGATAACCATAAAGGCATCGCGGTTGTAGAAATCGTCGCAGTTGATGACCAAGAACGGTTCCTTGATAACGTCCTTACCCATCAGCACAGCATGATTGGTACCCCAAGGTTTCACCCTATCCTTCGGACAGGAAAAGCCTTCGGGCAGTGCATCCAGTTCCTGAAAGCACAGTTCACACTGAATCTTATCCTCGTATTTTGAAAGAATCTGCTTACGGAACTGCTCCTCGAAATCCTTTCGGATTACCCAGACCACCTTTCCAAAGCCAGCTTGGATAGCATCATAGATAGAATAGTCCATAATGGTTTCACCATTCGGGCCTACCCCGTCAAGTTGTTTCAGTCCACCATAACGGCTGCCCATGCCGGCAGCAAGCAAAAATAATGTCGGTTTCATATTACTTATCAATTTTCATTTTTCACTTTTCAGTCTTCGTTAGCGAAGCGCTCTTCGCTCAAAAGCCTTGCAAAGGTAGTACTTTTCACTCGATGCAAAAACTATACTGCGTTAAAAAAGGTAATTGATACAAGATTCGAAGATTATTTCGTACATTTGCAAACAGAAATAGTTTTTTTTGCAACCTTAAACAGTGTATGAAGTCAGAAACCAAAATATCAGCTGCAGCAGCGGCATTTGCAGCCAGGTGGCAAGGAAGAGGATATGAGAAAGGAGACTCACAAGTTTTCTGGACAGAGTTGCTCTCCGAAGTGTTCGGCGTGGAGAATCCCTCCACATTCATCCGATATGAGGAACAGGTGAAAGTGGACAAGACCAACTTTATCGACGGTCACATACCCTCTACCAAGGTGCTTATAGAACAGAAATCCATTGACAAGGATCTGCGCAAGGGCATCGTACAGAGCGACGGATCTGTACTCAATCCGTTTCAGCAAGCCAAGCGCTATGCTGCCGAGATGTCCTATTCCGAGCGTCCCCGATGGATTGTAACCTGCAATTTCAAAGAATTCCTCGTCTATGACATGGAACAGCCCAATGGTGAACCGGAACAGATTCTGCTGGAAAACTTAGGCAAAGAATACTATCGGCTGTTGTTCCTTGTTGACGAAAAGAGCCAGCATCTGAGCAAAGAGATGGAGGTGTCGATGCAGGCTGGCGAGATTGTCGGCAGAATATACGAGGCTTTACTCAAACAGTATGATGACGATTCACCCGAAGCCCTGCGCTGGCTCAACATCCTATGCGTCAGAATAGTATTCTGCCTATATGCCGAAGATGCCGGAATTTTCAATCATGATCAATTCCATGATTACCTTGTAAGATATGACGCAGAGGACTTGCGCAACGCCCTATTTCGCTTGTTTGAAGTACTCAACACACCAACAGACAAGCGAAGCAAATACTTGAAAGATGAGCTAAAAGCATTCCCATACACCAATGGCGGACTGTTCGAAGAAGAAATAGAAATTCCACAATTCACAGAAGAGCTGAAACAAGTACTCCTTCAAAACGCCAGCCTCGATTTCGATTGGAGTGAAATATCACCTACCATATTTGGAGCTGTATTCGAAAGCACGCTCAACCCAGAGACGCGCCGTTCGGGTGGCATGCACTATACTTCAATAGAAAACATACACAAGGTTATCGACCCGCTGTTTCTCAACGACCTGCGTAGAGAACTCGACGACATCCTGGAAGAGAAGGTAGAAAAGCGCCGCCAAACCAAGCTCGACCAATACCAAGACAGACTGGCCTCGCTGACCTTCCTCGATCCTGCCTGCGGTTCGGGCAACTTCCTGACAGAGACATACCTTTCACTTCGCCGTTTGGAAAACGAGGTCATCCGCGAACGTTATCACGGACAAACCATGATGGGAGCCTTTGTTAATCCCATCAAGGTGAGCATCCAACAATTCTACGGCATAGAAATCAACGACTTTGCCGTTACCGTTGCCACTACCGCCCTTTGGATTAGCGAAGCGCAGATGCTTGCAGAGACAGAACGCATTATCCATCAGGACATCGATTTCCTCCCCTTGAAGTCTTATACCAATATCCGCGAGGGCAATGCCCTGAGGATGGATTGGGACGTGATAGAAGTAAAGTCGGATATTCCTACTATATATGCCAAGAATGTCCACCTGATTGTCGAGCCGGAACCGATGATGGCAAGCGAAGCTATTGAGGAATTGAACGTGGTTACAACACATTTCGATGGAAATGTAACGCCAAAGACTAAACGCTATCATGTTGATTACGACTATATCATAGGCAATCCACCATTTGTGGGTGCTCGTTGGATGAGCAAGGAACAAAAAGCTGATGTCTTGAACATCTTCGGCAACAAATGGGCTGGAGTTGGCGACCTTGATTATGTAGCTTGTTGGTATAAGAAGGCTGCCAACCTGATGAAATATAATCATGTGCGTGCAGCTCTTGTTTCCACGAACTCTATTACACAAGGTGGTGCCGTCGCGAATCTTTGGAAGCCTCTTATAGAGGAAGGCGTACATATTGATTTTGCATGGCGTACTTTCCGATGGGATAGCGAAGCCACTTTAAAAGCACATGTTCATTGTGTTATCGTGGGATTCTCCATGAGCGAAACCGTCAGACAAAAGACCATTTTTGTTAACGAACAACAAAAGATAGATGCCAGCAACATCAATGGCTATCTCCTAAATGCTCCGAATATTTTCATTGAGAAAAGGATGAAACCATTATGCAACGTTCCACAGATTTGTTTGGGCGGTCAGCCAATAGATGACGGAAACCTCACTCTTACAGAAGAGGAAAAAGACGAGCTACTCCGCGTAGAGCCGCAAGCAAATCCGTTCATCAGACCTTTCATGATGGGCAAGGACTTTATCAATCGTCAACCACGATATTGCTTATGGTTGCATGGAGCCGATCCTGCATTGCTCCGTACCTGCCACCATGTATTGGAACGGGTGCAAAGGGTAAAAGACTTCCGTAAGTCCAGCAATCGTACAAGTACGTTGAAAGCTGCAGAAACGCCAACTTTGTTTGGCGCACCTTTCGAGTGCCAAACCAATTATATCGCTCTTCCAAAGGTGTCGTCTGAGAATCGGAAATACATACCTATTGATTATCTCTCTTCGGATGTCATTCCAGGCGACAAACTCTTTTGTATGCAAGAGGCCAACCTCTACCATTTCGGAGTTCTTACCTCCAATGTCCACATGGCTTGGATGCGAGCTGTATGTGGAAGATTGAAGAGCGACTATAGTTACTCTAACACAATTGTCTATAACAACTTCCCCTGGCCCACCCCAACGGAAGCGCAGGAAACGAAGATAGAACAGACGGCACAAGCCATCCTTGATGCGCGTGCTCTCTACCCCGACTCTTCCTTGGCAGACCTTTACGACGAACTGACTATGCCGACGGAACTGCGCAAAGCCCATCAGGACAACGACCGAGCCGTGATGCAAGCCTACGGATTTGATATTAAAAGCACGACCGAAAGCCGTTGCGTGGCAGAGTTGTTCAAGCTGTATGAAAAACTGACGAAGTAATTGTTGCAGATATCACTAGCACGAAAGATGAGCCAAAACGATAAATATTTTGAGAACGCTACCAATAGTGGTTGTTTCTTCACCCTATTTTCGATGGTAATAGCCTTCATTATAGGCATTACGACTTCAGGTTTAGGAACTGCACTGATATATGTTGGTGTATGTGTTGTCATCGGCTGCTTATTCATGTCAGTGATAACGGAACGCATGATGACACCACATGAAGATAAAACTGAAGAAAGTAATATCGATACCGAAAAGGATACAATAGATGAAAATGCCAATAGTAACCTGTATTCAAAAGGGCTCCTCACGGAAGAAAAGTTTGACATGATGCAGGATGCCGTTCATCAGATACTGCTTTTTTTACAAACGATATGCAAAGAATCATCTTTTCATGACTTTATTTTGGGTGCGAATATCGGAAATGAAAGACCCGATAATAATAAAGAATTATACGAATCTTTAGTTTTCCTTGTTTTTAAAGATATAGTATGGTGCTATGAACAACTCAACCACCTATCACCGTTCGACAATATTCATACAGGACAGAAAGAATACACCATAGATCTCAACACCTTGGAAGGTCACTATCTTTATGAAATAACCAATCTTATATTCTCATTTAAAGACGAGCAGTGTTTTTTATATGAAGATTATTTGCTTCATATTGAAGGCTCTGACAAGTATAGTCAGAAAGTTCGTTCTCTCACTCAACAGATACTGAACACATACGCTAACGCTGACGTAAGTGCAACGGCAAGTAATGGACTGATAGACTTCCAGTTCTGCATAGCACTCCACAACTATAACAGGGAATATGAACAGAAATACAGGGTCATGATGTATCGTATAGCATCATTAGTTGCCAAGATTGACGACAATATATCGCCCAACGAAAGCGAATGGCTGAAAGACATCATGAATGGAGGAAAACTGGAAGCCACAAACGCAAAGAAAGACAAAGATAAAGAGGAAATTACCAACAGAGGATATACAAAAGCGGACTTGGAAAAGTTGGTAGGATTGGAGCAGGTAAAAAAAGATGTAGAAACACTCACCAACTTTATTACAGTGCGCAAGCAACGAGAGGAAATGGGAATGAAAACGCCCAACATCTCATACCATTGCGTATTTACGGGAAATCCAGGAACAGGAAAGACTACTGTTGCTCGCATTCTTGCCGGCATTTACAAAGAACTGGGTGTTTTAAAGAAAGGACACCTGGTGGAAACAGATCGTTCTGGATTAGTTGCCGAGTATGTTGGACAAACCGCTGTTAAGACAAACAAAATCATAGACAAGGCTATAGATGGAGTCTTATTTATAGACGAGGCTTACACATTAGTTAGTGGTGGAAGCGAGGACTATGGCAAAGAAGCCATTGCCACCTTGCTAAAACGCATGGAGGACGACCGTGATTGTTTAGTTGTCATTCTTGCAGGATATACTAAAGAAATAGAACTCTTTGTCAATTCTAATCCTGGTCTTCGTTCACGCTTCAACAGATACGTTCATTTTGAAGATTATACAGCACCCGAATTGTATGAAATCTTCTGCCTGCTAATGTCGCAAAATGAATACACAATGACAGAAGATGCCAGCAACTATCTGAAACAGCAAATAGCAACAGCAGTTACAAATAAGCAGAAAGACTTTGGCAATGCGCGATATATCAGGAACATCTTTGAAAAAGCCATCGAAGCACAAGCCAACCGATTGGCATACATTCCTAATCTGACCAAAGATATGTTGTCTGTATTGGAGATTCAAGACATACAAGTTGCCTCCGCATAACGATATCGTCATGCTATACATAGATAACAACCAACTTCCTGTAGCAGATTTGAACGTATATCCATAGTAATTGATACATGTTCCATAGTTGTTTCTTGAAGTAAAAAGTAATGTTTTACTCGGTAAAAAGTAATGTTTTACTTAGTAAAAAGTAATGTTTTACTTTACGAAAGAAGCACACTTGATGGATAAATGTATATTGACGACATTAGAACGGCAAGCCAATGGCGAGGTGGAAGGTCTGTGCATCCTTGAAGTTGTCGATGTTGTAGAAACCTGACTTTGTGGTTTCGTAAGGTACATGCAGACCAATACCCCAGTCGAGGCGCAGGATGATGAGACCGAAGTCGTAGCGCAGTCCGATGCCGGTACCTACAGCCATCTGCTTGAAGAAGGTGTTCATGCGGAACTGCACGTCTTGACCGCCATCGTATCTTCTCAGCAACCAGACGTTGCCGGCATCGAGGAAGAGGGCGCCATAGAGTTTTCCGAAGAGGTGCGGACGGTATTCAAGGTTGGCTTGGAACTTGATGTCGCCCACCTGTTCCACATAGGACCATTGACGACTTTCCGATTTGTAAGGACCAGGGCCGATGGCACGGGTGTTGAAGGCGCGGATGCTGTTGGCACCACCCACATAGAACATCTCCGAATAGGGTGCCCACTCGGAATTGCCGTAGGTCCAGATAACGCCTGCATTGGCATGAGCTGCCAAGGAAGACTTATCGCCAAGGCGCCACACTTTGGTGAAGTTGGTCTCCAGTTTCACAAACTGTGCATAGGGATTCTTGAACATGGTCTTCTCTTCCGTCCACTTCTTCCCCCCTATCAGGTAGCCTAACGACAAGAGGTTGGCAGATTCGCTCACCGTTGTCCACCAAGAGATGGGGTTCTGATACTCTGCCGGACTGTGATAGGAATAGGAGAATTGCATCTTGGGAATGAACTGATCGTTCATGGCGACAATCAGGTAGGGATGTTTCGCCAACATTTCGATGTATTTCAGCGTGCGACTGGTGGTATAATCGTAAACGATCTTCAGCGGACTGAACTCAAAAGAAGACATAGGTGACGGCATCCACTTGTAGGTAATCTCGCCCGACACGGTATGGCGTTTGAAATATTCTGCCCTGTTGATGATGCTGGCAGCAGCTTTCAGTGTTGTCGTGGGTGTGTCATAATAGCTACGGAAGCGTCTGCGACCCGACGGTCTGAACGTTTCGCCACGCTTTCTCATGCGTTCTATTCGTTTGCGGAAAGGCACTTGGAAAGGATTGACAATGCGCGGGAATGTCAGCGAAGCTTCAACACCATACTCATAGGAGTTGAGCTTTGAATCGGTTCCTTCAGCAATATGACCCGTCTGCCACTCATAGGAGCCGTGCAGGTTCACGTTCAGCAACTCGCCACCGCGCAGGAGGTTGCGACGGGTGATACCGATGATGGCCTCCGGACCAAACCTGCCACTGGTTTTCCCCTTGCCGTAGGCTTCGATATAGAAGTCGTAGGGTTTGTCGAGCATGCAGTCGAGCGTCACGTCCAGGGTGTCGGAACCATCAGGACGGGGTGTAAACCTGAACGTTGTGGAAGTGAAAAGTCCTGTTGCATTCATCTTCTGCTGCGATTTCTCCACCTTACTGCGGCTGTAGAGCTGACGCGAACGGAACTGCAGGTTGTTGAGCAACACGCGGGTGCGCAAAGGAGGGTTGCTACCCTTGAAACGAAGGCTGAGCATGCGCATCTTCAGAGAGTCGGTGAGCTGGTCACGGAAGTTTTTACGATAGTTGACGGCTATCTTGCCGATATACCACTTGCGCATGATGCTGTCGCTGATGCCGTCGGCCATCTGCAAACGCAACTGCACCTTTCCGGGAACGCTGACAGAGTCGGCAAGGAACGACGCATTGTTCTTCTGGTAGTAATAGTAGCCATTGTCGCGAAACAAGTCGGAAACGCGCTGGCGCTCGCTCTCCATCGTTGCCACATCGAAGGGGTCGCCCGATTGGATGTCGGCATCGGGTCGCGTCATCATCAACATACTGTCTGCCTCTGCCGGGAAGTTGTTGTAGGTCAGCGTATCTATCGTCCACAGATGCCCCATGTCAACAGTATAGCGCAACTTGGACTTTTTATTCTCTTGATAGGGAAATTGCTCATAGCTGATTTTTCCGTTGAAATAGCCGCGCTTCTGAAGGGTACTCTCGCCGACTAAGGCGTGCAGGGCAGGATTGGCATTACTCATCAGGACGGGGCGTTTGCCGAATGATTTTGTCATCCAGCGGGCAAATCCCGTATTGCCGCGCGAGAAGGCATTCCATATCCACAAACCAACAGGGAAAGGAGAACGAACTGACGAACTGCCGAAGAGTGCACCGTTGGGCTGTGTTGCCAGCACCATTTCCATCTCCTCTTTCACTGCATCGAAATGGTCGTTCTGCTCGTAGTTGCAGTATTCGGTGCTCTTCAATCCCGTGAAGAGTTGCTCACCGTCGGGGATGGCACTCGTGGTGGAACAGGATGCGAGGAAAAGTACACCCACAACTCCTCCAGCAAGGAGGAAGAGTCCTACTCGTGCTCCCCATAAGGGAGAATGTTTTTTCAATATGGATATTATCTGGCGAATCATATAGTTCTGTTTATGCTTATTCCTTCTTCGTTCCATCGGACTTATGCTCACTTCGCTCTCCCGCGCCCTCGTTTCCTCGCTTTACAGGAGCGGTGAAGTTGACGAGAGTATCGCGTTTCGGTTTGGGAGGTGTCAATTGTGGTGTCTTCGTCTTGAAGTTGAAAATGTCCCAGAAGCGATCCAACTTGCGCCGCCACAGGAAACCGGCACCATATTCGCTCAATTCTCCTTCCAGCCAATCGTAAGAGTCGCGCTGGTAGAATAGTTTCAGATACTGCGTCTCATTCTTGTTGAGACGGTACTCCATGGAGAAATTGTCGAAGAAGGCTCCGTTGCGCATATAGGCACTGTTGCCTGTCGAGACACGACCTCCCATGATGATGCGCAGGCGGTTGTTCATCAAGTGCTTGGAGAACTTGAACGTGTAGTCGGTATGGAGGCCGCCAGTGGCATCGGTCGATGTCGCGAGATTGGCAGACAGGTCTAAGCCCATCGAACGGAGGGCGCTACCGGTGATATTGTTGATTTCGTTCTGCATGAAGGCTGCCAAAGCACCGCTCATGGCTGCATTGGTAGTGCCGCTGCCATCGCCGAGATACATACCCGATGCCAACATCGACACAGCCAGCTTGCCGCGCTCTTCCGTACTCTTGGTGTTTAGCTCGCTCTGCATCTGCATGTCTTCCGGTGCATTGATGATGAACTCTATCGTGGGCTTCGACAACGTGCTGGTCATTTTGACACCGCAGTCGAAATCAACCATTCGTCCGTCGCCTTCCCCTTCGGAGCTGACGCTGGACTTCAACCGTTCTGTTGCCGTAATATTCAGCGTTGGGTTCATCGGTTCACCGGTAAACTCGATATAGCTGCCTTGCTGGATGTTGAAGGTGCGCAAGGGGATGACGGGCAGTGCATACTTCATCTCACCTTGACTGAGGGTGTAGCGACCTGTAAGTCGGAGGTCGTTGTTGGGGTCGTAGCTCATGCGCAGATTGCCTCCTCCAATCAGATCGATGTAGTTGCTATGGTCGGCATTGAGGGCGCAGACGATGTGTGCCTGTTCATCAATGCTGATGTTCAGGTTCATGTTCAGGCCGGCAATCTCCGGACGGTTGATGGTAGCCGTCGAGGTGGAATCACTGAAATCGACAAACTTTACGAGTTCATCCAACTGGTTGTCGGTGGCAAGTGCCGACTCCTTCAGCACGTAGGTCATGTCGGTATTGCCCAGCACATCGAGTTTGCCGCGCATGGTCAGTCCGTCGAGCGGTCCGCGCATCATGCCAAAGAAGTTGACGTAAGCCTTGCCATAGGCTTCGGAACGCGGGTTCTCCTTGGCGTCGATGAGCAGGAAGTTCTGTGCCCGCATGCGCACATCGAGCATCATGCGGTCCATATTGGAGAAGTCGAATGAGCCTTGGATGTTCAGTGGACTGTCGTTGTTGGCAAAGACTTCGAAGTTTTCGAACAGAATCTTGCTGTGCTGGACACGAACGGGGTCGTTGGCAAAGCGCATCTCTACACCATAAGGAAGGCTATAGACATAGCTTGAATCCAGATATACCTCACCATTGATATCGAGTTTGTTCAGCGGGCCTACCACCGTGAGTTCTCCCTCGCCGGTACCACGCAAACCGATAATTTGGTCGGGAACGAAGCCGTTGACATAGTGTAGCGGGAACTTGTTGAGTACGAAACGGGCATCGAGATAGCCCTCGCCTTCCGACTGATAGGTACCGGTGAGCATACCCACCTCGTTGCCGTCCTGACTGATGATGGCATCGACATAATGTGAACCGTCATCCTTCGGCATATAGACGAGTTGCACACCGACATTACCCATCGGTGAATGTTCATAGACGAGGTTGCCGATGGTCATGTCGCTGGATATGGTAAGGTCATCACGGGTCTGGATAAGGTGGAAGTCGCCGTCGAGCACACCGCTCACAGACGGTGCAAAGGGCAAGACTTGGAAAATCTTTCCTAATTCCAGTTTGTTGATGGTCAGTGTCATGTCCTGCAGGGCTTCGGTGTTGCTGTCGTTGGTATAGAGGAAGGCACCTGTTCCGTCGTCTGCCTTCAGTTTCATATTGGCAGAGAGGCGCATCTCGTTGCCCAGGAAGAGGTAGTTGTCGTCGTTGACGGCAAACTCTTTGTATCCCAAGACGGAGCGTGGCGACGTGATATTGAAGCGCATGCCGCCTTGTTCCATCTGTGCCATCAAGCCCAGGTCGAGTCCCGTCTGGTTATCCTTGTCCACGACTGTGGCATGGGCGGAAAGGCCTTTTTCGTGGAGGAAGCCTTTCAACGTGCCTTTGTAGGGATAGGTATTGGTGGGGTTGTTGAGAATCTGCAACGCATAATTCAGTCGTTCGGCATCGTGGGTCAATGCCAAATCGACGGAATCGACGGTGATACTGTCTTCAAGTAACTTCAGGGAGCCGAAGCGGGCGGTACCGTTGATGCCTTCCGTGGATGACGAGGTAAGGTCGATGTTGGCGCTGCGGAAGGTGTAACCCTGATGACTGAGCAGATAGGTGAAAAGGTTGTCGCCACCTGAACGGAGCCGCAGACGGGCTTCGGGCAGTTGCTCGCGCAACGCTTTCTGGTCGATAGTCTTGTTTTTCAGCTGCAGTTGTACGTTATTGGTGAAACGGTCTATCTGCTTCAGCAGCCGTTCGTGGCCACCGCTGGCATCGGCATTGAGATAGAAGTCGCCGCTGTTGACGACGGCATGGACGGTGTCGCGGCGTGTCAGGATATCGACATCGGCATCGCCGACACTATAGAAACGCTCTTGGGCCTGAACTCCGAAATTGCAGATGTTGCCCTGAACGTCGTAGTAGTCTTTCAGGTCGGAACGCAACGTGAGGTTGGCACCAAACGAGGTGGAAACGGGATGCTCTGTGACTCCCAACCGGTAGAGGTCGGCACGCGAAATCATACCGTCGAAATGGGCTGTCAGCAGCCGACCGCTCATCTTGCCGTCGATGGTGAAGTCGCCACCAACATGGGATGCCAGCTCACCGTTCGCCTGCCGTTCGCTGAGTGAGAAGTCGCCGACACGACCATGGACAGAGTGCGTTTGCTTCATGTCGGACTTGATATAGAGGTCAGCATCGGATGCAGAAACGACATAGTGCTGATCCATGATGCCCAGACGCTTCAGGTCGGCATATTTCACATGACCTTTCACATGCAGGTCGATGCGATGGTCGGTGAGCACGCCATCAACGTTGAAGTGACCGCCCAGCATGCTGTTGCCGCTGGTTACCTTTGCATGGAGCATACCTCCTTGCAGACTGATGTCGCCACCCAAGCCGCTGAGATCGTAATTGCCGTAACGGAATTCCTTGATGTCGGCATGGATCTTCGCACCTGAACGGGGATTGAGGAAATCGGTACCGCGTCCTTCGGCGGTGATGGTTCCTGTGAAGAGGCTAAAGCCCAGGTCCGGAACGAAATGTTCCAGATGCAGACGGGTAGCTGCTGCCGTCACGTGATAGGCTTCGGTACGGGTGTCGAACATTCCTTTCACATGGGCGGTTCCGCCTCCTTCGGTGACGGTCATGTCGGTACTATAGAGTGATCCATTGGCTTTCACGTTGCCGTTGAGGCCTATGCCACGAGGGATGCGTATCTGCTTTTGTGTCTCAGGCGGCAACATAGCCGTGATAAAGTCGAGGTTGTCGGTTCTGCCTTTGATGTTCACATCGGCACGCAGGCGTTCGGCATCGGAGGGATTGGCAACCCATCCGGTTGCCGTCAGGTCGAAGGCGGTAGGCAGCGAAGCGTGAAAGTCGCGGAACGACAGATACTGAAGGTTGCCTTCGGCATGGCCTTTGAGCGCAAGCGGACGGTTGGGCCACTTCTGCATCATCTTCTTGGGCAGCGTCGGGGCAAAGACTTGTATGTCGTGCTTGCCCACATACCCATCGACATCGGCAAAGAGTTTGCCGGGATTCACATCATCGAAAGTGTTCATGTCCATCTGGAAGTGGGCAGCGAGGTCGGTATGGGGTGTCTTCAGCTTCATATCGGGCAGCGAGAGCCGTTTGTCGTCCATCGAGAAATGGCTGGTGAGGGCATCGACCTCAAGTCCGCCCTGCTCTTGGAACTGCGCCGAACGGATGTTCATTGCCATGCGCGGAGAGGCAAAAATAAAGGAATCGACGCTGAGATGCAAGTCGGTGAACCGCAGATGGCTGGCATCGAAGGCTTGGGTATGGTGGGGCTGCCGATAGTCGCGGTGGTTCTTTCCCTTGCGGATTTCGTCTGCCGTCCACACGTCGTAATCAACCTGACCACCCTGCCAACGGAGTTTTCCTACCTGATAGATGGCATCTTTCAATCCGAGATGGGCATCTTCGGCAAGGGTATAGTCCATCTGGGCATGCACCGCCATGGTGTCGCCTGGCATGTGGAGCGTAAAGGCGGTCTTCTTGACAACCAGGTCGCTGATGTCTATCTTCCAGTTGGCTTCACTCTCAGTAGTATCTTCCGGAACAGTATCGCAGAGGGCGATGTCGAGTTGTGAACGCTCCAGACGGGCATCGTTCACCTTTACCGTCTCTGCACCGAGGTTGATGCCGTGGCTTTGCAGATAGAGCTTGCCCACATAACCCTTGATGCGGGCAGACGGAATGAAGTCGGTAGTATTGACTTTCGCCTCGTTCAGTTCCAACGCATTGACTTCTACTTCGCCTTTCAACAGGGGAAGCAACGAAACGTCGGCTACCAACTGCCGGACATCGGCTACGGTGTCGGGCGGTACCGTCGGTTTAATCATCTTGAAACCATTGATTTCTAAATCAAGGGGGAACGAAAGGCGCACATTGTCAACGGAAATGTACATACCTGTCTGCTCTGAAGCATACGAAACAACTTTCTTTACCACCCAATTCTGAACGGGAGGAAGGTAAAGTAATACAGTCAACAGCAGAAAAAGCAGTATCGGCGTCAGCACGATGGCTGCTATCCACTTCATGATTTGTTTCATATCCTTTCGGCCTTACAAATCTGTTGCAGCAACAACAGACGACATAAATCCCTGCAAAGGAAAAGAAAAAAAACGGAAAAACGAAATCCTATCCTGTATTTTTATCAAGCATGAGCAAAAACCACACTAAACCCATACCATACAGGAAATTACTTCGCACTTTCAAGAATCGTCCAAAGAGGGTCTTCAGGCAACGGGGAGTCTAGGCTGATTTTTTCTTTTGAAACGGGATGAATAAACTCCACATGGCGCGACAACAAGGAGATGCTGCCATCGGGATTGCTACGACGGGCTCCATACTTCAAATCGCCTTTGATGACTCTGCCGACAGTTGCCAACTGGCAACGTATCTGGTGGTGGCGACCCGTCAACAGTCGGACTTCCAACAGGTCGTAACGCTCGCCACGGCTCAACACGCGATAGCGAAGAACTGCTTTTTTGGCATTAGGAACCTCATGGTCGTAGGCATAGCTCTTGTTCTGCTTCTCGTTGCGAACGAGCCAATGGGTGAGTTCATGCCAAGGTGCAGCTGCATGGTTGGATGAAGAAGATTCACCCTCGTTCAGCCCTTCATTCCTTCGCTCTTTCACTCTCCCACTCTCTTGCTCTACTATCGCCCAATAGGTCTTGTGAACCTCACCATTGGCAAACATCTTGTTGAGTCGCGTAAGTGCCTTGCTGGTCCTCGCAAAAACAACCAGACCTGACACGGGACGGTCAAGACGGTGGACAACACCAAGGAATACATTCCCGGGCTTTTGGAATTTTTCCTTTATGTATTCCTTCACCGTTTCAGAAAGTGGCTTGTCTCCGGTCTTGTCGCCCTGTACAATCTCCCCACTCTCCTTGTAAACGATGATGATATGGTTGTCTTCGTAAACTACTTGCATGTTCTGTTTCTATTTAATCATTTGCAAAGATACAAAAAATCCCCGAATCAGCCGGGGATTCGGGGAAAATAAACTTTGAATAGTCTTAGAATCTGCTCTTTTCGTCTTCACCGGCACCCGTTCCGCGATACTTCGAGCGCTTCTGGTTGAAGTTGTAGGTCAGCGTGGCCATGATGCTGCGCGAGTTAGCCCATGCTTCTTTCACGCACACATTGCCTTCACCGAATTGGGTCCACCGCTCGCGGTTGCTGTAGAAGAGGTCGTTGATGCTTACGTTCAGTGTCAAGCGCCCAGCGCAGAAGGCCTTATAGAAATTCAGGTTGGCAAAAGCCGTGGCCTTATATTCCGTGACATTGGAACTGTATCGCGTAAAGCCTGTCAGGTCGAGACTGACGAACGACGTCTTGCCGAGTGTGAAGCGGTTCTGCATACGCGCCCAGACTCTGGGCTTTTCCAGATTGTGGCTGATACCGTATGATGCGGCATCAAATAACTGTTTGTATACAGTCAAGGTGTATTGGGGCTGGTAGCATCCGAATTTCGGGGCTGCCGTGAGCGAGGCGAACAGGTATTGTAATCGGCTGACGTTTTCCCATTTCGTATACTGTATAGGCTGACCGTTATACAAGGTGGTCAATTGCATGATGCGGTTGTCCTGATAGCAGTACTCTGCATGGATATTAAGCCATGAATACACGGCATTGAGCGAAATGTTGTGGTTGAACTGTGGCTGCAAGAACATGTTGCCTCCTTCGTAGAGATAACGGCTGTCGTATTGCAGATGGCGGGTAAGCGCATGATAAGAGGGGCGTTTCACGCGCTGGTTGTAGTTCAGCTCGACGGCCCATTTCTGCTGTTTCCAGGCCAAACTGACATTGGGGAACAGCTGGTCGTATTTGCGGCTGACCTCATCTACGTGACGGTCAAACGACTCATAGTCGTTGGCCACATGCTCGTAGCGCAAGCCCACTCCGAACAAGAACGACTTGCCCAATGGTCTGCTGTATTCTGAGAAGAACGAGAGATGGCTCTCTCTCACGCTGTTGTCGGCCGACGGTATCTGCTCGAAATTGCTGTAGTAGAGGCTATGAATCTTTGTATGCGAGACTTCCGTACCGATTTCCAGTTGTCCACCAGCTATGGGATAGCCCACAACTAATTTTCCGGCCAACAGGCGCTTGCGGTTGTTACTCTCGGTTTTCACCTTGCGGCTTTCCACGTCGGTTCCTATTTCCGTAACATCCTGGGTTTGTCCGTCCTTGTCCCAGAAGCACGTGCCGTCGAAGTTGATGGACAACTGTCCTGCCGTTCCTGCATAATAGGCGTCCACCGAATGAGTGAGTCCATTGGATGGCTTGATTGTCCAGTCGTTATCAATGCTGCCTTTCTTCTGACCGTTCTGCCAGATGGTTTGCATTCCATCCATACTGAAGGGGGGATTGAACATCTTGTTCAACTGATAAGTCAGTCCTACCGAATGCTGGCTGTTCACGTCGTAGCTGAAGCCTGCCTTTCCAGTGGCAACCCGGCTTCTGCCAAACAAATTCCCCACCTGCTGTACCATGACGTTTTCTTGTCCGTTCATGATACTATAAGCCAGCTCATCCTTCTCTTTCTGGCAATAGTCTGCGTAGGAAAGATGGGCAAACGTCTCGAGTCCGCCCTGCCGATAGGTCAGCTGCGCCTGTTGTTCTCCCATCCACTTCGTGTTGTAACGGACCATGGTGGAGGAACGGAAGCTGAGCCCTTCGTTCAGGCGGCGGATGGTCTTGATGCGGATAACGGCTTCCACCGTCGCGTCGTAGCGTGCGCCGGGATTGGAGATAACCTGGATGCTCTTGATGTCGGTCGACTTCAGTTCGCTCAGCTCGCTCATGTCGCGCACTTTCTTCGAGTTGATGTAGACCTCGGGCTCGCCTTTGGCCATCACTTCTATCTTTCCGCCCTTCACGCTAACCAGCGGCAGTTCACCGATAGTGTTAAGCGCCGTGCCCATATTGGCCAGCAGCGTGCCCTCCACGTTCACTTCCATGCCGCCCATGGTCTGCTTGAATTGCGGACGCAAACCCTTCACCGTAACTCCCCCCAGCGTATAGGCTTCGGGCTGCAGCCGGATGGTTCCCATGTCTTCCTGAGTGCAGAGACGGTAGAAGGTCTTGTAGCCGATATAGGTGATGCGGGCCAGAATCTTCTGCTGCTCGTAGGGAACCACAAAGCGCCCGGCCTCATTGCTGACTCCACCCGAGAGAATAGTGGAGTCAGCAGGATTGAGGACCGCGATGTTGGCAAAGGGCACGGGCTGCCCATGCTCATCGGTGACCAGGCCTGTCAGATGGAGTTCGGTCTTGTGGATACACTCCACGAAATACTTCTCCCCTTCCTTGGTGATGCGGATGGGATACAGGCCCACCACCTGTCGGAGCGCATCTTCTAAGCCAAGGCCTTTGAAACTCGTGGTCACGGTGAAGTCTTCCAAGTCGTTGTAGACAAAAGAAATATCGTAGGTGCCGGTGAAGACGTTGAGATCTTCGAGCACGCTGCTCAGCGAACGGTTGTGATAGCTGCGGCTGACCTTTGCCCGCTGATTCTGACTGCCCGTCTGCGATTTCTGCGACTGGGCATTGCTGGCTGCCACGCAGAGCAGCAACAGGATATAGATGATTCTTTTCATGGTGCTCAGCCGTTATCAGGGATTCACAATCAGTTTATCGTTCTCTATGGAGAGGTTCACATGGTCGAAGTGGTTCAGCTCGCCAATGACGTCTTCTGCGCGGCTGTTACGGTTCCATTTGTAATAGAGGCGCACGTCGTGGGCTTTTGCGTCATGTATATCCGCCACCTTATTATAATATGTAGCGAGTTCGCCCACCAGCTCGTCGAGCGGCATATCGGTGAAAATGCGGATAGAGTCGGCACTCTCCTTCTGCCTGGCAATCGGAGTTTCATGGATTTCCTGGCTCGGTTTTGCGGCAATCGTCTGCTCTACCGGTGCCTCCACCTCGTCGGCATGGCCTCTGTGCACAATGCTGATGGCTGCATAGGCAATACCCGAGAGCATGAGCACACCGACGATTGCTGCTGCTATCTGCATCCATCCCCACGACTTGCGCTTGGGGGCGAAGTGCCTGGCCTCGAACTTTTGCCACTCTTCGTCGATGAATTCCGAGGTGTCTATGGTCTCTTCCTCCTGAGCGTACAGTTGCTTGAGGAGGTCTTCCAGTTTGTCGTTAGATGTCATAACCTTTTGCTTTAAAATGTTCTTTCATTTGTTTGAGCGACTGCGACAGATGATTGTAAACGGTGACCTCGCTGACTTGAAGCGCATCGGCAATCTCGCGGTATTTCAGTCCTTGCTGGAAGCGCAGGCGGAGAATTTGCTGCGAGAGTTCTGGCAGACGCGTGTCTATGTAATCGCGGAGAGCATTGAGTTTTTCCTGACCGATGCCGTCATCCTCATTGTCCTTCAGGTTCACAATGGCAGCCTGCTCTTTCTGCTTGTGCACCAGCAGATTGACGCAGCGGTTGCGGACGCTTGTCAGCAGAAAGCCTTGCAGGGTGTCGGTCTTCAGTTCTGTTTCATCCTTGCCTAACAGGCTGGCGAAGACATCGCTCACCACATCCTTGCTTTCTGCATCGTCGCCGAGCATCCGTCTGGCCAGCCGGAACATGCCGTCGTAATGATGCCTGAAAATCTGTTCGAACGTTTGTTTGTCAATCATCTTGTCGGTTGTCTTTTTACTCTATATACAATCGAACATTCCGTTTTCCTAAGCAAAAGTACAAAAAAAAACTCCGCATTCGGTGAAAAATGCGGAGTTTTTATCAATAGCTGTATGCTAATTCTGATTCTTTGGACGATGGATGAATTACATGTTCATACCACCATCGACCTGGATAACCTGACCGCTGACATAGCTGGAAAGGTCGCTGGCCAGATAAACGGCTGTGTTGGCGATGTCGTCCACCTGACCGCCACGGCGGAGAGGAATCTTCTTCTTCCACTCTTCACGGATTTCGTCGGAGAGCTGAGCAGTCATGGCTGTCTCGATGAAGCCTGGGGCGATGGCGTTGGCACGGATTCCCTTCGGGCCCATCTCTTGAGCGATTGACTTGGCAAGAGCGATGAGGCCTGCCTTAGATGCTGCATAATTGGCCTGGCCGGCATTGCCGTGAACACCGACGACACTTGCCATATTGATGATAGAACCACCACGCTGACGCATCATCACAGGCACACAGGCATGGATGAAGTTGAAAGCCGACTTCAGGTTGACGGCAATGACAGCATCCCACTGCTGCTCGGTCATGCGAAGCATCAGACCGTCTTTGGTGATACCAGCATTGTTGACGAGGATGTCAATGCCGCCAAATTCTTCCTTGACAGCTTTAACAACCTCTTCGGTCTGAGCAAAGTCGGCAGCATTGCTGGCATAGCTCTTGGCTTTCACGCCCTTGGCAGCAATCTCCTTCTCTGTTTCTTCGTTGATTTCAAGATCTGTAAATGCAATGTTTGCACCTTCTTCGGCAAACTTCAGCGCGATAGCTTTTCCGATACCGCGTGCTGCACCTGTAATAAGGGCAGTCTTACCTTCTAATAATCCCATTTTTCTTTTTATGAATTATAATTGTGAATTGTTAATTAATCCCTCATTTCAATGCTGTTGATTTGGAACTCAACTTACCCAAAGCTCCATATACGACCTTAGCCACTAAAGGCCGTGAGGTTTCGTTGGTCAAGCCGTGACCTAAACGACCGAAGATGTAGGGCACTTCAAGTCCCTTGATACAATAGTGCGTGATGTCTGCCACCAAGTCGATGTTGTCTATATCGAACTCTCCGTCTTCCCTACCGGCTTCATATACCTTACGGAACAACTCCAGTTCGTCTTCATCGAAGTTCTTGCGAACCTTCTCCACCATCCAGATATTACGGAAAAACTCGGCACGCAGATTACCGTTGCGAACAACGGTTTCCTTAATCAGACTCAGATGGGTGTAGATGAGCTCGATAATCTTGTCCTGAGGACGCATCTTCTTGGCTGCCACCTCGTCTAACTTGTCGGAAAGACGTTCCAACTCCGACTCGATAACGGCATAGTAGATGTCGTCCTTACTCTTAAAATAGGTGTAAAGGGTACGACGACCTTTGCCAGAAGCCAATGCGATGTCGTTCATCGTCGTATTGGCTATGCCATTCTTGGCAAACAACTGGCGGGCTACATCTACTAATGTTTGTCTTGTTTTTGATATTGACATCTCTTTTTCCTCCTACTTTCGCTATTGCACAATGCTAAGATTGTGTGCAAAAGTAAACCTTTTCCTTGATATAAACAAATATTTTGCAAACTTTTGCACAAAGAACCAACAATGTGCAATAAAATAATTGGGTTTTTATTTGGCTATATAACAAAAAAGGAGTACCTTTGCACCCGCAAAACAACATCGCGGAGTGGAGCAGTTGGTAGCTCGCCAGGCTCATAACCTGGAGGTCGCATGTTCGAGTCCTGCCTCCGCAACTACAAAGAACGCTTCGGTGTTCTTTTTTTTTGTATCGCTAAGCTAGGGTTTGTTTCATTATAATGCACCAATATAAAAGAAAGAGTCGGATTTTTCATCCGACTCTTTCTTTTATTATTTGCCCAAACATGTATTTCCAGGCTTATTTCTTACATTTGTTAAGCTTCTCGATATAAGGCGTTATCGCCTCTGCCCATATCTGATAACCGGAAGGCAAAAGATGCAGACCGTCTTTACAAATTTCTTTTCGCATCTTATTGGTATGGGGTTCCTTGAACAAACTGAACAAGTCAATATACTCCACTCCACGGGCTTTGCATCCACGCTTCAGTAGGGTGTTGATTTCAGGAATTACATTGGTTTTTCCTTTCAGAGCCTTCCACCTGCCGAAATCTTCGTTAATGGGGAAAACGCCTTGAACATACAACTTTGTACGTGGACATGCTTTGCGTATTTTGTCTATCACACGAAGCACATCAGCTGCTACCTTGCGCGCAGACAACCCGTGACTGAGGTCGTTGGCACCACACTCAAAGAATATGGCTTTCGGACAATGGGAGCATACCTGTGACAGACGGTTGATAATACCGCCGGCATCATCGCCTATAATACCGCGATCCTGAATGTTGGAATACTGCGGGAAAAGTTCCTTCCAATTGCCAAACTCGGTATGGCTATCACCCAACATGACGATATCTGACGAAGTGATCGGCGGAAGTGTAGCAAATGAGTCAACCATGTGATTATAATGCTTGCCCGACAGATGCTTGACACGTTGGGCAAAGGTGCCTAAAACACATACACTGCACAAGAATAAAAGTATAATCCGTTGTCTTCCCATATCACATTCGACATCGATTCGTCAACTACTTCATATTTTTATATACCTTATTGAGATAACGCTGTGTTCTTGCAACACTGTAGCCTGGTCCACCATTCCACATTCTTATAGCTTTCTCGACATTATTCGAAGGATTGTGGAACGACTGAATAATGACAAACATCTCACGAGACTTCTGTTCGTTATAACGGTCGGACAACGAATAGGTTTTCTTTATGCCCTGACGTTTCAAAATGTTGTTACATTCTCTAACAAGGACCGGGGAAATCTGCAAAACACCTACATAACAGCCGCTAACAGCACGGGGATTGCCTTTACTTTCAACCTGAATAATGGCATCCATCACTGGATTCCAGTCAAACTTCTCTTGATCGCCCGCAACGTCAGCACTCGCCGAGATTGGGACTAACATCATCATCTGTAAAAATAATAATTTCAGTATTCTCATCATTAATGCTTATGTTTGAATCAAGACTCTGAAACAAAAAGAGATTCTTCATTCATATTATATTCGGGTGCAAAGGTACGAAACATCACGTAAATGCGCATTGTTTGCGCACACAATTTAAAGTTTTTAAAGAGAAAAGCGCCTGAAATAACATTGATTGGGGATTAAAACGGGTAAAGAAACGATTTTTTACCAAATAGAATCGAAAGTCATTATTTGCGCAATTCAATGCGGAACGTCGTACCGACACCCACCTCTGAACTTTTTACAAAGATATGACCATGATGGTATTCTTCCACGATACGCTTGGCAAGCGACAATCCAAGTCCCCAACCACGCTTCTTGGTCGTGAAACCAGGGCGGAATACATTGGAAATATCTTTCTTAGGAATGCCTTTCCCTGTGTCAGAGACCTCGATAATCGCTTTTGTTTCAGTCTCTTCCACATGCAACGTTATCGTTCCAGATTCTCCTCCCATGGCATCTACAGCATTTTTCGAAAGATTTTCTATCACCCATTCAAACAACGAAGCATTGATACGGACAATGACATCATGGTCTGGAAAATCTTTTACCATCCTCACTTTCTTCGACGTACGCCTGTCCATATAGTCTATGACATGGTTCATCACCTCGTTGAGACTCGACGGAACGGGTTCAGGCAACGAACCAATCTTCGAGAAACGGTCGGCAATCAACTGCAAACGCTTCACGTCTTTATCCATCTCTGGTATTAACGTGTCATCAGGATAGCTTTCTTTCAAAATCTCTGTCCATGCCATCAAACTAGAAATAGGAGTACCCAACTGATGTGCTGTCTCCTTCGAAAGGCCTACCCACACTTTGTTCTGTTCTGCTTTCTTTGAAGTCAACAAAGCAAAGATAGCTATAACAACAAATATGAGGACAACACCTAACTGTACGTATGGATAGGTGGCCAACCTCTTCAACATCAAGGAATCATCATAACATACATCAATATAATCACCACCCTGTTCGTCTAACTTGATACGGATGTCACGTCCAGCTTCCTTCATCTCCTTTCCCATCACGGCAATCTGACTGATACTGTCCTGATAGTTAGCAGCTGTCACATCAATGTTACGGAATATTTGTACTTCACCACGAGCATCCAAAACTATAATCGGAATAGTTGTATTACCCTCAATCACCTTCAACACAAGATTCATGCCGGCATTCTCATCCTCATAATTCAATGTACGCATTGCCTCCGCCCAAATTTCCATCTTCTTGTGTTCTTCTTCATAGAGGTCACGTGTCAACAGATTGGAAACGACAAGCGAAGCCACAGCGATGAATACCGCCATGACCACCAGTAAAATTTTTACCTGACGAATTCTATCTGTCCATTGCATCAACATATAAACGGAAAATACCTGTAATTATTGCACAACACAAGAAAGGAGCCGTTCCGCATCCCCGACTCATTCATGCCGCCGAGGACAACAAAAGAAAAGAGCCCTGCCGTCATAGCTGACAACAGGGCTCCGTCTGTTCAAAGAAGGCAGCCTCCTACTCTCCCGCATTGCATTGCAGT